>JBGAKM010000029.1:0-19887 GCA_044224395.1 Devosia sp.
GACCTGGTGAAGTTCGACTTCCTCGGCCTCACGACGCTCACGGTGCTCGATCAGGCCGTCAAGATGATCAACCGCAACGGCACCAAGTTCGCGCTGACCGACATCCCGATCGACGACGCCAAGACGTTCGAGAACATGACCAAAGGCGACGTCGCCGGCGTGTTCCAGGTGGAAAGTCCGGGCATGCGTCGCGCGCTCGTCGACATGCGCCCGGACCGGTTCGAGGATTTGATCGCGCTCGTAGCGCTCTATCGTCCGGGTCCTATGGCGAACATCCCGACCTATTGCGCCAGAAAGCGCGGCGACGAGGACGTGGAGTACCTCCACCCGCTGCTGAAGCCGATCCTCGAGACGACCTACGGCGTCATCACCTATCAGGAGCAGGTGCAGCAGACGGCCAAGTCACTGGCCGGCTACACCCTCGCCGAAGCCGATCTGCTGCGCCGCGCGATGGGCAAGAAGATCAAGGCCGAGATGGATGCGCAGCGCAGCCGCTTCCTCGAAGGCGCCGAAAAGCACAACGGCATCGGCAAAGCGCTCGCCAACACGATTTTCGATGCCTGCGCCAAGTTCGCCGAGTACGGCTTCAACAAATCGCACTCTGCGCCATACGCCTACATCACGTACCAGACGGCCTACCTCAAGACGCACTTCTTCCAGGAGTTCATGGCCGCCTCCATGACCTACGTCATGGCCAATACGGATAAGCTCAGCGAATTCCGCGAGGACGCCAAGAAGCACGGCATCCAGGTCGTGCCGCCGTCAGTGAACACGTCCGAGGCAGTCTTCTCAGCGCGCGACGGCAAGATCTTCTACGCCATCGGCGCGATCAAAGGCGTCGGGCAGGCGGTTGCCGAGCACATCGTCGAAGCGCGCGGCGACACGCCGTTCAAGGACCTCGCCGATTTCGCGACGCGGGTCGACCCGCGCATCATGAACAAGCGCACGCTGGAAACGCTGGTCAACGCGGGCGCCTTCGATTGCCTCGTGTCCAAGCGCGAGCAGGCATTCCTCGCGATCGACGACATTATCGGCCAGTCGCAGCGCCTGTCCGAGGACAGGAGCACCGGGCAGGGCGGCCTGTTCGACGACGGCACGCCCGAGCCGATCCGGCTCACGCAGAAGTTCGAGCCCTGGGGCCTCGTTGAAAAGCTCGACCGCGAGCGCGCAGCCATCGGTTTTCACGTCTCGGCGCATCCGCTCGACCAATACACGGGCCTGTTCAAGGCGATGGGCGTCTGGACCTACCAGGACCTGGAAGTTGAAGTGCGCGATCGCGGCGGCAGCGCCCGAAAGCTCGCCGGCACGGTGACCAGCCGATCGGACCGACGGACCAAGAAGGGGACGCCGATGATGGTCGTCAAGCTCTCCGACCAGACCGGGAGCTACGAGGTCATCGGCTTCTCCGAAGAAGTTCAGGCCTACGGTGCGCTGCTGCAGCCGGGAGCCAATGTCATCGTCGGGGTCAACGCTGACGAGCGCGACGACGGGATCAGCATCAGGGTGCAGTCGGTTCAGCCGCTCGACGAAGCCGCCCAGAAGGCCGGCAAGTTCCTCGAGATCGAGGCCGACGACGCCAGGTGCCTCGAAGCCATCCACAAGCAGTTGAAACCGGGCGGCAATGGCCGGATCAAGTTCGTCGTCGCCCGCGAGCAGGGCCGCAAGCTCTACGAGATCGACATCGGCGCGGGCTGGCAGATCAACCCGGCGCTCGCCGGCGCGATCAAGTCCTTCGACGGCGTCGTGGACGTGCGGCTGAACTAGTAGGCCTCACTCGCCGCTGACGAACTTGCGGTTTACCCAGCCCTCGTCGCCGTTGATGCGAACCTTCTGCCAGTTGCCCGTCGCGTAGGGCAGGAAGGCGATGTCGCACTGATCGGGATCGAGTTCCGCGACAACCTCAGACACGGTCGATGGCCATTTGCGCAAGTTGAGCACGTCGCCATCGTCGACGTCGGTCACGCAATACATTGAGGGTGAGACCATCGAGATGTACTTGCCGTTGACCCAGCCTTCGTAGTGGCCGTCCTCGATGCGATACCAGCTGCCGACCGGGCCGCCGGTAACGACAATGCCGCAATCGCCGTAGCGGTGTTTGGCGACGATATCCCCGTTGGAACTCGGCTCGTCGCGGACGTTGAGCCGGTCCCAGCTGGCGACGTTGACGACGCAATGCTCCTCGCCTTCCACCACCAGCGTCTCGGCGGCGGGAGCGGGAAGGGAGAGCAGGGCGGCGCCGGCGAACAGCGCGGCAAGCATCAGGGGGCGGGACATGGACATCTCCTCGGTTGCTGGCGAGGATGGTTCAGAGCCGTTGAACTCGATCTGAACGATTGCGACAGGTTTGAATCCGCGGGGTTAAGCCGTCGTTGATCGATGAGGTCCAAGCTGCTCCGGTCGCAAAGTGGGACCGGTCATGCGTGCCATCGGACTTCTGTCGTTGCTTGCCGGCTGCATCATCTTGATGCTGCCGATGTTCGGATCGCTGCTGCACCGCACGCTCACCATCCAGGACGACTCGCTGATCGCCGGCGCGCTCCTCTGCCTCGGCGTCGCCGCCCTTGTGATGTCCCGCAGCAAGCCGCTGTAAGGACCGGACGCCGCACCATCCGAGCGGTCCTTGCGCATCGGGGGCATTTCCCCTATATGCGCCGCGCGTCCAGCATTTCCCGGGCGTAATTCACATGCGGAGCCGGCCCTTTCGAGGTCCATCCGGTGGCGGTTCGAACCGCTGACCGCTCCGCAGAGGCAAAACCGGTAAAGGAGCCTTTTATGGCATTGCCCGACTTTTCCATGCGTCAGCTGCTCGAAGCAGGCGTCCACTTTGGCCACCGGTCGCACCGCTGGAACCCCAAGATGGAGCGCTTCATCTTCGGCGTGCGCAACGACATTCACATCCTCGACCTCGGCCAGACCGTGCCACTGCTGCAGCGCGCGCTCCAACTAGTGTCCGACACCGTGGCCGATGGCGGTCGCGTTCTGTTCGTGGGCACCAAGCGCCAGGCGGCGCCGGTTGTCGCGCAGGCGGCCCGTGACTCGGCCCAGTACTTCGTCAACTCGCGTTGGCTCGGCGGCACGCTGACCAACTGGCAGACCGTTTCGCAGTCGATTGCGCGTCTGCGCGAGCTGGAAGGCCAGCTCAGCGAAGGAGCCGAAGGCCTGACCAAGAAGGAACGCCTGCTGCTCGACCGCGAGCGCGAGCGTCTCGACCGCGACCTGGGCGGCATCAAGGACATGGGCAATCTGCCCAACCTGCTGTTCGTCATCGACACCAACAAGGAAGCCAACGCGATCAAGGAAGCGCGTCGCCTTGGCATTCCGGTGATCGCGATCATCGACTCGAACTCGGATCCCGATACGGTCGACTACCCGGTTCCGGGCAATGACGACGCCGCTCGCGCTCTCGAGCTTTATTGCGGCCTCGTGTCGCGCGCCGCCATCGACGGCATTGGCCGTTCGTCGGCTGGCCGCGGTGCCGATCTCGGCGCAGCCGTCGAGGCTCCGGCCGAAGACGCGATCCAGGCCGCCGAATAAGCGGCCGTCACGGCATCTTCACTTAAACTCAATAGGCGCGGCCTGGATTCCAGGTCGCATGAAAGGTGATCGAAATGGCAGTCACTGCTCAGCAGGTCAAAGAACTCCGCGAAGCCACTGGCGTCGGGATGATGGACTGTAAGAAGGCTCTCGAAGAGACCGGCGGGGACATGGAAGCGGCCGTTGACTGGCTGCGCACCCGCGGGCTCGCCAAAGCCGCCAAGAAGGCCGGCCGAATCGCCGCCGAAGGTCTGGTCGGAATCAACGTCGACGGCACCAAGGCCGCGATCGTCGAGGTCAACTCCGAGACCGATTTCGTGGCGCGCAACGAGCAGTTCCAGGCCATTGTCGGCAACGTCGCCAAGCTCGGCGTCGAGGCCGGTGGCAACACCGAAAAGCTCGCCGAAATGCCGTTCCCCGGCACTGGCCGCTCGGTTGCAGGTGAACTGACCGACGCCATCGCCAAGATCGGCGAGAACATGAACCTGCGCCGTACCGCGGTGATCGAGGTCAAGGACGGCGCCATCGGCTCCTACGTCCACAACACGGTCAAGCCCGGCATGGGCAAGCTGGGCGTGATCGTGGGTCTCGAGTCGACCGGCAGCAAGGACGTCCTGCTCGCCCTGGGCAAGCAGATCGCCATGCACATCGCCAACACGAACCCGCTCTCGGTGTCGCCGGACGACATCGACCCCGCGATCGTCGAGAAGGAGCGCGCGATCTTTGCCGAGCAGGCCAAGGAAAGCGGCAAGCCGGCCGACGTCGTCGCCAAGATGGTCGAAGGCCGCGTGCGCAAATTCTACGAAGAGCAGACGCTCTTGGCCCAGACCTTCGTCATCGACGGCGAGAGCAAGGTCCGCGACGTCGTCGCCAAGGCCGAGAAGGACGCTGGCGCGCCGATCAAGGTGACCAAGTTCGTCCGCTACTCGCTCGGCGAGGGCATCGAGAAGGCCGAAACGGACTTCGCCGCCGAGGTGGCCGCCACCTCCGGCGTGCCGCAGCAGCCGCAGGCCTGATTGCTGAAAAAATCCTCGGGCGGGCTGGTATCCAGTCCGCCCGAATGTCATCTAACCTGCCGTAGCTGCGCAGGATTCGCCGCGCAGTGTTCCCCTCCGAGAGGCGCTGATGGCCAAGCTTCCCTACAAGCGCATCCTGCTCAAAGTCTCGGGTGAGGTTCTCGCCGGCGACCAGTCGTTCGGCATCGAGCCGGACTTCCTCAACGCCATGGCGGATCAGATCGTGGCGGCGTCCAAGGCGGGCGTCCAGATCGCCATCGTCATCGGCGCCGGCAACATCTTCCGCGGCATGGAAGTCGCCGCAAAGGGCACCGACCGCGTGACCGCCGACCTCATGGGCATGCTCGGCACCGTCATCAACTCGCTGGCGCTCTCGAACGCGATCACCCGCGGCGGGGCCAAGGCGAAGGTGTTTTCGGCCCTGACCATGCCATCCGTTGCCGACAGCTTCACGGCCCGGGCCGCAAAGGCCGCACTCGACGACGGTTTTGTCGTGGTCTGCGCCGGTGGCACCGGCAACCCGTTCTTCACCACCGACACGGCCGCGGCGCTCAAGGCGATCGAGCTCGACTGCGACGTCCTGCTCAAGGGCACCAAGGTCGACGGCGTCTATACTGAAGATCCCAAGAAGAATCCCAAAGCCAGGCGCTATGAAACCGTCAGCTATGACGAAGTCATCGCGCGCAACCTCAAAGTCATGGACACGGCGGCCTTCGCACTTGCGCGAGATAATGGGCTGCCGATACTGGTCTATGCTCTGGACGACAAAGAGGGCCTGATGGGCGTTTTGAGCGGCAAGACACGCTCGACGTTCGTCGGCCTCGAAAAGCAGTAGGAGTACGACATGGCCGCCCCGCCGACCTTCAATCTCGACGAGATGAAAACCCGCATGCAGAAGTCGATCGCGTCCCTGCGCGACGAATTGCAGGGTCTGCGCACCGGGCGCGCCAGCGCCAGCCTGCTCGAGCCGGTCATGGTCGAGGCCTACGGTACACGCATGCCGCTCAACCAGGTGGCGACGGTGACGGTGCCGGAAGCCCGCCTGCTACAGGTTTCGGTGTGGGACCGCTCGATGGCGCCTGCGGTCGACAAGGCGATCCGCAACTCCGGTCTTGGCCTCAACCCCTCGACCGAAGGCGCCACGATCCGGGTTCCGCTGCCCGAATTGAACGAAGAGCGCCGCCGCGAATTGACCAAGGTCGCGCACAAATACGCCGAGGAAGCGCGCGTCGCGATCCGCCATATCCGGCGCGATGGAATGGAAATGCTCAAGACCCTGGAGAAGGGCGGCCACATGAGTCAGGACGACAGCCGCGGCAAGTCGGACCTCGTGCAGAAGGCAACGGACGATGCAATCGGCGAGATCGATCAGACGCTTGCCGCTAAGGAACAGGAAATCATGCAGGTTTAACCTGCGCCCCAACCGCTCCTCGCCCGGAGAGTCTTGATGCCGACCGAACCCGCAATCCAGTCTCGCGCCGCTTCGCGGCCGGACCTCCGGATTCCGGCGCATATCGGGGTCATCATGGACGGCAACGGCCGCTGGGCCCAGGCGCGCGGCAAGCCGCGTACCGAGGGGCACGTGGCCGGGGTGAAGGCCCTCCGTGGTATCGTCGAGCACTGCATCACCTATGGGGTCGGCTACCTGACCGTGTTCAGCTTCTCGTCCGAGAACTGGACGCGCCCGAAGGACGAGATCAGCTTCATTTTCGGCCTGCTCCGCCGGTTCGTCGCGTCGGACCTGGAGAAGCTGCATCGCAACAATGTGCGGGTACGCATCATCGGCTCGCGCGACGGTCTCGACGACAGCCTCCGCCGCCTGATCGCCGAGGTCGAGGCGACCACAGCGCAGAACACGGGCCTCAACCTGCAGGTCGCGTTCAATTACGGCGGCAAGGCCGAGATCGCCGAGGCGACGCGCCGCATCGCCTCGTTGGTCGCGGCCGGCCGCCTGAAGCCCGAGGATATCACCGAGGAGACGATCGGCCGGGCGCTCTATACGGCAGGCATGCCGGACCCCGACATCGTCATCCGCACCAGCGGCGAGCGTCGCTTCTCGAACTTCCTGCTTTGGCAGAGTGCATATTCTGAGCTGGTCTTCGTCGATGAGAACTGGCCAGACTTCAACGAAACGTCGTTCCTGCGCGTTCTAGAGGAATATTCCGGCCGGGACCGTCGCTATGGGGGCGTTGAGGCAGCACGGTGACAGCGCCCGCGCCATCCGGCGGCACGCCGCCGCGTTCCACCGTCTCATGGGCCGATCTGGGTCCCCGCCTTATCTCAGCCGTCGTCCTGATCGTCATCATTTCGACCGGCCTCTACTTCGGCGGCTACGTCTGGGCCGCGCTTGCCGCTGTCGTGTTCGCGATTACCTATCGCGAATTCGAGCAGATGGTGACGCTCAAGCCGATCGCGCCGCTCGGCTGGGCGCTTGGCGCGCTCATCGCGATAGCGGCGCTGGCCTATCCGGCGTTTGGACCGATCGGCACGCTCGTGCCGGCGGCTGTCGCGGTGCTGGTGGCGCTGTTCGGGGCGCGGACGGCCGTTCCCTGGCGCATCGGCGGGCTGATCTTCTTTGCCGTTGTGCTCGTGGCCGTGCAGGAGCTGCGCGGCGTCGTGCCCGCCGGAATCGTCGCCGGCTGGTATCTGGGGATCGTCATCGCCCTCAACGATACTGGCGCCTACTTCGTCGGCCGCTTCATCGGTGGCCCCAAACTCGCGCCGACCATCTCGCCCGCCAAGACCATCTCGGGATCGGTCAGCGGCTGGCTGATCGGAACGATCGCCGGCACGATCTACTGGGCCGTCTTCACCCCGTCGCCCTGGTGGGTGGGGCTGCTGCTCTCGGCGGTTCTCGGCGTAGCCGGGCAGTCGGGCGACCTCATCGAAAGTGCCATCAAGCGCCTGTTCCGCGTCAAGGATTCGGGCGACATCATCCCGGGACATGGCGGCTTCATGGATCGGCTCGACAGCGTGACCTTCGGCCTGATCCTCCTGGTTGCGGTCGGCGCCATTCACGCGGGATTTGGCAACGTCCCCACCGGGATCCTTTACTGGTAGGGCGTAAAGACACCTTGCGAACGCCCGGGCGGCGTCCAAGTGTGACCGCAATCGCCGCCTAGGCAGGTGCTTGAACTTCAGGAGCGTCGAAACTGTCCTTCCTCAGCCTGCCGGTCCTCTACGCGGTCCCCGCCTTTATCCTGGTCCTGACGGTTATCGTCTTCGTTCACGAGATGGGGCATTATCTCGTGGCCCGCTGGAACGGCATCGCGGTGCAGGCCTTCTCGATCGGCTTCGGCCCCGAGATCGTCGGCTTCAACGACAGGCACGGCACGCGCTGGAAAATCTCGGCCATTCCGCTGGGGGGCTACGTCCGCTTCGTCGGCGACCTCAACGCCGCCAGCATGCCCGACCCCGAGACCGTCGCCGCACTGCCACCAGAGCAGCGCGAACGCTTATTCATCAACAAGAACGTCTGGCAGCGGATGGCCGTGGTCGCGGCTGGTCCCATCGCCAACGTCATCTTCACGTTCCTCGTCCTCTACGCGCTGCTGCTGGGCTATGGCCGCTACACGATCCCCCCGGTGATTGGTGACGTGGTTGCTGGCGGCGTGGCCGCCGAGGCGGGTATCCTCGCGGGCGACAAGGTTGTTTCGGTTGATGGATTCGCCGTCGACAGCTTCTCGGACTTCCAGCGCCTGATCGCGACGGCGCCGGGGCGGGAGGTGACGATCGTCATCGACCGGGCAGGGGACATCGTGACCGTCCTGCTCGTGCCGGAAGTGGCCGAGGATACCGATCAGTTCGGCAATACTCACCGCGTAGGCCGCATCGGCGTCAGCCGGACGATCGAAGACAGCGACATCGTGCTGGTGAGGCCGGGGCCGGTCGAGGCGATCGGCGCGAGCGTCGAGGAGATTCGCTTCATCGTCATCCGGACGGCGGCGTTCCTGGGCGATTTCTTTGTCGGCCGTGGCGATGTCGAGCAGTTGGGCGGACCGGTGAAGGTCGCCAAAGTCTCGGGCGAGGTCGCCACCCTGGGCTGGCTGGCGCTGATCAACCTTGCGGCGCTGCTCTCGCTCAACATCGGCATCTTCAACCTTCTGCCGATCCCGATGCTCGATGGCGGACACCTGCTTTACTACATCGTGGAAGCGATCCGGGGCCGTCCGCTGAGCCAGCGGGCGCAGGAAATCGGCTTCCGCGTGGGGTTCGCTCTAGTGGGTACGCTGATGATCTTCACACTACTCAACGACACCATCCTGTCGGCCCTGCGTCACGCGTCGTAAATCATTCATTAACCTTGGTTTTCGGTGTGTTGCACGAATGCACGGTGACCAAGCTTTTGCTAACGCAACAGGGCGTTGCTGCTTGCCCTTGGTTAAAATTCGGGTAAATGCTTCCGGGTGAGTTAGCTGGGGGCAGCACGTGCGCGATTCCCAGCCTCGTCTGAGAGGCATATAGACCATGATCGATCCCACCAAGTTCGCGCGCAGTGCATTTCTCGCACTGGCGCTGATGTTCTTGGCGCCGCTGACAGGTATCGGCGGAACGTTATTGGGGGTCGAGGCCGCTCAGGCGGCGACGGTCTCCAAGATCAACGTCAGCGGCAACTCGCAGGTCGATGATGCCACGGTGATCAAGTATCTGGCGCTGGGAATCGGCGACACCATCACCAACGACAAGCTCAACGCCTCTGTCGACGCGCTGCTCGGCACCGGCCTGTTCAAGACGGCAAGCGTCAAGGCCTCCGGTTCGACCATCAACGTCGCCGTCACCGAAAACGGCATCGCGGCCTCCGTGCTGTTCGAAGGCAACGTCCGATTCTCCGACGCCAACCTCGTGGCGATGATCGATACAATCAACCGCGGCACCGTCGACGACGCCGGCCTCGCCCGCGACGTCGCTTCGATCGTCAAGGCCTACCAGGACGTCGGCTTCAGCAACGTTAAGGTGAGCTACCGGCTTGAGCCGGTGGGCGATGGGCGCATGCGCGTCATCTTCCAGATCGTCGAAGGCTCGCGCGCCGGCATCGCCGCGATCAACTTCACCGGCAATAACAGCGTCAGCGCCTGGCAACTCAAGACTGTCATGCGGACCAAGGAAACCGGCTGGCTGAGCTGGCTCCTGCGCGACGACAACTACACGCCCGAGATGCTCGAGGCCGACCGCGAGCTGATCCGCCAGTACTACGCAAACCATGGCTTCCCGGACGCGCAGGTGACCTCCGCTGTCGCCGAGTACAATGCCGAGCGCCAGGGCTACTTCATCAGCATCACGGTGCAGGAGAACGAGCCGGTCGCGTTTGGCGCGGTGGGTGTCGAAACCTCGATCGCCGGCCTCGATGCAAACCAGCTGACCTCCACGATCCGCATCCGCGAAGGTGAGCGCTACTCCGCCGCCGACCTCGGACGTACCGTCCAGGACATGGCCGTGGAAGCCACCAACCTCGGCTATCCGTTCGCCGACGTGCGTCCGCGCATCGATCGCCAGGGCAATGTGTTCGGCGTGACGTTCCTCGTCGACAACGGCCAGCGGCTCTACGTCGAACGCATCAACATCACGGGCAACGAGAAGACTCGCGACTTCGTTATTCGCCGCGAGCTGCCGTTTGCCGAAGGCGACCCCTTCAACCGGGCGCTCGTGACCCAGGGCAAGCAGAACATCGAGGCTCTAGGCTTCTTCTCCCGCGTCGGTATCGGCGTGGAGCAGGGCAGCGCCGGCGATAAGGTCGTGCTCAACATCACGGTCGAGGAAACCTCGACGGGCGACTATGGCGTCACCGCCGGCTTCGACTCGCAGAGCGGCATCCTCGGCGAACTCTCGCTGACCGAGCGCAACTTCCTCGGCCGCGGCCAGTATCTCCGCGCGTCGATCGGGGCGAGCCAGGGCGGCAGGTCGTTCGACTTCTCGTTCACCGAGCCCTACTTCATGGGTCTGAAGCTGTCGGCAGGCGTCGATGCCTACCACCGCATCACGGACGAGACCGCGAGCAACATCTACGGCATCACGTCGACGGGCGGCCAGGTTCGCTTCGGTCTGCCGGTGACGCGCGATCTGCGGGCCCAGGTGTTTGCCGGCGCTGACCAGACGGTCATCACGGACACGGCGCTGGGTGGGTTCTCGACGATCTACTCGCCGAGCGATACCTTCCAGAAGGCCTGGATCGGCTACTCGCTGAACTACAACGGCCTCGACGACCAGAAGAAGCCGACCGAGGGTCTGACCGCGTCGCTGACGCAGTCCTACGTTGGTTGGGGCTACAACTTCCTCAAGACGGAAGCCAAGGCGCGCTACTTCATGCCGCTCAACTCCGACTTCGGTCTCGTCGGCAGCGTGAAGGTCCAGGGCGGCATCATCAACGACTTCAGCGGTACCGGCGTGAACTCGCTCGAGAACTTCACTTACGGTCCGCAGCTGGTTCGCGGTTTCTCCCAGAAGGGGATGGGCCCCAAGACCGGTGCAGGCGAAATCATGGGCTACATGGCCTATGCCGGTGCCTCCGCCGAGCTCAGCTTCCCGATCCCGATGCTGCCTGAAAGCTACGGCTTGAGCGGTGCGCTGTTTGCCGATGCGGCGATCATCAGCGGCCAGGGTCAGGGCACTGCGGATCCGAATTCGTTGACCGACAACGTCAAGAGCTCGATTGGCGCGTCGATCGTCTGGGACTCGCCGTTCGGTCCGCTGCGTGGCGACATGGCGGTGCCGCTGACCGGCGCATCCACCGACACGCTGGCCAGCCAGATCGGCTGTTCGGGCCTCTACTGCCCGACCTTCTCGCTGACGCTCCAGAGCTTGCTCTGATCCAGCCGGCGTGAAACAGTTCAAAGGCCGCGGGGCCCAGCCGCCGCGGCCTTTTTCATTGCGAATGCTATGGTCGATACGCGATTTCACCCCTTCGCCGGTTCACAGCCTCTCAGCCGCATTCTGGCGGCCGTTGAGCTGGCTGCCGATCTGGCCGACGACCCGCTGATCGACGGCGTCGAGGAACTTCATCTCGCGGGCCCCGGTCACATCGCCTTTGCGGGACTGCCAAAATATCGCGAGGCGCTGCAGGGCACCGCGGCCGGCGTCGTTCTCGTCAACGAGAAACTCCGCCCTTACGTCCCCGAAGGTATCCGCGCGATCGTCACGCGCGATCCGCACCTGACCTTCGTCGCGATCGTCGAAAAGCTCTACCCGCAGACCGTGCACGATGTCGTCGGCGACCTGCTGCGGCCATACCAGACGCTGCCCGTAACAGAGAGCGACGTCCGCATCGGGCCAGGCGTCGTGCTGGGGCCGGGCGTCGAGATCGGCCGGGGCACCGTCATCGGCCCCAACACCGTCATCGGCGCCAACGTCACGATCGGCCGTAACGTCACGATCGGCGCCAACTGCACGATCGAATGTGCGTACCTCGGCAACGGGGTGGTCCTGCACGCGGGCGCCCGCATCGGTGCCGAAGGCTTCGGCTGGCTGGAGCAGGGCCGGGGGAACCGCAAGATTCCGCAGCTCGGCCGCGTCATCCTGCAGGACCGGGTGGAGATCGGGGCCAACTCCGCCGTGGATCGCGGTGCGCTTGGCGACACGGTTGTGGGCGAGGGCACCAAAATCGACAATCTCGTCCAAGTCGGCCACAACTGCCGTATCGGACGCAATTGCCTCGTTGCGGGCGTCACCGGGCTGGCCGGTTCGACAATCATCGAGGATTCGGTGATGATCGGCGTGGGGGCATGCACCACGGGACATCTCACCATCGGCGCCGGCTCGATACTGCTTGCGCGAGCGGTTGTGACAAAGGATGTAAAGCGGGGCAGCGTTGTGGGCGGATTTCCGGCGCAGGACGTGCATGCCTGGCGGCGCGAGACAGCGACGCTGCGAATGGTGAGTAAAGGGAACAAGAGTGGACACGAAAACTGACCCGATGCCGAGCGAGAGCAAGGAACTCGCCACCTTCGATATCGACCGGATCCTACAGCTCCTCCCGCACCGCTACCCGTTCCTGATGATCGACCGGATCATCAACGTGGACAGCGACGACTCTGCCGTGGGCATCAAGAACATCAGCTTCAACGAGCCGATGTTTCAGGGACACTTCCCCGACAATCCGGTCTTTCCGGGCGTCCTCATCATCGAAGGCATGGCCCAGACCGCGGGGGCCATTGCGATCGCCGCCGACGGAACCAAAGGGCAGCATGTGGTTTACATGGTGACTGTGGAGAAATGCAAGTTCCGCAAGCCAGCGCGCCCGGGGGACATCATCGAGTACCACATCAGGAAAATCCGCCGCCGCCGCGCCATGGGCTGGTACGAAGCCCGTGCCATGGTCGGCTCCACGCTCATCGCCGAGGCCGAGGTTGGCGCTATGGTGTCGGTCGAAGGCCAGTGATGTCCAACAGCATCCATCCTACGGCCATTGTCGAGGACGGGGCGACATTGGGCGAGGGCGTCAAGGTTGGGCCCTATTGCATCGTCGGCTCGGACGCAAAGCTCGGCGACGAAGTCGAGCTGCTGTCGCATGTTGTCGTAACCGGTAGAACGACGATCGGCGCGCGCTGCAAGGTGTTCCCGTTCGCCTCGATCGGACATCGTCCGCAGGACCTCAAATTCGCCGGCGAGCCGTCGACGCTGGAGATCGGCGAGAACACCACCATCCGCGAGCACGTGACCATCAACCCCGGTACTGCCGGCGGCGGGATGATCACGAAGATCGGTAGCAATTGCTGGATTATGATCGGCGTCCACATTGGGCATGACTGCATCATCGGCAACAACGTCGTCTTTTCGAACAACGTTACATTTGCCGGCCACTGCCGTGTCGACGACTACGTGGTGATGAGCGGCTATTCCGGGGCCACGCAGTTCGTCCATATCGGCGCCCATGCCTTCGTGGGCGGGCTGAGCAAAGTCGAAAAGCACATGATCCCGTACGGTGCTGCGGTCGGTAACCCGGCCGAGCTGTCCGGGCTCAACCTAGTCGGATTGAAGCGCCGCGGCTTCGACCGCGAAGCCATCCACAACCTCCGCACCGCCTACCGCATGATCTTTTCGAGCGAGGGCACCTTGCGCGAGCGGGTCGAAGACGCCTCGGCAATCTTCCCCAAGGACGAGCTCGTGCAGGACGTGGTGAAGTTCATCGTCGAAGCGCAGGACAGCCCGCTGACGTTGCCGCGGAACGGCCACGGCGACGACTGATGACGAGGCGCGTCACCCTCGTGGCCGGGCGAGGTGAGCTGGTTCCACACGTTGCCGGCGCCGTGCGCCGCCACGGCGACGTCCTGCAGGTCATCGACCTCGTCGGTCGGCCATCGATCGACGCCGACGAAATCGTTCGCACATCGATGGATGCTGCCGACGAACTGCTCGGCAGCATCAGGGCCTTCGGTCCGTCCCATCTCGTCTTCGCCGGTGGCGTGCACATCACCGATGCGATCCGCAGGGCCGTGGCGAAGGCCTTCGGAACGAGTGCGGGCGCGGTTGTCGGCGGCCTCGGCGATGTCGGCCTCTGGGGCCAGATCCAGCTCTACTGCAAGTCGCAGGGCTACGAGCTCGTCGGCGCCCACGAAGTCGCACCGGACCTCCTTGCCCCGAACGGACATATCGGCGGACCGCCGCTGACGCCCGAGCGACAGAGCGTCGCCGCTTATGCGCTGAACGCGGCGCGGGCGATCGGCGCCATCGATCTCAGCCAGGCCATCGTCGTGTCGGCCCAACGTCCGATCGCGGCCGAGGACATCGGCGGCACGGACGATCTCATCGCGCGCGTCGCGCATCTGCGCAAAGCCGGCCTCACCGGCGACAGCGGCGGCCAGCTGGTGTTGGCCAAGGTGCCCAAGCCGGGTCAGCCCCACTTCATCGATCTCCCCGCGATCGGCCCGCAGACGGTGATCGGCGACTCCGATGCCGGCATCGGCACCATCGTTGTGGAGGCGGGAGCCACACTGCTGCTCGACCGGCCGTCGATCGAGCGCGAGGCGGTCGCGCGTGGCGTTGCGGTGGTCGGAATGTTGCATGGCTGAACCCATCCGACTGTTCCTGGTCGCAGGGGGCCGTCCGGCGACCGGATCGGGGCCGATCTCGTCAAGCGTATCCGCATTCGCGAGCGCGTGACGCCTCCGGGGTCGGCGCTGGGAGCTCGAAGGGGAGGGGCTGAAGTCGCTCTATCCGATGAGCGACCTTTCGGTGATGGGCCTCACCGACGTTCTCAAGCGCCTGCCATTGCACTGCTCTGGCGCGTGCGCCGACCGTCAGGGCGCATCATCGAACAGTAGCTGACCTGCTCGTTCTCATCGACCGCAGGTCTTCAGCCAGACCGTCGCCACACGCCTGCGGAAGGCCGGCTACACCGGCAAGATTCTGCTCTATGTCGCCCCCAGCGTCTGGGCCTGGAAGCCGGAACGGGCGCCGCTCCTCAAGCCACTCTACGACGAGGTGCTGGCCGTTCTTCCGTTCGAGCCCTCGGTGATGCGCAAACTCGGCGGGCCGCCGACGTCCTATGTCGGGCACCCGGCGCTCGAACATACGTCCTTCCGCACCAGCCAGCCTGAACGTGGCCCGGTGCTGCTCCTCCCGGGAAGTCGCATCGGCGAACTCAGGCGGCACCTCCCGATCATGGAGAAGGTGGCATCTGCGCTCCGCAACCACGATCGCGTCACCGGCTTCGTTCTGCCCACGCCTCGGCATCTCGAGGACTACGTCCTCAGCGTCGTGACGACCTGGAAGACTCCGGTCTTTGTCACGACGTCGTCCAAGGCCAAGGGCGACTCGTTCGGCGAAGCCGTCATCGCTGCGGCGACGAGCGGCACCGTCACGCTGGAACTGGCGCTCGCCGGCGTCCCGATGGCGATCACCTATGTCGCCGATCGCGCGCAGATGAAGCGGCTGAACAAGTACAAACCGCGCTTCATTGGCCTACCCAACATTCTGTTCGGGGACGAAGTCGTCGCTGAGTTCTACGGCCTCGAAGCCGAGCCCGGTCCATTCGTCGGCGAGATCAAAAGCCTGCTCGACGAGCCTGAAGAGATCGAACGCCAGCGCGCAGGCTTCGCCCGTATCCGCGCCGGAATGGAAAAGGGCGCCCGAAGCGCCGCTTTGAAGATGCTGCCAGCCGTGTGCTGTCCACCTGCCTCAGCGGCGTAGAGAGCGGCACGTAATCGCGGGCCGGCGTCCAGCGGTAGAGCGCCGCGGGCGGCCGATCTTCTTCTGCGGGTCCGCGATCATTTCCTTCCACTGGCTGATCCAGCCCACCGTGCGGCTCAACGCGAAGATCGCAGTGAACATAGGAGGTCGGGAAGCCGATCGCCTCGAGGATGATGCCCGAATAGAAGTCGACATTGGGGTAGAGCTTGCGGCTGATGAAGTACTCGTCGGTCAGCGCAATATGCTCGATTGCTGCGCCACCTGGAGCAGCGGATTGTCCTCGACGCCCAGATCGTCCAGCACCTGCTTGGCCGTCTCCTGCATCACCTTGGCGCGCGGATCGTAGTTCTTGTAAACGCGGTGCCCGAAGCCCATCAGGCGGATGCCCGACGACTTGTCCTTCACCTTGGCGATAGTCGGGGATCTTGTCGGGCGATGCCGATCTGCTTGAGCATATTCAGCGCCGCCTCGTTGGCGGCCGCCATGCGCCGGCCCCAGAGGCACGCCATGCCCGCCGCGATGCACGCAAACGGATTGGCGTCGGACGAGCCGGCGAGGCGCACCGTCGACGTCGATGCGTTCTGCTCATGGTCCGCGTGCAGCGTGAAGATCAGGTCCATGGCGCGCGCCACGACAGGGTTCACCTTGTAGTCCTCGGCCGGGACCGAGAAGCACATGCGGAGGAAATTGCTCGCATAGTCGAGGTCGTTGCGCGGATAAACGAACGGCTGGCCAACCGAATATTTGTAGGCCATCGCAACGATCGTCGGCATCTTGGCGATGAGCCGGATCGAGGCGATCTCACGCTGCATCGGGTCGGTGATGTCGGTCGAGTCGTGATAGAACGCCGCCATCGCCCCGACGACGCCGCAGACCACCGCCATCGGATGCGCATCGCGGCGGAAGCCGCGATAGAGGAAATGCATCTGCTCGTGCAGCATCGTGTGCATGGTCACGCGATAGTCGAAGTCCTCCATCTGCGCTTTGGTCGGCAGCTCGCCGTAAAGCAGGAGGTAGCAGACCTCTAGGAAGTTCGACTTCTCGGCCAGTTGGTCGATCGGATAGCCCCGATACATGAGCTCGCCGACGTCCCCGTCGATGTAGGTGATCGTGCTGTCGGTCGCCGCAGTCGAGGTGAAACCTGGGTCGTAGGTGAACATACCCGTCTTGGCGTAGAGCGATCGGATGTCGATCACGTCGGGGCCAACGGTGCCCGACAAGACCGGGAATTCGAAGGTCTTGTCACCGATGGTGAGCTTGGCGACGGTATCTGACATGAGGTGCTCTCCTTGAGGCCTCGTCGCGCGGCAAATTCGGCGCGGCGATGACGGAAACATAGCGGAAATGCAGTCGATATGGCGTAGCCGATTTACCCCATCACTGCAACAGATAGGTGAATATCACTGACCTATTGAGACGAGACTTTAGTCCCCTGCCTGATCCGTCAAACGGGCAAGGGTCTCGTCGCGACCGATCAGTACCATGACTTCAAAAACGCCCGGTGACACCGTCCGGCCGGTGAGGGCAACGCGCAGCGGCTGCGCGACCTTGCCGAGCTTCAGCCCACGCGCTTCCGCCAGCGCACGGATCGCCCCGTCGATCGCGGGTACGGTCCAGTCGTTAAGTCCCCGCAGCACGTCGCGCGCCGCAGCGAGAAGTCCCTTGGCGTCGCCGGAGACGTGCTCCGCTGCGGCAGGATCGACGGCGATCGGGCGCACCGCATAGATGAACTGTGCGAGATCGATCAGCTCCAGCGTCGTCTTGGCGCGCGGCTGTAACTCGGGCAGCGCTGCTAGAACGGTGTCCTTGTTGGCCACGAGCCCGACATGATCCACATCGCGCCCGACTTCCTTGGCGGTGTCGACCATCACTTTGTAGAGGTAATCGGGCTTCGCCTCGCGGATGTAATGTCCATTGACGTTCTCCAGCTTGACGAAGTCGAAGCGCGCCGCGCCCTTGTTCAGGCCCTCGAGTGAGAACCACTCGACCATCTGGCCGATCGAGAACAGCTCGTCGTCGCCATGCGACCAGCCGAGCCGCGCCAGGTAATTGTTCATCGCCTCGGGAAGATAGCCCATCTGCCGGTAGGCGCCCACGCCCAGCGCACCGTGACGCTTCGATAGCTTGGCGCCGTCCGGGCCATGGATCAGCGGGATATGCGCCATCTCGGGCACGTCCCAGCCCATGCCGTTGTAGATGATGATCTGGCGCGCGGCGTTGGTCAGGTGGTCGTCGCCGCGGATGATATGCGTCACACCCATATCGTGGTCATCGACCACCACGGCCAGCATGTAGGTTGGCGTCCCGTCGGATCGCAGGATGATGAAATCGTCGAGGTTCTCGGTCTTGAACACCACCTTGCCCTGAACGTGATCGTCCACAACGATCTCGCCCGACAGCGGCGCCTTGATGCGGATGACGGGAGCGACGCCGGCCGGAGCCTCGGACGGGTCGCGGTCCCGCCACATGCCGTTGTAGCGCGGCGGTTTGCCCGCGGCGCGAGCCTCCTCACGCATCGTCGCCAGCTCCTCCGGCGAGCAGTAGCAGTAGTACGCCTGACCACGAGCCAGCAGCTCGTTGGCGATCTCGGCGTGGCGCGACGCGCGGCTGAACTGCAGCGTCGGCTCGCCATCCCACTTGAGCCCGAGCCAGGTCAGCCCGTCGTAAATGGCCTGCACCGCATCCTCGGTCGAGCGTTCGCGGTCCGTGTCCTCGATGCGCAGCTGGAATTCGCCCCCGGTGTGACGCGCGTAGGCCCAGGAAAACAGGGCCGTGCGGGCGCTGCCGATATGCAGGTAGCCGGTCGGGGAGGGAGCGAAACGGGTGACGACTTTCTTGGACATCAGGCAGACTTGGTGGTTGAGGCGGCCACCGTGTAGCATGGTCCCCGGGGATCGCAAGGGCGGGGGGCTCGATGGCGGAAACCCTTGCCGCGCCGCGCGACGACGACATCGAAATACCTGATCGGCCCGTCCCGGTGCGCGCGCCGCGTTCGCGAGCGACCGCCAGGACCCACGCTGGCCTGCTGCAATCGGCCGCCGCTGCCTTCGAGGAGCGCCGCGGCTTCGTCCTGCTGCCGTTTGCGATGATCGCCGGCCTGGTGGTCGAGGCGAGCCTTCCGGTTGAGCCGCACGTATCGGTTCTGGTGGCTGGCGCGGTGCTCGCCGCCATCGGCCTTGCCGTGACCCGCAGGTCGCTTGCCGCAACGCGGGCCGTGGTCGCGATCGCTGCGGTCTGGCTCGGCTTCTGCCTGTTGCCGATCCACGGCGCGCTGTTCGGCAACGAAATGCTGGCGCGACCGGCCTACGGAACGTACCAGGCGCGCGTCGACGAGATCCTGTCGGAGACGCAGAACGAAAGGCGCGTGATCCTCTCGCAGATCACGCAGCTTTCCGACGCCCGGGCGCTGCCGGTCCGACGCGCCCGCGTCCTGATAAAGGCCGGCCCGGACCTCTCGCCCGGCGATATCATCACGGGACCGCTGCGCTTCGCGCCGGTGCCCGGTCCGGTCTATCCGGGCGGGTTCGACACGCAGTTTCATGCCTATTTCGACGGCATCGGCGCTTACGGCAATTCCACGCAATCGCCGACAATCATGTCGACTGGCAGCGAGACCACGCCGGAGCACATCGTGGACGCGGTCCGCCGCGGCATCTCCGCCCGCATCGACGCCGTTCTGTCCCAGCCCTCCGCCGGCATCGCGCGCGCCATCATCAACGGTGACCAGAGCGCCGTGACCGATGAGGCCCGCGAGACCATGGCGACGGCCGGTATCGCTCACGTGCTGTCGGTCTCTGGCTTGCATTTAACCATCGTCGCCGGCGGCGTGTTCTGGGTCCTTCGGCTGCTGCTCTCTGCGTGGGAGGGGCTTGCAACGCGCGTCTCGGTCAAGCGCGTGGCTGCCGTGGCGGGCATCGCGGCGGCGCTCCTTTATTTCGCGATCTCAGGCGGCAACGTCGCCGCCTTCCGCTCGACCCTGATGATCCTGCTGGTCTTCGGCGCCGTCCTGTTCGGTCGTCGCGCGCTGACCATGCGGAACGTCGCCATCGCCGGGGTCATCGTGATCGCGACCGATCCGGCAAGCATCTTTCGCCCGAGCTTCCAGCTGTCTTTCGCCGCGGTCGTCGCGCTCGTCGGCGCTTACGAGAACCTTCGGAACGAACGGCTCAAGGATGCGAGCCTGTTCGCGCACGCCTGGGCCTACGGCAAAGGCATC
>JBGAKM010000030.1:0-18223 GCA_044224395.1 Devosia sp.
CGCGGCGGACGAAGGCGTGCCGCTCGAAGCGTTGTACGGCATGCTCAAGGTGCTGGGGCTCGACCCGAGCGATGGGCAGTCGCTGGAGGTGCAGTTGCGGCAGGGCGCCGAGCAGCTGAAGGCGATCATCGCGCAGCGGCCGGTGGTGGCGCGGACGGATGCGGAGCTGATCCGGCTGTCCGACCTTGCGCTCGAGGCGGAGAACGAGGGCGCGATCGATGTGGCGCTGAAGTTCCGCGACCAGGCGGCGGCGCGGGCGGACGAGCTGGCGGCCACTGTCGATCGCGATGAGGAGCTGGTGCGGCAGAACCGGCTGGAGATTGCGGCGACATATGTCGAGTACGCCAATACGGCGTCGCTGAACTTCGATTTTTCGGGGGCGGCGGCGCGCTATCGCGATGCGTTCGAGCAGGTGAAGCGATGGGACCCGGCGCTGGCAGTCAGCTACCTGCAGTGGCAGGCGGATGCGCTGTACTATCAGGGCTATTATGCCGGCGATCTGGCGCCGCTGCGGGCGTCGGTGGCGGCTTACGAGGAGGCGCTCGATTTCGCGACGGACGACGACCGTGAGGTCTGGGGCACGCTGCAGAACAATCTCGGGCTCGCCTACACGGCGCTGGGCGACTGGGGCGGTGACGTCGCGGATATGGAGCGCGCCGAGACGGCGTTCCAGAACGCGCTTACGGTCTGGTCAAAGGACAGCGATCCGGCGGAGTGGGCACTGGCGCAGGGCAACCTGGCGGGGGTGCTGACCAAGCTTGGGCAGCGCTACGTGGATGTGGACCGGTTGCGACAGTCAACGGACGCCTACGCGGCAGTGCTCGCGGTGACGGATCGCGGCAGCGCCAACACCTATGCGCAAGCCGAGACGAACTACGCGACCAGCGTGCTGTTGCTGGCGACGGAAACCGGAGACCACAGCGGGCTGGAGGACGCGATTGCCGCCTTCCGGCATGCGCTGACCGTATTCGATGTCGCCTCGCAGCCGTCGGAGTGGACGATCGCGCAGAACGGGCTCGGGTCCGCGCTGAAGCTGATCGGCGACACGCAAAAGGACGCCGAAACGCTGGCCGAAGCGGTGGCGGCGTTCCGGGCGGTCATCGATGCACCGGGAACGGATCGGGCGACGATCGACTGGGGCGCGACGCAGAACAATCTGGGCAACACGCTGATGTCGCTGGGGCGGCTGACGCGGGACCCAGCGTATTTCGAGCAGGCGCTGGAGGCAGACCGTGCGGCGCTCAGCGCCATTTCGCGGGATGTGGCGCCGCTCAACTGGGCCAATGTCCAGAACAGCATCGGCACGGTTTGGTTCGAGCTGTCGAATGTGACGGGCAATCCTGAGCTCAAGCGCGAAGCGGCGGCGGCGTATCGGCTGTCGATGGAAGAGCGGACGCGGGAGCGGGCGCCGCTGCTCTGGGCCGAGACGATGCAGAACCTCGGCAACGCGATGCGCGATGTGGGGACGATGGGCGAGGATGCCGCGGCGCTGCACGAGGCGGCGGATGCGTATCGGGCGGTGCTCGACATCTACACCAAGGATGTGGACGCGGCCGAGTGGGCGGTCACGATGGGCGGACTCGGTTGGGCGCTGACGGGGATTGGCCGGCTCGAACTGGCGCCGGAGGTTGTCGAGGAGGGAGCCGACGCAATCCGGCAGTCGCTGACGGTGTGGACGGAGGAATTTGCGCCGTATGACCGAGGTATGGCGCTGGTGAACCTCAGCATCGCGCAGGGGGTGATCGGTATCCTCACCTCCGATCCGGCGCCCGTCCGCGAGGCGCTGGCGACGCTGACGGAGGCGGAGGCGCTGTTTGCGCGCCTCGACTACGACGATGGCGGCGGGGGCGCGGGGCTGCGTGCGCAGTTCGAGAGCTTTATCCCGCAGCTCGAGGCGATGCAGTCGGAGCAGGCGGAATGAACCGGTTGCGCGCGCTCGCGATCGTGCTGCTGATGGGAGCCAGCGGGAGCGCCTTTGGCGACGAGCTGCGCGGCGTGGCGCTGGTGATCGGCGAGAGCGACTATGCCGATCTGCCTGATCTCGCGAACCCCGAGCGTGATGCGCGGGCGATGGATGAGCTGCTGGGCGATCTCGGGTTCGAGGTGAGCCGGGTGCTCGACGGCGATGCGGATCGGCTGCGCGACCGGATCGCGGAGTTCGTCGCGGACGCAGCGAAGGCCGACGTGGCGCTGGTCTATTACTCGGGCCACGGGGTCGAGTTGGGCGGGCAGAACTATTTGGTGCCGACGGACACGAACCTGTCGACGCCGGCCAGTGCGGGCAAGGCGCTGGTGCCTGTGGATGCGCTGCTGGCGGAACTGGCCAAGACCGTGCCGGTGACCATCGTTCTGCTTGATGCGTGCCGCACGAGTGCGTTTCCGGCGGGGCAGGTGATCGATGTGCCGGGGACCGGAGCGGTGACGGTCGAGGGGCCGGGGCTCGAGGCAGTGAAGGGGCCGACGCCGATCGGGCGGCCCGATCTGCCGGCCGACAGCCTCGGCATGGTGATCGGGTTCGCGGCGAGTCCGGGGCAGCCGGCGCTGGATGGCGATCCCGGTGGGAACTCGCCTTATGCGGCGGCGCTGATCAAGCATTTTTCGGCCGGCGGCTATTCGATGGCCGACCTCATGACGATGGTCAGCGAGGAGGTCTATCTCAAGACGCAGGCGCGGCAGTTGCCGTGGGTGAACTCGTCGCTCCGGCGCGTCCTGCAGTTCGGCGCGCCGGTCGAGGCGACGACGGGTGACGAGGCGGAAATCCGCGACGGGCGGCGGAAGCTGCTGCTGACCATCGCGAACTCGCCGGCGACGACGCGGCGCTATGTGGAGACGGTGGCATCAGCCGAAGGCGTGCCGCTCGATGCGCTCTACGGCATGCTCAAGGTGCTCGATGTCGATACGTCGGGCGGAGAGCAGGAGATTGAGAAACAGCTTCGCGAGGGGGCAGAGAAGCTCAAGGATTTTCTCGCGGCGCAGCCGGGCGGGGTGAAGACCGACGTCGAACTGGTGCGGCTCGCGGGGCTGGCCGACAAGGCGCAGCAGGAGGGCGCGATCGACCTGGCGCTAAAATTCCGGCAGGCGGCCACGGCGCGGGCGGACGAGCTCGGCGCCAATGTCGACGAGGCGGAAGCGAACCTCAAATCGGACCGGCTGCAGATCGGCTCGACCTATGCGGACCATGGGCGGACGGCGGTGCTCAACTTCGATTTCGCCGTGGCGAGCCAGATGTGGGGCAAGGCGTTCGAGCAGGTGGCGCGCTGGGACGATGGGCTGGCGCTCGACTACAAATGGGAAGAGGCGAGCGCGACGGCGAAGCTCGGCGAATATGCCGGCGACAATGGTGCGCTGGAGCGGGCCATCGAGCTTTATGGCGAAGCGAGCACGCTGGCGCAGCCGGGGTCGGACGACTGGGCGGCCATCCGCAACGATCTGGGGACGGCGCTCGTCGTGTTGGGGGATCGGCAGGGCGAGGACGCGACGCTGCGTCGGGCGGTGGACGCGTTCGAGGATGCGCTGGAGGTGCGCACTTTTGCGCGCGACCCGCGCCAGTGGGCGGGCACGCAAAGCAATCTGGCCGTGGTGCTGATGACGCTGGGGATGCGCGAGCAGGGGATCGAGAGCCTCGACGCGTCGCGTGATGCGTTCGTTGCGGCGCTCAAGGGATTCGATCGCGAGACGGATGCCCTCGACTGGGGCAAGGGCCAGAGCAATCTGGGCAATGTGCTGCAGATCCTGGGAGACCGGACGGACGATCCGTCGCTCTATCGGGATGCCGCGGCGGCCCATCTCGCCGCGCTCGATGAACTCAAGCGGGAGATCGTGCCGCTGGACTGGGCGACGGCGCAGAACAATCTGGGCAATGCGTATGCCAGGATCGGCGAACGGGAGCAGGGCGTGGACACCCTCGAACTGGCGGTCGTCGCGTTCCGCGCCGCGCTCGAGGAGCGCGACCGCAGCCGTGTGCCGCTCGAATGGGCGACTTCGATGGGCAGTCTCGGCAGCGCACTCGCCGGGATCGGCGACCGGCAGGAAGGCACCGAATCGCTTGAGGAAGCGGTCCGCACGTTTGAGGGGGCGCTGGAGGAACTGACGCGGGAGCGCTCGCCGCTCAACTGGGCGTACATGATGCGCAATCTGGCGATCGCGGCCAAAACGCTTGGCGAACGCACATCGGGAACGGAATGGTTCGACCGCGCGATCGCGGCCTATCGCGAGGCGCTGGAAGAACTGACGATCGACCGCGTGCCGCTCGACTACGCCCAGACGCAGGGGACGCTGGGCATCGCGCTGCTGGCTCGCGCCGAGCGCAGTGGCGACCGGCAGGACCTGATCGACGCCCGCGCGGCCTATATGGCGGCATTCGAGATCTATGTGCAGGTCAGCGAGGAAATGGCGGCCTATCTGGCGAACCGCATCGCGCTGATCGACGAGAAGCTGGGCTGACCGGTGGTGGACGCCCTAGCCCTGCCGCTTTGTGGGTGCTAAGGGCTGGACGGTTATTCGACTCCAAGGATTCCGGTCGGCAATGGCTCAGCGCGGCGGTTTGAAGGACTTCCTCATCGAGATTTTCGCCTGGTGGCGCGGAAATACGTGGGGGACGCGGCTGTGGGTCGCGACGCAGGGCGTGCACGTCGGCGAAGACGAGTTCGGCAACCAGTACTATCGCAGCAAGAAGCCGAACGGTCCGCACAGCATGGAACGCCGGATGGTGGTTTATGCGGGCGGCTATGCCGAACCGACCACAATCCCGCCCGGCTGGTATGGCTGGATGCACTACAGGACCAACGAAGTGCCGACGAACGGCACGTACGCGCCGCGCGAATGGGAAAAGCCGCACCAGCAGAACTATACGGGTACCGTGCTGGCCTACCGGCCGGACGGCTCGCTGCTCAACAAGGGCGAGCGGCCGCGCGTCACCGGCGACTACGACGCCTGGTCGCCCGAATAAGCCGTCCTATGCGCGCTCTGGCCTTACTGCTCGCGGCGGTGTCGCTGGGCACGCCTGCCGTGGCCGAGACGATCTCGAACCCGATCGCGGCGTTCTCGGGGCTCGACAAGATCACCGGCCGGATCACCAATTTCGACGTCTATGTCAACGAGACGGTGCAGTTTGGCGCGCTGCAGTTGACGCCGCGCGCCTGCTACACGCGGCCGCCGACGGAGACGCAGCGGACGAGCGTGTTTCTCGAGGTGGACCAGGTCTCGCTCAAGGGCGGCACGCAGCGGGTGTTTACCGGCTGGATGTTTGCCGACAGCCCGGCGCTCAACGCGATCGACCACCCGGTGTACGACATCTGGCTGGTGGACTGTAAGCAGCAGTCCGACACGCCGCCGCCGGATCAGCCGGCCACGAGTGCAGCGGCGCCATAGCAAGTTGATTGGCCTTCGTCCGGTCGGGGAGTAGAGTTTCCGGCGTGAGGAGGGTTTTCAGATGCGAAAGACGTTCCTTGTCTGCGTGAGCCTGTTGGCGCTGACCGTGCCAGTAAGCGCCGCCGTGGCCCGGCCGCTCTATCCGCTTTGTCGCAACGAGAAGCTCCGCAGCTGCGTCGTCGATGGCAATACGTTCTGGTACGGCGGCGAGTTCATGCGGCTCGAAGCGGTCAATCCACCCGCGCCACAGGTGGCGTGCGTCGCGACGACTGCCGACGCCGCGCGCGACCGGCTGATGACGCTGCTGAACACCGGCGAGATTTTCGTGTTCCGCTACGGCACCGACGCGCAAGGGCATACGCTCACGCAGGTGCTGGTCGAGGGCAAAGAGGTCGGTCAGACGCTGATCGACGAGGGGTTGGCGCAGCCGACGTTTGCTTCGACTGGGGTGTTCTGCTCTTAACCAGGGATGCGGTTGACTCAATCCATGGCCTCGTATTTAACGGATACGTTATTTAACACGGATGCGAAATGATATGCAGACGGACGCGCTGACGGCGACATTCTCGGCGCTCGCCGACCCTACGCGGCGGGCGATCCTCGCGCGCCTTGCGACCGGAGAGGCGACGGTGCTGGAGCTGGCGGAGCCGTTCGAGATCAGCCTGCCGGCGATCTCGCGGCATCTTAAGGTGCTGGAGAAGGCGGGGCTGATCAGCCGGGGGCGCGAGGCGCAGTGGCGGCCGTGCCGGATCGAGACGGCGGGTCTGAAGCGCGTCGATGGCTGGGTCGACAAGTACCGGGCACTCTGGCAGCGCGACTTCGACAGGATGGATGCTTACCTCGCGGAATTGCAGAAGGGGGCGCCCGATGGCTCGAAGCAGTGAGGCCAGGGCTTACCAGCCGGACGAGGTGCTGGAATTCACACGCGTGTTCGATGCGCCAGTCGCGCTCGTATGGCGCATGTGGCGCGAGCCGGAGCATATGGTGCGCTGGCATGGACCGGAGGGGTACTGGCTGACCGACTGCCAGCTCGATTTCCGAGTCGGGGGCAAGTGGTCGAGGACCATGAGCCGCGCGGCGGATCATGCGCACCGAATCTACGGCGAGTATCTCGAAATCCGCGAGCCGGCGCGGCTGTGCTTCACCTACATCAATGAATATGACGGCCACGAAATGGTGGTGACGCTGGATTTCGCGGAGCGCGACGGCAAGACCGAAATGCGGTTCCACCAGGCGCCGTTCACGACGGTCGAAGAACGCGATGCGCATGGCTGGGGCTGGATGTCCGGGTTCGGCCTGCTCGCAAGTTATGTCGTCAAGGTCAAAGAGGCCGACGGCAGGCTTATCGGACGACCGCGCCGGGATGGAGTCGCCGAAGACATCGTCGCCCTGCGGCAGCTCAAAGAGGAGAAAGAGAGAAATGCTGACACTGCCAAAGATCGTTGAGCGCGCGGCGCAGCACTATGCGGCCGTGGCGGCCGAGCTCACCATCCCGTTCGACGAGCAGATCGGGCCGTTGATGGGGGAGGCCGCCGGTTATCTCGGTGGTGCCGGCCTTCAGGGCTTTGGGCCAGCGGTGTTCCGGTACAATTTCATCGATATGCCGCGGCTCGATCTGGAGCTGGGCTTTGTGACGCCGGGGCCGGTGGCCGGGACGGCGCGCGTGAAGCCGGGCGTCTTACCTGCGGGACGCTATGCGACGGTGACGTACACCGGACCCTACGACAACGTCATGGATGCGACGGCGACGCTGGTCGGCTGGGCCAAGGAGCGGGGAGTCGAATGGGATTCCACGCCCGATGGACCCGGGGAGCGGTTCGTGTCGCGCTTCGAGATTTACCCCAACGGCCCCGATGACGAGCCAGATCCCAACAAGTGGATCACCGAAATCTGGATCAAGGTGAAGGGCTGACCATGCTGCTCAAGGATCGCACGGCGATTATCTATGGCGGGAGCGGAGCCGTGGGCGGCGCGGTGGCCAAAGCCTATGCACGCGAGGGCGCCCACGTGGTTCTCGCGGCGCGAACGGTTGCACCGCTGGAGGCTGTGGCGGAAGACATCCGCGCGGCTGGCGGGCGGGCGGATGTTGCGCCGGTCGATGCGACGGATCGCGACGCCGTTGCCGAGCACTTCGCCGAGATCGCTGGTCAGGCCGGGCCGGTAAAGCTGATGTTCAACGCCATCGAGTGGGGCGACACGCAGGGCCAACCGATCGTCGAGACGGACCTCGAGCGGTTGCTGCGGCCGATCAGGACGTCGCTGACGTCGTGGCTGCACACCGGGACTGTTGCGGCCAAGCACATGGGCGAGAATGGCGGCGGCGCGATTGTCGGCATCACCGCCAATGCCGGACGGCAGGCGTTTCCCAACACCGGCGGCTTTGGCATCGCCTGCGCGGCGGTTGAGCATTTCCTGCGCATGCTGGCGGTCGAGAATGGCCCGATGGGTGTGCGCGTAAACTGGGTGCGCTCGCCAGGCTCGCCGGATGCGCCGGGCGTCCGCGAGGCCTGGCAGCTGCGCGCCAATGAGTGGGGCATGACGTTCGACGAGGTTCACAGGCTGTTCGCCAAGGACACACCGCTTCGCTACATCACACCACTGGTTCAGGTTGCGAATGCGGCGGTGATGCTCGCGTCGGACTATGCGGCGGGGATGACGGCGACCATGGCGAACGTCACAGGGGGCGGACAGGTCGACTGACGCACTAGGCGACCTGCGGCATCGGCGCGTCGACAACCGTTGCGGCAGGCCGGGGGCGGCTGAAATAGTAGCCTTGGCCCTTTTCGATGCCGACGGCGCGCAGCAGCTCAACCTCGGCCAGCGTCTCGACGCCTTCGGCGATGATGGCGGTGCCGGTGTGGCGCGCGAACTCGCCCAGCGCCGCGGCAAGTGCTCGCCGCATCGGATCGGTGTCGATGCCACGGGTAATCGAGGTATCGAGCTTGATGATGTCGGGCCGCAGCTTCAGCACGTGCCGCAGGCTCGCGTAACCAGCACCGGCATCGTCGATGGCGACGCGGATGCCCTTGGCGCGGAGCGGCGCAAGGGCATCGATCAGCCGCTGGTAGTCCTCGATGATGGCATGCTCGGTGAGCTCCACTACAAGGCGCTTAGGATCAAAGGACGACAGCACGTTGAGCAGCGGATTCTGTATGGCCACAAGGGGCGAGACGTTGACGCTGAGGCTGAGATGCGGCGGCAGCTGCGCCGCCTCGGCCAGGGCCTTCCTGATGGCGAGCAGTTCGAGCTGATCGGAGAGCCCGGCTTCGTCGGCGTCCTTGAACCACTTGTCGGGGGAGCGCGTAGGCTCGGAATTGAAGCGAGACAACGCCTCGACGCCGGTGACGCGGCCGTCGCTCAGCCGGCAGATCGGCTGGTACACGATCTGCGGGTCGCCGCGACCAACGGCATCGCGGATGATCTGACGCTTCTCGTTGCGGGCATCTTCCTGGGCAATCTCGCCATCGATCTGGCGCGCCACCAGATGCGAGAAGGTGCGCATCAATTCGAGGTCACGTTTCCCCAGGGTCGGATTGGGGAGATAGGAGAAGCAGCAGAACGTGCCGAAGGTCCGACCGTTCTTGAGGCGGATGGGTACGCTCAGATGCGCGCCTATGGGGACGGAGGTCGTCTCCGGGATGATCCGGGCCAACGGAAGCTGCGCGGTGTTGGGAATGAGCTCGGGAAGGCGGCCCTCGACCACGTGCAGGCAGTAACCCTCCGCGATCGACACCACGCCGCCGGCTTTGATGGGGCCGTCTGGACGGGCCGAGTCGATGTTGCGGAACACGCGTCGCGGTCCAGCGAACTCGGAGACGAAGGCGACGTCCATGCCCAGGTAGGAGCGTACCGCTGCAAGAACACGCTGGATACTCTCGGCGGCGGCGGGTGAGAGACGCGTCAGGTCCATTGGCGCTTCGGCTGCGGACATTGCTCAGAATCCTCAGAGTACGAAGTAAACGCTGATGCCAATTCTTGCGTATCAAACCTTAACGTGCGGTAGATTACCGCGATTGTTGTCGATAGGAGCGCCGCCGCCTGAAGTATTGGACCTGCACGACGAACTAAGGTTGGTCGATGGCGGTCCAGTCGGCTTCGTGGGCGAGGGCGTCGGCCAGCCTCAGTTCGTAATCCTCGCGGGGGATTTCGAGGCCGCCGAAGGTTTTGAGGTGGTCGGTGACGAACTGGGTGTCGAGCAGGCGGTAGCCGCCGGCGCGGAGGCGCTCGATCAGGTGCGCCATGGCGATCTTGGAGCAGTCGGTTTTGCGGTGGAACATCGACTCGCCGAAGAAGGCGGCGCCGATCGATACGCCATAGAGGCCGCCGACCAGGGCGGGGCCGTCCCAGACTTCGACAGTATGGACGTAGCCGCGGCGGAACAGTTCGCCATACTGCTTGCGGATGGCGGTGTTGATCCAGGTGGTCTCGCGCTCGGTGCCAGCGGTGGCGCAGCCTTCGATGACGCCGGCGAAATCGGTGTCGACTTGCACGGCATAGGCATGGCTGCGCAGCGTTTTTCGCAGGGATCGCGAGATGTGGGCGTGGTCCAGCGGGATGATGCCGCGCAGCTGCGGCGAGACCCAGAAAAGGTCGTCGGACTGGGCGTCTTCGGCCATCGGGAAGATGCCCGCCTGGTAGGCGCGCAGGATCAATTCCGGTGTCAGTTCGACCTCAAAAGGGTCGGTTTTTCGCGACATGAGGCGTCCAGAGTGCCTGAGAAGTGATGCTGGCGCGACATCATGTATTGCCAGCGTTCACAATTTATCGCCTAAGAAGGCGCCGTTTTGAACCCGAAGCTACCGCGAGTCCGCCCGCTGATGTCCGTTCCCGTCATCCAGACCGAAAAAGCCAATCTCGAGCTGATGAGCGGCAAATCCATGCTGCACATCCTCAAGGACGTGACCCTCCAGGTGAACAGCGGCGAAGTGACGGCGGTGGTGGGGCCGTCGGGCAGCGGCAAGACTTCGCTGCTGATGATCCTGGGCGGCCTCGAGCGTGCGACGTCGGGCAAGGTCGTTGTCGCGGGACAGGACATCTCGACGGCCAACGAAGACCAGCTGGCGGTGTTCCGTCGCAACAACCTTGGTATCCTGTTCCAGAACTTCCATCTGATCCCGTCGATGACGGCGCTCGAGAACGTCGCTCTGGCGCTCGAGATCGCCGAGACAGGTCTCAGCTATGGCGATATCCGCAAGCGCGCCGCCGAGGCGCTCGCAGAAGTGGGCCTTGGCGATCGTGTCACGCACCTGCCGAGCGCGCTCTCTGGCGGCGAGCAGCAGCGCGTGGGCCTTGCCCGCGCGATCGTGACGAGCCCCAAGCTGATGCTGGCGGACGAGCCGACCGGTAACCTCGACCAGGATACGGGCGCCAAGGTCATCGAGCTGATGTTCAACCTGGCGCGCAAGAAGAACACTGCGGTGCTGCTGATCACGCACGACCCGAACCTCGCCAAGAAGGCCGACCGGATGCTGACCATGAACAAGGGGCAGCTGACGGAAGCCGCGAAGATCGCCGTCCCGGCATGAGCAACATCGGCAACTGGATCCGGGTCGCGATCGTCGACCTGCGCGGCGATCTGCGCCGCTTCGGCATTCTTCTCGCCTGTCTGGCGCTCGGCGTCGGGACCATTGCCGGCGTGAGCTCGGTGGGCGCTGCGCTGCAGGACGCGATCCTGCGCAACGCCAACACGCTGATGGGCGGCGATCTCCAGGTGGTGCGCGCCGACCGGCGCGCCGACGCGACGGAGATGGCGTACCTGACCTCGCTCGGCACGGTGTCAGAGACGATCAGCTCGAATGCGCGTGCGGACGCTGTCGACGACAGCGGCAACACGGTGTTCCTCGATATCTATGCGGTCGACAGCAACTATCCGCTCTACGGCAATGTCATCAGCCCGCAGTTGGCGGCCGGCGAGAAGCCGACCGAGCTGTTGAAGCCGGTCAACGGCGTTTATGGCGCGATTGTCGACCCGGTGATCCTCGATCGGCTCGGGATCGATGTGGGTGGGCATTTCCGTGTCAACCAGACCGAATTCGAAGTGCGCGGCCTCTTGGGCTCGCTGCCGAACGGCGCGCTGCGCGGATTCCATCTCGGCCTTACCGCTGTGATGTCGATCGAGGCGCAGCAGTCGAACCCGAACACGCGCGCGCCGTTGCCGGGGCTGCTGACGCAGTTCGGCTACAAGATCAAGCTCAACGAGGGGCTGGGCGATTATCGCACGCAGCAGCCGATCGTGACGGCGCATTTCAAGCCCGATCCGCAGTGGAAGGTGCAGTCGCCGTATGACGCGGCGGGTGACCTGTCGCGGCTCTATGACCTGTTCGTGCGGTTCCTGCTGATCGTGGGCCTCAGCGCGCTGCTGGTGGGCGGGATCGGCATCTCCAACGCCGTCAGCGCCTATATCGGCGAGCGGCAGAAGGCGATCGCGACGCTCCGGAGCCTCGGCGCGACCGGGGCGCGGATCATGGTGCATTTCTTCACCCAGATCGGCCTGCTCTCGATGGTGGGCATCCTGATCGGGCTGGTGATCGGCGCGGGCCTCACAGCCGCGGCGCTGCCGGTGCTGGGCCGTATCCTTGCGGTCGAACTGCCGCCGTCGGTGCACTTCCCGTCGCTGGCAACGGCGCTCGGGTTTGGTGTGCTTGCGGCCTTCGCGTTCTCCTATCTGCCGCTGGTCAATGCGCGGAAGATGAAGCCGGCGATGCTGTTCCGCACCGTGGGCACCAGCGTTCAGGGCCTCAAGGCGCGCGAATATGCCGAGCTTGGCGTGATCGTGCCGCTGATCGTGTCGGGACTGCTGATCTTCGGGCTCGCCTACATCACGACGCGCGACTTCAATCTGGTGTTCTGGTACGCGGTGGGCGTCATCATCGCGTTCCTGCTGCTGCGTTTTGCCGGCGTGGCGCTGCAATATGTGCTGCGGCTGCTCCCGGCGATGCCGAGCGCGACGCTGCGCAATGCGTTCCGCGGCATCCACCGGCCGGGTTCGCCGGCGCCGGTGGTGATCATGTCGCTGGGCCTCGGCCTCGCGATGCTGCTGGTGATCGTGATCCTGACGGCGAATGTGCGCAACCAGTTGACCGGGCAGGTGCTCAAGGATGCGCCGACATTCGTTGCGACGGACCTGTTCGACGACGAAGTCATCACGCTGGGCGACTTCCTCACCGGGACAGGTTACCTCGCCGACTACAAGTATTCGCCGATGATCCGCGCCGCCGTGACCAAGGTCAAAGGCGTGCCATCCGAGCAGTTGCGCGCGAACAAGAACCTCGGCGGCGAGGCGCAATACTTCATCGGGACGCAGGAAATCCTGATGACGTGGAGCAATACGCTGCCGTCGGATTCGACGATCACCGACGGCAAATGGTGGGCCGACAATTACGAGGGGCCGCCGCTCGTTTCGCTCAAGGACGATGTTGCCGCCGCGCTCGGCATTAAGGCCGGCGACACGATCGAGCTGACGCTGTTCGGCGAGTCGATCGAGGTAACGGTGGCTAACCTCCGCGATTTCCAGTTCCAGAACGGCCTCAACTTCATGGTGACGGCGACGCCGGGCACCTTCGCCGACTTCCCGGGCACGAACCTTGCGACGATCAAGGCGACCGAGGGGCACGAGAAGGACCTCGAGCGGGCACTGGCGCGCGAGTATCCGGACGTGACGTTCATCCCGGTGGGCGAAGCGCTCAACCAGGCGGCCGATATTCTCGGCCAGCTGTCGGTGGCGGTGAACATTGTCGGTGGGCTTGCGGTGATCAACGGCCTGCTGGTGCTTGCGGGGACGATGGCGGCGGGGCGTAAGCAGCGCGAGTCCGACGCGGTGGTGAACAAGGTGCTGGGCGCGACGCGCGGCAATGTGGTGCGGGTGTTCGCGCTCGAATACGCGCTGCTCGGTACGTTCGCCGCGGCGCTCGCCACGGTGGTCGGCTCGGCCGGCGCCTATGCGATCATCAAGCTCGCGGGCATGGACGTGGGGTTCAGCATCGATCCGGTCCTGATCCTGGGCGTGCTGGCGGGGTCGGTGCTGCTGACGATCGTTACGGGCGCGGCGACGACATGGAGTGCGCTGAGCACGCGGCCGGCGCAGTATTTGAGGGCGCTGGGCTAACTCCCCGACCCGTTGCGACGAAAAGAAAAGGGCGCCGATTGGCGCCCTTAATGTTTCATCCCCAGGTACTTTTCCAGCCAGTGGATGTCGTAGTTGCCGGCGAGGATGTCGGGTTCTTTGATGAGGCGCTGGAACAGTGGCAGGGTGGTCTTGATGCCGTCGACGACGAATTCGTCGACCGCGCGGCGGAGGCGCTGCAGACACTCTTCGCGGGTGCGGCCGTAGACGATCAGCTTGCCGATGAGGCTGTCGTAGTAGGGCGGGATCGAGTAGCCGGCATAGACGGCTGAATCGACGCGGACGCCGACGCCGCCGGCGGGGTGGTAGAAGCTGATCTTGCCGGGCGAGGGAGCGAAGGTCGCGGGATCCTCGGCGTTGATGCGCACTTCGATGGCGTGGCCGTTGAAGACGATCTTGTCCTGCTGGAGGCTGAGCTTTTCGCCCGATGCGACGCGGATCTGCTCGTAGACGAGGTCGACGCCGGTGATGCGCTCGGTGACCGGATGCTCCACCTGGAGGCGGGTGTTCATCTCGATGAAGTAGAACTCGCCGTTCTCGTAGAGGAACTCGATGGTGCCGGCGCCGGAGTATTTCAGCTTGCGCATGGCGGCGGCGCAGACTTCGCCGATCTTGGCCCGCTGATCGGCCGGGACGGTCGGGGCGTTGGCTTCTTCCCAGACCTTCTGGTGGCGGCGTTGCAGCGAGCAGTCGCGGGTGCCGAGGTGCACCGCGTTGCCCTGGCCATCGCCCATGACCTGGACTTCGATATGACGCGGCTTGCCGAGGTACTTTTCCATGTAGACGGAATCGTTGCCGAAAGCGGCCTTGGCCTCGGCACGTGCCGTGGACCAGGCGGTCAGCACGTCGTCTTCGGAGTGGGCGACCTTCATGCCGCGACCACCGCCGCCGGCGGTTGCCTTGATCAGAACCGGGTAGCCGATGTCTTTGGCGGTCGACTTGGCTTCGGCTTCGGTGGCGACTTCGCCGGTCGATCCGGGGACGACGGGAATGCCGAGCTCCACGGCCGTCTGCTTGGCCGTGATCTTGTCGCCCATGATCGAGATGTGATGCTCGGAGGGGCCGATGAAGGTGATCTTGTGCTCGGTGAGGATGCGGGCGAAGCGCGCGTTTTCCGAGAGGAAGCCATAGCCGGGGTGGACCGCGTCGGCGCCGGTGATCTCGCAGGCGGCGAGGATCGAGGGGACGTTGAGGTAAGAGTCCTTGGCGGGCGGCGGGCCGATGCAGACGCTTTCGTCGGCGAGGCGCACATGCATGGCGTTGCGGTCAGCGGTGGAATAGACGGCGACCGTCGAGATGCCCAGTTCCTTGCAGGCGCGCAGTACGCGGAGCGCGATCTCGCCCCGGTTTGCGATCAGGACCTTGTTGAACATCTTATTCGATGACCGCGAGCGGCTGGCCGTATTCGACCGGCGAGGCATCGTCGACGAGGATGCGCGTGACGACGCCCGATTTGTGCGCCGGAATCTGGTTCATCGTCTTCATCGCTTCGATGATGAGGATGGTCTGGCCCTCGGAAACGCGCGATCCGATGGCGGCAAAGACGGGCTTGCCCGGTTCGGGCGAGAGGTAGGCGGTGCCGACCATGGGGGAGGTCAGGGTGCCGGGATTGGAGGCGAGATCGTCGGCCGGGGCGGCGGCTTTGCCGGTGGCGGCGACGGGCGCGGGCGCTGCAGCGGGGGCCGGAGCCGCGTAAGCGGGCGCGGCGGCGGGGACCATCATCTGCTGGACGCCTGAGGAGGCGTAGCTGCGCGTGACGCGGACGCGGAGATCTTCACGCTCGATCTCTATCTCAGCCAGGTTCTGCTCGTTGAGGAGCTTGGCGATGGCTTCGATCAGGGCCTGATCGGCCGATGCGTCCTTGGGCATGTGTGCTGCCTCCTTGGGCATTGTTCTTGTTTTGGCGGGCCGCGCGGTCACGCGCCAAGCCGCTCGGCCAGAGCCTCTAGCGCCAGTCTATATCCTGCCGCACCGAGGCCGCAAATCACCCCGATGGCGACCGCAGAAACATAGGAATGATGGCGAAATTCCTCACGCGCGTGGATATTGCTGAGGTGAACTTCGATCGTGGGGATGGCCACCGCGCTGATCGCGTCGCGGATGGCGACCGAAGTGTGCGAATAGCCGCCCGGATTGATGATGATGGCGTCCTTCTTGCCGTAAGCGGCTTGAATCCACTCGCAAAGTTCGCCTTCGCGGTTGGTCTGCCTGCACTCGACGGCGAGGCCCAACTTCTTGCCTTCGGCGACGCACATCTTTTCGATGTCGGCCAGAGTCTGCGTGCCGTAGGTCTGAGGCTCGCGGATTCCCAGCATATTGAGGTTGGGGCCGTTGAGGACGAGGACGCGCTTGGGCATGGTCCTGCCTTGTGCACCGGGCACGTGGCCCGGCGCAAGACTCAGCCTAGAAAATGCACGGGAATCAGCCCGCGGGGGCGTCGCAGACGGTGTCGCCGCAGGCGCGCATATTGGCGATCTTGAGCTTGAGCGCGTCGAGGCCTATGGCGCCGGGGATCAGCTCGTTGCCGATGATGTAGGTCGGGGTGCCGGTGATCTTGAGCGTGTCGGCCAGCGCATAGGCCTGGTCGATGGGCTCACGCACGCGGGCGGCGTTCATGTCGACCATCATCAGGCCGCGGTTGCCGCCGACGGCTTCGGCGGCGCGGAGGGCGGCATCGACGCCGACCTGGCCGCGGGTGCCGAACAGCCTCTGGTGGAAGGCCCAATAGTCGAGCGACTTGTTCTCGTTGACGAGCACGGCGACGCGCGCCGCCTCGATCGAGCCGTCGGAGAGGATCGGGAATTCCTTGAGGATGATCTTGAGGTTGGGATCCTCGGCGATGAGGGCGGCCATGTCGGGGACGGCCATGCGGCAGTAGCCGCAATTGTAGTCGAACATCTCGACGAGGGTGACGTCGCCGTCGGGGTTGCCGAGGATCACGTCGCCCTTGGCCTGGTATATGGCGGAGTAGTTGGCCTGGACGAGCTTGGCCTGCTCGGCGCGCTGGGCGGCCTTCTTGGCGGTCGCGAGCTTGGCCGACATGCGGTCGAGGATCATCGGGTCGCTCATGAGATAGTCTTCGATGAGCGCGTTGACCTGCGTCGCGTCGAGCGCGGGCGGGGAGGTGCCGGCTTTGTCGGCTGCGATCATCTGGCCGACGATGCCGCGCACGTCGGTGTCCTGCAGCGGCGCCGGGCCGCGGTTGAGGAGCGAGACGGCGAGGGCACCCGAGAGGATGCCGACGATCAGGACGAGACCAAAGCTCAAGCGGTTCATAAGGGCTCCGGGGCGCGGGCAGACGGGACGCTATCACTCAGACGCTAAGCACAGTCGGGGGCCTGGGATCAATTTGTGTTGAGAGATCGGGCAACCGAAGATAGGCGAAGCTTCCATCGGCAAACATGACGGCAAATCGATGAACGGCACCGGAACAGGCCTCAAGCCCTTCTACGCGTTGGAAATCAACGCGATGGCGCATGGGCTCGAGGCCGCCGGGCGGACGGTCAGCCACCTCGAGGTAGGCGAGCCGGATGCACCGCCGGCGCCGAAGGTGCGCGAAGCGGTGCGCGCGGTGCTCGATCATCCGCAGAAGTACACGCATTTCGCGGGACTGCCGACGCTGCGGGACGGGCTGGTGCGGTACTATGCCGACCAGCACGGGGTGGCCGTAGCGCCCGACAATATCGTTGTGACGATGGGGTCGTCGTCGGGGTTTATCCTGGCGTTTCACGGGGCCTTTGCACCGGGCGCAAAGATCGCAGTGACGCGGCCGGCATATCCGGCTTACGTCAACGGGCTCGTTGGAATGGGATTCCAGGTTGTCGAAATTCCGGTGACGGCGGCGAACAGATGGCACCTGACGGCGGGCGAAATCGAAGCGGCGCATGCGCGGGAGCCGTTCGAGGGGCTGCTGCTGGCGTCGCCGGCCAACCCGACGGGCGCGGCGCTGACACGGGAGCAACTGGCTGCGATCGTCGCGGTGTGCGCGAAGCTCGGCGTGCGGTTCATTTCGGACGAAATCTATCACGGGCTCGACTATCGCGGGCCATCGGTGAGTGCGCTGGAGTTCACGCGCGAGGCGGTCGTGATCAACAGCTTCAGCAAGTACTACTGCATGACAGGATGGCGGATCGGCTGGATGGTGGTGCCGGACGATCTGTTGCGGCGTATGCAGATGCTGCAGCAGAATTTGTTCATCTCGGCGCCGACGCTGAGCCAGGTGGCGGCCATCGCGGCGCTGGGCGAGCGCGATTACTACGAGGAGCGGAAGGCGCACTACGCGCAGAACCGGCTGGTGCTGGGGCGAGGTTTGCGGGAGCTGGGACTGCAGGTGGGCGACGGAGACGGGGCGTTTTACGCCTATGCCGATGTTGGGCGGTTCACTAACGACTCGCTGAGCTTTTGCCGGGAACTGCTGCAGGAGGCCGGCGTCGCGGCGACGCCGGGGGTCGACTTCGATCGCAGCAATGGCAGCCGGTTCGTGCGGTTTTCCTATGCGGGGAGCGGCGCGACGATCGAGCAGGCGCTGGAGCGGATAGCAGGATTTCTGCGGCGGGCGTGATGCAGAAGCGCGACCTGACACGGCTGGTGCGCATACTCGGGCTGCTGAGCTCCGACAATGCCGGCGAGCGCGCTTCGGCGGCCAAGGCGGCGCACGACTTCATCAAGAAGCACGATCTCGACTGGAACGATCTTCTGGCCGCCGGCGGCGCGGCGCCGCGGCGGACCAAG
>JBGAKM010000014.1:0-92793 GCA_044224395.1 Devosia sp.
GCGATGATACCGACATAATACTGGCCGGGCGCGAGGCCGGCTGGGATGACAAACGTGCCGCCTTCGAGGCTGCCGGTTCCCACGAGGATGGCGGCAACGGCATCGGTGCCGATCAGGATATCGCCGGTCGTGATATTGGCGTCGGTCGAGAGGTAGATGCCGCTGGTCGAGGCCGAGCTGGCGGTCGCGCCGACATTGTTCAGCAGGTAGCCGACGGTGACGCTCTTGCCATCGGCGGAGAGTGTCGCTGTCGGCGCCGGCGCGTCCGCCACGTCGAGGTCGGCGCCGAGGGTGATGGCGACGAAGCCGGTGTTGTTGGTTTCGTTGAGCTCGGCGACCTTCGTGTCGTGGTCGGCGATCACGCCCACATAATAGGTGCCCGCCGCGTAGTAGCCGGTGAGCGCGAACGTGCCGCCTTCGGAAGACGTCGCACCGGCAAGAAGCTTGGCGACAGCGTCGGTACCCAGCTTGATATCGCTGGTGGTGATGGTGGCATCGGTCGACAGATACACGCCCGTGGTGGACGCCGCACTCGCCGTCGTCCCGACATTCTTGATCTTGTAGCCCACGGTGATGCTCGAGCCGTCCGCGGAGAGCGTTGCGGTGGGAGCCGGGGAGTCGACGATATCGAGGTCGGGGCCGATCGTGATCTTGACGGCCTTGGTGTTGTTCCACTCGTTGCTCTCGTAGACGTCGTCACAGACGTCCGCGGCGACGATGATGTAGTAGTCGCCGGGCGCGAGGCCATAGAGCGGAGACGCTGCGTCGACCAGCGAGATCTTGTCGCTGCTGACGTCGACGCTGCTGCCGTCCGACAGCCACGAAATGTAGCCCGAGGTAATGAGGGTATCACCGCTCGACAGCTTGTCGTCGGTCGAGAAATAGGCCGCGACCTTGTTCCAGCCCGCGTCGCCGTCGCCGATATTCTTGATCTTGGCGCTGATCGTGACCGTATCGTCGTCATTGAAGGTGACGACCGGCGCGTCCTTGACGATCAGATCAGGCTTCTTCCAATAGGTCATGGCCGGTGGACCTCCCGGCGGACGATCACAGTGCGGTCAGCGATCACAGTCGCGCGGACGCCAATCGCGGCGCGCGAAAAATCTTCGGTTCCGGCGCGATCCACAGCATTCCCACGCAAGGTACAACGGTTAAGGAAGTATTACCGGGGAAAGGCCTGTCAGAGTCAACGCTCCGGCGCCCGTTAGGCTTAATGTGATCGGCGCCGCAGGGAATTTGCCTACGACTTGAGCAGATACTGCCCCATCCGGATCAGGCCCTGCATGTAGCCGATGGCGTGGGCGCGGCCGCGGTGGTTCCAGTCGCTGTCGCCATCCATCCTGGGCACGTGGTCGTCGAGCAGGAAGCCATCGAAGCCGTGCTGCGCCAGCATGACGATGACTTCGGCCGGGTCGTAATTGCCGTCGCCGATGAAGCATTCCGTGAAATTCGGCACCGTGCCCTGCACATCCCGGAAATGGATGTAGGCGATGGCCCCCTTGGGCGCGAAATACTCGATCATCTCGCGGACATTGTCCCTGCCGCCCGGCATCTCCGAGCAGCAGCCGAGGCAGAGGTCGAGCGACCAGGCGGGGCTGCCGCCGGCGAGCTCATAGGCGTGCTTGAAGCCCCAGGGACGGTAGAACAGCCGCGCGACGCCGCCGAGCATGGGCACCGGCGGATCGTCGGGATGGAGCGCGAGGCGCAGGCCCTCTTCCTCCGCGACGGGCAGCACTGCTTTGATGAAGTATTCGTAGTTGGCCCACATCATCTCCTCGGAGATGAACGGGCCGTCCTTGCCGAACATCGGCATCGCCGACTGCCGACCGAGGTCCCTGGGGATGAACTCGGTCATGGCGGCGACATCGCCGGCGACCGCGTCGACCGCGGCCATGTCGAACTGCCGCGCCGCCGCCCCACCGCGGGTCGTCGCATCGCGGCGGGTGGTCCACACCGAATTGGGCATGAAGTGGTAGCCGAGCACTGGGACTCCGGCGCGCGCCACGGCGCGCATTGTGGCGATGTAGTTCTCGATCTGCTCGTCGCGGCCGGGCGCACCGGTCATCACCTTGTCGTAAAAATGCACCGGGACGTTCTCGATTGCCTCGAACTTGAGCCCGTAGCTCTCGACCTTGTCGACCAGCGCGCGAACGTCCGCTTCTTCCCAGCGCGCGTCGCCCGGCAGCGACGGGTTGTTCATCTGGAGGCCCGTGGCGCCGATCTGGGCCGCAAAGCGCAGCCGCTCGTCGGTGAGGTCGTGAAACTGCCCGACGGCCACCCGGATTTTCATACCGCTCCCCCACGTCCAATGCCGAAATAGGTGAGCCCGGCGCGCGTGGCTGCGGCCGGGTCGATGATGTTGCGGCCATCGAACACCACCGACTGCTTGAGCGTTGCGCGGATCGTCTCGAGCGACACGGATTTGAACGCGGACCACTCGGTCGCGATGATCAACGCGTCGGCGCCGTCGAGTGCAGCGTCGGCGGATGCGGCGTAGGCGAGGCCGGGGCGCTCGCCATAGAGGCGGCGGCATTCGTCCATGGCGGCCGGATCGTAGGCTGTGACTGTCGCTCCCGCCGCCCACAGGCCTTCGAGGATTGCGCGTGACGGCGCCTCGCGCATGTCGCTCGTGTTGGGCTTGAACGACAGGCCCCACAGCGCGAACCGACGTCCCCTTATGCCGCCGAAATGCGCTACGGCCTTGTCGACCAGCACATGCTTCTGCGCCGCGTTCCGCCCTTCGACCGCCGCCAGCATCAGCGGATCAATGCCAGCCTCGGTGGCCGTATGGATGAGAGCGCGGACATCCTTGGGGAAGCACGAGCCGCCATAGCCGGCGCCCGGCTGCAAGAAGCTGCCGCCGATGCGCGGATCGGACCCGATCCCGACCCGCACCTGCTCGATATCGGCGCCGACGCGCTCGGCGATATTGGCCATCTCGTTCATGAAGCTGATGCGCGTCGCGAGCATGGCGTTGGCGGCGTATTTGGTGAGCTCGGCGCTCCGGGCGTCCATGACGATGACGTTCGCCGGCCCGCGGATGAAAGGCGCGTAGAGCTCGCGCAGGGCCTGTTCTGCGGTGGGGCTCGAGGTGCCGAGAATGATGCGGTCCGGTCGCATGCAGTCGGCGACGGCGGAGCCTTCCTTGAGGAACTCGGGGTTGGAGACGATCTCGGCCGTCAGGTCGCTGCGGCCGCGTGCGGCGAGCGCCGCCGTCAACGTCGCCCGGACCCTGTCGCCGGTACCGACGGGGACGGTGGATTTCGTCACCAGGATCTTGGGCTCGGCCATCGCGGCGGCGATGGTGTTGGTGACGGCGACGACGTGGCTCACATCGGCCGACCCGTCCGGGCGCGGCGGCGTGCCGACGGCGATGAACAGGATGCCGGCATGCGCGACGCCGACCGCCGCATCGGTGGTGAAGGCCAGCTTTCCGGCCGCCAGACCGCGGCGGATCATGCCCTCGAGGTCGGGCTCGAAAATGGGGACGATGCCGCGCTTGAGGCCATCGATGCGCGCCGCATCGACATCGACGCCGACGACATCGTGGCCGACCTCCGCAAATGCCGCAGCCTGCACCAGCCCGACATAGCCAGCCCCGAAAATCGTGACCTTCACGATCGCCTACTCCCTCGCACGCCGCAAAGGCTTAGGGGCGGGCGCCGGATTGCACAACCCCGGCAGAACCGAACGCGCACCGGCGTTCCCGGGCTTGTCGGGAGCCGCGGCGACCACTAACATGTTAGTTGGAGAGACAGCATTTCATGAACAATTACGATCTCAAAGACCGCGTGGCGATCGTGACCGGCGGCGCGCAGGGCATCGGGCTGGCGGTGGCGGAGCGCATGCTCGAAAGCGGGGCGAAGGTCTCGATCTGGGACCGGGACCAGCCGACGCTCGATGGCATTTCCGCGCGGGGCGACGACCGCATCCAGACGCTCAACGTCAATATCGGCGATCTGGGCAATGTCGAGGACGCGACCCGGCAAGTGCTGGCCCGGTTCGGCAAGATCGACATCCTGATCAACAATGCCGCGATCGTCGGCCCCAACGCCACCACCGTCGACTACGACCCCAAGGCCTTTGCCGATGTCGTCCATATCGGGCTGGTCGGCACCTTCTATTGCTGCCGGACTGTGGTGCCGCACATGATCGCGCAGAATTACGGGCGCATCGTCTCGACCGCCTCCGTGGCCGGCAAAGAAGGCAACCCCGGCGCTCCCGCCTACAGCGCCATGAAGGCAGGCGTCATCGCGCTCACCAAGTCGCTGGGCAAGGAAGTCGCCAAGCACAACATCGCCGTCAACTGCATCACCCCCTCTATGGCCGCAACGAAGTCTGCGTTGGAGCAGGACCCCGACTTCATCAAAATGATCCTCAGCAAAGTGCCGCGCGGGCGGTTTGTGGAACTGAGCGAAGCGGCGTCGATGATCTGCTGGCTCGCGAGCGAGGAGAACTCGTTCACGACAGCCGCCACGTTCGACCTTTCGGGCGGCCGCGCGACGTATTGAGATCAAGCTTCCGCCTCAGGCAGTGCGCTGTACCAGCCACTGGCATGAGCTGGAGGGCTAAGGCAGCTTCGGGACCGGTATGCGGCTCAGACGCTCGGCGCCTCGCGAAAGCGCGTCGGCGTCAAGGGGACGCCCCCAGTTCGGGTGACTGTGAACCGCGTAGTGAGCCATCGCCTGTCGCATTCGCAGGCGCGAAAGAAGCGACATTGTCGCGATGAGATCGTCGGGAAAGACCCCTTCACGATCTGCTCGATCGACCCGGTCCCGCATTGCCGAAACGACATCCAGGTCGAAATCGATAACCGACCCCAGTCGTGTCATCGGGTCTAGCCGATAAGCTCGAACCTTGCCCCGCCACGCCTCATGCGCACTCAGGAAGGTGTTGAACAGGCGCTCGACAATGAAGGGCAGGAAGGGCGTCGGCTTGTCGTGATAGGTTATCTCCATGGCCGCCAGCACGCTGGGATGTTCTGGGTTCTGCTGCACAAAGGTCAGAAGAGGCTGAACAAGTCCGCCAACGTAGTCTTCCCAGAAGCGTCGACTCCCGAGCCAGAAGTTGCTGAAACACCAGACGTCTGGACCGTGCCGTCCGACGTCCGCCAACCTGACGTCGATCCTGCACGCGTCGAGAAGGTTTTGACCCACCGACATGATGCCGGGATGAGCCAGCTCGCCCTGCATCCAGATGTTGTAGGCATAATAGGGAGCGCGAGGGACGGCGTTGAATGTGAAAACTTCTCCGTCCGAGTTTTCTTCTACAAAGGCGATCACGTCGTGGGCAGATAACCCTGTTTTCTCGCCAAAGCGCGGCGAGAAGAGTCCTGTCAGGTCGTGTTGCAGGTGGACGCGATCCTCATAAAGCTTTTCGTAGAACTGCAGCTCGCGCAGGTGAGGACGTTCATTGTCGCCACGAAGAGCCCGAAACTCCGGCTGAGCGAGGGTTTGTCCGGGACGATAAATCGGCTCGTAGATGCCGATATCAGGGCCGTTCATCAATTAGAGCTTTACGATTGGCCAGCTGTCGACGTCGGCCAGGATGCTGGAGATCCATTTCTTGCTCAAGGGTCTGTCGCTGTCGGGGTAGTTGTGGGTTGCGTAGTGAGCCATCTGGAATCGTCTGCGCAGTCGGCGGAGCAGGTACATGGTAGCGAGAAGCTCGGGAGGGAAGTTGCCCTCGGCATCCGCGCGATCGACCCGATCCTTCATTGCTTCCATGATGTCGCGCTCGAATGCGAGGCACCTTGGCGTATCCCACACCACAAGCTGGCGCACGCGGGCGCGCCAGTCCGGACGCGACTCGAGAAAGGTTGTGAAGAGACGTTCTATTATGAACGGCAGGAACGGCGTTCGTTCGTGAGGACTTTCGAGCGAGAGTACGCGGCGAACGATCGGGCTATCCGGGTTGTTCCTGACGAACTCGGCGATCGGAAGCAGGACCTCTCCTACGTACTCGTTCCAGAATCGTGTCGACCCGATCCAGTAATTGCACATGCACCAGATGTCAGGGCTGTGACGTCCGATGCTCTCTAGATCGTAGGGCAGGCCCACAGCGTTCAAGAGTGCCTGTGCTGCGCCCGTGATTCCCGGGTGGATGTCTTCCCCGTTGTTCCATACATTGTACATCATGTACGGCATTTGCGGGTGGGCGATGAATGTATAGATCTCGCCGCCTGGGTGACTGTCGACGAACGAGAAGACATCGCGGGACGTCAAGAGCGTCTTGGTTGCGAACTTTGGTGAGAAAAGACCGACGAGCTCGTGCCGACGATGGATACCCTGCTGGTACATGTCGACCAGGAACTGTAGCTCCCGCCAATCAGGCTCGCCGTTCGCATGTGGATATGGCGCGTATCCCGCGTCGGCCAGCGTCTGCCCTGGCATATAGAGAGGCTCGTAAACCTGTACACGAGAAGTCAATAACTCTTCTTTCTGACGATCAGACCGACCGACGTCGAACGTAGTTGTCGATCCGAGGTTTCAAGTGCCGCGTTTCTGGCAATACGTACATCCAGCCACCCTTTCCGTATCGCATTACGCAGCAGAGCATCAATTATAACCAGCCTATGGGGCAATGCGACCGGATGCGCTGGCGGGCCGATTCCAATCTTTGCGCTGCTCCCGTGACGTACTAGAAGTTGGCCGCTTCAAGAAAGTGGAATGCCCATGAACGTCATGCGCCTTGCCTTGCCCGACGTGCTGCTCATCGAGCCGCGCGTGTTTGCCGACGACCGGGGCTATTTCTACGAGAGTTTCAATGCGCGCACGTTCGCGGCGGTCACGGGGCTGGATGTGACGTTTGTGCAGGATAATCACTCGCGGTCGAGCAAGGGCGTGTTGCGGGGGCTGCATTATCAGTTGTCTCCGTACGGGCAGGGGAAGCTCGTGCGGTGTCCGGCGGGGGCGGTGCTGGATGTGGCGGTGGATATCCGGCGGTCGTCGCCGACGTTCGGCCAGTGGGTCGCCGAGGAGCTGTCGGCGGACAACAAGAAGCAGCTCTATGTGCCGGTGGGGTTTGCACACGGCTTCCTGGCGCTGACCGAGGGGGCTGAACTGCTCTACAAGACGACGGATTTTTACGACAAGGCGTCGGAACGCTCGATCCGGTGGGACGATCCGGACATCGCGCTTGGCTGGCCGGCAGGCATCGCGCCGCTGCTTGCGCCCAAGGATGCGGCGGCGCCGCTCTTGCGGGATGCCGACATATTCGACTGAGCCGGGTGCCGCCAAAGCCCCGCCGACCAGCCGCAACTCAGCCTTCCTGTTGCCTGTATCGCCATGCTAGCGTCGGCGCTAGGCGATTATGCGCGTTAGGGGAATGCCGATGAGACTGAGGATGCTTGCCGGCCTTGGGGCCGTCGCACTGATCGTGGCCCTGAGCGCCACCGGGGCCATGGCGCAGGAGCGCCGCTACTCGACGGGCGCCACGCCGACCCCGCCCGAGCGCCTGGCGGCGTTGCCGCAGGCGCCGGAGTATCGCGACTTCCTTCCGCAGGCGGTGGACCTCAGCCGCTACATGCCACCGGTGGGCGACCAGCTGAACCAGGGCTCCTGCGTGGGTTGGGCGACGGCTTACGCCGCGCGCGCCTATTACGCTTACCAGGTCGAGCATCGCGATCTGGCCGATACGGCCAACATCCCGAGCCCAGCGTGGCTGTTCAACATCATCCATATCGGGTCCGACTGTAACCAGGGCTCGTTCGTGCCCGACGCGATGGATGTGCTGAAGCAGGGCGCGCAGTCGCTAAAGGATTATCCGTACGACGATACCAAGTGCCCGCGCCCGCTTCCACCGGCGCGCATGCGGGCGACCGACTTCAAGATCGAGAGCTACGAGCTGGTCTGGAGCCAGCAGGATCCCAACGCCAGCATCGATACGGTGAAGGGCGCGCTCGCCAAGGGCCATCCGGTGGTGATCACGGCGGCGCTCGATGCCGAGTTCTTCAACCTCAATCCGCGCCAGTCGATCTGGCGGTCGACGCCCGAAGCCAAGAACGAGGGCGGCCATGCCTTCACGCTGGTGGGCTACGACGATGCGACGCAGACCTTCAAGTTCATCAATTCGTGGAACACGGGCTGGGGCGACAAGGGCTATGGCCGCATGACCTACGACACGTTCAAGGCGCGCGTGTGGGAAGGCCACATCATGCACCTGCCGGGCGATCCCGAGATCCCCCTCGAGGAGGACGATTTTGTCGCCGACGTGATCGACACGACGCCGCCTCCGCCGCCCTACAAGCCGCCGTTGATCGTGACGCCGACGACGGACGTCGCGACGCGGGACCTCAACGGCGAGATCAAGCTGGGCGAACTCGCCTGCGGCAAGGTCGATATCAGCACCGACGCCCAGGGCAACTCGATCGCCACCGGCTTCGTCGGCAGCGAAGACGAGATGGCACAGGTGCAGAACGCGCTGATGGACAAGGTCGACACGGTCGACGTGGCGCTGGCGCCGTGGCCGGCGTGCGAAGTCCGGCTGACGCTAGACAAGCCGCTCAACGAATCGGACGTGCCGCAGGTGGCGTTCGCGCCGGAAGCGCCGACGGTGGGCGAGGCGATCAATATCGGCATCGAGACGCCGGGCTTCCCGTCGTACCTTTATGCCGCGTACTTCTCCGCCGACGGCAACGTGCTCAACCTGTCGCAGCCAAGTTCAGCCGATTTGCGTCCCAAGGCCGGCCACACGATCGTGCGCTTCGGCGATACGGAAGGCGGCCAGGTGTCGCTGACCGTGTCCCCGCCGGTGGGCGACGAAATGCTGGTGGTGGTGTCGTCCGAGAAGCCATTGTTCTCGGCGGCACGCCCGGATGTGGAAACGTATCGGGATTTCCTGTCGGCGCTGCGCGAGGGTGTGTTGTCAGGGGAGGGTGGGCGCGTGACGGCCAGTGTCGTGCCGGTGACGACTACGGAGTGAGAGCGCAACATGCCGATCGCCAGGCTGCGGGAGCTGTAACTTCCGCAGTCTCATGGTCTATTCCGGAGGGCTGTAGGCTATCACCGCAAGTTCAGTTAGCGCCGTGCCAGTACGGTGCCAATTGTCTCTTTCGCCAAATCAGACAACATACTAGAAACCGCGCATGAGGATATTGGTCACCGGCGGCGCAGGCTTTATTGGCGCCAATTTTGTAGCCCGCTTGCTCTCGGATACGGGCGTTGAACGCGTTGTTGTCATCGACGCCCTCACATACGCTGGGAATCTGGGCAATCTTGCCGAGGCGCACCGCGACAAGCGCTTTCGTTTTGTCAAGGGCTCCATCCTCGACCGTGACCTCATCGAAAGCCTGCTTGTCGGCGAGAATATCGATACGGTCGCGCATTTCGCGGCAGAGAGCCATGTTGATCGCTCGATTCGCGGCCCCGAGGCGTTCATAGAAACCAACGTGACCGGAACGCTCCGCATGCTGGAGGCCGCGCGCTCCTATGTGGGCAGTGGCGCCGACAAGCGTGATCGCTTCCGCTTCCTTCACGTCTCAACAGACGAAGTGTTCGGCACACTCGGTCCGGCGGACCCCAAGTTCAACGAGTCGACGCCCTATTCGCCCAATAGCCCCTATGCCGCAAGCAAGGCGGCGTCCGATCATCTCGTTCGAGCGTGGCACGAGACCTATGGCCTGACGACCCTTATCTCAAACTGCTCGAACAACTACGGGCCGTTCCAGTTTCCAGAGAAGTTGATACCGCTGGTGATCCACAATGCCCTCGCCGGTAAGCAGCTCCCGATCTATGGCGATGGCAAGCAGGTACGCGACTGGCTCTATGTCGGCGATCACTGCGCCGCGCTGGCGCGTATCATCGAGAGGGGTGTGCCGGGCGAGACGTACGCCGTGGGCGGCGATTCCGAGCGAACCAATCTCGAGGTTGTCGGCACGATTTGTGATCTGCTCGATCATCATCGTCCGCGCAATTCCGGCTCCTATCGCGATCAGATTGCCTTTGTGGCCGACCGCCCCGGCCACGACCGTCGGTACGCAATCGATGCCAGCAAACTGAAGCGGGAGCTCGGCTGGCAAGCAGAACGTGATTTCAAGTCCGGTATCGAGGCGACCGTAAAATGGTACCTCGACAACGGTGACTGGGTCCGCGACGTCGCATCTGGCGCCTATCGCGAGTGGGTTGCGGAACAATACGCTTGAGGCTCCTGCTGCTGGGCAAGAACGGTCAGGTCGGGCGCGCGCTTGCTCCGCTGCTCGACACGCTTGGGACCGTTGCCGCATTCGATCGACAGGAGGCCAACCTCGAGCAGCCGCGGGCCATTGGCGATCTCATCGACAGCACCCGTCCGGATGTGATCGTCAACGCGGCAGCTTACACCGCGGTGGACGCGGCCGAGGACGATCGGGCGCGCGCATTCACCGTCAACGCTGAGGCCGTTGGGGTCATCGGTGAGCATGCAAGGGCGCTCGGCGCCCTGGTCGTTCACTATTCGACCGACTTCGTGTTCGACGGCAAGTCCGCGCGAGGTTACCGCGAGGACGATACCGCCGCGCCCCTCTCCGTCTACGGAGCCAGCAAGCTTGCTGGAGACGAGGCTCTCGTTGCCAGCGGTGCCGATCATCTCATCCTGCGCGTCACCTGGAATTACTCCCCGGACGGCAAGAACTTTCCGCTTACGATCCTTCGTTTAGCCAAGACCAAGGACGCGATCGATGTCGTTTCGGACGAGGTTGGCGCTGCTACCTCCGCGAAGCTCATCGCCGGCTCGACAGTGGTTGCCCTAGAGAAGGCTCTCGCCGATCGAAGCAGGGGTGGCGTCTATCACCTTACCGCAGCAGGTTCGGCTAGTCGGAATGAACTGGCTCGCTACGTTGTTGCTGAAGCGATTGCGGCGGGCGCCAACCTGATCCTCAAACCGGAAGCGATCCGGCCGATTGAGGCGCGCAACTATCCGCTCAAGGCGTCGCGGCCCAGCAACTCGCGCCTGGATACAGCCAAGTTCCGCGAAACATTTGGTGTCCGGCTCCCGCACTGGCAGGATGGTGTGCGGGATCTGATCTGGACTCTGCGGAACGAGGATCGCCTGTAGCGGGCTAAGTGTCGCCTGCGATCCGCGTGTACAGTTGCTTATAAGTCGTTGCCACCTGCTCCATCGTAAAGTGTGCCAGGTACCTGCTACGTGCCGCTTGCCCCATGTTCTGGGCTAGCTCCGCGTCTGTGCTCAACCGGCGCATGGCGTCGGAGAGTGCCTCGACGTTCGCTGGTGGGATGACGAGGCCCGTTTGGCCATTCTGGTTCACAAAGCTTGTTCCGGTGCCGATCTCGCAGGAGATCATGGGGCGGCCGGCGCGTGCGGCCTCCAGCAAGGCAACACCGAAGGCTTCCGAACGGAGGTGCGAGGGGAAAACAAACGCCCGGCATAGCGACAGCAATGCCTCCTTATCGGCTTCAGTGACCGGTCCTAGCACTTTCACGTTCGGGGGGATTGTCCCCGACACACGACCGTTTCCAGCGACAACGACAGGCAGGCCGGACGATTGGGCCGCGGCGAGAAGGAAGTCGATACCTTTGTAGTAACGGAGCTCTCCGACAAACAGAAAGAAGTCGCCGCCGATACGGTCCCGCCAAGAGGCAATGAGTGTGTCAGGTGGGGCGACGCGCTCGGCAAGGCCAATTGGAATGACGTTCGTTTTGTCTGAATATCGCCCGAGTACCTCGCTGCTTTTTGTGTAGTTGGGGGACGTTGCGACGATACAATCGACGCTGCGCAAGTAGGCATGCATGAGGGGTGCGTAGAGCGACTTCAAGAATTTCTGGCGCACGATGTCGGAGTGATAGGTGAGTATCGAAGGCTTGCCGCGACTTCCGGCGAAGTGCAACAGGTCCATCATGGGCCAGGGGAAGTGATAGTGAATCACATCGGCCGTGGCCGAGAGCTCCCTGAACTTTCCAAGTGCCGAAAGAGATAGTCCAGTCGAGGCGACGTAGAGGTCCAGCTTGGCCTTGTGGCTGATGTGCGCATCGATCGTGAGCGGGGCCACGATTGCGTTGCGGTCGGCAGCGAGGGAGAAAACGTGGTTCTCAAGCCCGAGCGCCGAAGTGCCCTCCGCGATAGACCATATCGCGCGTTCGATACCTCCAAAGTTGTCGGGGAGATATGTCTTGAAGACGTGCAGGACTTTCATGCTGACCCGTCAGTCCGTCCCTCGGTCCTTTGTGGATCCACCATCAGGAGCTGGACGTCGTCTGTCGGCGGCTCGGCGGAATCGTATGCGGGTGCTGGACCGTTCGGTAGTGGACATCCTTGTGCATCGCATCGGCTTTCGAAAGAAATCGCATCAGCCGACGAAGGTCGTCCGAAAATTCGGTTCCTTCCGCTTCGGCGAGGATAGGAGCCATGTAGGCAATTGTCTCGCGTTCGAATTGCGTCAGACAAGACTCAATTGGGTCGCGCTGCCACGCGCCGATTGACAGGGACGGATGCAGCTTGAGGTAGGTCGAGATCATGCGTTCGATCACAAAGGGCAGATACGGACCCACAGTCGTGTGGTTGGTGTCCTCGAAGATGCCGATCGAAGCCGGGTGCGTAGGATGTTGTTCTATGAACGAGGCAATGGGTACCAAAATGCCGCCAACGTAGCTGTCCCAGAACGCTTCGGTACCCACCCAGAAATTGCTGAAGAGAAAGACATCGTGGCCGTGTCTGGGTTGATTGGAGAGGTCCCAATCGATGCCCACAGCATCAAGGAGTGCCTGCGCCGCGGCCACGATCCCGGGGTGATTGGCCTCGGCATGTTCCCACACATTGAAGTTGGAATAAGGGGCCCATGCGCCTGAGTTGGCGAGGTAGACGTCGTGGCCGGGATTCGCCTCGATAAAGGCAATCAGGTCAGGGCCCGAGAGCCCCGTCTTGACACAGAATTTGGGTGACAACACACCCGTCAGCTTGGAGCCGCGGTGCAGTCCTGCGCGGTACATATCGACCATTATGGCGAATTCGCGCCAAGGCGCCCGTTCATTGGCGATGGGCAGGGCCTTGAAGGCAGGCTCGATCAATTCCTGCCCTGCGGCATAGATGGGTTCGAAAATCTGGATATCGGTCACGGCGTGATCACTCGTTGGAGCCGCTGGCCGTCGCCAGGCGAGACAGTGTGGGGGTGTGGCACTGTCTGAAAGTACACCCCCTTGTAGATGTGGTCTGCTCGAGTGAGGAAGCGCATCAGGCGACGGAGTTCCGGTGAAAACTCTCTCGTCTCGGCTTCGGCTAGAATGGGCGCCATGTACGAGACGATCTCGCGCTCGAGCGGCGTGATGCATGACTCGAGAGTGTCGCGGTGCCACGCGCCCGTGGACCATGATGGATGCAGCTTGAGGTAGGTCGTGAACATCCTTTCGATCATGAAGGGTAGATACGGTGCCGCCGACGTATGCTTGGTGTCCTGGAAGATTTCTTGCGATGCGGGATGGTCAGGCTCCCTCTCCAGGAACTCCGCTATCGGCAACAGGATGCGGCCCACGTAGTCATCCCAGAACGCCTCAGTGCCGACCCAGAAGTTACAGTAGAGCAGAACGTCGACACCGTGCCTGGGTTGATCCGAAAGATTCCATCCGATGCCGGTTACGTCCAGCAGCGCCTGCGACGCACCGACGATGCCCGGATGGAACATTTCGCCGTTCTCCCAGACATTGAAATTGATGAAGGCGCCGGCCGGACCGGGGTTGGCGATGTAGACATCGCGCCCAGGGTTCTCCTCGATGAAATCGATGAACCGTTGGCCCGATATCCCAGTCTTCAGCTGGAATTTCGGTGAGAATACGCCTGTCAGGCCGGGACCGCGATGCAGTCCGGCTCGGTATATGTCCACAAAGATTGCAAACTCGCGCCATGGCGCTCGGTCATTCTTGGTTGGTAGTGCCGTGAAGGCGGGTTCCACCAATTCTTGCCCAACGGCGTAGATCGGCTCGAATATCTGAACTTTACTCATGTTACGGCTATGGCGGTGAGCGGCGTGCCGGCAATCTAGGACCGTGGTGCGTGCCGGTCCAGCACGCTGGGAAATCTCGCGAGGGTGGGACGGGTTGTCGGAAGGCCCCCATTCGAACAGGTATCGGCGACGCGGGGGCAAAACAGGATAAGGCCGTCAAGATCGTCGTTCCCAGGCGGCGCTATCATGTCGATGCCCCACAAGGAGTTGTCCGAGTGAGTGTAGCTGGACGAGATAGACGGCTACAAGGATAGCATTTATGGCTGCGAGCATGCTGTAGGTGAAGTCGTCCTAGTAGCTCTGAGGATGACTAATGGTTTTTCGTAGGCTAATTGTATAGCAAAAAGGGTAGCGTCGGTATGCTGCGTAGCAATCACAAGGGCATTATTCTGGCAGGTGGCCGAGGTACTCGGCTGTTCCCTGCGACTCTTTCGGTAAGCAAGCAGCTGCTTCCTGTTTATGACAAGCCGATGATTTATTACCCGCTGAGCACGCTTATGCTATCGGGAATATCGGATGTATTGATAATTTCTACCCCAAGCGCCCTGCCTCTGTATCAGGCGCTGCTCCGCGACGGTGCCGACCTGGGCATGCGCTTCGAGTACGCCATTCAGGCGGAAGCTCGCGGGCTTGCGGAGGCTTTCATCATAGGGGAGCGCTTCGTCGGGTCGTCTTGTGCTGCCCTGGCGTTAGGCGACAACATCTTTTACGGCACGGGGGTTGGTGACAGCGTGCGCCGCGCTGCCGAGAGGGACAGTGGTGCCACCGTATTCGCCTATGCGGTGAGCGATCCTCAGCGGTACGGGATCGTCGAGTTCGGTCCGGACGATACGACGCCCGTGTCGATTGTCGAAAAGCCGCAGCAGCCCAAAAGCAACTATGCGGTGACCGGTCTCTACTTCTACGACAATGACGTTGTCGAGATCGCAAAGAGCATCAGTCCGTCCCCGAGGGGCGAACTCGAGATCACGACAGTCAACGAAGTCTACTTGACCCGCGGAAAACTCAGCGTCGAGCGGCTCGGTCGTGGGAATGCCTGGTTTGACACAGGAACCCATGACAGCCTCCTCGAATCGAGCCAGTTCGTCCAAACTATCGAAAAGCGGCAAGGCCAGAAAATCGCCTGTATTGAGGAGATTGCATGGCGAATGGGGTTCATTGACGACGAGCAACTGGAGCAACTGGCTCACCCATTAGTTGCCAGCGGCTATGGAAACTATCTACTGGGGCTCCTCTACAATCGGACCTCGTCGCATGACGAATGAGGGATTGCGCCAGACAAGTGGTCGAACTCGACAAGATTGGACGTTGACTTGACTCTATCGTCTCATCCGCAGGCAGCAAACGCGAGCTCGCTGAGCACTGGGAAAGAACTAAGGCGAGTTTCCAACGAGATAAGTCTCGCATTCTTCCTGGCTTGGTACGATGTCAGGCACCGTTATGCCCGCTCGGTGATTGGTCCATTCTGGATCACGCTGCAAACCGCCATCTTCGTGGCGTGCATCGGCTTCGTGTTCAGCACTATCTCGAGCGTCAGCGTTCAAGAATTTCTTCCGTTTTTCGCAATCAGCTTTGTGACGTGGGCGCTTCTTTCGGGATGCATAACGAACTCTACGACGGCGCTTCTGGGGGCTGGCGGATTCATCAAGGACCGCGGGCTGCCCGCCTACGTCTTTTTCGTTCAATGCTTCTTCCGTCATGTCCTTTTCATGGCGCACAACATCGTCGTTCCGATTGCACTCTTTCTCGTGCTCGGCGGCACGTCTCCAATGAATGTCCTCATGGCCATTCCCGGCTTCCTGATTTTCGCTGCGGTTGCGCTTTGCCTGTCGATTTGCGTGGGAGCAATCGCCACCCGATACAGGGATGCGCAACCCTTGGTTGAGTCTCTGGTCAACCTCGCTTTTCTCGCGTCCCCGATCATGTGGAAGCCACACGTTCTGACGGGGCGTGAGTATCTGCTCGACTTCAATCCAGTGGTGCATCTGCTCAACATCTGGAGGCAGCCGCTACTCGACGGCATCATGCCGTGGACGAGCTTCGGCGTGTCTCTCGCTATTCTCGCGGTTCTCATAGCGACGTGCAGTTTTGCCCTCTCGCGCCTCCGCTACGCGGCGTTCTGGATCTGAGAATTGGCCCACATTTCCCTTCGCAAAGTCTGTCTCGACTACCCCATCTATGATCTCAACGATAAGTCGTTGAAGCGACTACTGCTGGCGTCTGCCGGAGGGCGGCGTCTGCACCATCCAGTGATCCGGGCGCTACACGATATCGACCTCGATATTGCGGCTGGGGAACGCGTAGGGCTTTTTGGGCCCAATGGTTCGGGCAAGACGACGCTCTTGCGAACTATCGCGGGGATTTTCCCGATAACTACCGGCCAGCGGGTCATCGCCGGGCACATCACGCCGCTACTGGGTCTATCCGTCGGCGCGAACATGGACATTTCCGCCGACGACAATATTCGCCTGCTGATGCGAGTGGACGGCATCCGGCCGACCGAGGCGCTGGTCGATGAGATTTGGAACTTCACCGACCTGTCGGAGAGCATGCGTCACATGCCGCTGCGGACATTCTCTTCCGGCATGCTGATGCGCGTCCTCTTCTCGGCTGCAACTGCACGCTCGCCCGATATTCTCCTCCTCGATGAATGGCTCAGCGTTGTCGATGAGACCTTCTCCAAGAAGGCCGAGGCGCGAATGACCGAGTTGGTAGCGCGGACCAAGATCCTGGTGGTCGCTTCCCACAACATGAAGATGCTCGAGCGAATCTGTACGCGCATCGTTCGGCTGGAGGACGGGATGATCAGGTCCGACACACCGGTCGAGCAAACGAGGGAAGTCGAGGACGACGACCAGCGGGCCAGGGCCGCGTTTTGACGGTCCTGCATGTCCACGCTCAGGACATCGTTCGAAACGACGCTGTCGGGAATTTCGCGCGTCAGGTTGCAGACCTTGCCTCGCGGAGTGGGTGGTCGGTACGCTTATGGGCGAACCATGCAGACACCTTCGAGACGCACACTGTCGAACACCGGAGCGGTTTCAGACAGGCGCTGTCCGCCGAGGACGTAATCTTCTTCAACCACTCTATCTACGATCCCCTTCTCGGGGAGGTCGCGGAGCTGTCCAATCGGAAGATTCTGTACTTTCACGGCATCACGCCTCCCGAACTGATCGATCCACTTGACGAGCGCACGGCCGACTTCTGCCGTCGCGGTTTGGCCCAGCGATCGTTGGCGAGCCGCTTCGATGCGTTGATGGCCAATTCGACCGCGACAGCCGTTGATTTGCTGGGCGGTATGGACGCGGACGATCGAGTGCGCTGGCAAGGCCGCATCCAGGCGGTCCCGCCAGTAATCGGCCTTGATCGCTGGCAAAGTGTCGAGTCGGAGCCGTTGCCCCTCCGCGAGGGACGTCGATACCTCCTCTTCGTAGGGCGGATCGTGCCGCACAAGAATGTCGTTTTTCTCCTCGATGTGTTCGAGCGGCTCAGCGATCGGCTGGCCGGTCTCGACCTTCATCTGGTCGGCGGGCCACCAAGCGGTCCTTACGTTGGACAGGTAGCTTCGCGGGCCGCCGCGCTCAATACTCTGGGTCGCGGGATGATCACACTGCGCAATGGCATCTCGGACGGAACTCTGCGGTTCCTCTACGAGAATGCGACGGCGCTCCTCACCTTCAGTCGTCACGAGGGTTTTTGCGTTCCTCTCATCGATGCGTTGACATTCGACAAGCCCGTGCTCATGAGCGCCGGCCCAGCCATGATCGATGTCATGGGAGGAGCTGCCCTGCTAGTCTCGGACAACCCGGACGACGCGGCTGGTCAGATCGCAGCTTTCTTGAGCGACCCCGCAGCGCTCGCTTCAAATGCCGTTGCGAGGCGTGGACGGCTTGAGCAACTCCGTGCTCTGGCAGACGGACGATTGATACTCAACGCGCTTGAGGCGCTTCGACCGTGAGTCCGCGCGTTACCTTTGCGACCTATCCTTGGGCATTTGAGGTTCCCGGTGGCGGGGAGATACAACTGCTCAAATACGAACAGTATCTGCGGGCTGCGGGCCAGAGCGTTGCTCGCCACGATCCATGGTCCCAATCGCTGCGTTCCACCGATATCGTGCATTTCTTTTCCTGCATCAGCGGGTCGGTTCACTTCTGCAACTACGCAAAGAGCCAAGGCATTCCCCTTGTCGTTTCGGCCAGCCTCTGGCTCACCGACGAAACGAGGCACCTCTATCCGATCGACGAGATCAGGCATCAACTGCACCTTGCGGATGCTATCGTCACGAACGGCGATATCGAGAGCGACAACCTCGCGCACGTTCTCGGTTTGAGCAGAGACAAGTTCCATACGGTTCGGAACGCATGCGACTCGACGTTCCTCCACCGCGTCGATCCTGAGCTGTTTCGCGACCGCTTCGGGATCAAAGGTCCGTTTCTTCTCAACGTGGGGAACGTCGAACCACGCAAGAACCAACTCGCACTGGCGACTGCCTCACGTACGCTCGGCATTCCCCTCATCGTCGTCGGTCATGTGCGGTCGCAGGACTATGCCGACGCCAGTTGGGCCGCGGGAGGCGATCTCGTCCGCTATCTCGGGCCGATCGATCACGACGACCCGCTGCTGCGATCGGCCTATGCCGCCTGCGAGCTCTTCTGCCTGCCTTCGACGCTCGAAACCCCGGGGCTCACCGCGCTTGAAGCGGCTGCAGCAGGAGCACGTGTGTTGGTGACCGGTCACGGGTCCGCGCCCGAGTACTTCGGCGAGTATGCGGACTATGTGTGGGGTTCGGAGCCGGAGGACATTGTCGCTCGACTCATCGCCGCGCTGGAGAGACCTGTGAATCCGATGCTTCGACAAAGGGTCGCAGAGCAATTCACGTGGGAGCGCGTTGTTGAGCCACTGGCCCGTCTTTATGAGCAGTTGGCCAATTGCAAGCGGCAGTCGGCGATGGAGGCGGGCGCATGATCGTCAGTGCTCTCCGCAATGGCGTTCGCGGCGCCCTCGCGGCTACTCTGGTTTATCCTTTGGCGGAGCGGTTCGAGAAGCGAGACATTCGCAGCAAGGCAAACTGGATACGCGCTGAGCTGGACCGCCCGTTCGAGGACCGAAAGCGGCGTGCACTCGAACGGCTCGTTGAGATTGTGCATTTGGCGGGCCACAAGGTCCCGTATTATCGCGACCTGTTTGCGGCACTGAGTTTTGATCCTGAGAAGCTCACATCCGACGCCCGCTACCTCGAAGACCTGCCTTACCTGACCAAGGACATCATTCGCGAGCAGGGGCACCGCCTGCTGCGCGATGATCGGGAGGGACTGCGGATACACACGGCCAAGACCGGGGGTTCGACAGGCCCGTCAGCACACATCTACTACGACCAGGAGGCAGCCGACTGGTCGTCTGCGATCAACCGGGAAAGTCGACGGCGGATCGGCAATTCGGCCTGGCGAAGCGAGCTCCATTTCGCATCGAAGTTTCCCGAAGTTTTCCCGTGGAAGGCGAGAATTCGCGAGGCGGTCAAATGCTTCGCTATGAATCGCGACAACGTCTTCTTTTCGACATTTGGGGACGACGAGCTTGCGAGTATCTGGCGTCAGGTCAGGGCCATCAGGCCGCATCTTCTGCACGCCCATCCTTCGACCGTTGATCAGCTTGCCCAGTATGTCGAGCGGACGCGCGGCAGCGATCGCGCCTTCGCTATCTTTGAGTCCTCGGGCGAGTTGCTCGAGCCGAGCCAGCGCGAACGGATCGAGCGCGTGCTGCGATGCACGGTCATCGACCGATATGGTCTGGCTGAAGCAGGCGTGCTAGCTTATCAGCTCGACGCGCATATTCCTCGAATGCGCTATTTCGAGTTCTTCGCTTGGCCCGAAGTTGCTCCTGCACCGGACGTAACTCCGGGTGAAGGCGAGGACGGCGCGCGCGCCGGCGAACTCGTTATCACGCCGCTCTTCAACACCCTCATGCCGCTTATTCGTTATCGGACCGGCGACAATATCGTTCTCGCTGAGCGCGAAGCAGGGTTCGAGGTCTTGCGAATGGTCGGGCGCATCCACGATGTTGTGACGATCTCGGGCACTCCATTGCCGACGCACTATATCCAGGACGTGCTCGATCGGGTCGGCGGCATCCGTGAGTTCCAGATCGAAGTCAGAGAGGGCAAGCCGGTATTCAGGCTCGTGCCTGAACCCGGTGTTGACACGGCGGGCATGGCGGCTCGCATCCAGTCTTGGTGGCCGGGGGCTGTGTCGGTAGAATTTATCGAGCCGAGCGAGCTGAAGCTTGTGGGGTCGAGGCAGAAGTTCCGGCATCTGGTCCAGCCGGTCGTGAGCGAAGCAGCCGCGAAGTGATCGAACTTCTGGGCAGCGAGAGCGATCCGGCCCTGGCTATTGTGAGGGCGGCGCTCCGGCGTGCGGTCACGGCCGGGCAGATCGACACCACCGGCACTGGCGCCAGCAGGATCGTCGTGCTTGTCAATCCAACGGATCGTCATACGGCGAGGCTGGCCAGTCTGCTTCGCGAGAGCGGCAAGGCGATCGTCTTTGGCCGCCCGTCTCCAGCCATCGCGGCCCTTTGTGGTTTGAAGATTCGCGGCGACGTACCTGCGGAATGGCTTGCCGCATCCGAGTGTGATCCAGCTCTGCCGCATGAGGCGACTCGGTCCGACGCGGCAGTGGCGTGGTCGACTCATCCGCTCTTCGAATCGGTGCCGTTCAAGGTCCGACCGTTCCTTCGGTTCGACTTCGCCAATGAGTGGAACAACCTCGGCTTCGGCCGTATTCGCGCTGACGGCGGCGCTTGGTCGATCGCCGCCGATGTTGAGCCTGGGGGTGCCGAGGTGCTTGCTGTCGCTGAGGCAGACGGTCTCAGCACAATTCCCTTTGTCGCCCTCCGTGACACCGACTCCGGGGCCGTACTCTGGTGGAACCGCGCCGTTGGTCCCGTCGACAGCGGAGAATGGGCCGTGGTCGAAGACTTCATCGCAAACTGGCGTCATGCTGACATGCCGACGGTGCCGGTCGTTTCTGAAATACCGTTCGGGTATGATGCGGCAGTAACCATGCGCCTCGATTGCGATGAGGACATCGCCTCGGCTCGCCCTCTTTTCGACCTCTATCGGTCGCGGGGTCTTCCCTTCTCGCTCGCGGTCAGGACAGCGCAGGACGATGGAGGTGGGCGCGGTGCTGCCTTACTGCGTGATGTGTTCGCCTCAGGCGGTTCAGTGCTCTCTCACTCCGTGACTCATGCTCCGAACTGGGGCGGCTCGGAGGATGCATGTTACCTAGAAGCGCGTGGTTCGATTGACTGGCTCGAGGAGCGGGTTCCCGGTCTCCGCGTGCGCTACGCGGTCTCGCCATTCCATCAGAATCCGCCTTACGTCTCGCGGGGCCTCAATCGAGCAGGTCTCGACGGATTTGTCGGTGGAATCATTGCCAACGATCCCGAGGCTCTTGTCGCACGAGGCGGGGTGCTCCCCGACGACGATACCGGCACGGTGACACACAGCCAGCAATGCATGCTGCACGGCGACTGCATCCTGCCCGGATCGGATGGATTGGCTATCATCAAGCAAGCGTTCTGGGTGGCGACCGCGTCACGGGCGATCTTTGGCTTTCTGGACCACCCGTTCTCGGCTCGCTATCAATATGGCTGGACGTCTGAAGAGGAGCGCGTGGCACGTCACGCGGAATTCTTGAACCACATCTCCGAGCAAATGACCGGAAAGAGTGTGCTCTGGCTGAACGAGGACCAGTGCCTTGATTGGATCGGTTCGAAGTCTCGGCTCCTGCTTCGGCCTGCGCGCGACGGGTTCACTGCGGAGGGCCTCCGACCGGCCGCACATCGCTTCGCCGTAAGGTGGCGCGGCGATGTCCTACCATTGGACGCTGTCGCTCATGGCTAAGCGAGCGCCATCTCACATCGTGGTGGTGGTGGGCACGCGACCCGAGGCCATCAAGCTGGCGCCGGTCGTGATCGCGCTGCGCAAGCATGTGTCTGACTTTCGTGTGACCTTGCTTGCGACCGGACAGCATCGAGAGATGCTGACGCAAGCGCTGTCGAGTTTTGGGCTCAAGGCCGATATGGACCTCGATGTGATGACGCCCAGCCAGACTCTCGCAGGTCTGACAAGCGTCCTCCTCACCGAGTGTCAGAAGGCTTTCGAGGCTCTAAAGCCGGACTTCGTTCTCGTCCAGGGCGACACAACGACAGTGCTGGCGTCTGCCCTGGCGGCCTTCTATGCCCGCATTCCGGTCGGCCACGTGGAGGCAGGTCTGCGTACGGGCAATCTGAGCAACCCATTTCCCGAAGAGATGAATCGTCGCGCGGTCGCTACGCTGGCCAGCCTGCATTTCTGTCCGACCAGTCGCGCGTCGAGAGAGTTGCGGCGAGAGGGCATCTCATCAGATCGCATCGAGGTTACGGGCAACACGATCGTCGATGCGCTGGAGTTAATGGAGCATGGCCGGGCGCCGATCTCCACATGGGTGCAGGGTTTCGCCGCTTCCAATCGCGATCGGCTGATTCTGGTGACCTGCCATCGACGCGAGAGCTTCGGGCCGGATCTCGCCGCGATCGTCGACGGTGTTGCGCAACTGGCGGGCACGCATCCGGACCGCGCCATATTCTTTCCCGTGCACCTCAATCCGGCAGTCCGTGACCAAGTCTTGCCGGCGTTGTCTGGAATTCCGAACATCCACCTTTCCGACCCTGTCACCTACTCCGACCTCTTGCATGTCCTCCAGCATGCGGAACTGGTGGTGACGGACTCTGGCGGCATTCAGGAAGAGGCGCCGTCGTTTGGCGTCCCTGTCCTCGTCGTACGTCGAGTGACTGAGCGTCCTGAAGGGGTGACGGCAGGGTTTGCAAAGATCGTTGCGGCCGACGCGACTGCGATCGTCGAACAGGCCAGTGCCTGGCTTCGGCAAAACAGAAAAGCGCGGCTGCTCGGTCGTCCAAATCCCTACGGAGACGGCCAGGCGTCGCAGCGCATCGCCGACCGCCTCTTGCGGGAGTTGCGGTGATGGATGCGATGACGCCCTCGACCGTCGTTATGTTCTCGACGGCCGACTGGAATGCGCCCTACTGGACGAACAAACAGCACATCGCATCGCGGCTCGCCAAGCGTGGTACGAAGCTCCTCTATGTCGAGTCGCTGGGTATTCGCCGTCCGGGCGTCAACAGTCGCGATCTGGCGCGAATGGCGCGCCGGATCCGCAAGGCGCTCGATGGTCCGAAGCAGGTCGGCGAGAATCTTTGGGTGTACTCGCCCCTCACGATCCCCTTTGGGCATCGCCACGGGTTCGTCCGGTCGCTTAATGCCCGCCTGCTCTCGCGGACAATTAACGGCTGGCTTAAGGCGAACGCGGGCGACGATCCAGTCGTGTGGACGTACCATCCCTACGTTCTCGATACGCTCGCGCAGGTCAAAGCGGACAAGCTTGTCTACCATTGCGTCGACGATGTTGCCGTCGTTCCAGGCGTCGATGGGAGGGCTTACGCGGTTGCGGAACGTGAGTTGCTTCGAAAAGCCGATGTCGTTTTCACAACCAGCCTGCCCTTACAGCGACACTGTTCTGAAATCGCTGGAGCTCGCTCGGTCTACGAACGCAATGTCGCCGACATAGAACATTTCGCCTCAGCACGGAGGGCAGCGCCGGCGCCGGTCGACATCTCGCGCATCCCTCATCCGCGCATTGTCTATACCGGCGTTCTATCTGACTTCAAGCTCGATGTCAGTTTGATCGAGGAGATCGCGACTATTCGGAAGGACTGGCATTGGGTGCTCATCGGCGACGAGCCGGAGGGGCACTCAAGTCCTGTTATTGCAAGGCTGCGACAGCTTCCTAACGTGCATCTTCTGGGTTATCGGCCCTACGCCAGTTTACCGAGATACCTGGCCGCAGCCGATATCGCGGTACTGCCAAATCTTGTCGATGGACACGCTGCCGGCGTCTTCCCAATGAAGCTTTATGAATACCTTGCAGCGGGCCCGCCGGTGCTGGCGACGCCGATGCCGTCGCTGGAGGAGATGCGAGAGGTCATTGCGATCGCCGATCGGCACGATTGGGTCGAAGGGATCGACCGAATTCTGGCTGATCCACCCGGAAGCCTGTCGCTCGACGATCCAAGACTGCGAAACTTCAGCTGGGAAGCCCGCATGGACCGGATGCTCAAGCGGCTGGCGTTGGCGCGAGCGGTGGAAGTGACCTGACTCAACTGGTATGCTTGGAGTGGCAATTACACAGGTGCATGCAGTGCGAATTCTGCTTACCACATTTCATCAGGCGTTCCTCACCCATGGCGGCGGTGAAACAGAGCTCCGCCAGCTTGTCGATTTCATCGACGATCTGGGCCTAAGAGCCGATCTCTATGGCCCGACGTCGCGTCCCCTGAAGTTTTACGATGCCGTCATTCACTTCTCCGCGCACGGTGGAGGGGAGCAGTTGCTGGGCGAGATCAAGGCTTCAGGTATTCCGATTGTCCTCATCCCCAACTTCAATTTCTTCGACGTCAATCACGCCGCGCGCGACGTGGTCCAAAGGCACCTCGATCTCGCGGACCGAGTGATCATTCGGACCAATGCCGAGCGCGACCTGTGTCTGCGGAATTTCAGCGTCGATCCGGCGCGGGTCGTGGTCGTCCCGGCGGGCATCTCCGACAGGTACGCCAAGCCCGTCGAGGACAACCTCTTTCGCTCGGCATACGCGCTTGAGCGCTTCATTCTGTCGGTGGGGCAGATCGAGACGGGCAAGCAGCAGCTGCGCATTATCGAGGCATTGTCGACGCATGAGCTACCGCTCGTCTTCATCGGCGGTCATAGCGACAAAGCCTACTTCGAGCAGTGCCGGCGCACGGCCAACGACAGGGCCCGGTTTCTTCCCTACCTGCAGCCCGGATCGGACATTCTGCGCTCGGCACTGCAGAGCTGTGATGCCTACATCGAGCTGGGACAGGACTATCCTGGTTTTTCCGCACTCGAGGCTGCGCTTGCGGGGCGCCCACTCGTGCTCAACGATCACCCTTGGTCGCGCGAGGTCCTGGGGGATGCGCCTTACTATGTGGGCGACGACCGGCCCGAGACAGTACGGGCAGCGATGCAGAACGCCCTTCAATCCAAGGATCAAGGTGCGACCGTCGAGAGGGTCCGCGCCCGCCACGTGCAGCCGGGGCCGACGCGGCAACTGCTCGAGGTGGTAGAGGGGCTTGTGGCGGGCTAGAATGGGCGCAATCTGCACCGCTGCGGATTTATGACTACCGAGTGTATTCTGCTACGTGCGTTGTGGCGTAAGTGAGACCTGCTTTGCTCGAGGCGAAGGAGATCATTCGCTCAATGGCGTGCATGATGGTTCCATCGATCGGTATCGGCTCGGGTGGGAAATCGTCCCACGTCCAGCCGAGATCCCAAAGCGGCCGAAGTGCTGCCGGTCGTGCCCAGAACATTGTTCCAATCGGAAAGTCAAAATGGACGGGCAAAGGCTGATCGATCTTCATGCGATAAGCAAGTTCCTTGGCGATTTCTAGGTTCTTGTCCCAGCCATTTAGGTGTGGATCCTCAGGGAAGACCAACCCAAGTTCTGGCGCTTGTTCGAAGGCATCTACAACAAGATCCAGAATGGGGTGCGCGCCGCCCAAGATATGCTGCCAGGCGAAGTTGCGCCATTGATCAGCGACATCTTCACTGACATGGCGGCTGCGCTTGCCATGCACGTGGCCTACGATGTCGTACTCCTTATCAAGCTGCCCAGGCAGATCGACAAGTAGGGGGGCGATGTCTCGGCCCCGATTTGGAACACTCCATACCTTCGCATCTTTGTATCGGGTCGCCGAGAGGATCTCCCGTATCTCGGCTTCTTGGGCTGGTCCCGATGTGGTAAGGTAAAGATCTACAGGCGTCGCATTCACACCGATATGCTTGACAAAGTCGCCAACCAAATCGGGGTAGAAAAAGTGTCCATGTAGCGCGACTTTGGCCCGACCTGGTTTGGCCGCTCGCGCGGTAGGACGGATAACCTGATGAAACCAGCGGCCGCTCGGTTTGCCCGCGCTGATGAAGTGAGCGAGCGGGTCAATCAGCAAGTCCTCGATTTCAGGGTTCTCGGTTCCATAGATGAGAGGATTGAACCCCGGCATCGGCCGTCGAATGAATAGTCCTGCCTCGCGTTGACTAAGCGGTCGCGCAAGGCGTGTGTTGTTCAGATACTCGGTAAGCCCGCCGACAGGGTCCTTCTGCATTGCCTTCTGGCCGAAGTAGAGCTGGGGCTCAAAGACGTTAGCGTCCTTGATGACTGCTAAGTCTTCAGGCAAGCGAGCTCGCTCATTGACCGCGGCGATCCCCAGTCGGTCGATCTGGTGTACATAGTCGTCGGTGTCGAAGATCGCGGCACTCAGCGCGGCGGCTGCCAGACCCAGGGATTCGCGTCTCTCGTGATCGTCGGATAAACTAGCCAGCAGACGCGCCGCCGCCTGTATATCAAAATACGGGACCACGAGATCGCTTGTCGCGTCGTTATTCTCCAGGACCTCTCCGATGCCTCCTGTTTCGCTGAAGCATACAACGGGGATTCCCAAATCCATCGCATCGACCGCAACATTCGGCAGCGGATCAAGTCGTGACGACAGAAAAAAGACGTCCGCCGCTTCATATGCTGGAGCCACATCGGCCAGTTCGCCGAGAAACTCGAAATTGTCCGAGAGCCCGGACTTGACCACCTGCTCTTCCATGTGGGCTTTATAGCGCCATTCTTGGGGGATATTCTCGCCTGCCCAGACGAACCTGAAGTCACGGCGTCCAAGATCCCGCATCATGGCGGCGGCCGTTGCGATGAAGAGGTCGACACCCTTTCGATAGGTGATCGTCCCCATACCTAGGACGGTAAAGACTTTGTCGCTCTTGAGCGAGGGCGATGAAGCCTGCGTGGCGGCGGCAGGCAGACTGAACGAGCCATGCAGCAGTGTATGGAAGTTCCGCGCCCTAAGGTAGTCGTAGCGGCCTTTCGCATCCATCGCGACAATGTCCGCGGGGAAGACGATCTTCGAAACCCTCGCGAATAGAGGGTTCAAGGTACTTCTGGGAGAAAAATCTGCAGCGAACTCGTGAATGAGTGCAACCACTGGAACGTTGCTTTCCTCCAGCGCCACAGCCAAATGCCGCGTCACTAGGGTATTCGCGATTGCATAGTATGGAGAATATGCTCGCACGAGCGATTGTGCCACGATGCGGCTCTCGTCGCTAAAGGCATCGAGTCCGATTTCAAGCCTGACGACGGCGTCACACGCGTCGTCAAATGCTGCTTGCAGAGGGCCTCCCTTCAGCAAGACAGCGACGACGTTGTAGGTCGCCCTTAACTTCTGGATGACGTTCCACGCTAGTATGGGTGCACCCGTTCGAGACGCATCGTGCACTAGAAACAGGATCGTTCGCCGGTCGGGATCAATTCCCTCCACGGGACACTTGATGTCAATCGTTGGTGCCACGGGAATTCGTCCCTCTTCCATGCCGAATAGTACGTAATGGCGGAGAAGCCCTACACCCGATTTGGCAACGTCGGGATATCTTTCTGCATAGTATCTTGGATTGAAGCGCGATGAAGGAGGAGTGCCGCTGGCCTCGCCTACCGTCAGGTAGTGCTCAAAGGGCGAGAGGCCTGCCTCTCGCGCTGCTTTGCTATGTGCATAAAAAGCCTCGTCAAAGTACATGGCGAGGTTCGAGTCGCCGATACTCCGCTCTCGGGGTGTCCGGCCGTCTTGTGACCCTGTATTTTCATCAGCAGTTTCTGATGATGCTTGATCTTTTGGCACAACAGAAGCAATCCACTTAAGTATAGCGGCGATCATATCGGCCTTGATCTAAACCAAATCGACGTTGCCATACTGTCGCAAGATAGACGTGAAGGCCAGCGGAAGTTGTGCGAGCCGGCTCGGCTTTGCTCGGGGTGATCCCCTGGCGGGGGCGCGCCTGCCTGCTGGCGTCGGTTTCGCTTGCGCCGAGCACAGGGTGCCGATATGCGCCACCGTCGGCGTGGAGTTATCGGATGGCCCCGAACGTTAGGGTTTATGAGCCGCTCTACGCGGCCGGTCAGGAACTGACCGAGCCGGCTTTCGAGCCGCTTAAACTCGAAACGAATCTGGGACTTGAGTGGCGAGAGCTTGGCATTCTCGTGCACATGTACCGACTTGGCCTGCATCGCCAACAGCGGCTGACCGGCCTCTGCTCGCCGAAGTTTCGGACCAAAACTCGGACCGAGGGCTCGCGCTTTGTCGATTTTGCCGAACAGAACTCGGCTGCCGACGTCGTATTCGTGAACCCAAGTCCTCAGCATGTTTATCTTTCGTTCAACTGCTGGACGGCCGGTGACTTCTCGCATCCCGGCCTCGTTGCTCGATCTCAGGCTCTGCTGGACGCGGTCGGTGTGCCTTGGCGGCTCAGCGAGCAGCCGTACTACGGGTCTGACATTACCTGCTATTGCAACTACTGGGTCGCATCAGAAGCATTCTGGGAGCGCTATGTCGGCGGAGTGCTGCTTCCGATTGCCGATCATGTGGAACGCTTCGATGACAGTGAGGCGGTTCAGGCGATCCTCAGCCGTGCTCCGCACATATCGCCTGCGCCGTTCCTGGCTTTCACCGTCGAGCGGCTGTTTTCGACGATGCTGCGGGAGAATCCGAAGTATCGCGCGGTGCCTATGCTTCTGGATCCCGAAGAGCTCTGCCTAACGCGCTTCGAACTCGAACTGCTACGATACGCGCGCCCGCGCGTAGAAGCGGCCATCCGCAACGGTTTCGACGAAGAAACCAAAGGGCTTCTGCAGTTCACGACAGAAGCGCGCTTGCGATTCATCTTGGAGTACTTTCAGCATCACGATCATCCATACTCGGGAGTTCCCACGAATGTGGCGATCTACCGCGAGTTTGGTCATCAGGCACTTGAGCCAGCTTGAGCCACCTTTCGTGAGAGGCCTCTCGATCCGCTCATCCGTGCTGGTATGCCAAAAAGATCACACATATATCCGAGGCCGTTCCATCTGAACCGAGGGCATGCGAGAATCCCCTTTGAGCGCGCATACCAAACAACTATCTGAAAGACCGGAAAAGTTGGAAGGCCTGGACCACAAGCTGGCGGAACCCTATCGCCACAACGACACATATGACTATGACGTGCCCAAGGCGCTCATCGCCATATGGCTCACATGTGGACCATCGTTCCAGCTGGAGTTTGATCTCGATGACGATGATGGTTTGGATTCCCTAATCTACTGGTGGTTTCGCATTGGGCGCGCTGATTTCCCTGGCCTTCGCGCGACCGTAGACCGGACGCTTATCGAGTCTCTCCACCTCGTTCCCCTTGCTGATCATGCCGACCGTCCCGGTAACGCGACCCTGACGCCGTTTCTTCAGCTGTTGCTGCGGCATCGACCGGACCTGACCGAGATTTATGACACGCAGATTCAGTCGGGGGTAGATTCGGTCTGGTACTGGTGGCTGGTGCACGGACAAGAAGAGTATCTGTCCAGTCCAGAGTGGCTGGTCCGGCGACAGCTTGAGCTGATGCATAGCTCGACCGCCAGCGCTCGCGATCTCAAGAACGGCGTTCCGACGACACTGCTGCTACGGGTAATCTGGGGGCAGGATCCGCGACTGAGTGCGAGTGTCTCGCTCGACACCTCAGAAGGGCGAGCCGCGATGTGGGATCTTTTCCTTCAGCAGAAGGTAAAGCTGCTGAGGCTTCCGACGGGTATTCCGGCACTCAGGCTGGCGGAGGACGATGGTCTATTTATTAGTGCGCCGGTGCTGCTGACCTATGCGCGTCGTCCAGACCTTCAAGCGGCTTTCGATCTCGAAACTCCCGATGGCCGGGAAGCTCTCCTGCACTGGTGGCTCCAGAACGGCGTTGCCGTCGACCCTGCCAATGCTCGGAATGCGAATGTCGACATCGTGCGAGAATTGCACGAAGACGTGCTGACGCAGGTTCCAGATCGTGGAGCGGTCGTCGTGACGCCCTTGCTCGCCGTGATCTGGCGTCAGCGAGCGGATCTTCGTTCTACATTCAACCTGGAAACTTCCGAAGGTCGAGACGGTTTGATGTATTGGTGGCTGAATGAAGGGCAGGGCCTTTATTCAGATGTTTCGTCGCTCGTTACGCAGGCCCTGGTTCGACAGTTGCATGAAGAACATCTCGGCGAAGCTCAGCAGCAGCCACACGGGTATGCGATCACGCCACTCATGGCCCTGATCTGGCGTCAACGCGGCGATCTGCGTGCGGCTCTTGACCTTAATACGCCCGAGGGTAGAGACGGGCTCCTGTACTGGTGGCTGAGCGATGGGCAGGGATTGCATCCAGACGTCTCGCTGCTGGCTACACGAAATCTTGTGCGGCAACTGCATGATACGCCGCTAATTGAAGCGACAGGGGGTCAGAGCGTTGCCATCACGCCGCTGCTCGCCTTGCTCTGGCGTCGCCGTCCGGACCTCCACTCGGTGTTCGATCTCGAGAGGCAAGAGGGAAGGGACGGTCTGGTCCACTGGTGGCTGAGTGAAGGGCAGGGTCTTCGGCCTGAGGTCTCCACGCTCGTCACGCAAGCTCTCATAAGGCAGCTGCACGACGAGCCGTTGGGCGACGTGAGAGTGGGCGAGGGCCTTCTCGTCACGCCGCTACTGGCCCTGCTCTGGCGCCAGCGATCTGACCTAAACTCCGCCCTTGACCTCGGGACATCCGAAGGCAGAGATGGCCTTGTCTACTGGTGGTTGAGTGAGGGACAGAAACTCTACCCAGCCTTGGCGCCTGCGGCCCGACGCCTGGTTGAAGTCTATCACGTCGCCGATTTGGCCCGGATGGCGGAGGTCGACCGTATCGAACCAACGCGTCTGCTGGGGGTGCTATGCCGCTCTCGACCCGACCTGCGATCACTTGACCTTGTGGAACGTGACGGCGTTGATCGTCTGTGGTGGTGGTGGCTCGCGAGCGGTCAGGACCACTACCTGGACAGTCCCGCTTGGCTGGTCGATGAGCAAGTCCGCTGGCTGCATCGATGCGATGGACGTGAGTTCGCGCGTACCTGGAGCTTGCCTGAGACGCTGCTGATGCGCCTCGTGAGGCGCGTCGTTACCGGCGGCGCGGGCGATACCGATTCCAACCCCGAGCTCGCGTGGCCACTCCTTGCCAGTCGGGCGGATGCGCTTGGTTTGCCAGCCTACGGGCAGCCCTACTTCGAGGCAAATGTAGCGGACGGCGACTGGCCAGAGTCGGTGGGAAGCCTGGGTAGGGCGTTCCCCAATTTCCTCGCCTTTGCTTACGTCACGCGGGCCGATCTCAGAGCCACTTTCCCGAGCCGTCCGGCGTCCGTGATCCCGCTGATGAGCTGGTTTCTGCGAACCGGAATCGCGGACTATCCCGCGCTTCTCTCTCGAGTCGGCGCAAACGTCGAGGCGACTCTTCGCAAGCCGATGTCCCCGGAGTACGAGGGCTTCCTGCCGACTGAGGCGGCGTGGCTCTTCGAATTGTCCAGAGCGAACCGAGACGCGGACGTCGATGGCCACACCCACGCCGCTGTGTGGTGGGCCTCATTGGGGAAGAAAAAGTATGGTTTCTCCTTCGCCCAGGACGATTCACCGGGCGAGGCAGCGCCAAGCTGTCCAGCGGCTGCAAGGCCAATTCCGGCACGCGGCTCAGTGGCTCTTTTCGGCTATCCGCACGGCGAATTCGGGCTCGGAGAGGATATTCGGCTCTTGCGGTCTTCCCTCGAACTCGCGGGCATCAGAGCGACGGTGGTTCGTGCCCCGTGGCAGATCATCGCTCGCCAACGGGCCGAAGAGTCATCGGTTGCAGCGGATCTCGCCGAGTTCAACCCTGAAACCATGTTCTATGTCATGCCGGCGTTCGATACGACCACGCTGCTGACCAAGATGGGCCCCGAGGCGTTCGTCGCGCGCCGGCGCATCGGTTTCTGGCAATGGGAACTTGAGCACTTTCCCGAGCCGGCCAAGCTCGCGTTCGATCTTGTCGATGAAATCTGGTGCCACTCGGAGCACTCGGCGGCCGCGTTTAGAGCGGCGACGGACAAACCGGTGATCAAGGTGCCGCTTCCGGTGACCGTCCCTGACGTAGAGGCGGCCGACCGCGCTGACTTTGGCCTTCCGAAAGAAGGTTTCGTCGTCTTCACCAGCTTCGACGGCGCGTCCTCAATTTCGCGGAAGAACCCGCTCGGGTCGATCCGGGCCTTCCAGCTGGCCTTTCCACGGGAGACGTCGCCAGATGCACGCCTGATGGTGAAGGCGATGAACACCATCAACGACGCACTTTGGCGCGAGTGCAAGCGGATTGCGCAGCTCGACAGGCGCATCGTGATCATCGATGACGTGCTCGATCGCACGCGCTACTACGAGCTGCTGAAAGCCTGCGACGCCGTGATCTCGCTACACCGCGCGGAGGGCTTCGGCCGCCTGATGGCCGAGGCGATGGCTCTGGGGATTCCGGTCATCGCGACGGCCTATTCCGGCAACCTAGACTTCATGACGGAGGAGAACAGCTGGCTGGTGGGAGGCCAGATGGTCGATGTACTACCGGGAGACTACCCGTTCCACCAAGGCCAGCACTGGATGGACCCGGACGTGCAGGAGGCAGCGGAGGCACTCAGGGAATGCGCGAGGGATGTGCATTTGCGTCAGACTAAGATGACTGAGGCGCTGGAGAGCGTAGACTTCTATAACCCGTTGAAATGCGGACTAGTCTTCCAGAGACTTCTTTTGGACTCTGGTAGAATAATCTCGGATAGATGAACTAATCATTGGTCTTGACTATGGTAATTTACTTCTCACTCATTGTGTGCATTAGTTATTCGTCTATGGCTTGTTTTTTGCAATTTATTTGGGGGTTTCGTGCAAAAAGAAGAAGTAATTTCAAGCAGGGATGTGGTCTCGATTCATTCGGACGACTTCATATTCAAGTTTCTTCTCAACCATTTTTGCGGCGATGAGCAGCAGGCAAGGAGTTATTATTTTGAAGATGGCAGGCACTCGGCTGATGTCCTTAGGCGGTTGATAGGAGGCGATACGGCTGTAGGCAACCGCGAAGATTTTAGCCTCCTTGAGTTTGCGTCCGGCTACGGATGCGTAAGTCGCCACCTGCCCGCAGTATTTCCCAGGGCGCGGATACTGGCCTGCGACATTCACCAGGCGGCGGTCGATTTCACTGCGAAGGAACTGGGTATTGATGCCGTGCTCTCAAAGTCTGCGCCTCTCGAGCTGAATATTGGCGAGGAGTTTGATGTCGTGTTTGCCTTGTCGTTCTTCTCTCACATGCCGGATCGCACCTTTGGCCTGTGGCTTCATTCGTTGTTCAGACATGTCAAACCGGGTGGAAGCCTGATCTTCACGGCTCACGGAGAGCGCAGTCGTACGATCATGGCCGGCGACTCGTTTGAGTTCTCTGAGGGGGGGTTCTGGTTCCAGTCAGCAAGCGAACAGGGCGATCTAGACGGGGAGGACTACGGGACAGCCATGAGCACGACACAGTATGTATCGAGACTGGTCTACCGGCTTCTAAGAGCCCCGATTGCCCTTGTTATCACAGGACTCTGGTGGGGGCATCAAGACCTCTATATCGTCGCCAAACCCTCAGCCTTAGGCGCATAGACATTTCCTTCGTTGGCAGCGCCTGGCGCGCTTGGATGGCTAGATGGTCGAAGTGACGAGTGTTGCCTCTCAGACAGCGGTTGCCGCTCCAGGCAGCAAGATTCACAGCCTGCAATGGTTGCGGTTCGGTGCAGCGTTGATGGTGGCCCTATACCATGCATCTGCTTACCAGCGGATCATGCTGGGTAACGCATGGGCGGACGCCATCGTGCCTGGGTGGTTTGGGCCGGTCGGGGTGGGGTTGTTCTTTGCCCTGTCCGGCCACTTGATGGCTTCCGCGATGATGAGGGCTGATGCTCCCCATTTCATTCTCCATAGGATCGCTCGCATCTATCCCGCATTCTTTGGAACGACGGTGATTTTTGCCCTTCTTGGGCAATTTACACCTATCAAGCTGCCGCTTGATATCAGGGCCCTATCGCTCCTCCCGTGGGGCGGCAGCGCCTATCCCCTCGGTGTTGAATGGACGTTGATATTTGAAATTTCATTCTATGTCTTTGTCTTCTCGTTGATATTGCTTTGTCGGCAGAAGCAGGCGGCTTCCATCCTCGTAGGGTGGCTAGGTATCATTTTCTACACAATATCCTCTGGCCGGACGATCCGACTGCCAATGTCTATTCGCCGCTGGCTCTTCCTTTCGTCGGCGTTAACGTTGCGTTTGCAGCGGGGATGCTCCTGCCGCTCGTGACCAGAATTTCGCCGCACCCGGTCGTAGCTGCTATCCTCGGGGGAGGCATGTTCCTCTACGGTGCCACGGTCAGTATCACGTTCGTCCGGTGGGGAATTGGGTTCGGCTCGGCCCTCGTCGTTTTGTCCTTGGCAAGGTTTCCCGGTTGGCCAACTCTCTTCGGGCCAACCTGGCTCGGGCGTCTTGGAAATCGCTTGGGAGACTACAGTTACGCGCTTTATTTGTGCCACGTGCCGATAATCAGAACGATCTACGCAAGCTTCCCAGATGCCAACTCAAGAATGTTGTTTGCTGCCTCTGTAGTGGTCGCCCTCTTTATCTGTGTGCCCATCGGCATTGCCGACACGGCTGCATATCGATGGGTGAAGAGGAGAATAGACGCGAGCAGTGGCTATGCGGTCGTTGTACCAGCCACGATCTTCATCGCTGTTTTTGTCGCAGCGGTAATCTATCACACGCTGCCAATCTCATGATGATACGGCGTTGTGTTGTCCACGTGGCCTTGCCAATCGCTAGCTGGTTGAATTCTTGTTTCTAGATCTTGGTCGCGCAACCAAGAGGCCACTATTGTCTTAAGAGGTCCAGTTGTCTCACCCTGAAATGCAGATGCCGAAGTCGGGCGTTCGCACTGCCTTGCTCGTTGGGTTTATCTTGGCTGTTGCCTACTCGGTCGGGCGCCCCGTATCGGCTTCAGCTGAAGCTTGGCGCTGGCGATGACACCGGTGAGGCCCAGCCCCCCAATCGTCGCGTTGAAACGCCCTGTATTGTCGCCCGAGTCGAGCGCCTCGACGCTGCCGTCAGTACGCAAGAGTTCGAACCCCCGCACCCATCGACCGAACGTTCCGGCCGTGTGGTGGTTCTTGCCGTGCACATCGTTGGCGATCGCCCCGCCGAGTGTGACGAACTGCGTGCCCGGAGTTACCGGCAGGAACCAACCTCGGGGGACGGCAAAATCGAGAATCTGCTTGAGCGAGATGCCTGCCTCAGCTTCGAGGAGGCCAGTCTGGGTGTCGAACGCAATCAACCGGTCGAGCCCGGACATGACGATAAGTCCGCCGCCGCCGTTGAGCCCACTGTCGCCGTACGAACGTCCGAGGCCAACCGGTAGAAGCGACAGTCGCGGTTCCGCCGCATTAACAAAAAGCGGCCTAAGTTCGTCGCGAAATGTCGGCCGAGCCACATTGTGAGCGAGTCGGTGAACGCGTCCCCAAGAAACGATCGAACTATCGGGGCGGAATCGGTTCAAATCGCGATCAGGAACAGCACGCCAATGACAAGGGCGATCAGTTGGCTGGAGCGGTCGCGCAGCGCAAAGTCGACGGGGTCGTCGTTCATTTGCCCTCGATGTGTGAGCAGCCAGACGCGCCCAATCCAGATCGCAATAAAGAGTCCGATGGCCCACAGGAACTCTGGCCGCGCGTAGCCGACGACGCGGAACGCCTCGTCTACCAGATAGAGAACGAGGATGACCAAAGACGCAAGGCCGGACGTCACGCCCATGTTGAGCGTTAGGGGCCAGTCCTCTGCTCGATAGCCGCGCGAAGCCAGGCTATCGCCACCAACTCCGCGTGCCCGCATGACCTCAGTGTGCCGTTTGGCCATCGAGAGTGAGAAGAAGAACATCGAAAAGGTCAACAGCCAGATCGGCAGCGGCGAGCCGATGAAAGCCGAACCCATGATGATCCGCGTTGTGAACAGGACACCGATGATGAACGTATCGAGCAATGGGATACGCTTCAGTCCGAACGAGTAGGCGAACGTGAGGACCAAATAGGCCAAAAGTGCCGCCCCGAAGGCAGCGTTGAGCCAGAATGCAAGCGCAAGGCCTATCGGGATGACGACGGCTGGGAACGCGACAGCTTGGCTCAGCGGAAGTGCCCCGCTAGCGATTGGCCGGTGGCGCTTCGTAGCATGGAGACGGTCGGCGTCGATGTCCGCCAGATCGTTGACCAAATAGCTTGATGAGGTAACTGCCAGGCTAACAGGAGCGGCACAAAGATAAGCACGTTCTTGGACCAATGATGGACGCGCAGCGCCCTGGTCCAATCCAGAACGGGATTCTTGCGACTTGTGGTTTGCGAACGAAGTTCGGCGATGATGGGCCTTCCTATCGCCCTAGCTGCTCTGTCAACGCGCGGGCTGGCTCCTACGAGAACTATTCCATCAGCTTGCGCCCAGACTTCAAGGTCAGCAACATGATCTCCTGCATAGATGAAGCCTTGGGGGAAGCGCCGCGCGAGCGCGTCGGCCTTGGCTCGCCCCTTAAGATTTGTTGGGCCGACTGTGGCGATTACTTCATCGAAGATACCAATATGCTTCGCGAGGGAGTTCGCCACCCGAGCATCCGCTGCGCTGCAAAGGACAAGATACGCTCCCCGTGACTTCTCCTTGACAAGGAAGTCGAGAACTTCTTCGCAGGCGTGTAGCGTGGCCGGGTTTAACTCTATATGGTCGGCAAGGAAAACCTTAGTGGCGACTTTACCGCGCAGCAGGGCTCGAAGTAGACTGGCCAGCAGGACTGGTTCTTGAAATATGAGGCGAACGATTTGCTCGTGGAGGGTATCGCTGCGCACCAGAGTCTGGTCAAGATCGACGACTACAACGCGCCGGCCGCTCATTTCCGTATCTTCTGTAATGATGGTAGACAATCAGAGTTCCTAGCCGAAAAGCCGTAAACCTCAACCGCGTCAATCTACACACAATGATTATTATTGACCATCATAGCGTCCGATGCATTTGCACATTGCGCGTCACGCTTCGAAACGCCTTCGATACGGTGGAGCTAGCGCCGGACACTGCTCGGTGACCAGTGACAAGCTGTCCGCGGTAAGCGGCATCTATCAACCAATCTGGAAGTTCAACCAGCGCTTAACCGAGCCGAGTTTCCTCTCGTTTCCAGTGACCGGCGACAGGCACGCCGTCTGGCGTGAACTCTGGGCACTATGTGAAATGTACCGACAAGGAGTGCATTTGAGGCATGCGTTCACTGGCCTTCTATCTCCGCGCTTTGGCGAGAAGACCGGACTTCGAGGCTCGGATGTGATCGCGTACCTTGAGGCACATTGCGACAGCCAAGTGTGCTTCTTTAGTCCCGTGCCTCAGCTACCCTACATTTACTTTAATCTCTGGGACCATGGGGAGCACAATCACCCGGGTATCGTCCGGCGAGCCGATCAACTTTTGTCAGCGTCTGGGGTTGGACTAACAATCGACCTCCGGCGTCGGCACGGCCCGTCCGTATCATGCTACTCGAATTACTGGGTCGGAACGGCAGCCTTTTGGGAGGCATACGTCGGTGGTGTTTTGGTTCCCATCGCCACGTTCCTAGAGCAACATCCAGATCATCCCGCCGCCTGCGCCGTGATGGATGAGGCCGAGTATGAAGTGCCGGCAGCCTACCTGCCATTCATTATCGAACGACTTTTTACGACGTTCCTTGACCAACACTCTGAGATTCCGAGGGTCGCCTGGCTTCGAGATCCAGTTGCGGCAAGCCTTCACGAGGTGCAAAGAGAAATAGTCATTCGACTCCGCGATGAGGTAGACGCGGCCGATACTCTCGAGCATTTCCCCTTAGAACTACGTTCTCGAATGAGCCTCCTGGCCCGTCTCGTGACGCTCTACGAGATACAGTACTATGCTCGCAATCCGCGCCCCTTCGAGGGAAGGATATTGCCATTCAAGAGAATGTCATAGGGTCAACGCCGTGATCTTGGTCACGATAGCGCCGGCCTTCCCGCTTTCCAAACTGAACGTAATGCATGGCCGCATCCATCCCCGATTTCGCGACGTCCTCGTGTAGTCTCAGATACACGGCCGGGTCAAAGTCGCTCGGCACGTGCGAACTGCTAGCCATCTTTGGAGCCGGGATCTCCTGCAGCAGGTCGCCATAGGCATCAAAGTCCTCGCGGTAAAGTCGACGTACCATGGCGCGAGCGTCCGCCGAGAGGAACGCGGGATAGTCGGGCCAACTTCTTGTTGCTTGCTCCGAGGTAAGTTGCATGGCGCTAGCGTCACCATCTACTTGGACACGCCAAGCCCGATGAGTCTGCACTACGTTTCCGAGAGGCTCGATCAAATGTCGCTCGGGAACGGCGATGCCTTTCCTCGCAGCGAAGTCATCGAGGGCTTGGTAAAGCTCAGTCGCATCCGCGTTCACACGCAGAGAAACAGGGACGCGGCGCTCAATTACTTGAAACTGGATACGATAGTGATCGTCACACGTGCGCGCGGCCAAGTTCTGAGTCGAAAGATATTCTAGATACTCAAGAAAGCTGAAGCCATGATGTCTGTCGACAGCTCGTCCGAGGAATGCCGGCAGTCCATTGATGTAGTTGTATCGGACGGCATGACGATAGCCGCTAACGGCGCGGAGATAGGGGTCGCGTATAACGCGAATCCACCACCGTGCCTTTTCCGGGCGGCCCGGATGTGTTTTCGCAGCCGTGTCGAGTTTCTGCTCAAGATACTCGTGTGGCCATGGGTTGAAGGCCATCGCCTTTGCCAGGAGTCCCTGCGCTGCGAAATGCCAAAGAAGAACGGCCGCGCTTGCCGACTTAGCCGACCATATTATTCCATACTGTCGTCCCAGGAGCGCAGGACGAAAATCCCTTACTCGACGAACGGGCTCACGGACCATAGTCGTCCTCTCTCTCGGCGCCGACTTAGAAACCTAGGAAGGAGGGTACGGATGGTGCGCCTGAATAGGTAAACTCGCCGCGATTCACAAGAAATCGAAGAGACAGGATGTCGCAACTAGGCTGCAGGTCTTTGCCAAGGGCGGTCCAAGGCAAGAGCCTCTCAAGGCAGGTACGTGTGACTCACCCGTCTTCGCTAATGCTCTGTCCCTCGAACATGCCCAAAGCCGTGATTGTAGGGACTGACGGGCCGTCGCCAATAAATAGAACGATAATCGTCGATCTGGCTGTATTCGAGTTCGTGCCATTAGGTTGGCGATCTGCCCTAGCAGCAGCGGAGTGGTGTTCGTGGGTCTGAGGCAGCGACTGTCCCCAAATTGGTTGGGCGCGGTGAGCGCAGTCGTTGAGATGGGATTCGTTATGGCGCGCTAGCTTTGCTTCCCTATGCTTTTCACTTAGGTTGTTGGGGCGCCTGCGGACGAGCAAGAGTTGCGGACACGGGAGGTAGACGAGCCGCGGTGGGCTGGTCTTACGCCGAGCGACTGGGCACGATCAAAGCTATGCCGATTTTGGCGGAAAGCGCCAAAATCGATCTTGTCAGATCGGTGCTGATTTGGCCTCCCCCATCTTGCCTCACTTGCGTCCTCCTTGGCGATTGCGAAGCGACGCAATCCTGCTCATTCTATTCTTGCGGCACGCAAAGGCGCCGACATGACCGCCGCTGGAGACTCCGTATGCACGACGCGCCGCTGCTCACGACGATTGCGGTGGGCCTGCTACTGGCGTTTGTGCTTGGAGCCGCCGCTAATCGGCTGCGACTTCCCCCGCTCGTTGGCTATCTCATCGCCGGAGTTGTAGTCGGACCATTCACTCCAGGTTTCGTCGCCAATGCCGAACTCGCCAATGAGCTCAGCGAGATTGGCGTTATTCTCCTCATGTTCGGCGTGGGACTGCACTTCAGTCTCAAGGATTTGCTGTCGGTGCAGGCCGTGGCTGTGCCTGGTGCGCTCCTCCGCATCGCAGGTGGGACGGCGTTGGGCATGGCGATGGGGCTTTTGCTTGGGTGGCCGTTGGGTGGGGGGCTGATCTTTGGTCTAGCCCTGTCGGTGGCGTCCACCGTGGTGCTGCTCAAGGCGTTGCAGGATCGGCATATGCTTGATTCCGACCGCGGGCGGATCGCGATTGGCTGGGTGATCGTCGAGGATATTGCGATGGTGCTGGCGCTGGTGCTGATCCCAGCGTTGGCCGGGCTGCTCGGGGGCACGGCGGCGGAGCTTGATGATCCGTTCGTTAATTTGTTCGAGCGGTTCTCGGGCATTGAGCTCGAGCTCTGGGGCGTCGTCGCGATCACGGTGGTGAAGCTGCTGGCGTTTGTCGGCTTCATGCTGGTGGTGGGGCGTCGCGTGATCCCGTGGGTGCTGCACCAGACGGCGCATACGGGTAGCCGCGAACTGTTCCGGCTGGCGGTGCTGGCGATCGCGCTCGGTGTGGCGGCGGGCGCGTCTTACCTGTTTGGCGTGAGCCTCGCACTTGGGGCGTTCTTTGCCGGTATGATCCTCAGCGAATCCGAGCTTTCCAACCGCGCGGCGCAGGAGAGCTTGCCGTTTCGCGATGCGTTTGCGGTGCTGTTCTTCGTATCCGTGGGGATGCTGTTTAACCCTGAGATTTTGTGGACGCGGCCGTGGGAGGTTTTGGGGACGCTGGCCATTATTCTCGTCGGTAAGACGGTGCTGGGATATTACCTCATCATCGCGCTGAGACGGCCGGCTTCGGTGGCGCTGACGGTGTCGGCGAGCCTCGCGCAGATCGGCGAATTCTCTTTTATTCTTGCGGCTTTAGGGCTGAGCCTGGGGCTGCTGCCGCCCGAGGGGCAGAGCCTGATTGTGGCCGGTGCGATCATCTCGATCATCGTCAATCCGGTGCTGATTTTCGTGGCTGAGCGGATGCGGGCGCGGGTGGAAAATCGGGGGGTGGTGAACCAGAAGATCGTCGTGCCGGAGCGGGTGGAGCCGTCGATGACTCCATCGGCCAAGTCAGCCGAGCCGGAGATTCATGACGACCGTACGCCGACGGCGCTGACCGGACACACTGTCCTCATCGGCTATGGCCGGGTCGGCACGGTGGTGGCAGAGGGGCTCAAGCGGCAGGGGACGCCGTTTGTGCTGATCGAGGATTCCGAGAAGCGGCTGGCGGCGGCGCATGCGGCGGGCATCGAGGTGGTGGTGGGTAATGCCGCGACGTCGCGCTCGCTGGCGCTGGCCAATATCGAGAAGGCGGCGACGCTGATCGTCGCCATCCCCAATGCATTCGAGGCGGGGCAGGCGGTCGAGCAATCGCGCAAGCTCAATGCCGGTCTCTTGATCGTGGCGCGCGCGCATTCGGACGAAGAGGTCGGCTACCTGCGCGATCTGGGCGCCAATGAAGTGATCATGGGCGAGCGCGAGATCGGGCTCGGCATGCTGGGCTGGACCAATGGCGACAATGCCCGCGAGCTGGCGGCCGAACGGACGCAGGCGGGCATGGAGGCCGTGGCCGCGGCGCTGAAGCTCGACGATCTGCCGCCGCGACCGGCCGCCGTGCCGCGACCGCCACGCGCGCCCGAACCCCCGCCGCCGGCGATTCCGGTCGACGAGCTGGAGGCGGCCATCGAAGCCGCGCACCCCGAGCACGCCCCCGAGGGTCCGGCCGAGCCGCCCGAGATGGTGCAGGCCTATGGCGAGATGCCCATCGAAGTCGACGAAGACGACGAGCCGGCCGCCCTTGTCGTCAGCGGCGATATGGGGCCGCACGAGCCGATCGTCGAAGCGCCGGTGAGCTTTTTTGTCCCTGAGCCCAAAATGATCGAGGCGCAGGAGCCGACCTCTGAACCCGAGCCGGCGTTTGAACCCGCGGGTGAACCGCCGCCACACGAGGAAGAGCTCGACTATATCGACGTCGAACTCGACCCTATCGAGCCTGAGCCTGCATCGGAGCCACCGCGGGCGCCTAAGGCCGGAGGCCCATCCAGTGCGCCGGGCGTGCCGTACAAGCCGGAGCGGGAACCGGTGGTCGAGTAGGCGATCGGCCTCGCATCGGCGTTCGAATGCGCTATATCTCGGGCGAACCGATCTAGTTTCCGATGATCTCGCAAAAAGCCAAATACGCCCTGCGGGCTCTGGTCGCGCTGTGCAAAGCGCCGCCGGAGTCGTCGCTGATGATCTCCGAGATCAGCAAGGCGCAGGCTATCCCCAAGAAGTTCCTCGAGCAGATACTGCTCGAGCTGAAGCGCGCCGGGATCGTGATGAGCCGCCGCGGGCGGCTGGGCGGGTATGTGCTGTTGCGGCCCGCCGACAAGCTGACCTTCGGCGAGGTGCTGCGGCTGATCGATGGCCCGATCGCGCCGCTACCCTGCCTGTCGAAGATCGCGTACCGGCGCTGCGCGGACTGCCAGGACGAGGCCAGCTGCGAGATCCGGCATGTGTTCGCGCATGTGGTGAAGGCGCAGCGCGAGGTGCTGGACCATACGACATTCGCGGATGCGGTTTCCGCGGGACGGATACCGGAAGCGGTGCTGTAGGGGCTAGAGCCAGATTACGCTGCTCTGGGCTAGGCCGCTATTGTAGCAACTCATTTCCGCCAAGCGCCCGTTCGCGAAACAAACCGCACGGAAATTTGCTTGGGTGTTGGGCGGTTGAGAAACCTTTTCTCCGTGCTCCGAGTTCTGCAAACTGTGGTTGCCTTGAGAATAACGACTAAGTCGGTAGAGTTACGTCCATTACCTTGGAGGTTCTCGATGAAGACTGCAGCATCAATCCTGGCCGTCGGCGCGCTTGTCGCTTCGCTCGGCCTTGCGGGAGTAGTAACCGCCCGCGCCGCCGATCAGACCCTGCTCAATGTGAGCTACGATCCGACCCGCGAACTCTACGAAGAATTCAACGTCGCTTTTGCCAAGCACTGGAACGAGACGACGGGCAACACCGTCACCATCGAGCAGAGCCATGGCGGCTCGGGCAAGCAGGCTCAGGCGGTGATCGACGGGCTGGGCGCCGATGTGGTGACGCTGGCGCTCGAGGGCGACATCAATGCGATCGCCGAGAAGTCCGGGCTGATCAATACCGACTGGCGCGCCGAACTGCCCAACAACTCGACGCCCTATACCTCGACCATCGTGTTTCTTGTCCGCAAGGGCAACCCCAAGGCGATCAACGATTGGGGCGACCTGATCAAGGACGGCGTCGAGGTGATCACACCGAACCCGAAGACGTCGGGTGGCGCGAGATGGAATTACCTCGCCGCGTGGGCGTGGGCGAACAAGAATCTAGGCGGCGATGAAGCCAAGAACATTGATTTCATCAAGCAGCTCTATACTCACGTTCCAGTTCTCGACACGGGTGCCCGTGGCTCGACCGTGACCTTCGCGCAGAAGGAACTGGGCGACGTGTTGCTGGCCTGGGAAAACGAAGCCTTCCTCGTGCTCGATGAATTCGGCGCCGACAATTTCGATGTGGTCTATCCGCCGTCGTCGATCCTTGCCGAACCTCCGGTGACCGTCGTCGACAAGAATGCCGAAGCGCACGGGACCACTGAGGTTGCAAAGGCTTACCTCGAATATCTCTACTCGCCCGAGGGCCAGACGATTGCGGCCAAGAACCACTATCGTCCGTCCGATCCGTCCATCGTCACCGACCAGGCTCTGGTTGACGCCTTCCCAAAGATCGATCTGATCTCTATTGATGACCCGCTCTTCGGCGGCTGGAAGACGGCGCAGCCAAAACACTTCGGGGACGGCGGCATTTTTGACCAGATCTACACCCCTCAGGGCTGACGCATCAGCCATGACGGTCTCCCCGAACCACCCCGCGAGAGCGGGGTGGCGCTTTGTTAAGCCAAGCGTCATTCCCGGCTTCGGCCTCACCTTCGGATACACGCTGCTGTATCTGAGCATCATCGTGCTCATCCCGATCATCGGCCTGTTCCTCAAGGCGTCGACGATTTCGCCTGAGCAGATATGGAAGATCGCTTCATCGGCGCGCACGCTGAACGCGCTCAAGGTGAGCTTTGGCGCATCGTTCATTGCGGCGATGGTCAATGTGGTGTTCGGCCTGATCGTGGCGTGGGTGCTGGTGCGCTATCGCTTTCCGTTCAAGCGGCTGATGGATGCCGTGGTCGATCTGCCGTTCGCGCTGCCGACTGCTGTCGCCGGTATCGCGCTCTCGACGCTCTATGCACCCAAGGGCTGGGTGGGCGGCATGTTCTCCGAGAAGGGCTGGCTCAATACATGGATCGCCGCGCAGGACTGGCTGCCGTTCGGTCTCAATGCGTTGCAGATGCCGTCGTGGAAGATTGCCTATACGCCGACGGGCATTGTTATCGCACTGATCTTCATCGGCCTGCCGTTCGTGGTGCGCACGGTACAGCCGGTGCTCGAGGAATTCGAGGCCGAGCTCGAAGAGGCCGCGGCGACGCTCGGCGCAAACAGGTGGCAGACCATCACGATGGTGATCCTGCCGCGGCTGACGCCGGCCATTCTCACCGGCTTCGCGCTCGCCTTTGCGCGTGCCGTGGGCGAGTACGGTTCGGTGATCTTCATTGCGGGCAATCTGCCCAACATCTCCGAGATCGCGCCGGTGCTCATCGTCATCAAGCTCGAAGAATTCGATCAGGCGGGCGCCGCGGTGATCGCGGCGATCATGCTGATCCTCGCCTTCGCGATGTTGTTAGTGATCAACCTGATCCAGGCTTGGGCGCGCAAGAGGTTCGGCCATGTATGAGCAGGACGATCTGGTTTACGACAGCCGCCGGCCGATCGCGCCACACGAGCATTTGCGGCCGACGACCGAACGCGACTGGATCAAGCGCACGCTGATCGGCGTCGCCATCGTGTTTATGCTGGCGGTTATCGTGCTGCCGCTGGTGCTAGTGTTCGTCGAGGCGTTCCGCAAAGGCGCCGGCGAGTATTTCTCGTCGTTCAACGATCCGCAGTCGCTTGCGGCGATCCGGCTGACGCTCCTGGTCGCGGTCATCGCTGTGCCGTTCAACCTCGTATTCGGTGTCGCGGCGGCGTGGTGCATCGCAAAGTTCGAGTTTCCGGGCAAGGCGTTCCTCACAACGCTGATCGACCTGCCGTTCTCGGTGTCGCCGGTGGTCTCGGGCATGGTCTATGTGCTGCTGTTCGGCGCGCAATCGGCGCTGCATCCATTCCTAAAGACCAACAATATCGAGATCATCTTCGCGGTGCCCGGCATCGTGCTCGCGACGATCTTTGTGACGTTCCCGTTCATCGCGCGCGAGCTCATCCCGCTGATGCAGGACCAGGGCAATGGCGACGAGGAAGCGGCGCTGTCGCTGGGCGCCAATGGCTGGCAGGTGTTCCGTCGCGTGACATTGCCCAACATCAAGTGGGGGCTGCTCTATGGCGTGCTGCTATGCAATGCGCGCGCGATGGGCGAGTTCGGCGCGGTGAGCGTGGTGTCGGGGCACATCCGCGGCAAGACCACGACGATGCCGCTCGACATCGAAATTCTCTACAACGAATACAACTTCTCGGCGGCCTTTGCTGTCGCTTCGCTGCTGGCCATGCTTGCGCTGGTCACGCTGATCGTCAAAACGATCCTCGAGTTCCGCTATGGCGATGAACTCGCGGGCACTCGCAAGCACTAGGGGCAGTCTAGTTGGATATCCGCGTTGCAAACGTCCTCAAGCAGTTCTCGCGATACCCCGCGCTGAACGATGTGTCGCTCCACATCAAATCGGGCGAGCTGATCGCGCTGCTCGGGCCGTCGGGTTCGGGCAAGACCACGCTGCTGCGGCTGATCGCCGGTCTCGAGACGCCGACGGCGGGTCGGATCTTCTTCGGCGACGAAGACGCGTCGAGCAAGACAGTGCAGCAGCGCAATGTTGGATTCGTGTTCCAGGCCTATGCGCTGTTTCGCAACATGACGGTGCTCGAGAACATTTCGTTCGGGCTCAAGGTCCGGCCGCGGGCGACACGGCCGCCGCGGGCAGAGATCAGGCGGCGGTCGATGGAACTGCTCGATCTGGTGCAGCTGACGGGGATGCATGATCGCTATCCGCAGCAGCTGTCGGGCGGACAGCGGCAGCGTGTGGCGCTGGCGCGCGCGCTGGCGATCGAGCCGCGGGTGCTGCTGCTCGACGAGCCGTTCGGCGCGCTCGATGCGCAGGTGCGCAAGGAGCTGCGCAAATGGCTGCGCGAGATCCACGACAAGACCGGCCACACGACGGTGTTCGTGACGCACGACCAGGAAGAGGCGCTCGAGCTCGCGGACCGGCTGGTGGTGATGAGCCAGGGCAAGATCGAGCAGGTCGGAACGCCGGACGATGTGTACGACCGGCCGGACAATCCGTTCGTGTTCAACTTCATCGGCGAGAGCTCGAACCTGCCGGTCGAGATCGACAATGGCGAGGTGTGGGTCGGCGGGCGCGCGATCGGGCTCACGGCGGGCGAGACGCCCAAGGGGGCGGCGCAGCTGTTCTTCCGGCCGCACGATGTGGAGCTGGTCAATGACGGGCCGGCGCTGGCGGGCGTCGTCGCGGCATCGCGGCGAGTCGGCGGGACGCGGCGCGTGGAGCTCGAGATCGGCGGGGCGCCGGGTCGGGTCGAGGTCGATCTGCCGTTCGATCATCCGGCGGGCGAGAAGACCAGAATAGCGTTCCGGCCGAAGCGCTGGCGGCTGTTCCCTACGGGGTGACGGCGGCGCGGCCTTTGGTGGTCACGAGCCAGATGCCGATGCTTACCAGCACCAGTGCCACGAGGTTCTTCCACTCGAGCACGCTTTCGCCGAGGACGAGCGCGGCGATGATGGCGCCGAAGATCGGGATCTCGAAGTTGAATACGGCGACCGAGCCGACCGCGTTGTGCTTAAGCAGCAGGCTCCACAGCGAGAAGGCGACGGCGGAGACGGCGGCGAGGTAGATCACCAGCGCGCCGGCGCCGATGCTCAAGCCGGAGAAGTGGCCGCCGCCGATGAGGCCCATCGCGGTGAGCACAAGGCCGCCGATCAGCAGCTGCCAGCCGGTCATCACCGTGGCGTCCATGTCCTGGCTCAGGCGGCGGCCATAGATGGCGGCGAGCGAGCCGGCGAAGGTCGAGATCAGCAGCAGGCCTTCGCCCATTGGCGAGAAGTGGAAGTCGAGCGTGCCGGCGGCGGCGAAGTTGACGGCGACGACGCCGGCAAAGCCGAGCAGGACGCCGAGCATCTTGCGGCCGTTGAGCTTGTCGTCGCTGTAGATGAAGTGGGCGAGGAGCACCGAGAAGAAGACGAGCGTCGATGAGAGGATCGAGGTCTTGACCGCGGTCGTGTGGGCGAGGCCGATGTAGTAGCAGACGTATTGCACCACGGTCTGGCCGAGGCCGAGGAGGGTGACTTCGCCGAAGCGGCGCGGCTTGAGCCGGATGGGGCGGCTCGTCATCAGGCCGTAGGCGAGGAGGATGAGGCCCGCGAGCGAGAAGCGCATGCCGGCGAACAGCAGCAGCGAGGGCGTGTCGCCGGGCGCGATGCCGATGAGGCCGTAGCCGAATTTCACCGCGGGGACGGCGCTGCCCCAGAGCAGGCAGCAGAACGTGGCGATGGCGATGAGGCCGCGTCGGTCAGCGAAGATGGAGGTACTTGCCACCGTCTAGCCGAACACCACCGTGCGCTTGCCGTTGAGCATGACGCGGCTCTCGAGATGGAGTTTTACGGCGCGGGCGAGGACGCGGCTCTCGATGTCGCGGCCGACGGCGATCAGTTCGTCGGGCGTCATGGCGTGGTTCACGCGCGCGGTTTCTTGCTCGATGATCGGGCCCTCGTCGAGGTCGGGCGTCACGTAGTGGGCGGTCGCGCCGATGATCTTGACGCCGCGCTCATGCGCCTGGTGGTAGGGCTTGGCGCCCTTGAAGCTGGGCAGGAACGAGTGGTGGATGTTGATGATCTGGCCGTAGAGCCGGGTCGCAAAGCCGCTCGACAGGATCTGCATGTAGCGCGCGAGGATGACGAGCTCGGCGCCGGTGTCTTTGACGAGCTTGAGCACCTCGGCTTCCTGCGCGGCCTTGTCTGTGCCCATGGGCAGATAGTGGTAGGGGATCTCTTCGTAGATGGCCGTGGCGCGCGAGTCTTCGTGGTTGGAGACGATGGCGGCGACCTCGGCGTCGAGCCAGCCGACGCGGATCTGGTAGAGCAGATGCAGCATCGCGTGGTCGAACTTCGATACCATCACGAGGATTTTCTTCTTGCGGCCGGCATCGACGAGCGTGGTGCGCATGCCGAAGCGTTCGATGGCGGGGCGGAGCGCGCGTTCGAGAGCGTCGCGATCGACGCCTGCCGGCGCGGTGAAGGCGAGGCGCATGAAGAAGGTGCCGGTCTCGCGATCCCAGAACTGATTGGATTCGGAGATGTTGGCGCTGAGCGAGGCAAGCTCGGTGGTGACGGCGGCAACGATGCCGGGACGGTCGGCGCAGCTCAGCGTCAGGACGAAATCGGCGGACATATCAGGCTCCGGGAGGTGGCGCTTCTATCGCGGGGGAGGGCAGATCGGTCAAGCGCGCCCGGGCAACAGGCTTAAGCCTTTGGCGCACCATCGCTGTCCAGCGAACTGGACGAGGCAGCGGGAGGTGTCCCGCTGCCGGTGGTACCCGGCGGTGTCCCCGGATCCTTGGGGTAGCGTAGAAAGAAGTTCCAGACGCAATAGACGACCGCGACGCCCGTGATGGTGATCCACAGCTGATCGCGCGAGAAGAAGGTCTCGTAAGCGCACCACGCCGCCACTACCGCTGTCGCGAGGACGCGGCGCCACATGGGGCGGAAGAAATCGGTGTCTCGCTGGTTGAGCGCCATGGGGCTTCACTATCGGGCGGTGGGGCGCCGTGCAAGCGGCTAGCCCGCGGCAAAGCTCCCCACCCGCCTGACTGGTCACGCCGCCGCGAGCGTCGCATTTCTCCGGTTTCCGGCTTCGGCGAAGAAGATGAGGAGGGAGGCGCCGACAATGAGGGCGGTGCCGATCCAGAACCAGAGCGTGGGGACCTGGCTGAGGAAGATGAAGCCGATCACTGCCGTCAGCGGCACCTTCAGATCGCCGAAGGGCTGAAGGTAGGTCGCGTCGGCGGTCTTGTAGGCGAAGGCGAGGAAGTACTGCGCCACCGCCGTCAGCACGCCGAGGAGCAGGAGCAGCCAGAGGCCGAGGTCGGCAGGGAGCGCGAACGGGAAGCCCGTCGCGACGCCCGCTGGCAGCAGTCCGGGAACCTGCGACAGCAGCGTTGCCGCGAGCAGGATCAGCAGGTGGTTGGGCGTGATCAGGACGAGCAGCGAGATGGTCAGCGTCTCGGGCGTCTCGCCGAGCTTTGCGAGATACTTGGTGAGCACGTCCGTCGTCGCCCAGAGGGCGGCGGCCACGATGGGAAGCAGCACCAGCGCCGTGAAGCCGTCGGTGCCGATGCCTGACACCATCAGCGCGCCGGCAAAGCCGAGCAGGGCAGCGACGAGGCGGACCGGCGTGACGCGCTCGCGGAGGAACAGGACCGAGCCGAGCACGATGAACAACGGACCGGTGGCGAGCAGGGCCACGACCTGCCACACGGGCATGCCCGAGGCGAAGGCATAGACGAAAACGTGCACGCCGAGCGCCGACACGAAGGCGCGGATTTCATGCGCGAGCGGATGGGCAGTGCGAAGGTTGCCGACGCCAATCCTCAGGATCAGGGGCAGGGCGATGATGGTGGCGATGAGGTATTGCCAGAATGTCATGCCGGTCGACGGCATGCCGATGGGCCAGGCGAGATAGCTCTGGAGCACGTTAGTGCCCGCGAAAGCGAGGCTCGCCACGAGCATGAGGAGGGCGCCCGAGACGGCGCCGCTTGCAGTGTTAGTCGAGGAAATCTGGTTCATGTCGATCCTTTCCGTCACCAGTTTCCTCAGGGTGTACGGACGGATCGGCGGCTGCCGACCGAAGGCGGCATCCGTCAAACCGTTCTCTTTCATCCGGACTGTGACCGTCGGCTCGGGGATCGCACCCAAATCTGCTGACCTCTCCCGAAGGAGAGCGCTCGCGGGCTAGGTGTTGCCACCACTACCGCCGGTGGGGAATTTCGCCCCGCCCTGAGAACATCGCCGGCACAGTCGCCGACAGGCGGGAGATACGCCTGCGGGGGCCGCGGATCAATGCGGGTTTGGGCAATGGGGTGTTCGTGGGGTGAGGACGATGGGGAATAATTGTTCGGGTGGGGAGCTCACCATTGGCTGGTGGAGCATGAACTGCGCGTGTGCCCTGCCACGGTGCCTTCCCAGCGAAAGCTGGGATCCAACTCGCAGTTCGCGCGGGTGGAGATTTGGGTCCCTGCTTTCGCAGGGAAGTCACGGTGGGTGGGGCAGCCATCGGGACAGCGCAGGGGGATATGTTTCGCTCAATCCTGCCCGTTCGCACCCCCTCCTACCTCCGCTAGGCCTTCGGCCAAGCTGCGGTACCTCCCCCGTCAGAGGGGGAGGTGGGCCGGTGTGAGCGGCTTACTCCGATCCGAGACCGTTGGCTTTGGCGAGGTCCTGGATGGAGGTGGCGGAGAAGCAGGCGACTTTGGCGGGTTCGTCGCCCGCGCTCAGGGCGGCGGTGATGACTGTGGCCGCCGTCTTGCACGATTCCTCGGTGGGGAAGGCGGCGAGCGCTGTCAGGGCGGGGAGTCCGCTGGAATTGAGGACGAAGAGCAAGAATGCGGTTGCGACCATGGGAGCCTCCAATGACAGGAGAACCATAGCCGCATCACTCAGCTGGAGGAATGCCCCCGGCGAGCTCGGGCCGCAGTAATCGTTCGGCGAGCAGGCGGAAGGCTGGTCCGAGCTCCGCTGCCGATTGAGCCCGGCGGCCGATGCCGTCGCTGGCGGCGAGGAAGAACTGCGTGATGATGCGGGCGCGCACGACGCCGGCTTTCGCCAGCTCCGCCTCGATGGCGGACGCCAATTCGGCCTCGAAGATCGCAAACTGGGCTGCGCCGCTGCGGTCGTGTTCGGCGTAGAGCGCGTCGGCATGTGGCGAGCCCTCGAGCAGGCGGCGCGCGGCCTTGTGCTTGGCGGTCATGGCGGCGGCAATGCGCTGCACGACGTCGCCGTCGCCGTTGAGTGCGTTTATGAACACGCTGCGCCACTGGCCGATCAGCCTGTCGACGAGCGCGGCGAAGATGGTGGGCTTGTCGGGGAAGTAGGCGTAGAGCGTGGGCTTGGCGATGCCGGCCTGCCGGGCGATCGCCTCCATGCTCGTGCCGCGCAGGCCGAGCTTAAGGATCAACGCCATGGCGGCGTCGAGAATCCGATCTGCGCGGGCTTGGGAGGCCTTCAAGGAATCCTCATTGAACGGATTGAACGACTATCATATGTTTCGTTCAATTGTCACGGAGAACGATCATGGCTGACCGCGTCTTGCTCACCGGCATCTCGGGCTTCCTTGGTGGACATGTCGCGCTGGCGTTGCTGAATGCGGGCTACATCGTGCGCGGCAGCGTCCGCGATATGAAGAAGACCGCCAAGGTTCGCGATACGCTGCAGCGGGCGGGCGGGGATGTGAGCCGGCTCGAATTCGTGGCGCTCGATCTTCTCTCCGACGGCGGCTGGGACGAGGCGATGGCTGATGTGCGCTACCTGCAGCACACGGCGTCGCCGTTCGTCATCAAGCAGCCGCGCGACCGCGGCGAGCTGGTCCGCCCGGCGGTGGATGGCACGCGCCGCGCGCTCGAGGCGGCGCTGCGCGGCAAGGTCGAGCGCATCGTGGTGACATCGTCGATGGCCGCCATCATGTACGGCCACGACAAGACGCGCACCGCCCCGTTCACGGCGGCCGACTGGACAAATCCGGACGCGCCCGACGTCAGCGCCTACACCGAATCCAAGGTGAAAGCCGAACGCGAAGCGTGGCGCATCATGGACGCGGCCGGTCGCCACAACGATCTGTCGACCATCAATCCGGGCTCCATCTTCGGGCCGCTGCTCGACGACGACCCCGGCACCTCGGTGGGGCTGTTGGCCCGAATGTTCGACGGATCGCTGCCCGCGGCGGCGCGCTTTTACCAGGTGGTGATCGACATCCGCGACGTCGCCGAGGCGCACGTCCGAGCCATGACCGACCCCGGGGCACGCGGGCAGCGCTTCCCGATGGGCAGCGGAACGCTGTCGCTGATGCAGATTGCCGATGTGCTCCGTCCGGCGATCCCCGAGCGGGCCGGCAAACTGCCGCGCTTCGAAGCGCCCGACTGGCTGGTGCGGATGTTCGCCGTCATCGACGAAGATGCGCGCGGCAACATCGGTGAGCTGGGCGTGGTCAAGCGCGCCGACGCGAGCGCGGTCACGGCGCTTCTCGGCCATCCGCTGATTTCGGCCGAGGATGCGACGATCGCCGCGGCCCGCAGCCTCATCGCACAGCGCCTGGCCTAGGCGAAAAAAGGGCTAGGCGCGGCGGGGGCGATTGGTTATGTAGCACCCGCCGGCGGACGGGGCTGTAGCTCAGTTGGGAGAGCGTATCGTTCGCAATGATAAGGTCAGGGGTTCGATTCCCCTCAGCTCCACCAGCCGGCATTCCCCTAGCAACAAAGAAGGACTTGGCCGTGAGTTTGGCCAGGGATTTCCTCCTCTAGCCACTTCTCGGTTCGGGCTTGCGCAGCGTCTCAAAGACGCCGCTTGCTGGCAGCCGCTATGGCGGCTGAGGAGGAAGACGGGTCGGGCTGTCCAGAGCCATATCTGCTGTGGATAACCAGTGCGTAGCTGGCTCGTCTTTGTGCGAAAGACCCAGGCTGCTCGGGGGTGCCGGCGAGACTGCTCGCTGAGCGTATGACTCGAAAAGTGAACCGACACAGACGCTTAATCGGGTGCGATTCGTTAGCGGCATTTACCAAGTCTCGATTCGAGATTGTCAAACATTATCGGAGTGGTTACCAATTCGTTAGTTGCGGCGTGTGTTAGTATTAGGAGTGCAACATGCCGCAACGCATGTTCGCGCTTGGTTTGGGGATCATTGCGGGGACGGTGTCGACCTTCCTCGCACTCTCGCCGGTCCAAGCGCAGACGCTGCTGACCGCAAGCCAAGTCGAAGCAAACTGTCCGGATTTACGGCAGGGCGTGGCTTGCCCCCAAACAGCGCTCAATTTCCTCGTCGGCCGGCCTGCGAGTGCCGCCACTGACCGAGAAATTCGAGCTCTGGAACTCCAGATTGCCGAGGAGTCGAGGACTCCCCGCGTTTCGCTCAAGATCTGTTTGAATGCTGCTGACGGCCTGCGAGTGCTTGCAGCCGGAACGCAGAGTGCAGCTCTGCGGCATGACATTATCGAAACAGCGAACACGCTGTGCCTGGTTCGCCCTGTCGATGTAGCGAGCCTGGACATCTACGGAAGCGGCTCGAACCCGGGGCATAACGAACCGCCGCCGCCACCGCCACCGCCGCCGCCACCGCCACCGCCGCCGCCACCGCCGCCACCGCCGCCGCCGCCACCGCCGCCGCCACCGCCGCCGCCGCCGCCGCCGCCACCGCCACCGCCGCCGCCACCGTCGCCGCCGCCGCCGCCGCCGCCACCGCCGCCGCCGCCGCCGCCGCCACCGCCGCCGCCACCGCCGCCGCCACCGCCGCCGCCGCCGCCGCATGAACATGTGCCGCCGAAGCCGCCTGGTCAGCCGCCCGCCGCCGGTTCCTCCGGCACCGCCTGAGCAGCCGCCTGCGCCGCCCAAGCCGCCGGTCCCGCCGACGCCGCCCGAGCAGCCGCCTGCGCCGCCTGCTGCCGGTCCCGCCGACGCCGCCCGAGCAGCCGCCTGCGCCGCCTGGGCCGCCGGTCCCGCCGACGCCGCCCGAGCAGCCGCCTGCGCCGCCCAAGCCGCCGGTCCCGCCGACGCCGCCTGAGCAGCCGCCTGCGCCCAAGCCGCCGGTCCCGCCGACGCCGCCTGAGCAGCCGCCTGCGCCGCCCAAGCCGCCGGTCCCGCCGACGCCGCCTGAGCAGCCGCCTGCGCCGCCCAAGCCGCCGGTCCCGCCGACGCCGCCTGAGCAGCCGCCTGTGCCGCCTCAGCCGCCGGTTCCGCCGACGCCGCCTCGAGCAGCCGCCTCGCGCCGCCTCAGCCGCCGGTCCCCTCCGACGCCGCCTGAGCAGCCGCCTGCGCCGCCAAGCCGCCGGTCCCGCCGACGCCGCCTGTGCCGCCGAGCGAGCAACCGCCCGTGACGCCGCCGAGCGAGCAGCCGCCTGCACCGCTGACTCGAGCAGCCGCCTGCGCCGCCTCAGCCGCCGGTTCGCCGGCACCGCCTGTGCTGCCGAGCGAGCAGCCGCCCGCACCGCCGACTGAGCAGCCACCTGCTGCCGACCGAGCAGCCCGTCAGACGCTGCCGACCGAGCAGCCGCCCGTGACGCCGCCGACCGAGCAGCCGCCCGTGACGCCGCCGACCGAGCAGCCGCCCGTGACGCCGCCGACCCAGCAGCCGCCTGCGACACCGCCGGCCCAGCCGCCTGCGACGCCGCCGACCCAGCAGCCGCCTCCGACGCCGCCGGCCCAGCCGCCTGCGACACCGCCGGCTCAGCCGCCTGCGACGCCGCCGGCCCAGCCGCCTGCGACGCCGCCGGCCCAGCCGCCCGCGCCGCCGGCAAAGCCGCCCGTCAAGCCGTAATGGTCAGCGCATCATTGAGGTGAAAAACGCAGCTCCCGGGACAACCGCCCCGGGAGCGACTTTTTGGCGAAGGCGACGCGTCAGCGTTCGAACGATGATCTAGAGAGATCTTCTGAGGGCGATTGCGCCGCATTACTTCGTGCCGAAGTAACCCTATTCCAGTCGAGGAATTGTTGTCGTCAGGCAATTGGAATAAGTCGGACTCTGCGGCACGACGGGAGAAGAGAGTGTCCAAATCGCTGTTAAGCAAGCTGGTGTACATGGCCCTGGCCAGCACGTGCGTCGCCGCCTCGACCCAAGCGGCCTACGCCGCCAAAGAATTGGAGCCTGGGAGCCCTGCGGCCGTGTTGTGCTATACCCTAGCGGCCGATCCTGACGATCCGCAGACGGTCGCCTTCTACCCGGGCGTGAAAGACAGTGCCCTGACTTCTGCGTCGACGGCAGCGTGCAGTATCGCCAGCCAGGCTGATCCTTCTAATCCGCAGATACGCTACCTGTTTGGGAGGGCCAGTCTCGCGCAAAAGTCCTATTCGTCTGCACTCGTCGAATTCGAAGCGGCTGCGACCGCCGGGTACGGCGCTGCAGAGCGGGCCCTCGGCAACATGTACTGGCAAGGTCGCGGCGTTACGCGCGACGAAGCTCAAGCCATCGAGCACTTTAGCCGAGCCGCCGAACTCGGTGAGCCCCAGGGGCTCGTGGCCGCGATCCGCGACAAGGTTACCAACGGAGCCAGCCTCGACGCCGTCCTTGCGCTCTTACAGAAGGCGGCATTGTCCGGCTCGACCGAAGCCTGGAAGATGATCGGGCAGCTCTACATGGAGAATCCAGGCGATGTCGCTTCGAGCGATGTCGAGCATGCACTCATGCTGGGTTTTGCTCTGGATAGTCCCGAAGCCAGTCTCGAACTTGGGAGGTTGTACGACCGCTCCGGGGACGCGGCGGCAGCTCTGGCAATCTACACCCAGAGGGTGGCCAAGAACGATCCGGCCGCGATGTGGGAGATGTCGCTCCGTACCGAGGGCGACGTCAGTGCGCAGTGGCTACTCGCGGCGGCCAATCGTGAGCAGCCCGATGCGATGTATGCCCTGGCGCTCGCCTACAAGGATGGCCAAAAGGGTGTTACCGCAGATCGTGCAGCTTACCTGGACTGGCTCAACCGCGCAGCACTGGCCGACAATGCCTCCGCGATGATCGATCTTGGGTTCGTGGCGCTCGACGAAAAACCCTACGACTACACAGCCGCCAAAAAGTGGTTCGAGAAGGCCATAAGCCAGCGAGCCGACAAGCGTGCGTATCTGGGGCTGGCCTACATCTACGATCGCGGCGCCGGAGTCGACGAAGACGACCGCCTCGCTACCGAGCAATACACCTCCGCCATCGAGGCAGGGGACACAGCTTACGGGTACTTTTACCGAGCACGAATACTTGACAAGACGGATGCGCCCGACGCCGCGGCAAACGCAGCTGCGGACCTGATGTCGGCAAGCGCCGATGGCCCGGTCGCGGCAAGTGCAATGGCCGGTTTCCGGGAGTTTTCGAAGGCGACACGTGTGGCGGTGCAAGAACTGCTCACGGCGGGCGGGTTCTATTCAGGCAAGATCGATGGCGTGTTTGGTCCGAGGGCCATTCAGGGTTTCAACGATCACCTCGCCAAATAGCCGGCCATCGAAGCTGCGGATCGAATGCCGAAGTGATGTGCCCGCCTGGTGCTTGCAGCCTCTAGAGGTGAGCTGAGGCCCCAGGCGGCGATTTTCGCCGTGTAACGAGCCGCTTGGGACGCGCCAGCCACATCCAGGTCTTCCGCGGAACGACTTCGGGCCATCGCTCAAATCCGCCAGCCGGCAATAATCCTTAACAAAATCCACACGTTGCTGCCGAGCAACATGTTCTGCGCAACAAGTCTAGCGCTGTTGCGGCGTGACGTTGCTCACCGTATTGTGCCCAAAGCGATTGGGGGCGATCCAGGGTGTATCGGCAGTACCTTACGAGTTTGGCGGCGGCCGTCGCTCTACTGACAGCTGCGCCAGCGCTTGCCGAGGATTTACTGCTCGATCCGGAACCGGCGCTCAACTGGCAGCTGTTCGAAGGCCCGTATATCGGCGCGTCAGGCGGCTACGGCAATGGCAGCCCGAATGCGACGCTCGTTGCGGCGGTGGGCTACAACTGGTTCCTGACGAACAATCTCTACGCCGGCATCGACATCACCGGCATCATCTACAATGACGGCGTCGTCGGCGAAGACTCGCATATGACCAACGCCAAGCTGGGCGTCGTTATCGACCGGGCGACGATCTACGGCATGCTCGGCGCAGGCCGCGACACCAATGTCGCCTCAGGCTGGGGCTGGCGCGCCACGGCGGGTGCCGAGTACCTCGTGACGGACGCGATCGGCATCAATGCCGAGGTGTCGTCAACGCAGAGTTTCGGCACGCTGGGCGATGTCATCCAGGGCCAGGTCGGCGTGCGCATCCATACCGATGCCTATCGCGATCCGCTGCCCACGTTCGACTACAGCAATATCGGCGTGCTGCAGTCGATGCAGAATTTGGGCGAGATGCTGCATGCTCAGGAGGTCCGGCTAGGGCCGGCATTCTCGAACCTCGAGCTCAACGCCTTCCGCATGCCGATCGAGCCGGACCTCTTGAGCTTCAAGCAGGCGCGCCTGGATTCGGCGATGTTCGAAGTGATCATGGAGTCGCCCGATCTTTTCGCCTGGATCGGCGGTGCGCGCCCCAATTTCGGCGGCGTGATCAGCTTCAGCGGGCATGAGAGTTTCCTCCATGCGGGCCTCAACTGGCACTACCAGTTCAGCGAGAGCCCCTGGTACGTCGAAGCGGGCCTAGGGCTTGCGGTGCACAATGGCTACATGTCGAGCGCGCCGGCCGGGTACCGCAATCTCGGCTGTCCAGTGCTGGCCGAGTGGCAATATGGCCTGGGGTACGACGTCAACGACAAGGTGTCGCTGACGGCGACCTGGAAGCACATCTCGGGCGTGGTATTCAACTGCTCGCCCAATGACGGGATCAACACCTTCGGCCTGACGGCTGGATGGAAGTTCTAGTCTAGAACGATCCTCGTACGACCCGCGCGCGATCAGTCGGGCTGACCGCCGATATTGCCGACGGCCTTGGAGCCCGCGGCGATACCGGAGCGGAGGCACTCATCAAGCGGCTTGCCCGTGAGTTCGGCGGCGAGGAAGGCGGCGGCGAAGGCATCACCGGCGCCAGTCGTATCGATCACATCGCTCATTGGGGCCGGCATCGATAGCGTGACGCCCTTGCGGCTACCGACGGCGGCACCGGCGACGCCGCGTTTGATCACGACGCGATCATAGAAGCGGCCGAGCGTCTGCATCTGGAGGTTGAGGTCGACGGAGCCGGTAAGCTCGAGGGCTTCGTCGAGATTGGCAAAGATCGTGCCGGTGCCCTGCGTCCACTTAAGGAAGCTCTCGGGACCGACCTCGCGGAGGAAGCCGACAGAGGCCGGGTCGACGGCAGTGGCAATCTTTCGCTCGCGGGCTTCGCGCATCAGAGCTGTGACGGCGGCGCGAGGACCTTCGGTAAAGAAGGAGTAGCCGGAGACGACGAGCAGCGTGACGCCGTCGAGCAGCGAGAAGGGCAGGTCTTCGGCGGCAAGATTGAGATTGGCGCCGCGATCGGTGAGGAAGCTGCGCTCACCGTCGGAGTCGACGATCGAGATGAGAACGCCCGAGGGCAGGGTGGTGTCGCCGATGAGGCGGGCGCCGACGCCACGGGTCTTAAAGTAGGCGACGCTGGTGTCGAGGTCGGCGGTCGCGACGCGGGAGACGAACGTGACGTCCATGCCGAGGCTGCCGAGCCAGACGGCGTGATTGGCGGCGGAGCCACCGGGTTTCTGGCGGATCTTGGCTCGCCGGTCCGAGCCGCGGACCATCGGGCCCTCAGGCATCACGATGATGTCGGTAATGGTGTCGCCGACGACGACGATTCTGGTGTCAGTCATCGGCGCGCCTCGCGGCGAGGGCGACGGCGATCTCGGCTGCGACGCGGGCGTTGTTTTTCACCAGCGCGATGTTGGAGACGAGGCTTTTGCCGCCGGTGAGCTCGAAGATGCGCTTGAGCAGGTAGGGCGTCGTCGCCTTGCCTGAGATGCCGGCGGCGTCGGCGCCCTCGAGGGCCTGCTCGATGGTGGACGAGATATAGGTGGGGTCCATCGCGTCGGCTGCGGGGATCGGGTTGCCGATGAGGACGCCACCCATGCCGAGCGCGAACTGCAGCTCGAGCATTTCGGCGATCCCTGCCGGGGTGTCGAAGCGCTGGTCGGCCTTGAGCCCGCTCGAGCGGGTCCAGAAGGCGGGGAAATCGTCGGTGCCGTAGCCGATTACCGGCACGCCCTTGGTCTCGAGCACTTCGAGGGTCTTAGGGATATCGAGGATGGCTTTGGCACCGGCGCAGACGACGGCGACGGGGGTGCGGCTCAGCTCTTCGAGGTCTGCGGAGATATCGAAGCTGAGTTCAGCGCCACGGTGGACGCCGCCGATGCCTCCAGTGGCGAACAGCTGGATGCCGGCCATCTCGGCGGCCTGCATGGTGGTGGCGACTGTGGTGCCCGCAGTGATCTTGCGGGTGAGCAGCGCGGCCACGTCGCGGCGCGAGGCCTTGGCCGCCTTCATGCCGGTTTCGGCGAGCTGTTCGAGATCACGCTGTTCGAGCCCGACGCGGAACGCGCCATCCATGATGGCGATGGTTGCGGGGATGGCGCCAGCGGCACGAACGATGGCCTCCACCTCGCCTGCCATCGACAGGTTCTGCGGATACGGCATGCCGTGGGTGATGATGGTCGATTCGAGGGCGACGACGGCGCGGCCTTCATTGAGGGCGTCGGCGACCTCGGGGCTCAGCTTGAGAAAGGGAAAATCGGGCACGGATACCTGCTGCAGGGCTTATCCGCCCGTTAGAGTGCGGCGACCCGAAAGCGTCAAGTGGCCGCGCCCGATCGTCCCTTCCAATCTCTTGTCGGGCCTGGGTTTTGGCTCTAGGGTCCGGCCAATCGAAACGCTCGCTCCGGGATTCACTCCGCTGCGCACCCTGGTGTTTGGTTCGGACCGCCCTCCGGACCCCGACGCGCTCTTGAGCGCTCAGATCGCTGCCAACCAGTTTCCCGGCGAATACGCTCGCCGCTTGGCCAGCCCGGCCCCGTATCCAGACCTCACCCAAGCCGCCACCGGATGACCTCCGTGGCGGTTCAGTCTTTTCAACGATCCCCGCAGCAAGCGGGTACGCCCCCGATGACAAGGAGACGCATCATGAATAAGTCGCTCGCCCTCTCGCTCGGCGCCCTGCTGCTCAGCAGCGCGGCCGCGTTTGCGCAGGAAGAGAAGGTCCTCAACGTTTACAACTGGTCGGACTACATCGCCGAGGACACGATCCCCAAGTTCGAGGCCGAGACCGGGATCAAGGTCAACTACGACGTGTTCGACAGCAACGAACTGGTCGAAGCCAAGCTGCTGGCGGGCAGCTCGGGCTACGACGTCGTGGTGCCCTCGGGCTTTTTCCTCGAGCGGCAAGTCGCGGCCGGCCTGTTCCTGCCGCTCGACAAGTCCAAGCTGACCAACCTCGGCAACATGGACCCCGACGTGATGGCCGCGACCGCGGCGCATGATCCGGACAATGCCCACTCGGTCGACTACATGTGGGGCACTACCGCGATCGGCTATAATGTCGGCAAGGTGAAGGAACGCCTGGGCGACCAGCCGCTCGACACCTGGGACATCGTGTTCAATCCCGAGATTGTCGGCAAGCTCGCCGATTGCGGCGTGACCCTGCTCGACGCTCCGGCCGAGATCATGGCGACGGCGCTGAACTATCTGGGGCTCGATCCGAACTCGGAGAGCACCGACGACCTCGCCAAGGCCGAGGCGCTGCTGATGTCGATCCGTCCGTATGTGCGCTACTTCAACTCGTCGCAGTACATCGACGATCTGGGCAATGGCGAAGTGTGCCTGTCGGTCGGCTATTCCGGCGACGTGTTCATCGCGCAGGCCGCAGCGGCCGATGCCAATGCCGGCGTCGAAGTGGGCTACGTGATCCCCAAGCAGGGCGCGCTCAAGTGGTTCGACCTGTTCGCGATCCCGGCCGACGCGCCGCATCCGGACAATGCGCATAAGTTCATCGACTTCATGCTGCGCGCGGATGTGGCCGCGGCCAACACGAACTATGTGTACTACGCCTCGGGCAACAAGGCGGCGCTTGAGTTCATCGATCCGGCTGTGAAGGACGATCCGGCGATCTACCCGACGCCGGAGGTTTCTGCCAAGCTCTTCACCCTCAAGGCGCACTCGCCGGACTACGATGAGCTCTTGACTGAGACCTGGCAACGCATCAAGGCGGGCTCGTAAAACGCATTCAGGACGGGGCTTCGGCCCCGTCCTCTCCATCGGGGGCCCCGTTTCATGGCCAAGAAGCCGCAACTCGTCGCCGATACGCGCCCCTGGCGCGATCCGAACGCCAAGCCCTTTGTGCGCATCCGCAACGTCACCAAGAAGTTCGGTGACGTCGCCGCGGTGGCCGACGTGTCGCTCGATATCTACCAAGGCGAGCTGTTCTGCCTCCTGGGTGGTTCGGGCTCGGGCAAGTCGACGCTGCTGCGCATGCTGGCCGGGTTCGAGGCGCCGACGTCGGGGACGATCGAGATCGACCGGCAGGATATGGCCAATGTGCCGCCCTATCGCCGTCCCGTTAATATGATGTTCCAGTCCTATGCGTTATTCCCGCATATGACTGTCGAGCAGAACATCGGCTATGGCCTCAAGCGCGATCGCATGCCGCGCGAGGCCATCGCGACTCGAGTCGATGAGCTGCTCAAGCTGGTCAAGCTCGATGGTTATGGGCAGCGCAAGCCCAGCCAGCTGTCGGGCGGGCAAAGGCAGCGCGTGGCGCTGGCGCGCGCGCTGGCCAAGGAGCCCAAGCTGTTGCTGCTCGACGAGCCGCTCGGTGCGCTGGACAAGAAGCTGCGCGAAGAGACGCAGTTCGAGCTGGTGAAGATTCAGGAGACGCTGGGCGTTACGTTCATCGTGGTGACGCACGACCAGGAAGAGGCGATGAGCCTTGCGACGCGGATCGGCGTGATGAACCAGGGCGAGATCGCCATGGTGGGCGAGCCGACCGAGATCTACGAGTTCCCCAATTCGCGCTTCGTCGCCAACTTCATCGGCTCGGCCAATATGGTGGAAGGCGTGGTGACCGAGGACGAGCCGGACCATGTGCGTATCCGCTCGCAGGAACTGGGCACGGATATCTATGTGAGCCACGGCGTCGACTGCTCGCCGGAACAGCGCCTGTGGTGGGCGATCCGGCCGGAGAAGGTCGTGCTGACGCGCGACAAGCCGGCGCCGCAACCGGGTATCCCCGAGGATGCCAATATCGTCAAAGGTTATGTCGAGGACATCGCCTATCTCGGCGACATGACCGTGTATCAGGTCAAGCTCGAGAGCGGGCGCTACTTCCGCGTGACCAAGACCAACGCGCTGCGCGGCGACCCCGAGGCGATCTCGTGGGACGAGACGGTCTGGGCGAGCTGGGCCGGCTCATCGGGTTCGGTTCTGGTGTCATGACGACGTCGCCAGCCCAAACGCAGCAGCGGCCCTGGGAGTTCGTGCAGCGCGGGCTCGCCGCGATCGGCATTTCGGGCCGTGGGCTCGTGATCGCGGCGCCCGCGCTGTGGCTGACGGTGTTCTTCCTGATCCCGCTGCTGGTGGTGTTCGGCATTTCGTTGGCGGTCAAGCAATTCGGGCAACCGCCCTATTCGGACCTGCTGACCACCGACAGCGGGACGGTGCAGCTGACGCTGCATCTTTCCAACTATCTGAAGCTGATCGAGGGCTCCACCGTTGGAGCGGGGTTCTGGTTCGACCTCATCTTCAATCTCGGCGTTGCGCTGCTGGCGTTGTGGATTGCGCGGGGGATCACGCAGACGGCCGAGACGCCGGCGGTTCTTGCGGTCTATGCGGTGGCTATCGTCGCTGGAGCGTTGTTCCTGGTGACGCTCTATACGGCGCAGCTCAATGTTTACATGACGGCGTTCCTGAGCTCGATCCGTATTGCGGCGATCTCGACGGCCATCGCGGTGCTTATTGGCTATCCCATGGCCTATGTGATCGCGCGGGCGCCCGACCGCTGGCGCAACATCCTGCTGATGCTCGTCATCCTGCCGTTCTGGACGTCGTTCCTGCTGCGCGTCTATGCGCTGTCGAGCTTCCTGCGCGGCGAGGGCGTCATCAACAATTTCCTCGGGCTGTTCGGCGTGCCGCCGCTGGTGATGATGCAGACCGACTTCGCGGTCTATGTCGGCATCGTTTATTCGTATCTGCCGTTCTTCATCCTGCCGCTCTACACCAATCTCGTGAAGCTTGACGGCTCGCTGCTCGAGGCGTCCGCGGACCTTGGCGCGCGCCCGATCCGGACGTTCCTCTCCATCACGCTGCCGTTGTCGATGCCCGGCGTGGTCGCCGGTGCGATGCTGGTGTTCATTCCGGCGATCGGTGAGTTCGTGATCCCGTCGCTGCTGGGCGGACCGGGTACGCAGATGATCGGTCGCATCCTTTGGGACGAGTTCTTCGGCAAGACGAACTGGCCGCGCGCCGCCGCGCTGGCGATCACCATGCTGTTCATCGTGGTGATCCCGTTTATGCTGATGCAGCGCGCGCAGAATGCCGTGGTGGAGCGGCGCTGATGCGGAAGTCGCCCCTTATCCCGATCGTCGCGACAATGGGCTTTGTGTTCCTTTACGCGCCGATCATCGCGCTCGTGATCTTTTCGTTCAATGCGAACCGGCTGGTGACGGTGTGGTCGGGCTTTTCGCTCGCGAGCTATAGCAGCCTGTGGGCCGATCCGCAGCTGTTGCCGGCGGCGGGGTTGAGCCTCCAGATCGCGGCGACGTCGGCGACGATTGCGCTGGTGCTGGGGACGCTGTGCGCCTATGCGCTGGTGCGCTTCCGCCGGTTCCGCGGCAAGACGATCCTCCAGGCGACGGTGTCGGCGCCGCTGGTGATGCCCGACGTGATCACAGGGCTCGCCCTGCTGCTGCTGTTCGTCTCGATGCAGGCGATCATCGGCTGGCCCGCGGGTCGCGGCGTGCTCACGATCGTGATCGCGCATTCGATCTGCTGCATGGCCTATGTGACGGTAGTGGTGCAGAGCCGGCTGGTCGATCTCGACCTCAGCCTCGAAGAGGCGGCAATGGACCTCGGGGCAACGCCGGTGCGCGTGTTCTTCGACGTGACGCTGCCGATTATTGCGCCGGCGTTGATTTCGGCCTGGCTGCTGGCGTTCACGATTTCGCTTGATGACCTCGTGATCGCGAGTTTCGTGTCGGGGCCGGGCTCGTCGACGTTGCCGATGGTGATCTACTCGAAGGTGCGGTTGGGCGTGGCGCCTGAGGTGAATGCGCTCGCGACCATCATCATCGGCTGTGTGGCGGCGGGTGTGCTGATCGTGACGCTGCTGCAGTTGCGGCGACCGAAGGCTGCGAAGGCTTAGTCTTTTCACGAGTAGTGCCCCGCGACTTCCCAGCGAAAGCTGGGACCCAACTCTCACCTTGCGCTTGCTGATGCATGGGTCCCTGCTTTCGCAGGGAAGTCACCGAGAGCGTGGCGCTCACCGCATGCGGTTGAAGGCGTCGAGGGCGGCGATTTTGTAGGCTTCGGCGAGGGTGGGGTAGTTGAAGGCGTTTTCGACGAAGTAGTCGACGGTGCCGCCGAGATTGAGGACGGCCTGGCCGATGTGGATCAGCTCGGTGGCGCCTTCGCCGATGATGTGGGCGCCGAGGAGCTTGCGGCTTTCTAGCGCGAAGATGAGCTTCATCATGCCGCCTTCGATACCCATGATGTGTCCACGCGAGGTTTCGCGGAAGCGGCCGATGCCGATCTCGTAGTTGATGCCCTTCTGGCGGACCTCCTGCTCGGAGAGGCCGATGGTCGAAATCTCGGGCACGGCGTAGATGCCGTAGGGGAAGACTTCGGGGCGGGTCGGGATGGGCAGGCCGAAGGCGTGGCAGGCGGCGGTGCGGCCCTGTTCCATCGCAGTGGAGGCGAGGCTGGGAAAGCCGATGACATCGCCCGCAGCGTAGATGTGCGGCTGCGTGGTCTGGTATGTGACGGGATCGACCTTGAGGCGGCCGCGCGAATCCGTTTCGATGCCGCAGGTGTCGAGGCCGAGGTCGGCGGTGGCGCCGACGCGGCCGGCGGCGTAGAGCAGCATTTCAGTGCGGATCTTGCGGCCGTCACTCAGCGTGCTGACCGTCCAGCCGGCCTGGTCGAGCTCGACCGCTTCAACTTTGACGCCGAGGCGCAGCTGCATGCCGCGCTTGCGCAGCTCGTGCACGAACTCCTCGATGATCTCGCGGTCGATGAATTCGAGGAAGTGCTCGCGCGGTTCAACAAGAGTGATCGGCACGTCGAGCGCCGAAAAGATCGTCGCGTATTCGAGGCCGATGACGCCAGCGCCGACGACGGTGAGGCTGCGCGGGACTTTTGGATCGGTAGCGATGTTGTCGCTGTCGAAAACCGAATTGTCGTTGAAGGGGATGTTGGACGGACGATAGGGCGAGGTGCCGACGGCGATGACGATCTTCTCTGCCGAGACCTTGGTTTCTTCCTCGGCGTTGACGACCGCCAGCGTATGCGGATCGAGGAAGTGGGCGCGGCCGGCGATGGTTTTGACGCCGTTGCGGGCGAACTGGTGCTCGAGGACGTTGATCTCGTGGTCGAGCGTCATGCGGAGGCGCGCGCCGAGGTCTTTGCCCTGGATTTCCTTTTTGACGCGGTAGGCGAGGCCGTAGAAGCCGCGCTCGCGCCAGCCGCTGAGATTGAGGACTGTCTCGCGCAGGGTCTTGGACGGGATGGTGCCGGTGTGGACGGAGACGCCGCCGACGCGCAGCCGGTTTTCGATCACCACCACCGAGTGACCGAGCTTAGCGCCCTGGATGGCTGCACGACGGCCGGCCGGACCCGAACCGATGACGACGAGATCGTACTTTTCCATCTGATGTCCCCGAGATGGAGGAACGCTACTCAAACGCTGCTGCGTTGCGAAGCTCCCGAGCCGCAGATTGGCTATGCGCTCCCTAGTATTTCTCGGGGATGTAAAGCTCGGGCGAGACCGGGTGGCGCACATAGTCCGGGTGATGGACGCGCGGTGGCAGCTCGACATCCTGTTTGGGCACATCGCCATAGGGGATGCGGCTCAACAGGTGGTCGATCATGTTGAGGCGGGCGCGCTTCTTGTCGACGGCGTGGACCACGGACCAGGGCGCCTCGGCGGTGTGGGTGCGCGCCAGCATCTCTTCCTTGGCCTTGGTGTAGTCTTCCCAGTGGATGCGGCTCTCCATATCCATGGGCGAGAGCTTCCACTGCTTCAGCGGGTCCTTGATCCGCATCTTGAAGCGGAACTCCTGCTCCTGGTCGGTGATCGAGAACCAGTATTTGATGAGGATGATGCCGGAGCGGACGAGCATGCGCTCGAACTCGGGGACGGAGCGGAAGAACTCCTCGACCTCTTCGGCGGAGCAGAAGCCCATGACGCGCTCGACGCCGGCGCGATTGTACCAGGAGCGGTCGAAGAGGACCATTTCACCGGCCGTGGGCAAATGCGGGACGTAGCGCTGGAAGTACCATTGGTTTTTCTCGCGCTCGGTGGGCGCGGGAAGGGCGACGACGCGGGCGACGCGCGGATTGAGCCGCTGCACCACGCGCTTGATGGCGCCGCCCTTGCCGGCGGAATCGCGGCCCTCGAACAGAATGACGACCTTGAGCTTGTTGTGGACGATCCAGTCCTGCAGTCGCACCAGTTCGTGCTGCAGGCGGAACAACTCGCGGAAATAGGTCTGGCGCTCGAGGCCCTTGCCGGGCTGGTCGAGCTCTTCGGCGACCAGTTCGTCCAGGCGGTCTTCGTCGAACTGGGTTTCCAGCTCCTCATCGAAGCTGTCAGCGATTTCGGCCTTGATGCGCTCGAGTTGAAGGAGTTCGGCAGTGTCGGGGGCGGGTTTGTCGTCCATGGGAGCCTCGCGGAATGTGGCGCAGCAGAAGGCAGGTTTGGACGACCGTAGTGTGACAGAAGCCGACCGATCCACCGGCCTTGCTAATAACTGACTGGTCAGTTAGTAGCTAGATGGCCGAGGAGTCAGTACGCGATGAGCGCGGAAGCCGTGCAGAGAGGCCCCAAGTTCAGGCGGCGTGCCGAGGCGCGGCCGGACGAAGTGTTGGACGCGGCGCTGGACCTGTTCATCGAACGCGGTTTTGCCAGCACACGCGTCGAGGACATCGCGACCCGTGCCGGCCTGAGCAAGGGCGCGGTGTATCTCTACTTTCCGAGCAAGGAGGCGGTGCTGGAGGGCCTCGTGCGCCGGGCGATCGTGCCAATCGCGACCAGCGCGCTGAGTTTCCTTGAGGGCTATGTGGGCGATCCGCGCGTGCCGATCACCCTGGCGCTCAAGACGCTCGCCGGCCGGCTGGCCGAGCCCAAGGTCATGGCTATTCCCAAGCTGATGATGCGGGAGATGATCAACTTCCCCGAGTTTGCGCAGATGTATCGGCGCGAGGTGCTGGACCATGTGATCCCCGGCATCATGGGGCTGATCCGTGCGGGCATTGTCGAAGGGCATCTGCGGCCGGTGGATCCGGAGCTCACGGTGCGCTCCATCGTCGGACCAATCGTGATGCATGTGCTGATGGACGAGGTGTTCGGCATCCGGCCGGCGGCGGGATTGTCGGTCGAGCAGCTGATCGAGAACCACCTGACCATTCTGTTCGACGGGCTGAGCGCGCCGAACTCCAACAAGCGTTTCATGTCGAGTTGAGGAGGCGGCGATGGATCATGCATTCGCCTGGCTGATGGGCCTGTTGTCGTTCATTCCGGGTGTTGGGCATCCCGCTCCGCCAATTTGGAACGGCTATGTCGAGGCCGACTACTCGTATGCGGCGGCGCCAAGCGGCGGGACGATCGAAGCGATCCGCGTGGCCGAAGGCGATGTGGTCGCCAAGGGCGATGTGTTGTTCACGCTCGATGCCTCGATGCAGCAGGCCCAGTCCGACGCGGCGGTGGCGCGCGCCGAGGCGGCAGCGGCGCAGGTGCGTGCCGCTGAAGCGACGCTCGCCAATCTCAGGACGGGCGCGCGGCCCGAAGAGCTGCAGGTGACGCAGGCGTCGCTGACGCAGGCGGAAGCGAACCTCGCACTGGCGCAGCAGAATTTCGCACGCACGCAGGATCTGTTCGCCAAGGGCAATGTGCCCAAGTCGCAGCTCGACCAGGCGCAGGCGAGCCTCGATGCGGCGAATGCTGCGGTTGTGCAACTCAACGCGCAGCTGGCAGTGGCCCAATTGCCGGCGCGCGATGACCAGATAGCGGCCGCCGAGGCCAGCGTGGCAGCGGCCAAGAGCACGGCGGCCGCGGCGATGGCGGACGCCACCAACGCCAAGGCGGCGCTGGCCAACCGGACGATCGTTGCGCCGGAAGCGGGGCGGGTGGAGCGGCTGTATTATGCCAGCGGCGAAGTCGCGGGCACGGGGGCGCCGGTGGTGTCGATTGCAGGCGGTGATGCGCTCAAGATCAAGTTCTACGTCAACGAAGCCGACCGGTCGTCCTTTCATATGGGCGACGTGGTGACCGTTGCATGCGATGGCTGCGCGGACGGATTGACGGCGACGGTCGACCACTTTGCGTCGGACCCGCAGTTCACGCCGCCGATCATCTATTCGCGCGACGAGCGGCAGCGTCTGGTGTTTTTGACCGAGGCGGTCATGCGCAACCAGAACGGCGTTCTGCCCGGTCAACCGGTCAGTATTGGGCGGGCCGAGTGAACGAGCCGCTCGTCATCGATGTGACGGGGCTGACCAAGCGCTTCGGCGACCGGACGGTCGTCGATCACTTCGACATCCGCGTGCCCAAAGGCGCGATCTATGGATTCCTCGGGCCCAACGGATCGGGCAAGACGACGACGATCCGCATGCTGTGCGGCCTGCTGACGCCGGACGAGGGGCAGGGGACGTGCCTTGGCTTCGATGTGCGGCGCGAGGCGGCGCGGATCAAGGAAGAAGTCGGCTACATGACGCAGAAGTTCTCGTACTACGAGGACCTGACGATCCGCGAGAACCTCGACTTCGTGGCGCGCATGTATCGGCTCGACCGCCGCAGGCAGAGGGTCGACGAAGCGCTGGAGGAGCTCGGACTCGCCGATCGGCAGAAGCAGCTTGCCGGCTCGCTGTCGGGCGGCTGGAAGCAGCGGCTGGCGCTGGCGGCGTGCCTGTTGCACGAGCCGCAGCTGCTGCTGCTCGACGAGCCGACCGCGGGTGTCGACCCGAAGGCGCGGCGCGATTTCTGGGACGAGATTCGGCGCCTGTCGGCGAAGGGCGTCACGGTGCTGGTGTCGACGCACTACATGGACGAAGCCGTGCAGTGCGACTTCATCACCTACATCGCCTACGGCAGGAAGCTGATCGATGGGCGCTCGAGCGAAATTCCCGCGATGGTGGGGCTCGAGACCTGGCGCGTGGAAGGGCCGGACCTCGCGGGGCTGGAAGCGCGGCTGAAGCGTGAGCCGGAGGTTGAGCAGGTGGCGCGGTTCGGTGCGGTGCTGCACGTGTCGGGGACCAATAAGGCAGCGCTGAATGCGACCGTGGAGCGGCTCAAGGCTGAGGGCACGCATCGCTGGACGCTGCAGGCCGCGGGGCTCGAGGAGGCGTTCATCTACTTGATGGCGGGGGCGCGCGACAACTTTGCCGCCGACGCGCCGCCGGAGATCGCGGCATGAGCGAAGGGTCACCCACCAAGGCGGATGTGCTGCGCGAGCGTGCGATCGCGGCCGGCGAGGCGCGACGAGTGGCCAGGGCTCACAAGACGGCGAGTGGAGGTTTCTCGCTGCGACGGTTTGGAGCGGTGCTCTACAAGGAGTTCATCCAGATGCGGCGGGATCGCATCACGTTCGGGATGATGATCGGCCTGCCGCTGGTGCAGCTGTTCCTGTTCGGTTTCGCGATCAACGCCGATCCGCGGCATCTGCCGACGCTGGTGGAGATGGGCGACAATGGTCCGCTGACGCGCGCTGTGATCGCCGGCATGGAGCAATCGGGGTACTTCGATTTCCGTGGGCAGGTGGCCGGCGTCGAGGCCGGCGAGGAGGCGCTGCGGCGGGGCGAGGCGAATTTCGTCGTGGTGATCCCGCAGAACTTCGAGCGCGACGTTGTCCGCGGGCTGATGCCGGAGGTGCTGATCGCCGCTGATGCGTCCGATCCTTCGGCCGTGGGTGGCGCGGCAGGGGCGCTGCAGGGGATCGTCAATGTGGCGATCCGCGAGACGCTGAGCGGGCCGCTGGCGATGAGTGGCGGGGCGGCGCCGTTCAACGTGGTCGTGCACCGCGAATACAACCCTGAGGGCAAGACCTCCACCAACATCGTGCCGGGGCTGCTGGCGATCATCCTGTCGATGACGATGGTGATGATCACGGCGGTGGCGATCGTCAAGGAGCGCGAGCGCGGCACGATGGAGATGCTGATCGCAACGCCGGTGCGGCCATTCGAAGTGATGCTGGGCAAGATCCTGCCCTATGTGTTCGTGGGCTATGTGCAGACGCTGGTGTTCATTCTCGCGTCGCGCGCCGTGTTCAATGTGCCGTTCGATGGCGGCTGGGGTGCGTTCTTCATTGGCTTCAACCTCTACATCGTCGTCAATCTGGCGCTGGGCTTCCTGATCTCGACGGCGGCCAAGAACCAGATGCAGGCGATGCAGCTGAGCTTTTTCACGATCCTGCCGTCGATTCTGCTCTCGGGCTTCATGTTCCCGTTCGCGGGCATGCCGGGCTGGGCGCAGACGATCGGGCAGGCGGTGCCCGCGACGCACTTCCTCCGCGTCATCCGTATGGTGATGCTGAAGGGCGGGGATATTCCCGATGTGGCGCTCGAGTGCGGCGCGCTGCTGCTCATCCTGGTGGTGATTTCAGCAGCGGCGATGCACCGCTATCGGCAGACGCTGGACTAGGGCTTCGCCAGCGCTGGGGCGATTATCTCCCGGCGGACTGCCGTCCAAAATAGCTCCCGACTCCAAAGGCCATGAGCCCAAATCCGAGGCCGGCGACGATGATGTGCGTCCAATCGTGGATGTCGAAGCTGCCGACTCGCACGAGCAGCAGATACGCGATCGCCAGGTTGACGAGGCCGTAGATGACGTTGGTGGGTGCCGAGGAGAGGCCGACGCCGGGCGGCTTAGAAATTGCGGTCGGGAACGCGCGCCCCGAGATGCCCGCCACGAAGTGCGGAACGAAGTTGGCGAGGAACGCGCCGCCGAAGAACCACGCGATGTAGTCGAGCCAGGGCACCGGAATCTCCGTCAGATGTATCCGAGCATCCTGTCCTGCTTCTCGCGCAAAGCAAAGAGCCGCGTGGTGCTGTCCGGAGCGGCATTCTTCCGGGTCAGAAGCTCGCCCTTCTTGACCGGCGCGGTGACCTTGCCGCCTTCGAGGAGGCCGACCGGAACGGCCTGCTGAGCGCGAGCGTCGACGGCGGTGAGGGTGAAGCTGCGGTAGCAGGTCTCGCCGATGGCATCGAAGGTTTCGCCGACGGCGAGGTCGCGCTTGGCGACGGCACAGACTTCGGCGACGGGGACGGGCAGCGGCACCATGTCGGGTTTGCCGTAGAGCATGATGCGGGCGGCGGTCAGCGGGACCTCGAGCGAGGTCAAATGGTAGGGGCGGAAGAAGGAGTAGTAGGGGCCGTGGCCGACATGGAGATCGTCCATGCGCTCGATGATGCGCGGGTGCTCCGCTTCGACGATACAGAAGACGCCGGGGGCAACGCCCTTGCCGACGGTGAAGTCGACGACGCCCTTTTTGTTGAGGATGCCGCCGTCCTCTTTGGGGATCAGCACCTTGACCATCTGGTCGCGGTCGGCGGCGGGGCCGTGCATGCCGGGGACATCGGGGACGAGACCGGTGGCGTTGGCGATGCAGGCCATCTCGACCATGGTCTTTGACCCGTCGACGAACTCGACCAGCATGCGCGGGTTCATATTCCGGCGCGTCGCCTCCGCGCGGTAATCGTCCGGGACGGCGTCGCGATTGAACGCGTTGTTTTTCCCCTTGCCGGCGGCGACGATGCGGTAGCCGAGGGCGGTCGCGAACTCGATGAGTTCCATGCACGAGCTCGGCTCATCGCCGGCGCCAACCGAATAGATCACGCCGAGCCGGTCGGCTTCCTTCTTGAGGTAGGGGCCAATGGTGACGTCGGCCTCGACGTTCATCATCACCAGGTGCTTGCCGTGCTCCATCGCCATCAGATCGTAGTCGGCGGCGACGCCGGGCTTGCCCGTCGCATCGATGACGACGTCGATCTGCGGGGTGCGCACCAGCGTATCGGCGGAAGTGATGGCGAGCTTCTTCTGCTCGATGGCGGCCGAGACCTTGCTCAGCGTGTCGGCTTCGACCGCGTGAGAGCTGTCGCCGTAAGCGATGGTCGTTGCTTCGAGGGCCGTATGCGGGCGGCGCGTGGCGATGGCTGCGATCTCGATGCCGCGCATGAGCATGCCCTGCGTCACGAGATCGGTGCCCATTTCGCCCGACCCGATGACGCCCACCCGGATGGGCCGATCGTCGTCGGCGCGCTGCTTCAGGTCACGAGCAAGGCCCGTCAGGTGCACATTGGTCAAGGGCGCGTAAGTCGGCATGGGCGGGGGATAGCAGAGATGGGCGGGAGCGGGAATGAAAGATTGTGGTGGCGATTATGCATGGACGGATTCCCCCTACCGGTGACTTCCTGGCGGGAGGGTGGGACGACTTCTCATTCACAGCTAAGATGAACGCATGACAGACGAACTTGATCTCTCGACCGACGGCGCTCTGGGGCGGATCGTGCTGGACCGGCCGCGGGCGATCAATGCGCTTTCGCTCAGCATGATCGAGGGGATCATCTCGGCGCTGCATGGTTGGCGCGACGATCCTGCCATTGGCGCCGTCCTGGTCGAAGGCGCCGGCGAGAAGGGGTTTTGCGCAGGCGGCGATGTGCGGGCGGCGCGGGAACTGGTGCTGGCGGGGACGCCGGAGCAGGCGGACCAGTATTTTGCGACCGAGTACCGGATGAACGCGATGATCGCGGGTTATCCCAAGCCGCTGGTGGCGCTGACGCATGGCATCGTGATGGGCGGCGGCCCATGCCGGAATCGGCGATCGGGCTGTTTGCCGATGTCGGGGTGAACGCGATACTGGCCAAGGCGCCGCTCAACCGGGCATTGCTGTTCCTGCTTAGTGGGGTGAGCGTGGGCGCGTCGGATGCACTGGCACTGGGGCTCGCGGACGTCGTGGTGCGGCCGGAGGATGTGGCGCAGCTCAAGGTCGACATCGTCGATGCGGCCAAGTCGCGTTACGCGCGCGAGCACATCGTCCGGCTTATGTCGGCCAACAGCGTCGTGGCGGGCGAGGCCTCGTTCTCGACCAAGGCCGATTTGCTGGGGAGCGATGCGCCGGACTCGCCGGCCGCGTTCCTGGCGATGGTCGCGGCGGTGCCGGAGCTTGCTGAAATCTCCGCTCTGCTCGCGACCCGCAGTCCGGGCGCGATGGTGGCGACGTTCTTTGCGCAGAACCGGGCGCGCCGGTTGATGAACGTCGACGCGACGCTCGATATGGACCTCAAGCTTGCGGGGGTGATGATCCGGCGGTCGGATTTTGCCGAGGGGGTGCGAGCGGTGCTGGTGGACAAGGATCAGCAGCCCAAATGGTCGCCGGCGACGCTCCAAAGTTTCGATACGGAGCGCGATGCCGGGCCGATCCTCGAGGCGCTGAAAATGCCCTGAAAAGCGGGCGGAAACTGCCTCGGGCGGCCGCGGCTTAGCACTTCTTAAACCGTTCCTGTGGACACTGATGGGTGGGTAAATCCCTCGGGGAACGGGCTTTTCATGGTCGAGACAGCCGACAGCAGGGTCGTGGCTTTGCCATCGATCGTCGATCTCGACGCGCTCGATCTGGTGCGCGACCAGCTGATTGAAGCGGTCGAACTGGGCGGGGTGGCGATCGATGCGTCGCGCGTCGAACGCGTCGCGACGAACGCGCTGTTCATGCTGGTGAGCGCGGCCGAAACGGCGCACCGGAACAGCTACAGTTTCTCCATTAGCGGGGCGAGCGCGCCCATGTTGGCGGCCATAGACCGGCTCGGTCTGGGCGGCCCCTTCACGGGCTTGATGAAAGGATAATTCCGTATGCGTGTACTGACGGTCGACGATTCCCGCACCATCCTCGCCATGCTGCATCACACTCTGTCGAACGCGGGGTTCGAGGTGCTGCAGGCCGAAGACGGGCAGAAGGGGCTCGACGTGCTGGCACGCGAACAGGTCGATGTGGTGATCACTGACATCAACATGCCGGTGATGGACGGCATCGAGTTCATCAAGAACGTGCGCGCGTCGGGCGAATTCAACTCGCTGCCGATCCTGATCCTCACCACCGAGACCAGCCAGGACAAGCGCGACCAGGGCCGTGCGGCCGGCGGGACGGGCTGGATCGTCAAGCCGTTCGACCCCGAGAAGCTGATTTCAGTCATCCACCGCGTGGTCCACTGATTCTGCCAAGACCCAGAAGGGTTTAGACTTTGAGCGACCTCGACGACTTCAAGGCGACATACTTCGACGAATGCTCCGAGCTGCTGCTCGATCTCGAGGAGCAGTTCGCGGCCATCGAGGGCGGCGACCGGACAGCGGACCGGCTCAACGCGGTGTTCCGCGCCATCCACTCGATCAAGGGCGGCGCCGGGGCCTTCGGCTTCTCCGAGCTGGTGGCCTTCGCGCATGCGTACGAGACGTTGCTCGACCATGTGCGCGATGGTCGTATCGAGCTCAGCGAACCGGTCACGGCGCTCTGCATTCGCGCCAACGATATCGTCGCCGACTTCGTCAACGCGGCCAAGACGGGCGCCTCGCTGGGTAGCGCCTATGGCGCCGACGAGCGCAAGCAGTTCGATGCGCTGACCTCGGGCGAGCATGCTCACGTCGGCGACGACGAGAGTGGCGAGGCGATGGACGAGTTCGACATCGACTTCACGCCTGTGATGGTCGATTTGAGCGCGCCGCAGGAACCCGAGCCCGACACCTTTACCCACGTGCCGCTCGCGGTAGAGAAGGGCCACTGGGAGATTCGCTTCGCGCCGCATCGCGAACTCTACGCGCGCGCCAATGATCCGCTGCTGCTGTTCCGCGAGCTGGCGCATCTCGGCGACCTGACTGTTGTAGCCAAGCTAGGGGCGATTCCGCCGCTCGCCGATTTCGAGCCGTTCGGCGTCTATTGCAGCTGGGAACTGACGCTGCTGTCGCCCAGTGCGACGGTCAACGACATCGCGGAAGTCTTCGAGTTCGTCGAGGGCAATTGCGATCTATCGATCGTGCAGCTCGCCAAGAGCAGTGGCGCCGAGCCGTCGCTCGCCGATCTGGTGCAGATCGTAACGCCACCGGCGACGCTCGCCAAAATGGACGAACCGGCGCTGAGCTTTGCTGCGCTGGCTGACGAAGTGAAGAAGGACGCACCGGTGCGCGTCGCGCCGGTTTCGGCAACGGTCGCGGTGGCGCCGCCCAAGCCCCTCGATCCGGCGCCCAGCTTTGCCGCAGAAGAGCACGACGAGCGCCGCACCGGCCCCGAGGATCGTCGCGGCGCGGGCGTGCAGTCGATCCGTGTCGACCTCGACAAGGTGGACCGTGTCGTCAACATGGTGGGCGAACTGGTCATCACGCAGTCGATGCTGACCCAGCAGATGGATGACACGCTGCGGGCCCGCTACCAGGAGCTGGTGCGTGGGCTCGAGGTGCTGGCGCAGACGACGCGCGGCCTGCAGGATGCGGTGATGGCGATCCGCGCGCAGCCGGTGAAGTCGGTGTTCAGCCGCATGCCGCGCCTGGTGCGCGAGCTCGCGACCAAGACCAGCAAGAAGATCAAGCTCGAAACGATTGGCGAAGCGACCGAGATCGACAAGACGGTCATCGAGCAGCTCAGCGATCCCTTGACCCACATGATCCGCAATTCGGCCGATCACGGCATCGAAATGCCGGAGAAGCGGCGTGCGGCGGGGAAGCCCGAGGTGGGAACGATTCGGCTTTCGGCGGAGCAGGCCGGCGGTAACATTCTGATTGCGGTCGAGGATGATGGCGGCGGCATCAACCGCGAGCGGGTGCTGCAGGTTGCCCGCAACAAGGGGATCGTCGCGCAGGACGTGACGCCGACCGACGAGCAGATCGATCAGCTGATCTTTGCGCCGGGTTTTTCGACGGCCGAGGCGGTGAGCGACATTTCGGGTCGCGGCGTCGGCATGGACGTGGTGCTGTCCAACATCAAGAAGATCGGCGGCTCGGTGCATGTGAAGTCACGAACCGGGCAGGGGACGCGCATGACGCTGCGCCTGCCGCTGACGCTGGCTGTGCTCGACGTGATGCTGGTGCGGGTCGGACCGTCGCCCTATGTCGTGCCGCTGAGCTCGATCGTCGAAACGATACAGTGCTCGCGCGCCGATTTCGGCCGTACGCCGACGGGCGCCAAGGTGCTGCGCGTGCGCGGCGAATATGTGCAGGTGGTCGATCTCGCCGATCGCTTCCAGCTCAAGACGGACATCGATCTCGCAAACCGCTTCGTCGTGCTGTGCGAAGCCGAGGGCGGCACCAAGGTCGCGCTCGTGGTCGATGACATCATCGGTCAGCAACAGGTGGTTATCAAGAGTCTCGAAGAGAACTTCGAGTCGATCGAGGGCATCGCCGGGGGCACAATCCTTGGCGACGGGAATGTCGCACTCATCGTCGACGTGCAGGGTCTCCGCGCACCGTCGCTCCACAAGAACGCTGCCTAGAACGGGCGGAAGGGAACTCGAATGGACAATCTCGCTTACAAGGACGACTACGGCAGCGGCGCCCAGGTCAACGCGCAGAACACGCTGCAGCTGATCGCCTTCTCGATCGGCGAACAGACCTATGGGGTCGAAATCACCACCGTGCGCGAAATCCGCGCCTGGAACGGTGCTACACCGCTGCCGAATACGCGCGAGTATGTGCGCGGCGTGATCAATCTGCGCGGCACGATCGTGCCGATCTTCGATCTGCGCGCCCGCTTCGGCGAGGGCCCGACCTCCCCCACCAAGAACCACGTGGTGGTGGTGATGTCGGTCGGCGACAAGTGGGTGGGTATCCTGGTCGACGCGGTGAGCGATATTCTCACCGTCAGCAAGGACGAGATCCACAACGTGCCCGAAGGCAATTCGATCGACACCGAGCTGCTCAACGGAATCGTGACGCATGAGAGCCGGATGGTGGGGTTGATCGATCTCCACGCGGTGGTATCGGGCGCCAAGGCGGACAGCTGAGGGCTGTGCGAGCGGTGAGGGGAATGAGGGCGCCGGTGGCGCCCTTTTTGTTTTGCTGGAGCTGGCGTGTGCGCAAATTCCTCCGCGCGTCATGGCCGGGCGAAGACACAGCCACCCAGCCGGGGTGCCCGTTCAGCTGGGTCCCCGGGTCAGGCCCGGGGATGACGGTTCGGTGGATGGGGGGATGGCTCGGTGGCCTAGAACAGATCCACTTCGCCGGACGACTGGTGGGCGGCGACGCCTGAGAGGGCGGGGACGCGGAGTTCGTCGAGGACGAGGTTGGCCCAGATTTCTTCGTAGTCGGAATCGGGAGCGGTCGGGGGCAGCAGGGCGAACTGGCGGACGGCGAGGGCCATGCCCTGGCAGCGCTGCTCGATGCGGTCCTGTCCCTGGAGGGCGGACACGATCATTGCGATCGCCTGATTCTGACGGTGGTCGGCACTCAGATTTTTGTCGGCGAGCACGGCCAATGCATCGGTAATACCCTCGACCATTGCGGCCGTCTGGCGCGCAGTTTCGTCGAGCTCGCGTGCAAGCTTTTGCAACGACATGAGTAGCCGTACTCCCGATATAGTTGGCCATCCTAAACAAGAAGTCTGAAGGGCTTCTTACGGGATTGCTCAGTCATCGTTGGTAGAAACTGGTTAGAAGTTCCCTAAGCAATTCCGCTCTAGTCTGATGACAACCTTGTCAGAGGGCGTGATTTTTATGAGCCAAGGCCATCAAGCGTCGGCATTCGACCGGGGCGTGGTCACGACGGTGCATCAAGGCGACTGTCTGGTCGGCGGAGAGGACGACCTGACGTTCTCGACCATTCTTGGATCCTGCATCTCGGCCTGCATCCGCGACGTCGAAGCCAAAGTCGGCGGAATGAACCATTTCCTGCTCGCAGAACCCTCTGGCAATGCCAAGGATCGGTATGGCGCGTCGGCGCGCTATGGCGCGTTTGCGATGGAACAACTCATCAACAAGGTGCTCAACCGCGGAACCGGCTGCAAGGCCAACCTCGAGATCAAGGTGTTTGGCGGCGGACTGATCAACTCAGCACTGACCGATGTAGGCGCCAAGAACATCGAGTTCGTGCATCAATTCCTGCGCGACGAAGGCTATGCGCTGTCCGGCGAGGACGTCGGCGGCACGTTCGCGCGGCGCGTGATGTTCAAGCCGCATTCGGGACGGGCCTTCGTCAAGCGGCTCGACAGCGTCGCGGGTGCATCAGTCGCCAACGAGGAAATGTCGATTGTCTCAAAGCGTGCAGCGATCAAGTCGGTGGCGCCCGCAGCGGACGATATCGAACTATTCTGACACAGCCGGTTGTGGATTTCTTTATCGGTGTAACCGGAAACTTACCTGTCTCTCCAGCTGGTTAGGATTGGTTAACCATTCGGATTTTAGGGTGCGGTGGGGTCAATCGCACCGGTCCGAATGCGCCGCACACGAGTCGCGCTGATCGTAAACGCCCTGTGGCTTGCCGCTTTCGCCGCCGCAGTCGGGAGCCTTTTGTACTTCGGAATCAACTGGCTGACGGTCGGCGGGTCGTTCGCCGCCGCAGCGCTCGCGCTCGGCTTCAGCCTCGTGATCGCGCATAATCTGGAACAGGACTGGCAGCTCAAGCTCGCCCAGCTCGGCAAGGCCGTCGGCGTGGTGGACGCGGGAGAGGGGCGGACGAGCGTCGAGGCGATCGTCGCCAATCTCGCAGGTCGCCTCGAGCGCGCTAGTCAGTTCAAAGCGGTCGTCGCGGGCCTGGCCGAACCGATCGCCGTGGTATCGCCCGATGGCGAGATTATCGGCGCCAGCTGGGGCATGAGCACGCTGGTACCACGCGCCATCGAGGGCGCATCGATCGACGTGCTGTTCGGGCCTGGCACCTTCTCGGCGGGCGGTGGTATCGCGGAAGAGAGCCTGCTGCGGATCGACGGCATGCGCTATGCCGCCCACAGCCGCTCGGCCGGCGCGGGCCGCATGGTGGTGGAACTGAAGCCGGCGGGTGCGTTCATTGCCGACGACGATCTCGATGCTTTCGCCTCCGCCCTGGCGGGGGGGCAGACAAGCTTCCGCTTCGATGCGCGGGCGCTCGACGTGTCGCCGGGCCTGCGCGTGCTGAGCGATGGGCTCGAGGCGCTTGATCTGGGAATGGAGGCGCTGAAGCGGGTGGCCGAGGGCGAAGCGCTGTCGCCAGAGATGCGGCGCGCGAACTCGGGCATCTCGCCACAGGTGCGCGATATCGCCGATCTCATCGAAGCGCTCGAGGCCTCGCGCGACGACCACGCCGATGCGCGGGCCACGCTCGAGCGCAAATGCGATGCCGTGCTCAACGCGATCGACAAATACCGCATTTCGATCACCGCCATGGCGGAGCTTGCCGATACGTCGCGGACGGGGCTTGCCGTCGTGACCGGCTCGCTGGAGCGCAGCCGCGACAAGGTGAAGTCGGCGCGTCAGCTCAACAGGGATGCGCGCGATATTCTGGGCGATGCGTCGCTCGCCGCCGATCGCGTCGATCATGCCACCGGCAGCGCCGAGACCACGTCGGCCGAGATCGACAAGATGGTCGCCGCGATCGAGGACGTCAGCTTCCGGACCAACCTGCTGGCGCTCAACGCGGCAGTCGAAGCGGCACGGGCAGGCGAGAAGGGGGCGGGCTTTGCCGTTGTCGCCGACGAAGTGCGCATGCTGGCGCAGCTGACGCAGAAGACCTCGCGCGAAATCCGCAATCTCGTCGGCGTTTCGCGCAGCCAGTCGTCGGTTGGCGCCCAGGAGGCCACCGGGCTCAGAAATATCCTGGGCGATCTCACGCGCCATTTAGAGAATCTAAGCAATGAAACCGACATGATCGCCGGTGCGCTCGATGAGGGCAGCGGGGCGATCAGCCGGCTCGATACGCATGTGACCTCGATGGGGGAACAGGCGTCGCGGGCCCTGACGCTGCCGGCAAGACGGCAGAACAGGGCGGGTAACGAGGGATGATGGACGCCAATGAATTTGCGCTGGGGGAGCGCGAGTTCGAACGCATTCGCGACCGGCTCTACGACGTGGCCGGTATCTCGCTCTCGGACGCCAAACGCACACTGGTCATTGCCCGCCTCAGCAAAGTGATCCGCGGCCTGAAGCTGCCGAGCTTCGATGCCTATCTCGACTATCTCGACAAGCAGGGCACCGCGCACGATGCGCAGGAATTCGTCAACGCGCTGACCACCAACCTCACGCGTTTCTGGCGCGAGGAGCATCACTTCGCGCACCTGATGACCTATGTCGGCGACCTGATGAAGGCGCGGCACTCGGTGTCCGACAAGCGCCTCCGCATCTGGTCGGCGGGCTGCTCGACCGGGCAGGAGCCCTACACGATCGCGATGTCGCTGCTGGCGGCGTACCCTGATCTCAAGCGCTGGGACTTCAAGATTCTGGCGACCGACATCGACACGTCGGTGATCGCCAAGGCGGCAACGGCGACCTATCCCGAGGGCGAACTCAACGGCCTCAGCGCGGACCGGGCGCGGCTGTTCGAACGTATCGGCGACGGCCGCATCCGCGTACCCGCCGCGGTGGCGCAGATCGTCAGCTTCAAGCCGCTGAACCTGATGGCGCCGTGGCCGATGAAGGGGCCGTTCGACGCGATCTTCTGCCGGAACGTCGCGATCTATTTCGACAAGCCGACGCAGGGCGAAGTGTTCGGCCGGCTGGGCAAGATCCTGGCGCCGGGCGGCTTCCTCTATATCGGCCATTCCGAGAATCTGGGGAGCGGCAGCCCCGGCTTCCGGCTCGTTGGAAAGACAATCTACCAGGCTCGCACGGCAGCAGAGCGGGCGAGGGACGCAGCATGAGCATCAAGGTTCTGGTCGTCGACGATTCCGCCGTGATCCGCGAAGTGCTGAGCCGCACGCTGGGCAAGGACGGCGACATCACGGTGGTGGGCACGGCGGTCGATCCGATCGACGCGCGCAACAAGATCAAGGCACTGTCGCCGGACGTGGTGACGCTCGATATCGAAATGCCCAACATGAATGGGCTTGCGTTCCTCGACAAGCTGATGCGGCTTCATCCGATCCCTGTGGTGATGGTCTCGACGCTTACGACCAAGGGCGCGAGCGAGACGCTACTGGCGCTCGAGCTTGGAGCCGTCGACTTTGTGGCCAAGCCCTCGCACGACTTGGCGGGCGGGCTCGAGGCGTTCGGGACGAATCTGCGCGACAAGGTGCGCGCGGCAGCCAATTCCGACGTGCGCGGGCAGTCGCAGAAGCCTGCGGTGCCGGGCCGTCTCGCAACGGCCGCCGCGCCGCGTGGCGCGCTGATCGCGATCGGCGCGTCGACCGGTGGCGTCGAGGCGATCCGCACGGTGCTTGGCGCCATGCCCAAAGACTGTCCGCCCATCGTGATTGCGCAGCATATGCCGGCGGGGTTCACCGCGCGGTTTGCCGCTCGCCTCGATGAGCTGAGCGAGATCACCGTTGTCGAGGCGCAGGATCGCATGCCGCTCGAGGCGGGACACGCTTACGTGGCGCGCGGCGACTGGCATTTGCGGGTCGAGCGCAGCTCGGGGCAGATGAAATGCCGCCTGTCGCAGGACGAGCTGACCTCGGGGCATCGCCCGAGCGTCGACGTGCTGTTCGAGTCGGTGGCGCTGCAGGTGGGCGCGATGGCGGTCGGCGCGATCCTCACGGGGATGGGGCGTGACGGCGCGCGCGGGCTCAAGAAGATGCGCGATACGGGCGCCTATACGGTTGGCCAGTCGCAGGCCTCGGCGCTGGTTTACGGCATGCCGCGCGTCGCGTTCGAGGAAGGGGCCGTGGTCGAACAGGCGCCGGTCGAGATGGTCGCCGGAAAGCTCGCCGCCGCGCTCAACCGGATGAAATCTGCGGCCTAAACCGCAGGCGCGGATTGAGGGAATGGTAACCCTTCTTCCTTAGGTTCAACCGCATGTGCCGCGTTGTTTGTTGGCACTCCAGAGGTTCTGCGTGATGCCCAAAGCCAGCGATGTCAGCGTTCTTATCGTTGATGACCAGCAGTCGATGCGGGGCATCTGCAAGTACATCCTGACCCAGCTCGGCTTTAAGGATATCATCGAGGCCAAGAGCGGCCGCGACGCCCTGGGCAAGCTCGAAAAATCCAACGTCCAGCTGGTCATTTCGGACTGGAACATGGAGGATATCGACGGGCTGACGCTGCTTCGCGTGATCCGCAAGCACCCCAAGACCGCCAGCATGCCGTTCATCATGGCCACCGGTCGCTCCGATAAGGAGCAGGTCAAGGAAGCCATCTCGTTCGGCGTCAACAACTACATCATCAAGCCGTTCGATGCCGGTACGATGAAGAAGCGCATCGAAGCCGTTATCGGCGCGCTGTCCTAGGCTGTTTTCGCCGGCTCTGGAGCGCCGCTCCAAAGCGCTTCGCCCCTTATGTTCCGGGACTTCCACAATTGGCCAGGTCGCGACTCTTAGGGAGTTGTTCACTGCACCTGCCTATAGTCCAGGCAGCAATTTGTCGTGGCCTCATCGGGGGAGGGGTCTGACTCGTGCCGTGAAACGGCCCGGTCCTCCCTGCCGAGGAAGAAACCCGGAGCCAGTCGCCAATGAACCTGCTCAAGATGAAGATCGCCCAGAAGCTGCCGCTCGTGCTCGTGGGCTCGGCGCTGGTGGTGGGTGTGGGCATCGGCATCGCCGCTTACATGATCGGCCTTCAGACGGTGGATCAGCAGCGCGCCGAGCGGATGGACGCTTCGGTGCAGTCGGGTCTCGACCAGGTGCAGGACTATTTCCGCAACACCAGCGTCGAGCTCGGCCTTTATGCGTCGCGTGCCGATACGGTGACGATGATCGAGAATTTGACCAAGGCGTTCGAGCCGCTGGATCTGCAGGGCAATGGCGTGCAGATGATGCAGGACGCGTTCATCAAGAACAACCCGGAAGTGTTCGGTCAGCGCTACAAGCTCGATTCGGCGGGCCAGACCACGGGCAACTACGATACGCAGCACAAGCGGTTCCATCCGGCCTGGCGTACGCTTCTCGTAGAACGTGGTTACAACGACATCCTGCTGTTCAATCCGATGGGTCGGCTGATCTATTCGGCGCAGAAGTTCGAGGATTTCGCACTCGACTTCTCGAAGGGCAGCGGCAATCCGCTGAGCGAAGGCGAGCTGGGTAAACTCTATGCCAAGCTCTCGACCATGCCGGCAGGCGCGATCGCCTTTGCGGACCTCAGCACCTATGGTCCGGCGCAACAGCCGGTGAGCTTCATGGGTACGCCGATCTACAAGGGCGACGTTCTCGCGGGCGTGCTGGTGTTCGAGATCTCGGCGACACCGTTCTCCAATCGCGTGCGCTCGATCCGTGGGCTCGGTGCGACGGGCGAGGCGGTCATCGTTGGCGCCGATGGACTGATGCGGAGCCAGTCGGTGTTCTCGGACGATCCGAACGTACTGGTCACGCCGCTCAAGGGATCGGTCATCGACGCGGCGATCAATGACGGGCAGCGCTCGACCGGCGAACTGCACATGTTCGGCCGCAGCATGCTCGCCCTTGCAGCGCCGTTCGAATTTGACGGCACGAAGTGGGCGATCGTCGCGGCCCAGACCGAAGCCGAAGTGCTCGCACCCGTCAACAATATGCGCAACACGATGCTTGCGGTAGGCGGTGGTCTGCTGCTGGTTGCGGCGGCGCTGGGTCTGCTGTTCTCGCGGAGTGTGACCAAGCCGATCAGCTCGCTGACGGGGACGATGAAGGCGTTGGCCGAGGGGAACCTCGAGGTCGAGATCAACGGATCGAACCGCTCCGACGAGATCGGCGAGATGGCGCGGACGGTCGAAGTGTTCCGCGAGAACGCGCTCAAGATCACATCGATGACCGACGGGGAGCGCAGGGCCTCCGAACAGCGCCGTGTTGATCGTACGACCATGATGGGCGGGCTGCAGGCGGCGTTCGGCCAGGTGGTGGATGCGGCCCAGCAGGGCGACTTCACCTGCCGGGTGGATGCCGAGTTCCCGGACAGGGAGCTCAACGAGATCGCGGCCTCGATCAACAATCTGGTCGAGACGGTGGATCGGGGACTGGGCGAGACCGGCCGCATTGCTGTCTGCGCTGGCCCAGACCGACCTGACGCACCGGGTCGAGGGGCACTACCAGGGCAGCTTCGAGCAGTTTCAAGACCGACACCAATGCGGTGGCCGAAAAGCTCACCGAGATCGTCGGAGTATTTCAAGAGCACCTCGCGCAACCCTCAAGACGGCAACGAGATCCTGTCGGGCGCCAACGACCTCAGCGAACGCACCACTAAGCAGGCGGCGACGATCGAGGAGACGTCGGCGACGATGGAGCAGCTCTCCAGCACGGTGCTGCAGAATGCGCAGAAGGCCAAGGAAGCCAGCCAGGTGGCGGCGGGCGTGACCCGGACCGCGGAAGAGGGCGGCGAGGTGATGCTGAAGGCCACCGACGCCATGGAGCGGATCACGGCATCGAGTGGCAAGATCAGCAACATCATCGGCCTGATCGACGACATCGCGATCCAGACCAACCTGTTGGCGCTCAACGCCAGTGTCGAAGCGGCGCGTGCGGGTGAGGCGGGCAAGGGCTTTGCGGTGGTGGCGGTGGAAGTGCGCCGCCTCGCACAAAGCGCGGCTCAGGCCTCCAGCGAGGTCAAGGGCCTGATCGAGCAGTCGGGGGCGGAGGTCAAGACCGGCTCCAAGCTGGTGACCGAGGCGGCCACAAAGCTCGAAGCGATGCTGACGGCCGCGCGCTCGTCCAACGAGCTGATGAACGGCATCGCGCGCCAATCGCAGGATCAGGCGGCCTCGATCGAAGAAGTCAACGCCGCGGTTCGGCAGATGGACGAGATGACCCAGCACAACGCCGCCCTCGTCGAAGAGACCAACGCCTCCATCGAGCGCACCGAGGAACAAGCCACAGAGCTTGACCGCATCGTCGAGGTGTTCACGATCTCTCCAAGCGGCGCTCGCGAGACGCGCGCGCCAGCGGCTGCGCCGACGCGCGGAATCAGGGGGCTGCAGGAGCGCGTCAAGAGCGCGGCCAACTCCTACCTGACGCGCGGCAACGCTGCCGTGGAGATCGACAAGGACTGGGAAGAGTTCTGAAGGGTTGCCGCTTCGGACTAAATTAAGGTCAAGAAGGTATAACGGTCGCTCTACCCCAGAGCCGCCATTGTCTCCCTCGCCCTCCCATCCCATCAATGATGACAACGTTAGCTCCTGGAGCATGCTCCCGGCGCTGCTGTTGAGCGCCTTCGTTCTCGTCGTCGCAGGGATGGCCGCCTATGCGCCTCCCGCGCGGGGCGAGATGGCGGTGGTGTTCCCGCCCGGCACGTCCGAACAAAGTGCCTACGGCGCCATCCGTGCGGCCGGCGGCAGCTTTGTGGGGCCGACCCATTTCGACAACATCGTGGTGGCTTACGCCTCCGACACGGGCTTTGCCGATCGCGTTCGCGCGACCGGCGCACTCCTCCTGCTCGCCGCACACGGGCTGTGCGCGCCAACTCCCCCGGAAGGGTCCGCATGACACTCAATGATCTCCGCATCCGCTCGACCTACGCCGTCTCTGCGGTCGGCCTCGTCCTCGGCGCTGCCGGCATCGTGCTGGAGCTTGTCCTGCAGGGCAGCATGGGCGTGGGGAGCCTGGTGTCGCTCGCCTGTATCGCCGCTCTACTGGTGACGGCACTGTTCCTGCGCGGCACGCAGACCTTCCGCTACACGGCGGTGTCGGTGCTGATGGGCGAGGTCATGTCGCTGCTCATCGCGACGCGCGGCTATGGCTGGCAGATGGACATGCACATGGCGTTTTTCGCCGCGCTGGCCCTTTGTGCGCTGATGTACGACGTGCGCGCCATCATCCTGGGCACGGTGCTCGTGGCGGTCCATCATCTCGGCCTCGGGCTGTTCCTCGACGATCTCGTGTTCTATGGCGGCGGCGGTGTTCCCCGCGTTGCGTTCCATGCTGCGATCCTGCTCGTTGAAGCTGTGGGTCTGGTTCTGCTGACGCTCAACACGCAGAAGCTGCTCGCCTTCGCGGACGACAAATCGGCCGAGGCGGCGCGCGAAGCGAGCAAGGTGCGTGATCTCGCGCAGTCGAGCGAGGCGGAGCGCGCGACGCATGATGCGAACTACGCCGCGATGGTCCAGCGGCTCGAGAACTCGTTCGGCGAAGTCGTGGGCAAGGCGACCGAGGGCGATTTCAGTGCTCGCGTGCCAGCCGATTTCGGCGATTTGGGGCTGGACAATCTGGCCCAGAAGGTCAACTCGCTGATCGACAGCATGGAGCATGGCGTCGGCGAGACGGTGACGGTGCTCGCGCGCATCGCAGATACCGATCTCGGTGCCCGCATGAGCGGCGATCACGCCGGTGCGTTCGCGCGTGTGCAACAGGACGTGAACCGCGTCGCAGAGCGCTTCCAGGACATTGTGACGCGACTCCGCACGGCGTCGCAGTCGCTCAAGAGCGCGACCAGCGAGATGCATACGGGCTCGACCGATCTCGCCAACCGCACCAGCGAGCAGGCGGGGACGCTGCAGCGGACGACCGGCGCCATCGGCGATCTCACCGATACCGTGGGCGAAAATGCGCGGCGCGCCAAGCAGGCGAGCACCGTCGCGGCCGAAGTGAGCCGTGCGGCCGAGGAAGGCGGCGCGGTGATGCTGCAGGCGACCGCGGCGATGGAGCGGATCACGGCCTCGTCGGCCAAGATCAGCAACATCATCGGGCTCATCGACGACATTGCGTTCCAGACCAACCTGCTCGCGCTCAATGCCTCGGTCGAGGCGGCGCGGGCGGGCGAGGCGGGCAAGGGCTTTGCCGTCGTCGCCGTCGAAGTGCGCCGCCTTGCCCAGTCGGCGGCGGAAGCCTCGTCCGACATCAAGCGGCTCATCGACCAGTCGGTGACCGAGGTGAAGGGCGGCTCGCAGCTGGTGACCGGCGCGGCCAGCAAGCTCGAGGCGATGTTGGCCTCGGCCCGTTCGAGCACCGACCTTACGACGCAGATCGCGGCGCGGAGCGAGGACCAGTCGCGCGCTCTCGCCGAGATCAACAAATCGGTCCGCCAGCTCGACGAGATGACACAGCACAATGCCTCGCTCGTCGAAGAGACCAACGCGGCTGTCGGGCGCACGGAAGAGCAGGCGCTGGAGCTCGATCGCATCGTCGAGGTGTTCACCGTCGCCGGTGTGCCGCAAGCCAAACCCGCCGCTGCAACGCCGGCCAAGGGCGCCCGTGCGTTGCAGGAGCGCGTGAAAACCGCCGCCAGGTCGTACCTGTCGCGCGGCGGTGCTGCGGTCGACAGCGACTGGGCCGAGTTCTGACGCTGACAGCATCTGTCATCCGGGCATGCGACAAAGGCTCCTGTTGATGCAGGAGCCCTCAGTGTTCGAGGCCGATCTCGACCGGATGCTGACGCCTTATCCGCCGGCCATGGCGGCGAAATTCCGCGAGCTGGTGGCGACGGTTCGCGCCATTCGGCCCGACTTCACCTGCAAGGTCTCGGCGGCCTGGCAGACGGTGAACTTTCATCTGCCCAAGCGCGGCTTCATCGCGGCCATCTATGGGATGCGCGGCGACCACGTGCTGCTGGTGTTCCAGGATGGGCGGCTGCTCGACCATCCGCGGCTGACCGACAACGGTAAGGTGAAGAAGGTCCGCTGGATCCCGTTTGGACCGAAGGAGAAGCTGCCGGTGGACGAGATTGCGATCCTGTTGGCGGAGGCGGTGGCGCTGCGGAGTTAGGTGGCCTTCTCCCCTTGCGGAAGAAGGTGCCCGAAGGGCGGATGAGGGGTGAGGGTTGGGTCCCAGCTTTCGCTGGGACGGCACCGGGGTTATGGAGACGTCGCAGACCTTCCCGGAGAACAGAATGGCGCGCATTGGCCTGGTGGCGCATGACGACAAGAAGGACGAGCTGGTCGCGTGGGCGAATAAGCACAAGCACAAGCTGAGCGAGCATCAGCTGTGGGGCACCGGCACGACGGGCGGGCGCATCACTGAGGGGACGGGGCTGCCGGTCACGCGGTTGTTAAGTGGGCCGCTGGGCGGGGATTCGCAGATCGGGGCGATGATCGCCGAGGGCCGGCTCGATGCCTTGATTTTCTTCCAGGACCCGCTGACCGCCTTGCCGCACGACGTCGACGTGAAGGCGCTGACCCGGCTCGCGACGCTCTACAACATCCCCCTCGCCGTCAACCATGCTACGGCTGACGCGGTGCTTGCCGCGCTCTGAGCGTTTGACCGTCTGGTCAATCTATGTGCATTAAACCGCAAAAGCGGCGAAAAAGCCGTAGTCCGTGTCAGGCGGGGGCCAGTTGTCCGACGCAGTTATCGACGTCCAGAACGTCAGCAAGGCCTTTGGTGGCCTGCAAGCAGTCAGAAATTGCTCGCTCCAGGTGGAGCGGGGCTCGATCACGGGGCTGATCGGGCCGAACGGGGCGGGCAAGTCGACGCTCTTCAACCTCGTGGCCGGTAACATCACGCCCGATAGCGGCAAGATCATCTTCGACGGGCAGGACATCACCGGCAAGCCGCCCTACGAGCTGTTCGGGCTCGGCATGCTGCGCACGTTCCAGATCGCGCACGAATTCTCGAACATGACGGCGCTCGAGAACCTGATGGTGGTGCCGGGCGGGCAGCCGGGCGAGAACCTCGGGGCAATGTGGTTCATGCCGGGCGCGGTGCGCGAACGCGAGATCGCGGTGCGCCAGAAGGCGGCCGACGTCATCGATTTTCTCAAGCTCGCGCATGTGAAGAACGAGCTCGCGGGCAATCTATCGGGCGGGCAGAAGAAGCTGCTCGAGCTCGGGCGCACCATGATGGTCGATGCCAAGGTGGTGCTGCTCGACGAAGTTGCGGCGGGCGTCAACCGCACGCTGCTGCAGGATCTCGCCTCCAACATCGAGCGCATGAACAGCGAACTTGGCTACACGTTCTTCGTCATCGAGCACGACATGGATCTGATCGGCCGGCTCTGCGATCCGGTGATCGTGATGGCGGCGGGCGAGAAGATCGCCGAGGGGCCGATGACGGAAATCCGCGCCAACCCCGCGATCATCGAAGCCTATTTCGGCGCACCGGTTGAGGCCGCGTAGATGCGCGTATCCTTGTCCAAAAACCGGTACCCACTTTTTGGGGACACGCGAAAATGCCCTTGATCGAGGTCAAAAGCGTGATCGGTGGGTATGGTGGCGCGCCCATTCTCAACGGGGTGAACATCGCCATTGAGCAGTCCGACATCGGCGTCATTGTGGGACCGAATGGGGCAGGCAAGTCGACGACGCTCAAGGCGATCTTCGGGCTCTTGAGGATCACCGGCGGCAGCGTGGTGTTCGATGGGCAGGAGATCACCAATTCGCTGCCCGATAAGCTCGTGCCCAAGGGGCTGAGCTTTGTGCCGCAGGAAAAGAACGTCTTCACGTCGATGAGCGTCGAAGAAAATCTCGAGATGGGGGCGTTTATCCGCCGCGACGATCTCTCGGGGACGCTCGAGGAAATCTACGGCATGTTCCCGGTGCTCAAGGAGAAGCGGCGGCAGCCGGCCGGCGAGCTGTCGGGCGGGCAGCGCCAGATGGTGGCGATGGGCCGCGCGCTGATGAGCAAGCCCAAGCTGCTGATGCTCGACGAGCCCAGCGCGGGGCTGAGTCCGAAATATGTGCTCGAGATCTTCGAGCACATCGTCGCCGTCAACAAGGCGGGTGTCGGCATCCTGATGGTCGAGCAGAATGCGCGGCAGGCGCTGGCCTTCGCCTCGCGCGGGTTCGTCCTGGCGCAGGGCAAGAACCGCTTCACCGGCACGGGGCCGGAGCTCATCGCCGACAAGGAAGTCGCCAAGAGTTTTTTGGGGGGCTGATGGACGTCGTCGTCTTCATTCTGAACAAGGTCGTGGTCTCCGGCCTCGTCATCGGATCGATCTACGCGCTGGGTGCGGTGGGAGTGACGCTCGTCGCGGGCATCCTGAGGTTCTCGCATTTTGCGCATGGCGACGTGATGACGATGGGAGCGTTCATCAGCTTTGTGCTGGCGGGGATGTTCGCGGGACTGGGGTTGGGGTTGCCGATCGCGTCCGGGATCGTGGTCGTCCCGGTGGCCATGCTGCTGACGGCGATCATCGTCTACGGCTTCGATCTTGCCTTCTACCGGCCGCTGCGGCGCCGCGGTGCGCGGCCCATCACGCTGCTCATCGCATCGATCGGTGTGACGATGATGCTGCAGGGTCTGCTGCGCCTGTTTGCCGGCACCGCCACGCGCACCTTCTTCGAGAACGAACCGAAGATCATCTATCGGATCGACCTGAGCTGGCTTGGCGCGACGCGGCCCCTGACGCTGACGCAGCCGCAGTTGGCGCTGATCCTGCTGACGATTGCCGCGGTCGTGGCACTGCATCTGTTCCTGTCGCGCTCGCGGCTCGGCAAGGCGATGCGCGCCATGTCGGACAATTCGGAACTGGCGCAGGTCTCCGGCATCAATACCCAATTGGTGGTTCGCGTAACCTGGCTGATTGGCGGGGCGCTTGCATGCCTAGCCGGCACGATGCTTGCCCTCGACGTGCAGCTTAAGCCCGACCTGGCCTTCAACATCATCCTGCCGATCTTCGCTGCGGCGGTCGTCGGGGGGCTCGGCCAATCCTATGGTGCCATCGCCGGCGGGTTCATCGTCGGCTTCGCCGAAACCATTGCGGTCTTCGACTGGTCGATCGTCACGCGGCCGATGGCGGGCATCCTGCCCGACTTCATTACCAGCGCCCCGTCGCTGGCCCTCGTGCCGACCGAATACAAGCTTGTCGTTTCGTTTGTGATCCTGGTGATCGTGCTGCTCTCGCGGCCGACCGGTATCTTCAAGGGGATATCGACATGACGTCCCGGTCATTCCTGCTGTTCGGCACGCTGCTGGTGCTGATTGTCGGTGTCGGACTCTGGCAGGGCACGGCAAACGTGCTGCTCGTCCTCGTCACGGCGCTGGCCTATTCGCTGATCGCCCTCGGGCTCAACATCCAGTTCGGCTATGGCGGGCTGTTCAACCTCGCCGTCATGGGGCTGCTGATGGTGGGCGCCATGGGCACGAGCATGATCTCGATGCCCATCAACAGCGCGTTCTGGAACTCCGATGGACCGGTCATGCTGCTACGGGCCATCGGCGCCGCAGCAGTGGGCGTCGTCATCGTGCTGGGCGCGCGGCAGGTCAGGCGGCTTGGCGCCAACGGTACCGTGACGTTCTGGGTCACGCTTCTTGCCTGGCTCGTTGCCTATATTTTCTATCGCACGCAGATCGACCCGGCCGCGGCCTACATCGAGCAGACTGCCGGGTGGGTGGGTGGCCTGGGGCTGCCGGTCTGGGCGGGCTGGATCGTAGGCTCGCTGTTTGCGGCAGTGGCGGCCCTCGTGATCGGTCGGATCTCGCTGGGTCTGCGTTCGGACTATCTCGCCATCGCGACGATCGGCATGAGTGAAATCATCCGCGCATTCGTCAAGAACATGGATTGGCTGACGCGAGGTACGCTGACTGTCTCTCCGCTTCCGTGGCCGGTCCCGACGCCGGACTACTATCAGGCGATGGGGGCCGAGGTGACCGCATCGTTCATCCAGGCCCGCGTCGGTTTCCTGGTGCTGATGGTGGTGCTTGTTGCCGTTGTCCTGTTCGCCATCGAGCGGGCCTATCGTGGGCCGTGGGGCCGCATGATGCGCGCAATCCGCGACAACCACGTCGCGTCGGCATCGATGGGCAAGGACGTTAAGCGCCGCCAGCTGGAACTGTTTGTTTTCGGCTCGGCATTGATGGGTCTGGGCGGCGCGATCCTCGTGACCTTCCTTCGGCTCTTCGATCCGGGCGGCTACATTCCCATCAACCACACGTTCCTGATCTGGGTGATGGTCATCGTCGGCGGCGCGGGGAACAGTTTCGGCGCGCTGTTTGGCGCCCTCTTCATCTACTTCGTCTGGATCATGTCCGACCCGGTGAGCAACGTGTTGTTCGAATGGGCCAGTTCGCTGAGCGTCAGTTTCGGCTGGCCGGCGATACCCGAGATCGATGCACGTTCGAGCCAGATGCGTGTGTTTGTGCTCGGCCTGGTGATCACCCTGGCACTGCGCTTTGCACCCAAGGGACTGATCCCGGAGCGGGTCCACCGCTCCCGCTAGACGATTTCGGCGAACAGTGCCGCAATCGCACGCTTCAGATCGCGCTCGGGGACCGGCTTGAGGTAAGCAAATTCCGGCATTTCGAGAACCGTCGCTGCGTTGGGCGACGGCGTCACGTTCGGCCACATGCCGCCGACCAGAGTCGCAACCATACCGACGGCCCAGGAGCAGTCATCGAGCGTCGCGTCGGGCAGCTTGGCGTGCACCGCCGATGAAATGCGGGCGTTGAATGAAGTGACCGCGCGCTTCAGCGCGACGATCTTTTCGACCGATACGTTCTGTTCGAGCACGCTGGTCAGTATCGCCACCAGGGCGCAGAAGCGCGGATGAGCGAGGAAGGTGCGGGTACTGGCATCGGCAACCGCGTCGACATCGCCCGCTTCCACCATCGCCAGTCGGGATTCCAGATCCTCGACGAACCTGCCAAGCTCCCCGAGGAACAGGCTCATCAACACTTCCTCGCGACTCTCGAAGTAGCGATACACGTTGGACTTCGTGAAGCCTGCCTTCGCGGCAATGGCGTTGAGGCCAGCGCCGAGCGGGCCCTCGGTATCGAAGAGTTCGGCCGCTGCCGCGAGGATGGCCTCGCGGCGCAGTTTCTGTTCCGCCGGCTTACGGGCCCGCTGAAAGGATAGAACCTCGTTCATGCCGCCAGTTTACGCCACCTCGGCGAGGGCAGGGAAGCGGACTCCGGTCAGTTGTTCCGATACCGTCCACAGGCGCGAGGCTGCCGCGGTGTCGAGGGCCTGTGGACGTGCCGTCGCCGGCCCGGGCGCTCCGGTGACTTCCATGAAGCCGTCGGGGCCATAGTAGGCGCCCGGCCTGGCATTCGGACTGGTGGCCGCGAAGATTTGCGGCAGGGCGCCGCGATCGGGC
>JBGAKM010000001.1:0-347004 GCA_044224395.1 Devosia sp.
GCCGCCAAAGCGGCCCTCACGGCAGGATTGTTTCCGGCCTTACTTCTTCTTGCCCGCGGGCGCCGTGGTGTTGTTGAGGCCGGCGGTCGCCAGCACCTTCGGCTTTTCCTTCTTGGGCTTTTTCGTCTCCTTGTTGGAGCGCATCTGACCCTTAGCCATCATCTCTCTCCCATCGTTGGGACCGGACCCCTGCCCGGCAAATCACGGATAATAGCTAGGCCCGCAAATGTGGCCAGACAAGACAGTAGAGCCTTATTTCACCAGGCTGCACTTGCCCATCGGGCCGAGCCGGTCGATGGCGCGCGGGTCACAGCCGGTGAGCAGGAACACCGTCCAGTCGTTCTCGTCGCCGTAGAAGGCATTGCGGTCGACCTCGGTGCGAACGCCCTTGACGGTGCCCGTCTGCGTCCACTGCCAGAACGTCCAGCGGCGGTTGCTGTAGCGCTCATGCGGCTCGGCGGCGGTGGAGCGCAGCCAGAACGCATTGTCGAAATGCTCGCCGGCCAGGATATCGCGGTGGAACGAGATGTCCGTATAGATGATGGGCATCTTGCCGGTGTGACGCTCCATCGCATCGAGCATGACGCGCACCTTTTCGAGGATGTCGTCCTTGCCCCATTTGTTCTTGCAGCTCGACTGGTTGTTCCATTCGAGATCGAGAACCGGCGGCAGAGCGGTCGGGTCCTGCGGCACGTTCTTGATGAACCAGCGCGCCTGTTCGGCAGCGGTCGAGCACCAGGTCATGAAGTGATAGACGCCATGCGCCATGCCGGCGGCACGGGCGCGGCGCCAGTTATCGCGGAAGGCCGGGTCGATATAGTCCTTGCCCTCGGTGCCCTTCATGTAAACGAAGCGCACTCCGGAGCGGTACACGTTGTCGAAGTCGATCGCGCCCTGGTAGCGCGCGACGTCGACGCCCTGGATGGGCATGCCACGGGCACGATCCACCCCCGGATGCGGGCGATTGTCGCCATGGATGGGGGCGCCGACTTCGCTCCGCGTCGCGCTGCTGTCGTTGCCGCCATAGACCGAGGCCGGCGGGTAAGACCGCGCGCACGCCGAGAGGGCGAGCACTGCCATGACAACGAAAAGCCCATGCACAAGCTGGGCCGCGGAAAGGGACCGGGCCGAAAACATGGGATTTGAATCAACATGGCGTGCTTAATGAAAGCTTGCCCTAAGCCTTTGAATTTCCAGCATGGTTAACGGCGGCGGTGACGTTGGAGGTTGCGTCGCGACGCGGGTCTAGGGTGTGAGAAGCCTAGATATAGGCGCAGGGACGAGGTGATATGGCGCGCAGATCATAAGGGCGCAGAGAATGAATACACCTGCCAAGCCTAAGCGTGGTTCCCTGCGCCTAGGTAGTGAAAAGCCTCTCAGCGGCAGCTCGGTGATGGCGCTAACCAGCAAGCCGCACCTTGAGGCGCTGGGCGTCATAGTATCGAAGTGGCCACATGTGGAAGAGGCAGCGATACTGTTCTTCAACGACCTGCTCGGGTCCCCGAATGGGCCAGCGAGGGAGATCTTTCGCAGCCTACCTAGCGAACGAGCGCGCCTTGAGACCATGCGTGGCGTACTCCAATGGCACCATTCGAACCGTGAAAAGGGCGGTGAATATGACAGCGTGCTCAATCGATTCGAAAAGCTAAACGTACGCCGAAATCGATATGTGCATGGTCTTTGGTCGACCCACGAAACGGGGCGGGTGTTTCTTGCCCCAGCCGTAGTCGACGCTCATCCAGCAATATCTTCCGAGGAAGTTCTCGTGGAGGAACTACACGGACTGATAGATGACATGACGAGGCTTGCCTCCGACTGTTACGGCATATTCTTTCGAGGGCGCTTCCCTGAGCCAGCTCCTGCCGGCGATGCGGACACGTGAGCGCGTTCCAATGCCAGATAGGGCTGTTGCGATCGCAGTAGGTGCCCTACGGGATCATCTCTCGTCGTTCACGGATTGTTCTTGCCGTGCCTCGCATGCCTTGTTAGGGTTTCCCCATATTTGAGGGGATTGGGCATGGTCGCGCGGGTGCAGACCGTGGCGTTTCAGGGCATCGAGGCCGTGCCGGTGGATGTGCAGGCGCAGATCACCAGCGGCCTGCCGGTGACCGTGACCATCGTCGGCCTGCCCGACAAGGCGATCAAGGAGGCGAGTGAGCGGGTTCGCGCGGCGCTGCTGTCATCGGGCCTCGGCCTGCCGCCCAAACGCATCGTGGTGAACCTCGCGCCCGCCGACCTGCCCAAGGAGGGCAGCCACTACGATTTGCCGATCGCGCTCGCCTTGATGGCGGTGATCGGCGCCTTCCCGGCCGATGCGCTCGATGGTTACGTGGCGCTCGGTGAGCTCGGCCTTGATGGACGACTCGCTCCCACCTCAGGTGTGCTGCCTGCCGCCATCGCCGCGCATGGGCGCAATCTCGGCATCGTCTGTCCCGCCCCCTCCGGCCCGGAAGCCGCGTGGGCCGGCGACGACGTCGAAATCATCGCGCCGGAGTCGCTGCTGGCATTGGTCAACCACCTCGGCGGCTATCAGCTCGCGCCGCGGCCGAGCCCCAAGCGGCACGTCACCACCGGCGGCTTACCCGATCTCAGCGAAGTGCGCGGGCAGGACGTCGCGCGGCGCGCGCTGGAGCTCGCGGCGGCCGGCGGACACAACCTCCTCAAGTTATATGGTATTATTTCCGTCCTCCCTGAGATCCTGGAGAAGTCCGACGGTCATCGGGCCCCCGCACTCGATTATCCTACCCCGGATTAATTTCGGCGGCGGCCCGAAGTGTATGCCCGAACTGGACCAACGCTTTGCGCCAGAACCGGACTCTAGTCGCTGATCTGTTTTCATGCGTGCAGGGTCGCGCGTTCGGCTCAGCCGATCTGGATCGCCCAGACTTCTACGTCATTGTTGCAGAAGGCCCTATCCTTTGGGAGACGTAGCCGAAGAATCGGGCGGGACCGGCACATAAGGATCCGCTCGCTGAGCGAGAAACTTCGCGGCAATCGCATCGCCCGATTGAGTCACCGCCTTCGCCGCTTCGCCGGGCAGGAGATCGCGCGCGCGTCGCCAGTCATCGAGGTCAATCGGCGGGGTGAAGCTTGCCGGTAGCAAACGGGTGACGGCGGGTGGCCCGAGCAACAGTCGAGCCTGATTTGTGGCGGACATCGATTGTAGCCGCATCGCCGCGAAGATCGAATCCGACCACACCAACTTACCGCCGAAGGCAATCTGCATCCTGCTGACGACGTATGGGTCCTCACCCGTGCCGATACTAAGAACCTCGATTTGTTCGGGCTGCACCGTGAAACAGATCATGGCTTCGATGACAGCCAGCATGATCGGGTTGTTGGCCCAGACACCGCCATCAACAAGCTGGTACCCGCCGTTGGGGAACGGTCGGAAGAACGTTGGCGCTGCAGACGTGGCAAGACCCACGTTGACCATTTTTTCGAAGCGGTCGAACTTGTAGTCAACGTGATGCGGCGTCTTGTAGACGAACACCTCGCTGTTCTTGCCGTCGAATGACGGAACGATCAGCCGATTAAGGGATTCGCCAAAGAGCTTCCCTTGCAGTTTTTCGGTCAGCAGCCGCTCGACGGCGTCGCGCTCGTAGCGGTAACGAAAATACTGAAGGAAGTTGGCGGCCCGCGACATCAGGCGGCCCGCGAACGTGCCCTTGCGCTCCGGGAAGATTTCGTTGCCCCGATCGACATAGAGGTCCCTGAGTTCGCGGGAGGTGAGTCCGGCACCCAGTCCGAGGGCAAGAATGCCACCGGTGGATGTGCCGGCGATGAGGTCAAAATATTCGGCGACCCTTCGCCCGCCACAATACCGCTGCTCGAGATCGGCCAAGATGGAGGCCGCGTATATGCCGCGTATCCCTCCTCCATCCAGAGATAGGATGCGAAATGGCCGACCTTCTGGCCATAGCTGTGGAACGCGGCGTTGAGGGATCGAGCCCGCTGAGCGCGGTCCTCCTGGTTTGAGTTGGTTTTCTGCCATTCATCCTCCTTGTTTGAGATTTCGGGGTGACGCCCGCCTCCGCGCCAGACGCCGGTGACGACCCAGTCTTCGTGGAACACGAACCACTTGATGATCATCGGCATAAGCACGTCGGCGATGGACTTTTCGCGCGTCCACTCGTCGGTGACGGGATCATAAACGCACAGCGCCGGGTACTGTGCGGGCCGCTGCCAGCGATAGGTATGTTCCGGCGGCTGACCGGTCCCGCGTGGATCGGGCCCGATAAGCGGATCTAGGACGACAATCGACACGCCGGGATTGTCCAGCCAGACGACGCCGAGATTGCGGCGCGCCACATATGTGATGCGGACAGTGTAGGTCTGGCAGATGGGCGTAAGGGGGCCCTCCCAGACGGCCATGAAGCCGAGATCGGCGACGAGCTTGAACTTTGGGAACTCGGCCCGCATGCGGTGATCTTGCTCGCGGACCGAGAGTGGCATGGCCTCAGTCTCCGAACGGTGTGCTGCGCGGCACGGCCTTGGCGACCGACGGAGCGGCTATGCTGCCGAGCGCGGGCACGGTACCGCTGCCGGGGATGTAGAGGCCGCGACCGCTGTTGTTGTCGTTGACCTGACGCTTCATGAACGCCTCGATGGCGGAGAGCGCGGGCTTTTCGCCGAACAGGTCGTTGAGGATGCGGCGCATTTCCTCGAGGGACGCGCCGCGCTTGAAGCGTTCCAGCTTGGCGAGGAATTCGCGGAGTTCGTCGAGAAAGATCGACTGATCCTGCTGGTCGCCCGGCCAGCGGTCCGTCAGCACGTCTTCTTCGCAGGCGGGGTTGCACTCGTGGACTAGCTTGCGGAAGGCGACCGCGGTTTCGATTGTAAGGATGATGCGCTGGACGTGGTGGACCAGTTCATCCGTCAGCGAACGTTCGCCGCCGGTGTTCTCACCGATGTAGTAAGTCAGGAGCACCGATGGCGGCAGACGGCGGCTACGGTGACGGCGGTCATACGCGATGTTGCGCCAGCGCTTCATTAGCTGGAGGACAATCACCTGCTTGGCCTTGCGATAGACCGGCATCTGCTCGGGCACCGGCGCGGTGTCCGCCTTCGCCACGACCATCTGCTTCGAGAAGTCGAGCGAGCGCTGCTCGAAGAACACGCCGAAAGCGGTGTCGGCCTGCACGCGGCCGTTGAACCATTCAGCCAGACCGTGCGGGTTGGCGTAGAGCGTCTCGCGACGCACCGAAGGATCGCTGGGCTTGGAGTGGAAGATGAAGCTGGTCTTGGGCACGCCGAAGCGGAGAAGGACCGAGGGCGTCACGTCCAGATGCATGCCGTCATAGTGCACCTGAGTGCAGCGCGTCTTGCGTTCGGCCTTCTCGTGGTAGCGCGAACCCTTGTCGCCGGCGATGGCATCATGCAGCGTGGACAGCGCGTATTCCGGATCGACGTTGGCCACCCAGTCGATGTCGGCCATGGCATCGAGATCGAAATCGCTTCGGTCGTCGTGGCTGGCGATTGTTGAACCAGTCGAGAACCCGCCCTGCGGATAAAGCTCGCGGACCTTGCCGCGCAGGGGGCTGCCCGGACGGTCGATCCATTCGCCCATGACTTCGTAGTGGCGCGTGGCGGTGATGTACTCGGTCGGGCTGAGCTGAATGCTGGCCGCTGTGTCGGCGAGCAGGACATCCTGCGTGGTGTAACGGGCGATCTTCTGAAGGATCGGATCGAGCTGGTTCATACGGTATCTCCTGGTTGTGCGGTCTGGGCGCCCCTAAATCTAAGCGTTGCGTTTCTTTCGAACGCCATGCATACTTGACGAAATCGACATGTAACATGGCATGTCGAAAGCGTCAAGCGAGGGTGACGGAATAGGCATGCAAGGAATACCGGATCAGGACAACCTGTTTGGCCAACGGCTACGGGAGGCACGCAAAAACCGCGGGCTCGAACAGCAAAAGCTGGCGGAAATGGTGGGCTTGCCGCCCAGTTCCATCTCTCACTTTGAAAACGGGTCCCGAAAGCCGTCCTTCGATAATCTGCGCGCCCTTGCGCAAAAACTGGATGTTACGACCGACTATCTTTTGGGCCGAGTCGAGCACATGGACCGGGTCGAAGGCGCGCAGCGCCTGCATCGGCATTTAGGGGCCCTGTCCGACAAGGACGTCCAGACGGTCGAAAGCTTCATAGCGATGCTGAAGTCCCAAAGCTCGGGAACGACTAAGAAGTGACCCTGAAGTTCCCGCGTCTGCCAATCGCCGAAGGCACGGCGGATAAGGTGCTGCGGGAACTTGGTCTGGACCGGCTGCCCATTGATCCAACGGTCATTGCGTTGAACAAGGAAATCTTGGTTCAACCCGCGCCATCCGAAATGACGGGATTTTCTGGGATGCTGGCGCAGTGGGACACGCAGTTTGGAATCATGTTCGCTACGCACATTGAAAGTGAAGGCTTCCGCAGATTCAGCATCGCACACGAGCTCGGACACTACTTCTTGCCCGGCCATGTCGAGCAGGTACTGGCCAGCGGTACGCACAAATCGCGCGCGGGGTTCGGCTCATCCGATCCGTACGAACAGGAAGCAGACTTCTTTGCGTCGGCGCTGCTGATGCCCGAACGCCTGCTTAAGCCGATACTAAATCAGCACGACGACGGTCTTGAACTGGTGCGAGCGATTTCAGATCAGTGTCTATCATCGTTGACGGCCGCCGCCGTGCGCTACGCGCGCGTGAGCCGCAGTGCGGTCGCGGTTGTCGTCAGCAAGGACAGCGAGGTCGAGTTATGCCTGTTCTCGGAAGCGATGAAGGAAGCGAAGGTGCGCTGGCTAAAGCGCGGGACACCAGTGCCGGGCGGAACATTGACCAGTCGGTTCGCGAAGGACCCGGCCAACATCGCGGCGGCGAAGAGTGACAGTGATAGCGTCGATCTTTCCGACTGGTTCGACTGTCCCATGTCGCACACGGTGACCGAGGATGTCATCGGCCTGGGTAGTTACGGCAAGGTGCTAACAATCATCTATTCGTCGCGCCTGACCAATGAGGCGGATGGCTACGATGACGAGGAGTCCGACGAAGAAGTCGTAGAGCGCTGGACGCCCAATTTTCGTAGGTAGTCAGCGCTTGAAGTACAGAAGACGTCTCGAACAGTCCGACGGCTCGAAACCGAGTCTCGCATTACCAGTGAACGAGTGCCCTCAGGGAAACACTACGCCCTCAATGGCGTTCACGTGAAATACAGCCATGCAGTTTACCAGCATGCTCGTGTTCACCGAGATCGTGACTACGGCCCCCGGTCTCAACGACCTAACGTGTTGCGTTTGCTCTTGAGACGCGTTCACGTCAGAGAAGCTGTAATAAGCAATACCCGTGCATCCGGCGCTTGAAGTCAAAGTCAGGATTACGTCCGACCCATTCTCGTCCACCTGTGCTAGTGTCGCGGTGAGGGAAAGACCGGGAGAAGGAATGCGTAAGGCGCCGGCAAATAGCTCATCCAGCGAGAGTACCGCGCGTTCTATCTTCCGGGTGGGTACCTCATAAACCAGCTCTGAAGAGTAGCTGACGGTTGATGCAATCGTAGCATTTCCGTAACCCTGAAATGCAGGGCCGTAGGCCATCAAGCCCAAGTCACCTTCAAGTCGGAAGACGACGCATTGTCCTCGAGTGAGATCGCCCTCGAAGCTGTCGAACAAGAATAGCGATATCTTCTCACCGGCTGCCCCGTGAATTTCGGCACTGGTAATGGGCTTCATGCCGTCGAACGGGTTTGTTTCTCCAAGGTCAAGCGACGAAATGCATCCCTGCAAAAGGGACCCGCCCTGAACCACCGAGGGGCGTTCCGCAAATATTTGGCCAGCATCCAATACCGTTTCTGATGCCCGAGTCGCTGATGGAACCCCGGTCAAATGCACCAAAATGGCACAAGTGTGGGCAGCTAGGCATCGCATCCAACCAGCACTAACCATCAGCAGGGCCATTTGTCTCGCAACGCCTCGAGCAACACGAGTACGAACCTACGCAAAGATGCCCTCGTGTTTGTCTCATGTATTTTCAATGTGTATCGTTGTTCTATTTTACAGGCAATATAAATTACGTTATTATTTCCCGTAGCTTAGCGGGAACTGATGCTGCGGAATGCGGTAGATGTCGTGGTGGGGTATGGAGCCTCACTGCTGACACCCATCGGTCCCGCAGAGCAGGCTCGCTTCTTCGAGTTCTTCACCGTCAGAATTCGCAATGGCAACACGCGGAAGGCTTACTACCGCGCCTGCTTGGATTTCTTGGGCTTTGCGGAGCGGTTTGGCGTTACGCCCTTCGCAGCGGTGACGCCTACGCTTGTTGCTGCATGGGTCGAAGAACTGGGCCGTCGGCTATCGCCGGCAACGACTAAGCAGTACCTGGCGGGCCTAAGCATGCTCTTCGACTGGCTCGTCCTGGGTCACATCCTTGAGTCTAATCCAGCATCGTCAGTGAAGGGGCCGACCCAGCGCACAGCCAAAGGCAAGACCCCGGTAATCGATGGTGACGAGGCAAGGGCGCTGCTTTCTTCAATGTCCTCCGCGGAGATTCGCGCGCGACGGGACCGAGCGATCATCGCGACGATGCTCTACTCGTTTGCTCGCGTAGGCGCGGTCCTGGCAATGAATGCGGACGACCTATTCTACCAACATCGTCGGCTATGGCTCCGCCTTCATGAGAAGGGCGGGAAGCTTCACGACATGCCTTGTCACCATGAACTGGAGCAATGGCTACACGAGTATCTCGAAATGGCCGGGCTAGCAGTTGGGTCGCAGGTTCCGCTGTTCCAGTCGCTCGCTCGGGACCGCGCTACGCTAAGTGGACGAAGGCTACGTCACGCCAACTGCTATCAGATGGTGCGCCGTCGGGCGGTGCTGGCCGGCATCCAGACGAATGTATGCAACCACACGTTCCGGGCCACGGGCATCACTGCCTACCTGAGCAACGGCGGGACGATCGAGACTGCCGCGCGAATGGCCAATCACGTATCCACCCGCACCACTCAGCTCTACGACCGACGCATCGACGCAATCGTCCTCTCCGAAGTGGAGCGGATACGGTTTTGAGTGCGTAAAATTAGGACCTTCGTCTTCGTCAGTAGCGCGAGTGAACAAGGCGCGGAGTTGTACTCTTTCCTTGAACGAGCCAATGCCACACACATCGCCGACGGTGTGTGGGTCGCGACGTTGCAAGGAACGTGCGCATCGGTTGCCGACGTATTGCGTGACAAGATGGTCAGCCACGCACCATACTACGTAATCGAAGTGTCAGATTTTCGGGTCGGAAGGCGGGCAAAATGACCGCTACATCCCTAGTCGCTCACTTCTGGGAACAATGATGGAGCAGTCACCAAGAAGGCAGTATCCATCCACGCGCCCCAAGACCACTATCTCGTCCGCTTGTTCACTCGCACGTTCCAACGTTATCGGCACTTGGAAGCTGTTTGAGAAGGACGCGTGAAGAGGCACGTCAACGCGCGCGACGACGTACTCACTCTGGTTTTTCTCGATCACTTGGCGCGCCAAGATGCCTACGACGTCCGACACGTACCAATGTATGCATGCGACCACACCGGCCGCTGTCGCCCATATGACCCACTTGCGCCATCCCCAACTTGTGGCCGGCATGGAAGTTCTCAGGGGAGCTGACGTCTGCGGGGTGGGTGGGGTTGGTACCCTTGGGGCGATCGGTGCAGCGCTGGTCCGCACCCCCGTCCGCTCACCGCCCTCGCCAGTCGTACCGGTCATCCGACGGAAGAGCCACCGTGACCCGAGGATGGCCAAGACGACCCCGCCCAACAGGCCGCAAACTAGAGTCACACCGTCGAAAGTCGACCGCAAGAGTGCCAGCGGTAGTGTTACTGCTGCATAACCAACCACCAGCAACACTACGAAGGTGCTAGCGACTATGAGATAGCGCGCAAACTGAAGAACCAAACCAAACCCCCACATATATGATGGCTATAGCCAGTGGTTTACTAGGCGCTGCAATGTTGCGCTACCCCTATGAAGGGGCGCGAGATTCTCGCTTGGAATGTTCGGAAGCTTCGGGTCAAGCACGGGCTGAGCCAAGAGCGGCTGGCAGCCGACGCAGGAATTGACCGCGCTTACCTGGGTGGCATCGAGCGCGGTACTGAAAACCCCAGCATAGATACGCTTGATAAAGTAGCTGCCGCGCTCCAAGAGCCCCTTGAGAGCCTCATAAGCCGCCCGCCCCCGAACGAACCTCTACCAAAGCCGCTTAAGCCCGGACGGCGTCAGAAGCTATAGACACTAGGGCATAAACCGCACAGCTTTTTGGTTAGTGAGCGCCGTTATACCTCACAAGATGCCAACCGTAGTACCCTACAGTACCTGGCAATTGACTATGTAACGGCATTCTTTTTCAACCGGGTGAGACGAGTATCAAGCGCCATGAAAATTGCTCTCGCGCTTGAAACGTCAATTTTCATCCCGCAAGTACCTGTTTGGGCCGGTCACTACAGCCACGTAATTTCGCTGGCCTCACGTCGATCGAACCTAATTGCCATGAGTATGCGCTTTGTCCTGGCTCCTATCCGTCTTGGCATGAAGCTCCACCGATAGAACAACGTATTGGCGCTAGTGTCAGGGTTGGGATAGACACGAATTTCATCACTCGACGTTGACGGTACGTTCACGGACTTCATCTGGCCCTTGAGAGCGTAGTCGAGGGCTTTGCTTGCATCGAACGGGATGATTTCTATCGCGTCGATGGGCCCCCAGCTCTTGGCTTTGTCGATCAGGTCAGGCGCGGTGAAGTAGCTCTCAAACGCATCCTTGGAGCTGGGATGGACAAGCCACACTCCATGGAAATGGGTATTATCATTCGCGCGAACGGCCTCGGATTCCGTGAGAACGCGCGAGAGCCGCGACCCGCCAAAGTCTAGCGCAACGATCAGCAATGGCCACCGACCCGCAAACCTGGTTTTGTAGTATCGGCTCCCAAACGCCTTCCTAGTGGCGTCGTGGTAGAGTGAGTGAACCGCGTCCCATTGGACCGAAGCGTCAGACATGCTGAGCATGTGACGTCCGCGCCATCCCAGAACACCCTTCTTGGAGAATGTGACCGTCATGAAGTACCCATACTGCGCCAGCGCAGCCTTCGGGTTGCTGTTAGTCAGATGAAACCGAGTTGCCGAGTTTTCAATCAAGGTCATCATCCACTCAGTCCACTCGATCCTCATTTTTCCGATTTTCATTTTTTTAAGGTCCTTGATTTTCAATCGCCAATAGTTCGACTACCGGCTGGCCAAGGGTCAGTCGGGGGAGTCAATGATTTTGGAAATCTTGGCTTCAGGCGAGCAGGCGGTTTCCGCGCAGCTCTATGTTCAATTATCCCGCGCGGGGCGGGATGAAAAGGGAAGTCAAAACTCTCTATATTTAGGCCGAGGTGCGACCCAATCACCGCGTTATGGGTGAGTGATTTTCGAAAAGAAACGGCCCGGAAAATCTAAAAGAAATCAGACGTGGAAAATGAGACTTGACACTGTCCTATCTGGTCTTGCGCGAGGGCCGGATCGGTAGCTTCCTCCTGCCTCCATCCACATACACGGCAATAGGTTGGCCGCCCCCTTCGCCTGTCACGTAGTCCCGAACCACCCCATCAGGGTCCACGTGAAGGTTTAGGTCACTCGCTCCCCCACTCTCGGCCAACTGGACCAGCTCAGTAGGGTCGTGGGGTCTCACCACCACGAGGCGTGTCTGGCCGGTCGAGAGCGTGGCCGTGAAGAAGGGATCATACAGGGACCACGTGTTTGGGCCATACTCCAGCACAGCACGGACGTTCTCGTCGACCTGTTGTCCGTTGGGTCCTACTGCTAAGCGCTTGACGGTCACTTGCAACGCCGAGGCCAACCGGTGGCGGATCGCGGAAGCCTCGACCGAATCCTTGCTCTGTGCAACCGAGATCAGACGCAACAATTCTGCTTGGCTGAGTTCTTGAGCGTCCAACTTAGGCTGGATCGAGCTGTTTCCTTCGGCTTCCAGGCGAGCAATATCGAGTTCGATCTCGGAGAGCTTTTCACTCACGTACTGAACGTTGACACCTCGTGCCAGTGTTAGCTGGAAAACAGTCTCGCGCTGATCACGAAGTCGCGCCAACCGCTCCCTTATTTCCGCCTGCTTTACACCCAAGGCACGAAAAACTTGCTCCCGATTTATTCCTTCTACGATGGCGCTGATGTCGAGATCGCGGAGGAAGTAGAGGACGGACGTCTCGAACGCTTCATAGCGCCATGCGGACGCGGTGCAGCCGTTGCTGCGCTTCGACGAGCTGCAACGAAGATACCGCCCGCCCTTTGGTCCGCTGCCCTTATTCTCCATCACCATTGGCGATCCGCAGTAGGCGCACGTCGCCAGGTGGGTGAACAAATTGGATAGGGTTTCGCCCTTCCGTCCTCCTTTGCCGGTACGAGCGCGTCGACCCGCCGCCGCTGCAATGAACTCGGCCTCGGTCACTATCGCCGGAAAGTAATCCAGAATGGGGTCGCCTACTGGCAGTCTCTTACCGGAAGCTTTTGCATGAGGTTGAAACTCTCCCAGTACCGATCGGGCCTGTAGGATCTTCTGAACGTAAGAGTCGTGCCACCCGTCAGCCCTACCGAATGGGGGCACACCGTCTTTGTTCAGTCGCCGAGCGATGGCAAGGTCACCCATTCCGGATGAGGCCATTTCGAATATCCTACGAACGACCTTCACTCTGTTGTCTACGAGAGTGAAGCTGACCCGATCGGGGCTCAGCCTCAACCACGCTGGTGCCCTGCTCGTTAGCTTATGCTGCTGGGCTAGTTCCCGCTTGTTTGACCAAGCGGCCGCCAGTCGCTGGCTTTTCAACCGAGATTCTTCGTGGGCACGACTTAGAATCGTTATCGAGATGATCAGCGCTGCGATATCGAACGACCCCGGCTGATAGACGTGTCGGTCCGACAGGGTGACGATGGTGATGCCCTTGTTCAGTAGCTGTAGGAAGAGCGGCACAGCAGCGAGGAGACCCTCTCGGCTAATTCGGTCCAAGGACTCGACGAGAAGGTAGGACCCAGTTGGAACTGCCCCCTCGTCAACCGCCCTGAGGAACCTCCCTAAGGCTCCACTCTCAACGTTGGCACCCTTGAAGGCCGAAACTCCGATGTCACGGAAAGCATCCTCGTCGACTAAGTCTAGGTCGTGTTCTTTGGCGTAGCGGCGAGACAAATCGACCTGGCGCCTGAGGCTGTCCCCCTTAAGCTGCGCGTCCGTGGACATCCGGACATACGAGTAGGCAAGCGGCATTTCAGTTCCCCGAGGCTCAAGCTATCATCGCAATTAATACCCTACAATATGCTGATGATCGGTCCGCCCGGTGCGGGCAAATCGATGCTCGCCCAGCGCCTGCCCTCGATCCTGCCGCCGCTCAATCCGCGCGAGCTGCTCGATGTGTCGATGATCCAGTCGATCGCCGGCGAGCTCGAAGGCGGCGCCCTCAGCGACCGCCGTCCGTTCCGGGCGCCGCATCATTCGGCGTCGATGGCCGCGCTCGTCGGCGGCGGGCTCAAGGTGCGTCCGGGCGAAGTGTCGATGGCCCATAACGGCGTTCTATTTCTTGACGAACTGCCGGAGTTTTCACCCTCGGTGCTCGACAGTCTGAGGCAACCGCTCGAGAGCGGCGAGACGGTGATCGCCCGTGCCAATACGCGCGTCACCTTCCCGGCGCGCTTCCAGCTGATCGCGGCGATGAACCCCTGCAAATGCGGCCTCGCGGGAACGCCCGGCCACACCTGCAAGCGCGGCGACGCCTGCGCCGCCGACTACCAGTCGCGCGTCTCGGGCCCCTTCCTCGACCGCATCGACATCCGCGTCGATGTCCCCGCCGTCAGCGCCGCCGACATGATCGCGCCGTCGGCGGCAGAATCCTCGGCCAGCGTCGCCGCCCGCGTGAGTGCCGCCCGCGAGATTCAGCGCGAGCGCTATCTCAAGGCGGGCCGACCGGAGATCTTCACCAACGCCGCCGCGCCGGCCAACGTCATCGAAGAGGTCGTCGATCCCGACAAGGAGAGCCGAGCCCTGTTGCTGCAGGCCGCCGAACGTTTCTCGCTCTCGGCCCGCGCTTACCACCGCGTGCTCAAAGTCGCCCGCACCCTCGCGGACCTTGCCGGCAGCGACAAGGTCGCCCGCCCGCACATCGCCGAAGCCCTGAGCTACCGCGTAAATTTCGCGGGGACGTAGAGCCGGTGACGGGCTAATCCATCACGGGGCGGGCAAAAGCCTCGAACGGATTGTGGTGCGTGAGCTGCTCGATCTGCGCCTCGCTCACGCCTTCGGCGCGAAGCCTCGGCAGCATGACCTCGCTGAGGTGCGTGTAGGGGCGCGGCGTGCCACCACCCGGCTGAGCCGGATCGTACCAGCCCATATCGTGGCTGAGCAGCAACTGCTCAATTCGGCCAGCGGCGAGGACGTCGAGAATGAGCGGGACCAGCTCGCCATCGTCGACATAGCCGATGTTGTCGTATTCGATCCATGCCCCACGCCCGGCGACGGCGAGGTGCAAGCCGAAGTCCCTTTCCGCCTGCGTATGAATGGAAATGAAGCGCGCTGGGTCCCCACCCTCGGCCTCGATGATATCGAGCTGGTCGAGGACAACGCGGCCCTTGATCGTGTGGCTGCCGATGACCGCGCCGGTGGCGATAGCGGCGCGGGTAGCGGCGCGCAGGATCCTGGCTTCGAGAGGCGTGATGCCGTCGTCGCCCGCGCTGAGCTTGATGAACCCGGCCTTGTAGTCTGCCTCGTCGAACCGCTCGGTCAGCTCGCGCACCATCCACGCCTCGAGCTCGGCTTCCGATGCCGTCTTGACCCATTCCGGAATCCACGGTTCGCGGTAGTTGCCGGTCGGCACGACAATGGGAAAGTCGGTGGCGTGCGAGACGGCGAGGTCGAAGTCGGCGCGCCGCCCGACACCGCAGGTCGTACATTCGACCAGCGCCGTCACACCCAGAGCCTTGATGCGCTCAATCTGCGGCGCCATCAGAGCCACCACATCGGCGGCGCTGCCGCTGGCATAGCCGGGCTGGTCGGGCGTCCGCAGGTCGACGTAGACGTGCTCGTGCGGCAGGATCATCCCGAGCCGCTCGCGGGGCAGCGGGCCGAGGGTGGTGTAGAGAACGCGAGGTTGAGCCATAGGCCGACGTAGCATCCGGCTCAACGCGAGTGCAAATCGGACGGTGCGCCCACCGCTACAGAATGAAGTCGGCCGCCGTCAGGTCGAATGCGCCCTTGAGCTCGATGATCATGTTGGGCTTGGTGTCGGCGTCGACATTGACCAGGATGTAGGTGCGGTCGTTTGCGTCGCCGGCCTTGTCGACCTTGTACCAGCTGATATGGCCCTGCGCGACCGCACTCTTGGACGACCCCATGACGGCGTCGAAGATGAACGCATCGTCGACGCCCGGGCTGGCGCTCACCATCGCGTCGATTGCCGACAGGTCGATCTTGTCGATACCGGGCTGGAAGTCGGTGATGATCTCGCCTTTGGCGACATCGGCGACCGACAGATATTTGAACACGTCCGCATCGGCCCCGCCGCTCAGCATATCCTTGCCGGCGCCGCCAATGATCGTATCGTTGCCCGCGCCGCCATCAATGGTGTCGGCGCCCGCGGCTCCATCGAGGACGTCGTCACCGCCCTCGCCCTTGAGGACGTTGCCGTCGATGTCGCCGGTGATGGTGTCGCCGAAACCGCTGCCGGTGACGTTCTCGACGTTCACCACCGAGCCCAGCGTGCCGCCGATATCGAACGCGGCCACGACGCCTTTGTTGAGCGTCAGCTGTACGCCCACGCCGGCATCGACGAAGGTGATAGTGTCCTTGTCCTTGGTGTCGCCGCCATTGACGGTGTCGCCGGCCGAAGCGGCGATCGTGTCGTTGCCCTTATAGCCATAGAGCACGTCGGCGAAGGCCGAGCCCTTGATGACGTCGTTGCCCTTGAAGATGTCGGCCATCGCCTTCTGGTCGTCGTCGAAGGTCGCCGTCATGCCGGCCTTGACCAGCTTGGCCGCATCGATCTTGGCATCCGAGATTTCGAAGATCGTGTTGCCGGCGTTCGAATAGAGCCAGTGCGACGCCGAGCCCGACACCATGCGGGCGATGAAGTTGATACCGAACCTGCCGTCGAAGAGGTGCCGGTCGCCATTGGCGAAGTCCACCACGATCTGTGTTTTGCCGAAATCGAGGTGGGTGGCCGATCCGATGAAATCGCCATAATTGAAGGCGGGCATGTTGATTTGTCTGTTCGCAATGAACGTTGCCATTTGATGATCCCCAGCAGGCTCGCGTCCTGGCGAGCGAAAAAGCGACTTTGCCGCTAAGACAAAACAGAAGTGTCCAGCAATGACGTTAATTCGGGCAAGTGAATTCGCCCTGAATGTGATGGTCAGTCAGTATTAATCTCAAAATGTGCGGCCACGCTGCAACAGAGGCCCGTTGCGGGATTTACTTGTACTATCGAGGGCGCGAACGGGCAGGATCGCTCCCGCCCCGTAAGCCACCTCACACCAGCGAAGCGAAGAACGCCGCCACGTCCGCCGACAGCAGGTCGGGCTCGTTGACCGGCGCAAAGTGGCCGCCGCGCGGCATCTGCGTCCAATGGACGATGTTGTTGTTGGGCTCGGAGAACGCCCGCACCGAACGGAAGTCCTCCGGGAACACGGCGACGCCGGTCGGCGTCTCGTTGCGGCGGTCGTCGCCGCCGCCATTGGTGCGGCCATCCTCGAGATAGATGTTGGCGGCCGAGCCCCCGCTGTTGGTGAACCAGTAGATCGACACATCCGTGAGGAAGTGCTCGCGATCGAGGCGATCCACATTCTGGCCGCCGAAGCCGAACGGCAGTTCCGCGTTCCACGCCAGCTGCGCCACCGGCGAATCGGCGAGGCCGTAAGCGAGCGTGCCCGGACGCGTCTCCTGGATGCGCTGGTAGCCATTGGCGTTCTGCCACGCCTCGGCATTGGCCATGCCCTCGGCCTCGAACGCGTCCATCTTGCTCCAGGCGGCATCGTCGCTGGGGAACGCAAATATCTGCTGGATGTGAACACCGACGAGGCCCGCCGGCTTCAGCACGCCGATCTCCTTGCCGACGAACGAGCCGACATCGTTGCCGACAAAGCCATAGCGTCCGTAGCCGAGCCGCTGCATCAGCACGTCCAAGGCCTGAGCCGTCTTCGCCGCGCCCCAGCCCGGACCGGCGAGCGGCGTCGAGAAAGCGAAGCCCGGGAGCGACGGGATCACGACGTCGAACGCCGGCTGCCCCGGTGCGGGATTGGTCAGCGGTTCGATGAGCCGCAGATATTCGGTGAAGGTCGACGGCCAGCCATGCGTGAGGATCAGCGGGAAAGCGTCCTCATGCGCCGACTTCACATGCACGAAGTGGATGCGCTGGCCGTCGATCTCGGTGATGAACTGCGGGTAGGCATTGAGCTTGGCTTCCTGCGCCCGCCAGTCGAAATGGTTGAGCCACTGGTCGGCCAGTTGCTTGATCAGCGCGACGGGCTGGCCGCGGTCGAAGCCGCCCACGACTTCGGCCGGCCAGCGCGTCATGGCGAGGCGCTCCTTGAGGTCGGCGATTGCAGCCTGAGGGATCGCGATCTTGAACGGGGTGATGGTCATTTTCTGTCTCCGGTTCGGCGCTCATTCGCCGCTGCAGAGACCTTCGCGCACCCCTCCTGACAGGGTGTGTCAGGACGCCGTTTCCTCCCGCCCCGTGGTCCGCGCCGACCACACCTCTTCCCACTGCTTGAGCAGGATCACGCGCCGCTTGCCGAACGGCTCGTCGCCGATATGCGCACCGCGAATCCGGTCGATGCGGAAGTTGCGGAAGTCACCGCGCAGCGTGCACCAGGCGCCGATGATGTGCTTGTCCTCGTAGTACGCGAGGGTCAGCGGCCACACCGGGCGCTGCGTCTCGTTGCCCGCCTCGTCGGCATAGCTCAGATGCAGCGCCTTCTCGGTCCGCATCGCTTCGCGCACCGTCCCCAGCAGCGGCTCGGACTGGCGCGACCATGTCGCCTGCGCGGCCCAGAGGCCGGTGTTCGACAGCCTGTCGCGCAGATCGTCGGACGACGCGGTCGCGATCTTCGCCAGCGCATTCCTCGCCGCCGCGCTCAAGCCATCGTCGGGCTGGCCCTGCACCCATTGCGCGCCGAGTACCAGCGCCTCGAGCTCCTCGGCGTTGAACATCAGCGGCGGCAGGAAGAAGCCGGGCCGCAGCATGTAGCCCACACCCGCCTCGCCATCGATCGGCGCGCCGAGCCCGATCAGCGTCTGGATATCGCGATAGAGCGTCCGCACGCTGACGCCCTGCTCGTCCGCCAGCTGCTGCGCCGTGATCGGTCGCCGATGCCGCCGCAGCGCATCCATCACCGAAAAGAGCCGTTCGGTTTTGTCCATGTTGGGAGAGTAGCGAGGCAGGAGGCACGATGCCAGCGGCTCTCTCCACGCAGCTCAGCCCCACCCCCGGTGCCTTCCCAGCGAAAGTTTCTCGACGTTCATCTTGCTCGCCGAAATCGCAGCGCCTGGCACTCTGTTGCCACACCCTCTGACTTCCCAGCGAAAGCTGGGACCCAACTAGCCACTTGCGCCGGGGTCGAGATGGGCCCCAGCATTCGCTGGGGAGGCCCGGTGGGTTGCCGTGAAATGGAGCAATGAACCCCTATCGATCCATCATCCGCTTCCACACGCCAAGAACCGTGTTCCAGTTGCGCTGCGTCATCTTCGCGCCGGTGAGCTTTTCTGGATCGAGTTTGCTCGGCCCGTCGCCCGGACCATAGTCGACAACCACCGCCGAGCCGACGGTGAGCACGCTCTCGCCACTGGCGGGATGCAGCAGGCCGTCGGGCCAGTCGAGCGTCTTGTGAAAGAAGCAGACACCCACACGCCCCGGACGACTCTGCGACGCCGCAGGGAACGGATCGGCATCGACGATCGTCTTGATCTGCGCCCGTGTGGCGACGAAGACCTCGCTGCTGACCCCGAAGTCCTCGACCAGAGCAGTAACCTCGGCCTTGACCGCCGCAACCGGCTTGCTGGACGTAAAGATCAGATTGCCCGTCGCGAGATAGTTGACCGGGTCGGTGAACCCGGCCGCCTCGGCTTTGTCGCGCAGCGCCGCAGGACGCATCCTGGCGTGCGTAGCGGGACCGATGGCCCGCAGCAGCGCGACATAGACGGTCACGCGATCTCGAACTCGCACCAGTGCGAGTAGGGTTTCTCGGGCGTGATGATGATGTTGGGGAACTGCGGGTGGTGGACGGCGTCGGGGAAGGCCTGATCCTCGAGGCAGAACGCCGAGTACTTGCCGTAGGTCTTGCCGCCGAGACCGAGCCCCTTGGGCACGTCGGTCATCATGGCATTGTAGAACTGCAGTCCAGGACGATCCGTCCACAGCTTCAGCGTCAGGTCGCCGGTCGGCGATGTCACGATCGCGACAGGGTCGGCGAGGTCGCGGCCGGTATCGAGCACCATGTTGCCGTCGTAGCTGATCCCCTGTCCCGAGGAGTCACGTAGCGTTTTCGGCTTGCGGAAGTTCCACTGCGTGCCAGGCTTCGTTTCAAGCAGATTGCCCGTCGGGATCAGCGTCTTGGGATCGACCTCGCTGATCGCATTGACCGCGAACCAATAGGAGTGATCGAGAACGTCGTCGGTCGTGCCGAGGTTGAAATACTGGTGCTGGACGAGGCTCAGAGGCGTCTTCTTGTCGGTGGTCGCGCCGAGTTCGAGCCGCAGCCTGTTGCCGTCGAGCCGGTATGTCGCCTTGAGCTTGACCGTGCCGGGATAGCCCGATGCGCCGTCGGGCGACACCAGCGAGAACACAACCGAGTTGGTCGCATCGTCAGGCACCGCGTCCCAGACGAGGCGACCGAGACCCTCTGGTCCGCCATGCAGACTATTGGGCCCTTCGTTGGCGGGCACTTTGTAGGTCTTGCCGTCGAGCTCGAAGCTGGCGCCGCCGATGCGGTTGGCGACGCGGCCGGCGAGCGAGCCGAGATGGGGCGAGTGGGCAGGGTAGTCGTCGAACTTCTCGAGCCCGAGCACAACCGAGCGCATCTTGCCGCCGACGGGCACGCGCCAGTCGCGCACGGTGACACCCCAGTTGATGAGGTCGACCTCGACCCCGGTGGCCGAGGTCAGGGTGAACTGCTTGACCTCTTTGCCGTCATATGTGCCGAACGGCTTGACCACGACCATGCTGCTTGCCCCATGCTTACTTTGTGCCTGTGGGCGCAGGGTTTAGCGGACAACTGACATGTCAGCCAGCGGCATTGCACGCAAAGCAGTTGACGCGGCGAGACAGCCCCGCCAAACGTCGAGAAAACGGGAGGGGCGCCCTTGGACGAAGCTGTGGAGGGAAAACGGGCGACCGTGCACGATGTCGCACGGACGGCCGGCGTTTCCCTCGCGACAGTCGACAGGGTGCTCAATGCCCGCCCCGGTGTGCGGCCGGAAACGGCCGAAAAGGTCGAGAACGCCATCAAGGCGCTCGACTTCCGTCGCGACCTCTCGGCGTCTCTGTTGGCCCGCGCGCGCGATCTGCGCGTGACCTTCCTGATCCCCGATGGCGGCAACGCCTTTATGGACAGCCTTGTCGCCGCCGTTGGCCGGCGCATGCGCGCGACGCGCAATGAGCGGCTGACGCTCAACGCCACGCCGTATCACGCGCTCGACCCTGCCGCGCTGATCGCCCGGCTGGATGGGTTGCAGGCGCGGCAGATCGACTGCGCGGTGGTCGTCGCCCCTGACGATCCGGCCGTCGTCAAGGCCGTCGACGCGGCCACCCGGCGCGGCGTGGCGGTCATTACGCTGGTGTCGGACCTGCCTGGATCGGCACGCCGCCACTTTATCGGCATCGACAATCAGGCGGCCGGGCGGACGGCAGCCTCGCTGCTCGGCCGCTTCTGCGCCACGCAGGGAACCGTCGGCCTGATCGTCGGTTCGCTCGGCCTCCGCGACCATCGCGAACGCTTCGAGGGATTTGCCGGCGTTCTCGGCCGCGAGTTCCAGCATCTGAGCATTGTCGGACCGGTCGAGGGCCTCGATGACGACGCAGCCACCGAGCAGGCGGCGCTCAAGCTGTTGGAAACGCACAAGGATCTAGTGGGCATATACAATCTGGGTGCCGGTAATGCGGGACTGGTGGCCGCCCTGGGCAAGACGCATCGCGCCGGGATTGTGCGCGTTGTGGCGCACGAGCTCAGCGACACGACGCGGGGCGCGCTCCGCGCCGGCACGCTCGATGTGGTGCTCGACCAAAATCCTGACGGCGAGATAAGAGCCGCAATCGCCGCCGCGCGGCAGGTGGCCCTTTCGCCCGATGTCGAGGTGCATTCCGAGCCCATTGAAATTGGGATTTTTCTGCGCGACAATCTGCGCTGACAGGTGTCAGGTCGTGAACGCCCCTGTCGCGAGGGGCTAGACGGCGAGAAAACGCCGCAAAGGGAGGCTGAATTCGTGCGCAAAGTGATGTGCCATGAGGTACGTGCCTCATGACCTATCTTGGCATCGATATCGGCACGTCGGGGGTAAAGGCCCTGCTGATGGACCGCGCCGGCAAGGCGCTGGGCGAAGCCACGGCCAAAGCCGTGGAGCCGGTTCGTCCGCATCCCGGCTGGAGCGAGCAGAACCCCGCCGACTGGTGGGATGCCGTCACCAAGGCCCTCGACACGCTCAGCAAGTCGCATCCGGCCGAAATGGCCAAGGTCCGCGGCATCGGCCTATCCGGTCATATGCACGGCGCGACGCTGCTGGGCGCCAACGACGAAGTGCTTCGCCCCTGTATCCTGTGGAACGACGGGCGGTCGGCGGTCGAGTGCGCCGAGATGGAAGCCGCCAATCCGCGCCTCCGTGACATCGCCGGCAATATCGCGATGCCCGGCTTCACTGCTCCCAAGATCGCCTGGGTGCGCAAGCACGAGCCGGACGTCTTCAGCAAGCTCCGCAAGGTCCTGCTGCCCAAGGCCTATGTCCGCCTGCTGCTGACCGGCGAGTCTGTCGAAGACATGAGCGATGCCGCCGGCACGCTCTGGCTCGACGTCGGCAAGCGCGACTGGTCCGATGAACTCTTGGCGCTCACCGGCCTCGACCGCTCGCACATGCCATCGCTGGTCGAAGGCTCCGCACCCTCCGGCACGCTCAAGCGCGAGCTCGCGAGCCGCTGGGGCATGGGCAGCGACGTCGTGGTCGCCGGCGGCGCCGGTGACAACGCGGCCGCCGCCTGCGGCATCGGCGCGATCCAGCCGGGCGAGGGCTTCGTGTCGCTCGGCACCTCGGGCGTGCTGTTCGTGTCCAACGACCGCTTCCGGCCCAACACCGCCGGCGCCGTGCATGCCTTCTGCCACGCCGTGCCCAACACCTGGCACCAGATGGGCGTCATCCTTTCGGCCACCGACAGCCTCAACTGGCTGAGCCACATCACCGGCAAATCGCAGCCGGACCTGTCGGGCGCCGCCGAAGCGAGCTTCACCGGTCCGGGCGAAGAGATCTTCTTGCCCTACCTCTCGGGCGAGCGTACACCACACAACAATGCAGGCGCCCGCGGCTCCTTCGTCGGCCTCAGCCATCTCAGCGACAGCGCGCGTCTCACGCAGGCGGTGATGGAGGGCGTCACCTTCGCCTTCCGCGACTGCCAGCGCGTGCTGTCAGATGCTGGAACGACATTCGGCCGATTGCTCGCCGTCGGCGGCGGCAGCAAGTCGCAGCTCTGGCTCAAGCTCATCGCCACCAATCTCGACACCGAGATCGCGCTCCCCGAAGACGGCGATTTCGGTGGCGCACTCGGCGCCGCCCGCCTCGGCCTCTGCGCCGCTGAGGGCGCCGACCCGGCCGAGGTGATGACCATGCCGGGCATCAAGCAGATTATCCGGCCCGACGCGTCGTTGCGGGACGCGTACACGGCCCAATATGCGCGCTACCGCGCGCTTTACCCCGCTATCGAGGAGGCTCGTTCGTGACCGATTTCTTCAAGGGCATCAAGAAGGCGACCTACAAGGGTCTGCGTTCGAAGGACCCGCTCACCTATCGTCATTACAACAAGGACGAGCTGGTGCTGGGCAAGCGGATGGAGGACATCATCCGTCCGGCCGTCGCTTACTGGCACACCTTCGCGTGGGAAGGCGGCGATCCGTTCGGCGGCCGCACCTTCGACCGCCCATGGTACGATCGCGGCATGGACGGCGCCAAGCTCAAGGCCGACGTCGCCTTCGAGTTCTTCCAGCTACTCGATGTGCCGTTCTTCTGCTTCCACGATTACGACGTGGCGCCTGAAGGCGACAGCTTCAGCGAGAGCATGAATAACCTGCGCACCATCACCGACATCTTCGGCAAGAAGATGCAGGATACCGGCATCAAGCTGCTCTGGGGCACGGCGAACCTCTTCTCCAACCGCCGCTACATGGCGGGCGCCGCGACCAACCCCGACCCCGATGTCTTCGCCTATGCCGCCGCGACGGTGAAGAACATGCTCGAGATCACCCACCAGCTGGGCGGTTCGAACTACGTTCTATGGGGCGGCCGCGAGGGCTACGAGACGCTGCTCAACACCAACCTCAAGCAGGAGCAGGACCAGGCGGCCCGCTTCCTGTCGCTGGTCATCGAGCACGCCAAAAAGATCGGCTTCAAGGGCACGCTCCTGATCGAGCCCAAGCCGCAGGAGCCGACCAAGCATCAGTACGACTACGACGTCGCGACGGTGTATGGGTTCCTCAAGACCTACGGCCTCGAGAAGGACGTCAAGGTCAACATCGAGGTCGGCCACGCCTTCCTCGCCGGCCACTCCTTCGAGCATGAGCTCGCCACGGCCCGCGCGCTCGGGATCCTCGGCAGCGTCGACGCCAACCGCAACGACCTGCAGAGTGGCTGGGACACCGACCAGTTCCCCAACAACCCCGGCGAGATGGCGCTGGCCTTCTACCAGATCCTCAAGAATGGCGGCCTCGGCAATGGCGGCTTCAACTTCGACGCCAAGGTCCGTCGCCAGTCGCTGGACCCGGCCGACCTGCTGCATGGCCACATCGGCGGCCTCGACGTGCTGGCCCGCGGCCTCAAGGGCGCGGCGGCGATGATCGAGGACGGCACCTACGACCGCGTGGTCGAAGAGCGCTACGCCGGCTGGGCCGACAAGGAAGCCAAGGCCATGCTCTCGGGCAAGCGCAGCCTCGAACAGATCGAGGCCCGCGTGCGCAAGTCCAACATCAACCCGCAGCCGGTTTCCGGCCAGCAGGAATATCTCGAGAACCTGGTCAACCGGTTCGTTTGAGACGATCGGTCGGGGCGGGCACATCGCCCGCCCCACCCACCGACTTCCCAGCGAAAGCTGGGACCCAACTTACCTCTCGCGCCAGCGGATGACTGGGTCCCAGCTTTCGCTGGGAAGTCGCCGGTGAGCGTGGCGACCCCGAGACACCATGCCCATCATCCGCAATCCCATCCTGCCGGGCTTCAACCCGGACCCCTCGATCCTGCGTGTCGGCGACGACTACTACATCGCGACCTCGACCTTCGAGTGGTTCCCGGGCGTCCAGATCCACCACTCGCGCGATCTCGCCAACTGGGACCTCATCACCCGGCCGCTCACCCGCAAGGCGCAGCTCGACATGCGCGGCGACCCGGACTCATGCGGCGTGTGGGCGCCCTGCCTCACGCATGATGGAACGCAGTTCTGGCTGGTCTATACCGACGTCAAGCGCAAGGAAGGCTCGTTCAAGGACGCGCACAATTACATCGTCACCGCGCCCTCGATCGAGGGGCCGTGGAGCGATCCCGTCTACATCAACTCCAGCGGCTTCGACCCCTCGCTGTTTCATGACGACGACGGCCGCAAATGGTTCGTCAACATGCTGTGGGACCACCGTGTGCGGCCGCTGCTGTTCGAAGGCATCGCACTCCAGGAATACGACCCCAAGCAAGGGAAGCTCGTCGGCCCGCGCAAGAACATCTTCCAGGGCACCGACCGCAAGCTGGTCGAAGGTCCGCATCTCTACAAACGCAACGGCTGGTACTATCTGCTGACCGCCGAAGGCGGCACCGGCTACGAGCATGCCTCCACGTTGGCGCGCTCGCGCACCATCGACGGGCCGTACGAGGTGCACCCCGAAAAGCACCTCGTGAGTGCCAAGGACGCGCCGTTCAATGCGGTGCAGCGCGCCGGCCACGGCGACCTCGTCGAGACACCCGAGGGCAAGACCTATTTCGTTCACCTCATGGGTAGGCCCACTGGTCAGTACAAGCGCTGCGTGCTCGGCCGCGAGACGGCCATCCAGGAAGCGGAATGGCGCGACGATGGCTGGCTCTGGCTCAAGGGCGGCATGGTCCCGGCGCTCGAGGTCGACGTGCCCGGCACGCGCGACGACGCCACCTACTGGACGGAGCAGCGCGCCGATTTCAGCAAGGGCCTGCCCATCGACTTCCAGTGGCTGCGCACCCCCGAACCCGAGCGCATCTTCGACGCCAGCGGCGGCAGGCTCCGCCTGTTCGGCCGTGAATCCATCGGCTCTTGGTTCGAGCAGGCGCTGGTGGCGCGGCGCCAGCAGCATTTCTCCTACGACGCCGAAGTCACACTCGATTTCTCGCCCACCGACGAGCGCCAGTACGCGGGGCTCACCGGCTACTACAACCGCTACAACTTCCACTATCTGACGGTGACCGCGCATTCGGACGGCAAGCGCGAACTGCTGATCATGTCGGTGGCCTCCGACCCGATGGGCAACCTCGACCTCAGCGTCCCACCGGTGCCGATCTCCAATGAAGGCAAGGTCCGTCTCAAGATCGAAGTGCGCGGCGCCAGCTTCCAGTTCTACTATGCACTGGGCACCGATCCATGGACGCCGATCGGCCCCGTCCTCGACGCCTCGACCCTCTCGGACGAACGCGGCTACCCCGCGGGCGAACACGGCAATTTCACGGGCGCCTTCGTTGGCGTCGCCGCCAGCGATCTCAATGGAACGGCGCTCCACGCGGACTTCACGGATTGGGTGTATCGTCCGGTGAAGCATTCGAGCGATCGGTATTGATATCGGACGGTCCCTCACCCGGCGCTGCCTGCTGAGGCTTCCGTTCTTTCGGCCCCTCGCCCCTTTGGGGAGAGGGTGCCTCGCGCAGCGAGGCGGGTGAGGGGAAGTCGGAGAACAGAACCATGAAAGTCATCGTCACCGGCGGCACCGGTTCGTGGGACCGCGGTCTCGGTCCCGTCGTTATCGCCGCCCTCAAATCCCACGGCCACGAGGTCACCAACCTCGATCGCGCCGTGCCCGGCGGCATCGAGCGGCCGGGTTTCATCAAGGTCGACCTCACCGACTACGGCCAGACCTTTGCCGCCATGCACGGCCACGATGCGGTGATCCAGCTCGCGGCGCATGGCGAGCCCGACTGGGACCATGTGTCGGGCGCGGCGCGGTTTCACACCAATACGCTCATTGCCTACAACGTATTCCAAGCGGCCTGCTTCCTGGGCATGCAAAAGGTGGTGTGGGCCTCGTCGGAGACGGTGCTCGGTTTCCCCTTCACCATCCCGCCGACGGTGCTGCCGACCAATGACGAGGACCCTCCGATCCCAACGTCGTCCTACGGCATCAGCAAGGCGGTGACCGAAGACCTCGCGCGCCACATGAACCGCCGCTACGGCGTGCCGTTCGTGGGCCTCCGCTTCTCCAACATCTTCTACGACACGCCCGGCCACACGACCTCGTACGAGCGCATCCCGAAATTCTGGGACAACCTCCATGCCAAGAAGTTCGACCTGTGGGCCTATGTCGATGCGCGCGACACCGCCGACGCCTGCGTCCAGGCGCTGGAGTCGGACATATCAGGCGCCGAAGTGATGACCATCGCTGCGGAAGACACGGTGATGAAGCAGACCAACGCCGAACTGCTCGCCGCATGCTTCCCCGACTGCAAACTCCTCCCCGGCACCGGCGACCACGACACGCTGATCTCCATCGACACCGCCCGACGGCTGATCGGGTACAAGCCGAAATGGACGTGGCGGAAGGTGCTGGGCATCAAGTAGCCCTGGCCCCGGATGCGATCCCCAACCACCGCACCGTCATCCCCGGGCTTGACCCGGGGACCCAGCGAGATGCGCACCCGGCTGGGTGGCCGGGTCTCCGCCCGGCCATGACGAACTGAGAGATTTGTGCGCTGGAACTTCGGGTCCCAGCTTTCGCTGGGACGGCGCTGACTGCTAGCGCCGTGGATGTGGCACCGACTCCGGTTGCCCCCATCCCCCATCTCCCCTAATTTCCGCTCCCACATGGACCACATCCCCCTCGAACCGGCTGATGCTCCGGCCTTCGCGCCAACGACGCCGGCCATGGGGCAATTCCTTGAGATCAAGGCGCTCAATCCGGGCTATCTGCTGTTCTACCGGATGGGCGATTTCTACGAGATGTTCTTCGAGGACGCCGAGATCGCGTCGGCGGCGCTGGGCATCGTCCTCACCAAGCGCGGCAGGCATCAGGGGCAGGACATTCCGCTCTGTGGCGTGCCCGTGCATGCGGCGCAGGACTACCTCAAGAAGCTGATCAGCCTCGGCCATCGCGTCGCCATCTGCGAGCAGGTCGAGGACGTCGCCGAAGCCAAGAAGCGCGGATCGAAGTCTGTGGTGAAGCGCGACGTCGTGCGCCTCGTCACCGCCGGCACGCTCACCGAGGACGACCTGCTGCCGGCTCGTGCCAGCAACTATCTCGCGGCTCTCGCCATGCTGCGGCACGGCGAGACCGATTTCGCCCTCGCCTTTGCCGACGTATCGACCGGCGAGCTCAGCGTGCTGCCCGTGAGTGCAGCGGCGCTGGGCGATGAACTGGCGCGGATCGATCCGGCCGAGCTGCTGATCAGCGACGCGGTGCGCGACGAGCTGCGCGCGATGAAGCTGATGCTGCCTTCCGGACAGACCGTCGTCGTGCCCGGCGAGCTGTTCGACTCGGTCACGGCCGGTGGCACGATTGCTGCGGCCTTCGCCGATGGCGCTGTCGATCCTTCGGCGTGGTCGCGCGTCGAGCGTTCGGCGCTCGGTGCGCTGATCGGCTATCTCAGCGAGTCGCAGAAAGGCGTCGCGGTCGCGTTGCGGGCGCCCACCTCCGAGCGGCTGGCCTCGCACATGGCGATCGATGCGGCGACGCGCTCGTCGCTCGAACTGCTCGAAACGCAGCGCGGCACTGCCAAGGGCTCGCTGCTCAGCGAGATCGACGCATGCGTCACGCCCGCCGGCTCGCGCCTCCTCGCGCGCCGTCTCGCCGCACCGCTGCTCGATGCGAGCGCAATCAGCGCGCGACTTGATGCCGTCGAGACGCTGCAGGCCGAAGCTATCGCCGCGACGCACATCCGCACCACGCTCAAGGGCGTGCCCGATCTGACGCGCGCGCTGACCCGTCTGGCGCTGGGCCGCGGCGGACCGCGCGATCTCGGCGCGGTGGCGCGGGCCGTCGCTGGCGCCGGCGACCTCGCGCGACTGGTGAACGGCATCGCCGACGCACCCGCCGAACTGTCCGGCATCCGCGACCGTCTCGCGATGGCTCCCGCCGGACTCGCTACCGAACTCAGCCGCGCCATCGAGGACGACGCGCCGCTCCTGTCGCGCGATGGTGGCTTCGTGCAGCGCGGCTATGACGACGCGCTCGATGCGGAGCGGGCGCTTGCGAGCGAAACCCGCGCCGTGGTCGCGGCACTGCAGGCGCGGCTCATCGCCGAGACCGATGTGAAGGCGCTGAAGATCCGGCACAATGGCGTCCTCGGCTACTTTGTCGAAGTGCCGGCGAGCCAGGGTGGCAAGCTGCTCGAAGAGCCGCATCGCGCAACCTTCATCCATCGCCAGACGATGGCGAACGCGATGCGGTTCACCACCGCCGAACTGGCCGAACTCGAGGGCCGCATCGCCCGCGCGCATGAAAAAGCGCTCGAGATCGAGACCACGATCTTCAACCGCCTCGTCGCCGCGACGCTCGCCGAAACCGACACCCTCCGCGCCGTCGCCGATGCCCTCGCCGAGCTCGACGTCGCCGCCGGCCTCGCCCACCTCGCCGCGACGCGCGGCTACGCCCGCCCCACCATCGACGACTCGCTGAGCTTCGACATCAAAGACGGCCGCCACCCGGTGGTCGAAACCACGGTCAAAGCCGAGGGCCATCCGTTCGTTGCCAACGACACCGACCTCTCGGGCGGCGCCCTGTGGCTCGTCACCGGACCCAATATGGGCGGCAAGTCGACCTTCCTCCGCCAGAACGCCCTCATCGCGATCCTGGCGCAGATGGGCAGTTTCGTGCCCGCCGCTGCGGCAACGGTTGGGATCATCGACCGTGTGTTCTCGCGCGTCGGGGCCAGCGACGACATCGCCCACGGTCGCTCAACCTTCATGGTGGAGATGGTCGAAACTGCCGCCATCCTCAATCGCGCCACCGCCAAGTCCCTGGTGATCCTCGACGAAATCGGACGTGGCACGGCCACCTTCGACGGCCTCTCCATTGCGTGGGCAGCCGTCGAGGCCCTCCACGACGATACCGGCTGCCGTGCCCTCTTCGCCACCCATTTCCACGAGATGACAGCCCTCGCTAAGTCATTGAAACGCGTGAAGAATGTGACGATGGCGGTGCGCGAATGGGAGGGCGACGTGGTGTTCCTCCACGAAGTCGTCCCCGGCGCCGCCGACCGCTCCTACGGCATCCAGGTCGCCCGCCTCGCGGGGCTGCCGGAAACCGTGCTTAGCCGGGCCAAACAGGTCCTCGGTGTGCTCGAAAGCCGCGCTTCCGGGCATACCGCGCCCATGCTAGATGATCTGCCGCTCTTTGCGGCTGCTCCCGCGCCAAAAAAGCCGGAAATTAATCCTCTCAATGCCATGCTCGATCAGGTGCGCCCCGACGATCTTTCTCCGCGTGAGGCGCTCGAGCTGATCTATGAGCTGAAGAAGGCCCGCGATGCCGGTCGCAGAAGCTGAACTCCGCCCGAAAAAGGCGACGTTCCACCTCAAAACCGCTGATGACATCCTGGCGGACGTCGCCGTGGCGATCGGGCAGGATTCGCCGAAATCGGCGCAGGGTCGCGCCGCCGTGCTCGCCACGATGCGCCAGGCGCTGGCCAGCGCGCGCAGATCGGCCGAAGCCGAGCTGATGGACAATGGCCGCGGCACGCGCTGCGCGCAGAACCTCAGCGCCGCGCAGGACGAAATCATCCGCGCCATCCACCGCTTTGCCGTCACGCAGGTCTATCCGGTCGACAACCCGTCGGGCGCGGAAGCGATCGCGCTCGCCGCGGTCGGCGGCTATGGCCGCGGCACGCTGGCGCCAGGGTCGGACATCGATCTGCTGTTTATCCTCCCCTACAAGCAGACGCCGTGGGGCGAGCAGGTCACGGAATACGTGCTCTATATGCTGTGGGACCTCGGCCAGAAGGTTGGTCATGCTGTCCGCTCGGTCGATGATTGCATCCGTATGGCACGCGCTGACATGACCGTGCGCACGGCGACGCTCGAGTCGCGGTTCCTGACCGGCGACAAGACGCTGTTCGGCCAACTCGAGACGCGGTTCGAATCCGAAATCATGCCCAAGACGGGGCCGGAGTTCATCGCTGCCAAGATGGCCGAGCGCGAAGAGCGTCACCGGCAGATGGGCAATACCCGCTACGTGGTCGAGCCCAACATCAAGGACGGCAAGGGCGGCCTACGCGACCTCCACACGCTGTTCTGGATCGGCAAGTATTTCTACCGCGTCAAAACCAGCGCCGAGCTCGTGGGCAAACATGTGTTCTCTGCCGAAGAATTCCGGCTGTTCCAGCGCGCCGAGGATTTCCTCTGGGCGGTGCGCTGCCACCTGCATTTCCTCACCGGCCGCGCCGACGAGAAGCTGACCTTCGACCTGCAGCCCGAGCTCGCCGCTCGTCTCCACTACGCCGACCGGCCGGGCATGCTTGGCGTCGAGCGCATGATGAAGCGCTACTTCCTCGTGGCCAAGGATGTGGGCGACCTTACCCGTATCTTCTGCACCAGCCTCGAATTCGACCATGCCAAGCCCCTCGACATGATGGGCAAGGTCACTGGCATGTTCAAACGCGGCAAGGTGACGATCAAGGGCGAGCCCGACTTCGTCATCGATTCCGGGCGTCTCAACATCGCCAAGCCGGGTGGCTTCCAGAACAATCCGCTCAACATCATCAAGAGCTTCCTCGTCGCCTCGCGCAACGATCTGCTGTTCCATCCCGATGCGATCAAGGAGATCGCGCGCTCGCTGCGCCTCATCGGTCACGATGTGCGCAACGACAAGAAGGCCAATGAGTGGTTCCTCGAAATCCTCACCAGCCCGCGGACGGTGGAGCGTATCCTGCGGCAGATGAATGAGAGCGGTGTTCTAGGCAAGTTCGTGCCAGAGTTCGGTAAGATCGTCGCCCTGATGCAGTTCAACATGTACCACCACTACACGGTGGACGAGCATCTGATCCGCGCGGTCGGCGTGATGGCCGAGATCGCCAATGGGGGCCTCCGCGAACAGCTGCCGCTGACACATGAATTGCTGCCCTCGCTCAACGACACGCGGCTGCTCTATGTGGCGCTGTTCCTCCACGACATCGCCAAGGGCCGGCCAGAAGATCACTCGATCGCCGGCGCTCGCATCGCGCGCAAATTCTGCCCGCGGCTCGGGCTCGACGCGGCCGAAACCGACACGGTCTCCTGGCTGATCCAGTATCACCTCACGATGAGCGAGATCGCGCAGGCGCGCGACCTGCAGGACCCGGAAACAGCTCGCCATTTCGCCAACATTGTGCAATCGCCGCAACGGCTTGCGCTGCTGATGATCCTTACCGCCTGCGATATCCGCGCGGTTGGTCCCGGTGTATGGACCGGCTGGAAGGGCTCGCTGCTGCGCTCGCTTTACTATGCCACCGAGCCGCTGCTGTCGGGCGGTCACTCGCGCGTCACGCAGTCGGATCGCATCGCCGTGGCCAAGCAGCAGCTCGAGCAGGCGCTCAGCGCCTGGCCGCGTCCCGAGCTCGATGCCTATATGGGCCGGCACTACAACCACTACTGGCTGCGCGCCGAGCTGGAGCTGCAGCTCGAGCATGCCAAAATGATCCGCGCCGCCGACAATGCGCACAATCCGTTCGCCGGCTCCATCCGTGTGCAGGCCTTCGAGGGCATCACTGAAGTCTCGTTCTATACGCCGGACCATCCGCGCTTGCTGTCGCTGATCGCCGGTGCCTGCACCATGTGCGAGGCCTCAATCATCGGCGCGCAGATTTTCTCGACCCGCGATGGCCGCGCACTGGATACGTTCCGCCTGCGCCGCGCTTTCACCTCGGACGAAGACGAGAAAGTCCGCGCCACCCGCATCATCGATACCGTCAAGCAGTTGCTGCAGGGCAAGCGGCAGGTGCTGATCGACCTGGGCAAGGACAGCCGGCACAACAAGCGGCTGAAGCCGTTCAGCCTGCCTGCCTCGGTGGAAGTCTCCAACACGCTCAGCGAGAAGTTCACCGTCATCGAGGTGATGGGTCTCGACCGCACGGGCCTGCTGCACCAGTTGACCCGCGCTATCTCGGACCTCAACCTCACCATCGGCTCGGCGCATATCGGCACCTATGGTGAGAAGGCCGTCGACGTGTTCTATGTCACCGACCTCACCGGGCATAAGATCGACAATGCGCGCCGCCAGAAGGTGATCCGCGACACACTGCTCGCCGTGTTCAACCCCATAGTGCCAAAGCACGAAGATGCGGCGCCGAAGGTTGTGAATGGGTGAGGTTGTGGGCCGCTGCAAGGCCCCCTCATCCGGGCTTCGCCCACCTTCTCCCCCAAAGGGAGAATGCCATCACACTACTATCGCAGCTCTGGCCCTTCTCCCCTTGGGGGAGAAGGTGCCCGACAGGGCGGATGAGGGGGCCTTGGCCCAACCCACAATCCCATGACCACCCTCTTCCGCAACTTCATCAACGTCGGCGTGCTCACGCTGGGCTCGCGCGTTCTCGGCTTTGTCCGTGATGCGTTGGTGGCGGCCGTGCTGGGCACAGGCCCGGCGGCCGACGCCTATCTCGCGGCGTTCCGCTTCCCCAACCTCTTCCGCCGGCTGTTTGCCGAAGGCGCATTCAACACCGCGTTCATCCCGCTGTTTGCGAAATCGCTGGAGCAGGAAGGGCGCGAGCCGGCACGCCTCTGGGCGGCGCGGATCATGAGCTGGCTCGTGCTGGTCGTGACCATCGTCACCGTGCTCGCCGAAATCTTCATGCCGTGGGTGCTCGCGCCGTTCGTGCCGGGCTTTCTCGATGATCCCGCCAAGTACGACCTGACAGTGCTGCTGACGCGCATCTGCTTCCCGTACCTGATGTGCATGTCGCTGATGGCCGCCTATGCGGCGATCCTCAACGGGCTCGGCTTCTTCAAGGCGGCGGCGTTCGCGCCGATCCTCCTCAACATCGTGATGATCGTGTTCATGCTGCCGCTGGTGCTGTGGTCGAACACCGACACGCAGACGGCGATCTGGATTGCGGTCGGCACCATCGCGGGCGGCATCGCGCAACTGGTGCTGGTCTATGCCGCGGTGGTGCGCGCCGGCTTCATCCCGAAGCTGCAGCTGCCACGCTGGGACGGCGAGGTGAAGCGGTTCTGGTTGCTGGCGCTGCCTGCCGTGCTCGCTGGCGGCATCACGCAGGTCAACATCTTCGTGGGCACCATCATCGCGTCGGGCGCCGACAGCGCGATCGCCTACCTCTATTACGCCGACCGCCTCTACCAGCTGCCGCTCGGCATCATCGGCATCGCCGTGGGCACGGTGCTGCTGCCCGAGCTCAGCCGGCACCTCAAGGGCGGCCGCGACAAGGAAGCCGACGCCAGCCAGAACCAGGCGCTGCTGATCTCGATGCTGCTGTCGCTACCCGCCGCGACCGCATTGATCGCCCTCGCGACGCCGATCGTCAGCGTGCTGTTCGAGCGTGGCGCGTTCACCGCCAACGACACAGTGCAGACGGCGCAGACGCTGATCTGGTTCTCGGCGGGCCTCCCAGCTTATGTGCTGATCCGCGTGCTGCAGCCCGGCTTTTTCGCGCGCGAGGACACCAAGACGCCGACCGTGTTCGCCGGCATCTCGATGGTGGTGAACATCGGGCTGTCGCTGGCGCTGTTCACGACCTTCCAGCATGTCGGCGTCGCCATCGCGACCTCGGCGGCGGCATGGGCCAACGCCATCCTGCTCGCGATCTGGCTCGGCCGGCGCGGCCATTTCCAGCTGCCGGCGAGCGACTGGCGGCGCCATGGGCTGATCGTGCTGGCTGCCGCCGTGATGGCGGCGATCCTCTGGGGCCTCGCGATTCCGCTGGCGCCGTGGCTCGTCTCCAGCGCGCCACTACTGCTGCAGATCGCGGCGCTGGGCGGACTCGTGGCGGTGGGCACGCTCATCTACTTCGCGCTGGTGCACGTGACCGGCGCGCTGCCGCTGGGGCAGCTGCTGAAGCGGTTGCGCAGGGCCCCGCCCAAGGCGTAAGCCCGTCTCCGTCAGGAGACTGCCATGCAAGCCGGATTTCTCGACCACCTCACCGCCACGCTGAGCGACATCGAGGCCGCGGGCCTGCTCAAGCGTGAGCGCGAGATCGCTTCGCCGCAATCGGGCCGCATCACACTTGCCGACGGGCGCGAGATGGTGAACCTCTGCGCCAACAATTATCTCGGCCTTGCCGACCACCCAGAGATCAAGGCGGCCGCCGCGGCGGCGCTCGACCGCTACGGGTTCGGCATGGCGTCGGTTCGCTTCATCTGCGGCACGCAGGATCTTCACCGCGAGCTCGAGCGCGCCGTCGCGAACTATCTCGATAAGGACGACGCGATCCTGTTCGCGGCCTGCTTCGATGCCAATGGCGGGCTGTTCGAGACGCTGCTGACCGACGAGGATGCAATCATCTCCGACGCGCTCAACCACGCCTCGATCATCGATGGTGTGCGGCTCAGCAAAGCCAAACGCTATCGCTACCAGACGAGCGACATGGACGACCTCGAGACGCAGCTGAAGCAGGCCGTGGCCGATGGCGCCCGCTTCCGCCTGATCGCCACCGATGGCGTGTTCTCGATGGATGGCTTCGTCGCCAAGCTGCCCGAGATTTGCGCGCTCGCCGAAAAGTACGGCGCGATGGTGATGGTCGACGAGTGCCACGCCACGGGGCACCTCGGGCCCGAGGGCAAGGGCACGCCGGCGCTCACCGGGGCTGGCGACCGCGTCGACATCATCACCGGCACATTCGGCAAGACGCTCGGCGGCGCGATGGGCGGGTTCATTGCCGCGGCACAGCCGGTGATCGATCTGCTGCGGCAGCGGGCGCGGCCCTATCTTTTCTCCAACGCGCTGGCGCCCGCGGTCACGGCAGGCTCGCTCAAGGCCATCGAGATCGCGCGTGCGGCCGACGATCGCCGCAAGAAACTGCTCGGCCACACCAACCGCTTCCGCGAGGCGATGACGGCCGCCGGTTTCGAGCTGCAGCCCGGCCAGACGCCGATCATCCCGGTGATGCTGGGCGACGCCAGGCTCGCGCAGGACATGGCGGCTGCGCTCGACAAGCGCGGCATCTATGTCGCCGGCTTCTTCTACCCGGTGGTGCCCAAGGGCAAGGCCCGCATCCGCACGCAACTGAGCGCAGCGCTGAGCTTCCACGACGTGACCCTGGCAGTCGAGGCGTTCACCGAGGCGGGCAGGGAACTGGGATTGATCTCCTGATGTTCAAGGTCGAAGTGGACAGCCTCGATGCCTACTTCGCTTTCGATCCGGCTCGCACATCGGAGCTCAAAAAGCTCGATGCAGCGATTGGCAGGTCCGCGCCGCGGCTCAAGCGCCACTTTCACGCGGGCACGCCGCCGGGCGAACCGGGAATGCGCTTCAAGATGATCGGCTACGGCCCGTTCCACTACGCCTCCACGTCAGTTAAGGCGGTCAAATGGCCGGCCATCGGCGTGGCGCTGCAGAAGAATTACATCAGCGTCTATCTCGCGGTCCGGTCGAATGGCTCGTCTGTCATCGACGCTTACGCCGAGAGGCTCGGCGCCAAGCGTGTCGGCGACGGCAACTTTAGCTTCGAACATTTCGACGATCTAAACCCCGATGTGTTCGCCGCGTTAATCGCCGAAACACAACGGCTCTTTGAGAACGATCCCCACAGCATCAGCAACAGAATCGACTGAACATGCGCGCGCTCGTCAAAGCCAAGTCCGAACCGGGCATCTGGATGGAGGATCGGCCTGTCCCCGAGATCGGGCCCGAGGATGTGCTGGTGAAGGTGCACAAGACCGGCATCTGCGGCACCGACATCCACATCTACAAGTGGGACGACTGGGCGAAGAAAACCGTTCCAGTGCCGATGATCACCGGCCATGAATATGCCGGCGAAATTGCGGCCGTCGGCTCCGACGTCAAGACCCTCAAGGTCGGTCAGCGCGTGTCCGGCGAGGGTCACGTTGTCGGCATGAAGTCGCGTGCGTCTCGGGCCGGCAAATTCCATCTCGACCCGGACACCAAAGGCATCGGCGTGAACCTGCCCGGTGCGTTCGCCGAGTACGTGAAGATCCCGGCGTTCAACATCGTGCCGCTGCCCGATGCGATCGACGACGAGATGGGCGCGATCCTCGACCCGCTCGGCAATGCGGTGCACACCGCGCTCGCCTTCGACATTGTGGGCGAGGACGTGCTGGTGACGGGCGCCGGCCCCATCGGCATTATGGGCGCGGCCGTCGCCCGACATGTGGGCGCCCGCCATGTCGTCATCACCGACATGAACACCGACCGGCTCGCGCTTGCGAGCGAGATCGCCGACGTCGTGCCGGTCAACATCAAGACGCAGAACCTCCGCGAGGTGATGGACAAGCTCGGCATGAAGGAGGGCTTTGACGTCGGCCTCGAAATGAGCGGCGCACCCTCGGCGCTCGACCAGATGACCGATCACCTGGTGATGGGTGGCCGCGTGGCGCTGCTTGGCGTGCCGGCGCAGCCTTTCATCTTCGATCTTTCGAAGATTGTGTTCCGCATGATTACGCTCCGCGGCATCTATGGGCGCGAAATGTTCGAGACCTGGCACAAGATGCTCGCCATGCTCGAAAGCGGCCTCGATGTGCGAAAAGTCATCACGCGCCGCATGAAGGCCGACGACTACGTCGAGGCATTCAAGCTCGCGGCGGGCGGCGAGAAGGGCAAGATCGTCCTCGACTGGACGTGATCACTTCGCACGAACGCCGCCCTCTCGCCCTAGCGGCGCCATGCCGATCCGGCTAGCTTCGCCCCGTTTCGACGGGAGCTTCCGATGCGCCTTTCCGCCCTCATTGCCCTCATGCTGTTGGTGACACCCGCCATGGCGGCGGACGATCCGCTCGACAGCGCCGCGCGACTGTTCTTCGGCCTTGCCGACGGCGCACAGATCGAAATGCCTGGCGTCGGGCGCGGATCGGTTGCGACCAGCGGGCCCGGCGGTTACGAGGCGGCGCTGGACAAGGGCAGCATCGGTTTCACGCTGACCCAGCCCGGACCGTGCAAATTCAGCTTCGACAGCGCATTCGGAGCGTTCTCGTCGTCCGGTCGTGCCGATTTCACCGGGTTGCGCGACATCAAGCTGCGAGACCTCGGCATCAATGACGGGCTCAACGCCTTTCAAGTCGATTTCCGCGGTCCGGCGGCCGACCTGCTGCAGATGCTCGACAAATCGGGCAACGCGACCAACGTCAAACCCGCCGTCACCTTCGTCACGTCCAGCCTGACCCTTCCCGAGATGCAGGCCGCCGCCGATGCAATCGTGGCGCTGTGCGCCAAGCGCTGAGCCGCTGCCGCTTGCGTTGACGGCGGTTGAGGGGCTAATGGCCCGTCAGTTCTGACGGATATTTCCCATGCCCCACCACCCGCGCGTCTTTTCCGGCACCCAGCCCTCGGGCGATCTGCACCTGGGCAATTACCTCGGCGCCATCAAGCGCTATGTCGAAATGCAGAAGACGCATGAATGCATCTACTGCGTCGTCGACATGCACGCGATCACGGTGTGGCAGGAGCCCGACGAGCTGCGCCGGGCGACCCGCGAAGTCGCCGCCGCCTATGTGGCCGCGGGCGTCGATCCCAAGAAGAACATCGTCTTCAACCAGTCGCGGGTGGCCGGCCATGCCGAGCTCGCCTGGGTGTTCAACTGCGTGGCGCGCATGGGCTGGATGGAGCGCATGACGCAGTACAAGGACAAGACGGCCGGCAAGAACGCCGAGAACATCTCGCTGGGGCTGTTCGCCTATCCCTCGCTGATGGCGGCGGACATCCTCCTCTACAAAGCGACGCATGTGCCCGTGGGCGACGACCAGAAGCAGCATCTTGAGCTGACGCGCGACATCGCCACCAAGTTCAACAACGATTTCGCCAAGTCCATCACCGAGCAGGGGCTCGACGCCGACTACTTTCCCATCACCAATCCGGTGATTGCGGGGCCGGCGACGCGCGTCATGTCGCTCAAGGACGCCAGCAAGAAGATGAGCAAGTCGGACCCGTCGGCACAGGCGTCGGTGCTGCTGATGGATGACGCCGACACGATCAGCAAGAAGTTCAAGCGCGCGACGACCGACCCCGAGGGCCTGCCGAGCGAGGTGGATGGCCTCAAGGGCCGTGCCGAGGCCGACAATCTCGTGGGCATCTACGCCGCGCTCTCCGACACGACCAAGGCCGATGTGCTCAAACAGTTCGGCGGGCAAGGCTGGGGCGCGTTCAAGCCGGCGCTGGCCGATCTCGCGGTCGCCAAGCTCGGCCCGATCGCCGCCGAGGTGCGCCGCATGGTGGCCGACCCCGGCTATATCGACGGCTTCATGGCCGATGGCGCGGCGCGGGCCAACACCATCGCAGAGCAGACGATGGCCGAAGTCCGCAAGATCGTCGGCTTCGTGCGGTAAACCGAGGGCAGGCCGCTGGCCTTGTTCAAATCGCAACAGGGTGGAACAATACGCCCCCTCACCAGCGCGAGGCGGCGCCATGGCTGAACTCGACTATTCGCGCAAATTCCTGGTCCTTGTCGACGACTCACCGGTCTGCGACCGCGCCGTCAGCTTTGCCGCGCATCGCGTGAAGCGCACGGGCGGCACGCTGGTGCTGCTGTCGGTCATCGACAGCGAGGATTTTGGCCAGTTCATCGGGGTCGGCGACGTGATGCGGGCCGAGGCCCGCACCGAGGCCGAGCGCATGATTGACACGCGCATCGCCCGCATCCGCAATATCGGGCAGGTCCGCACCGAGACGGTGATCCGCGAAGGCCGGCCGGCCGAGGCGATCGAACAATTGGTCAGCGAAGACCCGGCAATCGGCATCCTGGTGATCGCCGCGGGACAGGGCGACAAGGGCCCGGGCCCGCTGGTGACCCACTTCGCGGCCCACAACAGGCTGCATATTCTCGTGACGATCGTTCCGGGCGCCATGACCGACGAGGAAATCGTCGCCGTCGCCTAACTGCGTTTCACTCAGAGAGGGTTACATGGCTGAACATCAGATCCGTTTCACCGACGGCGCCAGCTACGAGCGCATGATGGGCCTGTGGAGCCGGGCGGTAGGCGAGGTCTTCCTCGACTGGCTGGCGCCGGTGCGCGGGCTCGCCTGGGCCGATATCGGCTGCGGCAACGGCGCCTTCACCGAGCTGCTGGTCGAGCGCTGCGCGCCGTCGAGCGTCGTAGGGGTCGACCCCTCGCCCGAACAGCTCAGTTACGCGCGCCAGCGCCACATCGCCGGCCTTGCGACCTTCCACCAGGCTGGCGCCATGGAGCTGCCGATCGCCGATGCGAGCGTCGACGCCGCAACGATGGCGCTGGTGATTTTCTTTGTGCCCGACCCGCCCAAAGGCGTCGCCGAGATGAAGAGAATCGTCCGGCCGGGCGGCTCGATCTCGGCTTACGCCTGGGACTTCCTCGATGGCGGCTTCCCGTGGGAGCCGGTACATGCCGAGCTCCGCGCCATCGGCCTGCCGCCCGTCGCGCCCCCGAGCGCCGAGGCGGCCCGGTTCGACAATTTGACCCGCCTCTGGGTGGATGCCGGGCTGTCAGGCGTCGAGAGCCGCGCCATCACCATCGAGCGGACCTTTGCGGACTTCGAGGACTTCTGGAGCACGGCCCTGCTCGCCCCCACCATGGCCTATGCCCTCGCGTCGCTGGAACCCACCGTTCTGGCTGACGTCAAGGAGCGGGTGAGCGCGAAAGTTCGTCGCGACGGCGACCGCGTCGTCCACTGGGGCCGCGCCAACGCCGTCAAAGGCACCGTACCCCGATGAGGTGGGCGCAGGTAGCGCTTGCCTTGTCCCGCCCGAGGACCTAATTTAGAACTATTCCAAACGAGATTTCCGATGTTCATCCAGACCGAAGCTACGCCGAACCCGGCGACCCTGAAGTTCCTGCCGGGCCGCGACGTGCTCGTGGGCGAACCGCGCGATTTCCGGTCGGCCGAGATGGCCGCGGTGTCGCCGCTGGCGGCCGGGCTATTCTCGATTCCCGGCGTGACGGGCGTGTTCCTCGGCTCGGACTTCGTGTCGGTGAGCAAAGACTCGACCGAGTGGAACCACCTGAAGCCCGCCATCCTCGGCGTGATCATGGAGCACTTCCTGTCGGGCAAGCCGGTGATCGACGAAGGCGGCGAACTGGCCGCCCAGACGGACGAATTCTTCGACGAGACCGACACCGAGACCGTGGAAGTGATCAAGGAACTGATCTCGACCCGCGTCCGCCCGGCGGTGGCGATGGATGGCGGCGACATCACCTTCAAGGGTTTCCGCGACGGTACCGTCTATCTCCATATGCAGGGCGCGTGCTCTGGTTGCCCGTCGTCGACGGCGACGCTCAAATCCGGCATCGAGAATTTGCTGCGGCACTTCGTGCCCGGCGTCGAGGCCGTGCAGCAGGTCTGAGGACCGGCTCGATCTGACTTCCCCTCACCCGCCTCGCCAACGCGAGGCACCCTCTCCCCAGAGGAGCGAGGGGACGCAGCAGGAACCGAACGCGCAGTCATCGTCCCCTCGCCCCTTTGGGGAGAGGGTGGCGCGCAGCGCCGGGCGAGGGGCCGTCCTTGCCCCGGATCACCCATCGGCCTACATCCCTCCCATGAGCGTCCTCCTCGCCATCGACACTGCCGCGCCGCGGCTTGCGCTCGCGGTTCTGCGCCACGACGACCGCGTCGACACCCTCGTCGAGGACATGGCGACCGGCCAGGCCGAACGGCTGTTCCCGGCGCTCGATGAGCTACTGGCGCGCGTTGGCATCACCTACCCCGACCTCACCCGCATCGCCGTCACCACCGGACCCGGCTCATTCACCGGCCTCCGCATCGGGCTCAGCGCGGCGCGTGGGCTCGGCCTCGCGCTTGATATCCCCGTGCTCGGCATTCCGTCGCTGCTCGCCCTGTCGTTGAGCGCACAGTGCGACCCGGTCGCCGTGCTGCTCGATGCGAAGCGGGGCGAGGCCTATTTCCAGTCCTTCTCCGGCCCCGCGATCCCAATCCGCGATGCGGCGCTATTGCCCATGGACGAAGCGCAGAAGCTCGTACCGCAGGGCGCGGGGGTGATCACCTCGCCGCTCGTCGACATCGCCGCGATGGCGCGCTTTGCCGTAACCGCCGAGCCGGCGCTCTATCCACCCGAGGCCGCCTACATTCGCGATGCCGATGCCAAGCCGCAGGAGAAGTTCCGCATCGCCAGGGTGCCGGCATGATGCAGCGTCTGTGGATGGCGCCCGCGGGGCTGCACATCGAGCCGGCGCAGCCGCGCGATGCCGATGCGGTGGCAAAGCTCCATGCCGCAAGTTTCTATCGCGGCTGGCCGCGGCAGGACATCGAGGCCTATCTCGTCGATGCCGACATGCCGACGCTGGTGGCGTGCGATGCGCGCCGCAGCATCGCCGGCTTCATCATGCTGCGCGTCCTCGGCGACGATGTGGAGCTGATGACGATTGCGGTCGACAAGAAGCATCAGGGCAAGGGCGTCGGCGCGGCTTTGCTCAAGGCGAGCTTCGAAGATCTGATGATGACGCCGGCGCGCCGCATAATCCTCGAGGTCGCGGCGGACAACCCCGCGGCGATCAAGCTCTACACGAGGCACGGCTTCAAAAAGATCAGCGAACGCAAGGGCTATTACGCGCGCGCCAATGGCGAGCCGGCCACCGCCCTTGTGATGGCGCGCGATCTGAACTAGCCCTACGCCATGGAGAAAGTGCCCCACAGCGAGACGCTCGAGGAACAGTGCGCCAAGAAGGGCATGCGCATGACCGACCAGCGCCGCGTCATCGCGCAGGTGATCGAAGCGGCCATCGACCACCCTGACGTGGAAGAGCTCTACCGCCGTGCTTCGGCGCAGGATCCGCGCATTTCGCTGTCGACGGTGTACCGCACGCTGAACCTGTTCGAGGAAGCGGGGCTCGTCACCAAGCATGATTTCCGCGACGGCCGGGCGCGCTTCGAGCTGATCCCCGACGAGCATCACGATCACCTGATCGACATCCGTTCGGGCAAGGTCATCGAGTTCCGCAACGAAGAGATTGAGGCGATCCAGGAACTGATCGCCAAGCGGCTGGGCTACAAGCTCGTCGATCACCGGCTCGAGCTCTACGCGGTCCCCCTCAAGGACGGCAAACCATGATCTTCAGAACGCTGTTCTTCATCTTCATCTTCGTGCCGATCCTGATCGTGATCGTTCCGCTGCAGTTCGTCCTGACCAAGCTCGGGATTTACTGGAGCGCAGTTCCACTGGTTTTCCACAAGGTCGGCTGCGTGTTTCTGGGTATCCGCGTCAAGACAATCGGCGAGCCGCTGCATGGCCGGCCGACGCTGCTGCTCTCCAACCACATCAGCTGGACCGACATCATCGCCATCGGCTCGGTGGCGGACGTGACGTTCGTCGCCAAGTCCGGCGTGCGCAGCACGTTCTTTGTCGGCTTCATGGCCTCGCTGCAGCGGACGATCTTCGTCGACTACCACAGCCGCAAGGACGCCAAGCGCACGACCGAGGAGATGGCCAAGCGGCTGAGCAAAAACAGTGCCGTGCTGCTGTTTGCCGAGGGCCATCGCGACCTCGGCACGCATGTGCAGCCGTTCCGCTCGGCGCTGGTCGGCGCTACGCAGGCGGCAATGGAAGAGGGTGGCGCGAAGGATGTCGCCATCCAGCCCGTCACCATCGCCTACACCCATCTCCAGGGCCTGCCGGTGTCACGCAACGAGCGCTCGGGCATATCAGGTATGAATGCCCGCGGCTTCAAGGCCGTGGTCACCAACCTTTTGACCTCGGGCATGAAGGACGTGACGATCGCCTTCGGCGCCCCGATCCCGCTCGGGCCCGAGACCGACCGCAAGGTGGTCACCAAGCTCGCCGAGAACCAGGTCCGCCGCATGCTGGTTGCCCTCAACCGGCACGAGAAGGACCTGCCGGCGATCGCGACGTCGTAATCGGTCCCAACCACCGGTGCCCTCCCAGCGAAAGCTGGGACCCAATTCTCACCTTCGCGACGGCTGATGCTTGGGCCCCAGCTTTCGCTGGGGAGGTGCGGTGGGTGGCGGAAGCGTTGGGGTGTCATCTCTTGCATCCCTGCCGACAATGCTGCATGAGCGCCCAAATCGGAGACATGCCATGGCTGGAACGCTGATCGTCGCCCTCGACGTGGATACACGCAGGGAGGCCAGCGATTTGGTCTCCGCCCTCGACGGCACCGCGGACTTCTTCAAGATCGGCTACCAGCTGTTCTATGGCGGCGACGGCTTTGCGCTCGGCAAGGAGCTGCTGGCGGCCGGCAAGCGCGTGTTCTTCGACCTCAAGCTTCTCGATATCGACAACACGGTCGAAAAAGGCGTCGCCGCGATCGCGAAGACCGGCGCCACCATGCTGACCGTCCACGCCTATCCCAAGTGCATGCGCGCGGCGCTCGCGGGTGCGGCGGGCTCCGATCTCACCATCCTCGGCGTCTCGGTGCTGACCTCGATGGACGACAACGACGTCGCGGAGGCCGGCTATGCCGACGATGCAGCGGGGCTGGTTGCGATGCGCGCCCATCAGGCGAAGGCCGCCGGGATCGGCGGGCTCGTCTGCTCGCCGCGCGAAGCCGAAATGGTGCGCGGCATCGTCGGGCCGGAGATGGCCATCGTCACCCCCGGCATCCGACCCGCCGGTACCGCCGTCGGCGACCAGAAGCGCGTGATGGGCCCGGCCGACGCCATCGCCGCGGGCGCGTCGCATCTGGTGGTCGGCCGTCCAATCACCGCGGCAGCCGATCCCCGTGCCGCCGCGCGGCAAGTGCTGGCGGAGATGGAGGGCCACGCCTTCGCGTAGGTGGCGGCGCAAGCTGCTCCCCCTCATCCGCCCTTCGGGCACCTTCTCCCGCAAGGGGAGAAGGCCGACACACGTAGATCGCAGTCGGGACTCCCTTCTCCCCTTGCGGGAGAAGGTGGATCGGCCGAAGACCGAGACGGATGAGGGGTACGCCGCCCGCTGCGAAACCCCTTTCGCTCCGCCCGCTGCCTCGCTAAACGTGCCGCATGAGTGATCTTCGCGTAGCCATTGCCGGTGCTGGCGGAAAGATGGGCGCCGCCAATATCCGCGCCGTCGCTGCGACGCCGGGGCTCGTGCTCCATGCCGCCTTCGACCGCCCGGGCTCGGCCGTACTGGGACGAGATGCGGGCGAGACGGCGGGAGCGGGCACGCTCGGCGTCACGATCGGCGACGATGCCGAAGCGGCGCTTGCCGGCGCCGATGTCCTCATCGACTTCACTGCGCCGACCGTCAGCGTGATGCTGTCCGAACTCGCCGCGCCGCGCGGGCTGGTCCATGTGATCGGCACCACCGGCTGCAGCGCCGAGGAGGACTGGGCGATCCAGAAGGCCGGCTCGGCCGGTGCGCGCATCGTCAAGTCGGGCAATTTCTCGCTCGGCGTCAACGTGCTGCTCGGCCTCGTGCGCCAGGCGGCCAAGGCGCTGCCGGGCTACGATGTCGAGGTGCTCGAGATGCACCACAACAAGAAGGTCGACGCGCCCTCCGGCACCGCGCTGATGCTGGGCAAAGCGGCCGCCGAAGGCCGCGAGATCGACCTCATGCAACATTCCGTCCGCGTCCGCGATGGCCACACCGGCGCGCGCCCTGCGGGCAGCATCGGCTTTGCCACGCTGCGCGGCGGCGGCGTCATCGGCGAGCACAGTGTCATCCTCGCGGGCGAGACCGAACGCATCACGCTCAGCCACTCGGCGCAGGACCGCGGCATGTTCGCCGCGGGCGCGGTGCAGGCGGCGCTCTGGGCGGCCAACCAGCCGCCGGGTTTCTACAGCATGGCCGACGTGCTCGGCTTCACGGAGTAAATCATGGCCGGAACCCTGATCCTCGTTCGCCACGGGCAGAGCGAGTGGAACCTCAAGAACCTCTTTACCGGCTGGAAGAACCCCGACCTCACCGAGCAAGGCATCGCCGAAGCGCGCAAGGCCGGGCAGACGATTTCTCATGCCGGCCTCAAGCCCACGGTGTTCTTCACCTCGGCGCTCCGCCGCGCGCAGCACACGCTCGACCTCATCCTCGAAGAGATGGGTTTGACCGAAGTCACCATCACCCGCTCGCAGGCGCTCAACGAGCGCGACTATGGCGACCTCGCCGGCCTCAACAAGGACGATGCGCGCGCCAAATGGGGCGAAGAGCAGGTGCTGATCTGGCGCCGCTCCTACGACGTGCCCCCGCCGGGCGGCGAGTCGCTCAAGGACACCGCCGCGCGCACGCTGCCCTTCTACGACGAACTGATCCTGCCCTTCGTCAAAGACGGAGCCACCGTCCTCGTCGCCGCCCACGGCAATTCGCTCCGCTCAATGGTCATGGCCATCGAAGGCCTCACCCCCGACGAGATTCTGAAGCGCGAACTGGCAACCGGCGAGCCGGTGGTCTACCGCATCAGCAAGAACGGCAAGCTGAAAGAGAAACTAGCGATCTGACGTCCCCTCACCCGCCTTGCTACGCAAGGCACCCTCTCCCCAAAGGGGCGAGGGGACACTGGAGCCGAAGTTGCAGTCGTCGTCCCCTCTCCCCGCTGGGGAGAGGGTGGCGCGCAGCGCCGGGTGAGGGGCCGTGCGTTCCCCTCACGCCGCAATCACCCCTGCCTCCCACCCCAATATCGCGCGCTTGCGCGGCACGCCCCAGTGGTAGCCGGTGAGCGCCCCGGTCGAGCCAACCACGCGATGGCAGGGCACGACGAAGCTGATCGGATTCTTGCCCACGGCCGCCCCCACCGCGCGTGACGCCGATGGCTTGCCGATATGCTCGGCGACAGACTGATAGGTGGTGGCGCGGCCGACCGGAATCTTCAGCAGCGTCTCCCAGACCTTCACCTCGAAATCGGTGCCGATCAGCACGAGTTTGACCGGCTGCTCCGGGTCCCAGCGTTGGGGCTCGAACACGCGCGCGGCGACCGGCGCGACCTTCGCGTCATCGCGGGCGAACCGCGCATTCGGCCAGCGATCGCGCAAATCTTCGAACGCCGCCTCAATCGATATCTCGCCGTCGGCGAAGCCGATCCCCGCGAGCCCATATTCGGTGACGACCAGCACCGCCGTGCCGAACGGCGAGGGTGCTGCGCCCCACACCATATCGAGACCCTCGCCCCGCTGGCGGAACGCGCCGGGTGGCATCGCCTCATACGTCACGAACAGATCGTGCAGCCGCGAGGTCGAGCTCAGACCGACCGCATACGTCGTCGACAGCACGCTCTCCTTGTCCGCCAGCAGGCGCTTGGCATGGTTGAGCGCCACGGCCTGCGCAAAGCTCTTCGGGCTGAGTCCGCACCAGCGGCGGAAGAGGTCCGTCAGCTGCCGCTCGGTCATGCCGAGCGAGCGCGAGAAGCGGGCGAGATCGACATCCTCGGCGCCGGTCTCGCTGAGATAGGCAATGGCCGCGCGGACGGTCTCGTAGTCGTCGGCAGGGGTGAAGGTCTGGTGCTGTGTCATGGCCATGAGATAGGCCCCCGGTCCTGCAATCGCGACCCGGTTTTGACGCTAAACTCTTGCCTTCTTGAGCGCCGTACCGAACGCCTTCGAGAAGCTGATCTTTTCCTCGGCACTGAGGAAATCGCCGATCGGGGTCTTCTTGTCGCGTTCCTTGAGCCAAAGGCCAGTGACGCGCTCGTTGAAGTCGCGGTCGATGACGAAGCGCACGTTGAACGGCGCAAAGGTCTGCACCTCCTCGGCGCCCTTGGCATCGACCTTCTTGAGCTCGAGCGTACCGGGCCAAAGCGTCACCACCTCATACGCCTTCGCACCACGCATCGAGACGGTCAGCGCGATCCAGATGGCGAGCACGTCGAGGCCCATGAAGCCGACCACAGGCCAGGCGCCGAGCAGGTAGAAAATCGCGCCCGGCACAACCGCGAGCGCGGCCACCAGTCCGATCACCACCTGCTTGCCGCGCGGCGACAGCGAGCGGTGCGGCGTGAGCGTCGCTGCGAAAAGCGGCTTGGCTTGAATCTTGGTCGACATGAGTCTGACTATAGACCCCGAATCGGAGTCCTGAGAATGGCCAAAGCGCCCGCCAAGCGATCAACAAAGCGTCCGAGCAAGGACGAGATCGAAGCCATCTTCGCCGCCTTCGAGCGGGACAATCCCGAACCCAAGGGCGAGCTGTTTTCGGTCAACGCCTTCACGCTGCTGGTCGCCGTGGTGCTGTCGGCGCAGGCGACCGATGCAGGTGTGAACAAGGCGACGCCGGCGCTGTTCGAGCTCGCCGATACGCCGCAGAAAATGGTCAAGCTCGGGGTCGAAAAGATCACCGATCTGGTCAAGACCATCGGGCTCTACCGGAACAAGGCCAAGAACGTCTTCGCGCTCAGCCAGCAGCTCATCGACAAATTCGGCGGCGAGGTGCCGCAGACGCGCGAGGAGCTCGAAACGCTCCCGGGCGTCGGCCGCAAGACCGCCAATGTGGTGCTCAACATCGCGTTCCGGCAGCCGACGATCGCGGTCGATACGCACCTCTTCCGCGTCAGCAACCGCACCGGCATCGCGCCCGGCAAGGAGCCGCTCGACGTGGAGCACGGCCTCTTGAAGGTGGTGCCGGAAAACTACCTGCTCCACGCGCACCACTGGCTGATTCTCCACGGCCGATACGTCTGCAAGGCGCGCAAACCCGAATGCTATCGCTGCATCATCGCCGAGTGGTGCCGCTTCACGCCCAAGACGCCAGCGCCCAAGGATTGGGACGGCGCCCCCGCGTAGTAACCAGCCGGCGACTGTCGTCGTTGCGCTGACCTCCAATCCCCGCTATTTCCGCCCGCGGACCAATAGAAACGGGCGGCCGATGGCTGACACACAGTTCGACGTGCTCACCATCGGCAATGCGATCGTCGACGTCATCGCGCCGATCGACCCGGACTTCCTCAAGCGCGAGGGGATGGACGAGGGCATCATGCACCTCGTGGACGCCGAGCGTTCCGCCTATCTCTACGAGCGCATGCCGGCTGAAAAGCGCATGATCTCGGGTGGCAGCTCGGCCAACACCGCGGCGGGCGTTGCCAATTTCGGTGGCCGCGCCGCGTTCGTGGGAAAGGTCGCGAAGGATGACCTCGGCGACACTTTCGCGCACGATTTCCACCAGATCGGCGTTCACTACTCGATCAGCCGGCTGGTCGACGGGCCGGCCACCGCGCGCTCAATGATCCTGGTATCGCCAGGCGGCGAGCGCACGATGAACACGTATCTTGGCGCCTGCCAGCAGCTGACGACATCAGACATCAAGGAAGCCGAGATCGGCGCTGCGGCGGTGACCTATATGGAGGGCTATCTCTGGGATCCGCCGGAGGCCAAGAAAGCCTTCGTCAAAGCCGCCCAGTTCGCGCACAAGCACGAACGCCCCACCGCCATCACGCTCTCCGACCCGTTCTGCGTCAACCGCTATCGCGACGAGTTCCTCGACCTGATGCGGTCCAAGACCATCGACTACGTCTTCGCCAACATCGAAGAGGCCAAGGCGCTCTACCAGACGGACAACCTGCATGACGCCGTGCAGCAGATCGCCAAGGATTGCGAGCTCGCCGCCATCACCATGGGCGCACAGGGCGCGATGGCGGTGCACGAGGGCGAGATCGTCACCGTGCCGGCCTATCCGGTGGCCGACGTCGTCGATGCGACGGGTGCCGGCGATCTCTTCGCCTCGGGCTTCCTCCTCGCGCTGGCCCGCGGCCGCGACCTCCGCACCGCCCTCTCCGCCGGCTGCCTCGCGGCGTCCGAAGTCATCTCGCATATTGGCGCCAGACCCATCCGCGATTTGCAGCAGATGGCGCATGAGCACAAGGTCGCGATCTAGGCGATCGCCTGACGGACGGCCCCTCACCCGGCCGCTGGGCGGCCACCCTCTCCCCAAAGGGCGAGGGGACACCGACCTCAAGGTCCGCGCCCTGCGTCAACCACGGACCGACCTCCCCTCGCCCCTCCGGAGAGAGGGCAAACGCGATGTCAGTCTTGCTGAAGACGAGGTTGGGTGAGGGGCGACGCGGCCCGAACTCACACCCGCCGCAGCATCACCTCTTCCACCGTATGATTGCCGCCCTTCTTGAGGATCAAATCCGCGCGGCTACGGGTGGGCAGAATGTTCTCGCGCAGGTTGACGAGATTGATGTTGTCCCAGGCCTGCAGCGCGAAGCCTTCGGCCTCGGCGGTCGGCATCTCCGCCAGCCGACGGAAGAACGACTTGGGATCGGTGAAGGCACTCTCGCGCAGCGCGCGGAAGCGCACCATGAACCAGTCGCGCAGATCGGCTTCGTCGGCGTCGATATAAATCGAGAAGTCGATGAAGTCCGACGCGAACAGCAGCGGCTTTCCCGACTTCTGCGCCTCGCCGGCCTGGAGAATGTTGAGCCCCTCGACGATCAGGATGTCCGGTCGTTCGATGGTGACGAACTCGCCGGGAATGATGTCGTAGACGAGGTGCGAATAAACCGGCGCCTCAACGGACGGCTTGCCGGACTTGATGTCGGCGAGAAAGGCCAGCAGTGCGGCGCGGTCGTAGCTCTCGGGAAAGCCCTTCCGTGCCGCGAGGCCGCGCTCGTCCAGAACGGCGTTCGGGTAAAGGAAGCCATCAGTGGTCAGGAGGTCCACCTTGGGCGACGTGCGCCAGCGCTGCAGCAGTGCGCGGAGGATGCGCGATGTCGTCGACTTGCCCGAAGCGACCGAGCCCGCGACCCCGATGATGAACGGGATCTGGTTGTCGTCTGTGCCGAGGAAACGCGTCGTTACGCGATGAACCGCCTGCGCCGCCTCGACATAGAACGAGATCAGGCGGCTCAGCGGCAGGTAGATTTCCTCCGCCTCGGCCAGCGAGATCGGATCGGTCAGCGCACGCAGACGCTCGATGTCGGCCGCGGCGAGCGTCATCGGCTCGCCGTCGCGATACTCCGCCCACTCCGCCTTGGAAAAGCGGTGATATGGATTGAATTCGAGCTTCTTCTTGTCTGCCATTAAGCTTGTTTCCTGGCCATGACCTTAGCCGAAAACCGGCGACCACTTTTCGGGGTCATGGCTTCCGCGACGCCTTTTCCTCGAGTCCCGTCTGCCCCGTGCGCCGCTCGAGCTCGGCCATCACCTCATCGAGCGAGATGTCGGCCGCCTTGAGCAACACCAAGAGGTGATAGAGCACGTCGGCCGCTTCGCCAGTGAGCCCGGCCTTGTCACCGGACACCGCGGCCACGATCAGCTCGACGGCCTCCTCGCCGAACTTTCGCGCGCAGCGGTCGATACCATCGCGCAGCAGTTTTGCGGTGTAGCTCTCGTCGGGCGATGCGCTGGCGCGTGTCGCGACGCGAGCGTCGAGGTCTGCGAGGGAGAACGTCATTCAGTTTTTCCTTTGTCGCGCCCTAACCGCAGAACCGGTCACACTTCTGCTGGGCGCGCTCAGTCCATCCTCATGGGAATGCCGTGGGACGCAAGATAGCGCTTTGCCTCGCCCACCGTGAAGGTGCCGAAGTGAAAGATCGAGGCGGCCAGCACGGCGCTCGCATGCCCCTGCTTGACGCCGGCCACGAGGTCGTCGAGCGAGCCGACGCCACCCGAAGCGATCACCGGCACATGCACCGCATCGGCGATGGCGCGGGTCAGTTCGAGGTCGAAGCCGGACTTGGTGCCGTCACGATCCATCGAGGTCACCAGCAGCTCGCCCGCGCCACGCTCCACTGAGCGAACGGCGAATTCCACCGCGTCGAGGCCCGTCGGCGTGCGGCCGCCATGGGTGAAGATTTCCCACTCGCTGCGGTTAGCGCCACCGACTGCGCCAGTCTGCCGGCGTCGCGCATCGACGGAGACGACAATGCACTGGTCGCCGAACTTTTCCGCCGCGCGCGACACGAAGTCCGGATCGTTCACTGCCGCGGTATTGATCGACACCTTGTCGGCGCCCGACAGCAGCAGCTTGCGGATGTCCTCGACCGTGCGGATGCCGCCACCCACCGTCACCGGCATGAAGCATTGCTCGGCCGTGCGCGCGACGACGTCGAAGATCGTCTCGCGGCCATCGGCGCTGGCGGTGATGTCGAGAAAGCAGAGCTCATCGGCACCCGCGGCGTCGTAGGCGATGGCCGCTTCCACCGGATCGCCGGCGTCGACGAGATCGACGAACTGCACGCCTTTGACGACGCGGCCGTCCTTCACATCAAGGCAGGGAATGATGCGGGTCTTGAGGCTCATGACTTCCGCACCTTGTCGCGGATGGTGACCGACAGCGCCATGAGGAACGAGAACACCCAGAAGATGAGAGCAAAGATGATGATGAAGATCACCGGGAAGGGCAGCCAACCCGCAAGGATCGCCGCCGTGACTGCGGCCATCGCCAGCAGTGCGACGCCGTAGTAGCCGAAGTTGACTTCGATCTTGGTGAAGTCCTTGACGCCCATGGCCTTACGGCGCCACGCCATGTAGCTGACCGTTAGAATGGCGATCCAGATCAGTCCCAGCATCAGGCCGACGGAGATGCTGATGTAGGCGAAGTTGGCGAAGTTCGCGAGATCGAACAGCGTGCCGCCGCGATCGGCACCCCAGATCATGCAGGGCAGCGCTTCGGTCGGCGACAGCGTGCAGCCATTGAGATCGGCGATGACGGCCGCGATATAGACGATCACCCACGGTGCCAGCGCGAAGAACGCGATCAGCCCCAGCACCTGCCAGTAAATCTTCATCTCGAACGGAGCGGGCGGCGGCGCGCCGGCCGCGTCCCGGCTCATGCCGCGGCGCCGCGCAGCATGGCCAGCGCCGTCGTCGGATCGATGCGGCCATCGTAGAGCGCGCGGCCCGAGATGGCGCCTTCGAGGATCTGGCATTCGGGCCGGCTCAGCCGCTCGATGTCGTCCATCGACGCGAGACCGCCCGACGCAATGACGGGGATGGTCACGGCCCGCGCCAGCGCGAGCGTCCCGGTCCAGTTGATGCCCGCGAGCACGCCGTCGCGGTCGATATCGGTGTAGATGATCGCGGCGACGCCTGCGCCCTCGAAGCGCTTCGCCATCTCGATCGCATCGAGTTCGGACGTCTCGGCCCATCCCTCGACCGCCACCTTGCCGCCGCGTGCGTCGATGCCCACGGCGACCTTGCCGGGGAAGCGTTTCGCCGCCGACTTCACCAGCTCAGGATCGCGCAGCGCCACGGTGCCGAGGATCACGCGGCTCAGGCCTTTGCTTAGCCACGCCTCGATATGCGCCATCGTGCGGATGCCGCCACCAAGCTGCACCGGCATTTTCACGGCGCGCAGAATGCCCTCGACCGCGTCGCCATTGCGGCTTTCGCCGGCGAAAGCACCGTCGAGATCGACGACGTGGAGGTACTGAAAGCCCTGCCTCTCGAAGATCGTCGCCTGTGCGGCGGGATCGGTGTTGAACACCGTTGCCTGCGCCATGTCGCCGAGCTTCAAGCGTACGGCCTCGCCGCCCTTGAGGTCGATCGCGGGAAACAGGATCACGGCGTCCACCCCAGGAAGTTCTCGATCAGCTTGAGACCAAGCGTCTGGCTCTTCTCCGGATGGAACTGCGTTCCAAACACATTGTCGCGGCCGACGCAGGCGGTGACCGCCTGACCGTACTCGGCCGTCGCAAAGGTCGTCGCCGCATCGTCTGTCGCCAGATGATACGAGTGCACGAAGTAGGCGTGCAGACCGGTGTCCCCATCGGGGATGCCGTCGAGCAGCTTGTGCGGTTGCGTAAATCTGAGCGTGTTCCAGCCCATATGCGGCACCTTGAGACCGCCTGATGGTTCGAGCCGCACCACGGCACCGGGGATCCAGCCGAGGCCGGCATGCGTGCCCTTCTCGCGTCCCTCCGACGCCATCAGCTGCATGCCGACGCAGATGCCGAGGAATGGCACGCCCTTGCCGATGACGCGCTCCTCGAGCACCTCGCGCATGCCTTTGACGGCGCTGAGCCCGTTCATGCAGTCGGCGAACGCCCCCACCCCCGGCAGCACGATGCGGTCAGCCCGGCGGACGAAGTCGGGTTCGGAGGTGACGGCGACGTTGATGTCGGCGTCGAGCGATCGCACCGCGCGCTCGAACGCCTTTGACGCGGAGCGGAGATTGCCCGCGCCGTAATCGACGATCGCGACCGACGCTGTCATTTGCGGTGGCTCAGATAGTCGCGCTGGGCGAGGTCTTCGGCCGACGAGATAATGTCGCCGCGCCACTGCCAGCCGCGCAGCAGCAACCAGTCGCGCCGCAGCGCCGGCGCCTCGAAGCCAAGGAAGAACACGACCACCAGATAGAGCCCGATCGCAGCCTCCGGCCCGATGATGCGCGAGGCATAGCCCAGACCCATCACCAGCGCGATCCAGAAGATCAGCAGCAGCCACAGCCCGTTGACCAGCGCGTAAAGCGGGGTCAGCAGCGCGGCAAACCACGAAAACCGCTCGGCGATCGCCACCGGCGCGCGGTCCTTTGCCGCCTTGGCTTGCGGTTTTTCGAAGATAGAGTAGAGGGTCATGGGAACCGCCTTAGAGCAAAACCCGCGCGCATGGAAGCTGCGCAGGCTCGGCTCGCCGACAATGGAGATTTCGCGATGGCCACCCCGACCGACACCCATGCCGAGCCGGTGAACAACGAGCCCCCCACCCAGGGCGTGTTCATGGGCTATCTGGCGCTGGGCCTGATGATCTTCGCTCTCTGCGTCGCCGCCTTCGGGTTCTACGCCGGCGCGAGCCACGGGTTCAACTAAGCCAGAGGTCTGCCGCACTGGGTGGGGCTCACCCCTCATCCGCCCTTCGGGCACCTTCTCCCACAAGGGGAGAAGGTCGATCCACTAAGCTCTCGGCTCGATGGCCTTCTCCCTTGATGGGAGAAGGTGGCGAAGCCGGATGAGGGTGGGGCCGCGGCCTCGGACTACAGCGTCCCCTTCGTGCTCGGGATCTTGTCCTTCGCCCGCGGGTCGATCTCCACTGCATCGCGCAGCGCCCGCGCCAGCGCCTTGAAGGCGGACTCGGCGATGTGGTGATTGTTGTCCCCGTACATGCACTCGACATGCAGCGTGATGCCCGCGTTCATCGCGAAGGCCTGGAACCACTCGCGGAACAGCTCGGTGTCCATCTCGCCGACCTTGTCGCGGTTGAATTCAACCTTCCACACCAGGAACGGCCGGCCCGAGACGTCGAGCGCCACGCGCGTGAGCGTGCCGTCCATCACCAAATCCGACGAGGCATAGCGGCGGATGCCCTTCTTGTCGCCGAGCGCCTGTTTGACCGCTTCGCCCAGCGCGATGCCGACGTCCTCGGCCGTGTGGTGGAAGTCGATATGGAGGTCGCCTTTGGCCCGAACCGTCATGTCGATGAGCGAGTGCTTACTCAGCTGGTCGAGCATGTGATCGAGAAAGCCGATCCCGGTTTCCATCTTGTAAGTGCCTGTGCCATCGAGATTAACCGACACGGAAATGTCGGTCTCGTTGGTTTTTCTGTCGACTTTTGCGCTGCGCATTCCACACCCTCGGAGTCATCCCCGCGCAAGCAGGGACCTCCGTTTACTGGTTCGCGCTCTGCAGGAAAACAGAGGTTCCCGCTTGCGCGGGAATGACCCGGTGGGGGAGGCACCGTCCGGGCGCGATAGGCCCTTCATCGGCAAATGCCGATCATTGCATTCGGGCTTATCACCCCTAAATAGGGTGAAATCCTTTTGGAGTGTTGAATGTCAAAGGACAACGAATTTCCCGGCTGGCACGGCACGACCATCGTTTCGGTCCGCAAGGGCAACAAAGTGGTGGTGGCGGGCGACGGGCAGGTCTCGGTGGGCAACACCGTGATGAAGCACAATGCGCGAAAAGTCCGCCGCCTTGTCGGCGACAAGGTGATCGGCGGCTTCGCCGGCTCCACCGCGGACGCCTTCACGCTGTTTGAGCGCCTCGAGAAAAAGCTCGAGGCGTATCCGGATCAGCTGATGCGCGCCGCCGTCGAGCTCGCCAAGGACTGGCGCGGCGACCGCTACCTCCGCCACCTCGAGGCGATGATGATCGTGGCCGACAAGGACACGACGCTGGTGATCACCGGCAATGGCGACGTGCTGACCCCCGACAAGGGCGTCATCGCCATCGGCTCGGGCGGCAATTACGCGCAATCGGCGGCGCTGGCGCTCGCCGAAAACACCGAGATGGACGCCGAAGAGATCGCCCGCAAGGCGATGAAGATCGCAGCCGAAATCTGCATCTACACCAACGAATCCGTGACGCTCGAAAAGATCGAGGCCGGAGCGTGATCAGGAAAAGGTGCAGACTTTTCCGGTTCGATCTCGCGACCAATAAGGATTAGCAATGCTCGACGAACCCAACAGCCCGGCCTTTGATGGCGGGACCAATGACGACGTGCTTCGCAGCGAAGGCGTCCGGAAGGACAGGACCATGCCCGATCCCTCGACGCTTTCCCCCCGCGAGATCGTGGCCGAGCTCGACCGCTACATCATCGGCCAGAAGGACGCCAAGCGCGCCGTGGCCGTGGCGCTGCGCAATCGCTGGCGCCGGCAGCAGCTGCCCGAGGCGCTGCGGCACGAAGTGACCCCCAAGAACATCCTGATGATCGGGCCGACCGGCGTCGGCAAGACCGAGATTTCGCGCCGGCTGGCCAAGCTCGCCCAGGCGCCGTTCATCAAGGTCGAAGCCACCAAGTTCACCGAGGTCGGCTATGTCGGCCGCGACGTCGAGCAGATGATCCGCGACCTGGTGGAGGCCGGCATCGGCGTCCTCCGCGACATCCGCCGCGACGAGGTCAAGCAGAAGGCGCATGAGAACGCCGAAGAGCGCGCGCTCGATGCGCTGGTCGGCGCGAGCGCCGGCTCGGCGACACGCGACAGCTTCCGCAAGAAGCTCCGCGCCGGCGAGCTCGACGACCGCGAGATCGAGGTCGAGGTTTCCGGCCAGGCGCCGGGGCAGGGCGGGACGTTCGAGATTCCTGGCCAGCCCAATGTCATCAACATCCAGGACATGATCTCCAAGGCGATGGGCGGCAAGGCCGCCAAGCGCAAGGTGAAGGTCAAGGATTCGCACGCGCTGCTGATGGCCGACGAGGCCGACAAGCTGCTCGACCAGGACCAGCTGACACGCGAGGCGGTGGACCTTGTCGAGAACCACGGCATCGTGTTCATCGACGAGATCGACAAGGTAGCGGCGGGCGACCGCGGCTATTCCGGGCCGAGCCGCGAAGGCGTGCAGCGCGACCTGCTGCCGCTGATCGAGGGCACGACGGTGTCGACGAAATACGGGCCGGTGAAGACCGACCATATCCTGTTCATCGCCTCGGGCGCGTTCCATGTGAGCAAGCCCAGCGATCTACTGCCGGAGCTGCAGGGGCGTCTTCCCATCAGGGTTGAACTCAGTGCGCTGAGCAAGGACGATCTGGTCGGCATCCTCAAGGACACCGATGCGTCGCTGATCAAGCAATATGTGGCGCTGATGGGCACCGAAGGGCTGACGCTGGACTTCAAGGCCGACGGCATCGAGGCGATCGCCGATGCGGCGGTGAAGGTGAACTCGACCATCGAGAACATCGGCGCCCGCCGGCTGCAGACGATCATGGAGCGGCTGGTCGAGGACATCTCCTTCGACGCGTCAGACAAGAAGGGCGAGGTGATCAATATCGACCGCGCCTATGTCGAGCAGCGCATCGGCAAGATGGCCGCCGACGCGGACCTCAGCCGGTATGTTCTGTAACGGCTAGAATCGCGATTCAGGTTTTGGCGGGCGGCGCTATGATGGCGCCGCCCGTTTTGATTCAGAAGCAGCGTATGTCGTCGCCGAGCAGACCGTAACCTTCGAGTGTGTAGTAGGGCGCAGCCGGTAATTTCTTGAGGGCGGCGCCGAACTCGCGATAGATCGGAATTTCTTCCATGGTGCCGCTGCTCCATTGCCGAAAGTCCGGGTGCAACTGCTTGAGATTGTCGAGGTGGTCGAGCCCGCCGTAGAAGGACTCGATCTCAGCCCTATCTTCCGGATCATAAGCGCGCGCCTCTAGATACCCGAAGTCGCAATGGTTGCCGTTGGACCATTTGTAGATGCCGTAGCTCACCGCGAGGCGTTCGGTGCCCACCGGGTGGGACATTTCGAGATACTGGCCGGCCCAGCTCCTGGCCGTGATCTCGTTGGTTACGATCGGAACAGCCAGCAACAGGGCAAACGCTGCGAGGATGAACCCAAAGATTAGCAGGAGCGCGACGCTGATGCGCTGAGCAAGCATGCAAAAGCCCCCAACTGGCGGTGAAAACACCTAAGCAAAGCGGGGTCGGCCTTTCAACGGTCGCGACGATGATGCCGTTTCCGGGACAGCCTCCAATATCGTATCAAGAGGTACCCGACTCAGGACCATCCTGCCTTGCTCAATCTCCAGCCCAATCCGCGCGACGTGCTGCACAAGACTTTTGGGCACAGTGCGTTTCGGGGGCAGCAGGAGGAGGTGGTGAACCACATTGTCGCCGGCGGCGATGCGGTGGTGCTGTTTCCGACCGGGGCGGGCAAGTCGATCTGCTACCAGATCCCGTCGCTCTGCCGGCACGGCGTCGGCATCGTGGTGTCGCCGTTGATTGCGCTGATGCGCGACCAGGTGGAGGCCATGCGCCAGCAGGGCGTGCGCGCCGAGGCGCTCAACTCGTCGATGTCGCCGGAGTCCGCCGCGGGCGTCAAATCGCTGCTCCGCAAGGGGGCGCTCGACCTGCTCTATGTCGCGCCCGAGCGCATCATGACGGCGGGCTTCCTGCAGATGATCGCAGACGTCGACATTGCGTTGTTCGCCATCGACGAGGCGCATTGCGTCAGCCAGTGGGGCCACGACTTCCGGCCGGACTATCGCGAGCTCAGCCGCCTCGCCGAGCTCTTCCCCAATGTGCCGCGCGTGGCGCTGACGGCGACCGCCGATCCGGTGACGCGCGACGACATCATCGATCGGCTGCACCTGCGCGAAGCGCGCGTGTTCTCGACGAGCTTCGACCGCCCCAACATCAGCTACACCATCGTCGAGCGGAACAACGGCAAGAAGCAGCTGCTCGAGTTCCTGAAGCGCCACAAGGGCGAAAGCGGCATCGTCTATTGCCTCAGCCGCAACAAGGTCGAAGACACCGCCGAGTGGCTCACCGGCCAGGGCGTGCCGGCGCTGCCCTATCACGCCGGGCTCAGCGCGCAGCTCCGCTCGCGCAATCAGGACGCGTTCCTCAAGGAAGACTCGGTCTGCCTCGTCGCGACGGTCGCGTTCGGCATGGGGATCGACAAGCCCGATGTCCGCTACGTGGCGCATCTCGATATGCCGGGCTCGATCGAGGCCTACTATCAAGAGACCGGCCGTGCCGGTCGCGACGGTCTCGCGTCGGACGCGTTCATGACCTACGGCATGAGCGACGTCGTGCAGCGCCGCCGCATGATCGACGAGGGTGAGGCGCCCGAAGAGATCAAGCGCATCGAGCGGCGCAAGCTCGAGGCGCTGCTCGCGGTATGCGAGACACCCTCCTGCCGGCGCCAGGCGCTGCTCAAGCATTTCGGCGAGGACCATCCGGGCGATTGCGCCGGCTGCGATGCCTGCCTCGATCCCGCCGACACCTGGGACGGAACTGACGCCGCGATCAAGGTGCTCGCCGCGATCTATCGTACCGGCCAGCGCTTCGGTGCCGGCCACATCGTTGATGTGCTCGTCGGCAAGGAGACCGAGAAGGTGCTCATGAACGGGCACCACAACCAGCAGGTGTTCGGCAAGGGCGACGAGCTCGACGCCAAGGGCTGGCAGTCGGTGATCCGCCAGCTCACTGCGCAGGGGTTCGTCACCGTCGACACCGCGGGCTTCGGCTCGCTGCATCTGACGGAAGCGGCTCGTCCCGTGTTCAAGCACGAGCGCGCGATCACGCTGCGCAAGGACCAGCCCAAGAAAGCCGCAGACACCAAACGGGCCTTGCGCAAAGCCGTCGAGCTGCCCGAGCCCGCCGCATCGCTGTTCGAAATCCTCCGCAGCGAGCGCAGCAAGCTCGCCAAGCTCCAGGGCGTGCCGCCCTATGTGATCTTCCACGACTCCACCCTACGCGCGATGGCGATGGAGCGGCCGCGCACGCTGACGGACATGGAAGAGCTGCCGGGCATGGGCGCCACCAAGCTCGACCGCTACGGCGCGGCCTTCCTCAAGGTGATCGCCGCGGCGTAGGGACCGAACAAAGGCCACCACCACGCTACGCGTGGTCACCTGGCGGAGGGGCAACTAACGCTGGCGGCTGGATCGTCGTTCTATTTATTCCCGATCGCCGGCTTCGGGTTGGGTTCGCGGGCGTCGAAGATCGAGACGACCGCTGCGATGATCGACATGAACAGGCAGAGCACGCCCAGCGCGCCGCCGATGTCCATCATGCGTCCTGGCGCGACGCTGAAGAGTGTCAGCGGCACCGTGATCCAGTAGCCCCAGCGGCTCCAGAATCGACCCTGCGAGAATTCGTTGAGGTTGATGACAACCAGCGCCGCGAGGATCACATAGGCCTGCGGATGGAGTTGCCAGCCGATGCCCGTCGCGTCGCCCAGCCAGTAGTAGCCGGTGGTGTTGTAGTCGGCGTCGAGGAACAGCATGCCCGTCCCGCCCTTGGTGTTGTAGGGCAGGAACTGCGAAATAAAGTTGATCGGCAGCATCACGAGGATGATGCGTTTGGCGCGGCTCGCTTCGGCCCATAGCTGCTTGAGCATGAGATCCCCCAGACCCGCAGCATCAAATCGCACCGATGCTCAATGAGCAATGGCTAGCGGACGCGCTTGATCAGCTCGGACTTGAGCACGGCCAGATCCTCCGGCGCGAGGCGATGGATGTCGCGGGCCAGGCGGTTGGCGAGTTCGGTGGCTTCCGGTTCGAGGCCGCCGGTGTCGATGGTGACGCGCGGGTCGCTCAGTTCGGCGAGCCGCTGCAACTCTTCCGCTTCGTCCCAGATCACGTTGAAATAGTGGATGATGCGCTGCAGCATGCCCCAGGTTGGCCGGCCGCGCTTGCCATGTTCGAGCGCCGACAAATAGGCGCTCGACACGTTCAGCGCCTTGGCCATCTCCTTGAGCGTGACGCCGCGCGATTCGCGCAGCTCCCGCATTTTCGCGCCGAGCGGGGTCATGCGTCGCGCCTCCGCAGGCGGACATACCAGGCGCCTTCGCCGCCGTGACCCTGCGCCGACTGGTCCCAGCCGGCGACCAGCGGCAGCAGTTCGGGCGAGCTGAGCCAGATCGGCAGCATGGTGCGGAGTACCCCGCGCTCGACGATGGTCGTGGGGTCGCCATTGACCTTCTTGAGCCCCTTGCCAGTGATCACGAGGATCGTCCGATCACCCCGTGCCGAGCGTGCGCTGAGGTAGCGGGTGAGCGCGGCGTAGGCTTCGTCCTGCCGCATGCCGTGCAGATCGAGCGTGCCGTCGATGGTGATGCGGCCGCGGCCGAGCCGCTTGCGCAATTTCGGCTCGATCACGCCAACGGGCGTCGTTCCGGGGCTTTGCGGGGATTGGTATGCTGGCATAGCAAACACCAGCGGCCGCTTTGGCGGGGGTGAAACCGCCGGCGGAAGAGGCAGAGGCGCAGGCGGGCGAACGCGTCGCCGCGGCTTCAGCGGCAGCACGGTTTCAGCCACGTCTTCCCACAGGTGGAAATCGGGAATGGGCGGTTTCTTGCTGCCGCCCCGGCTCGCCATCGTGTCCTCGCCGCCCTCAGGAGAGCTGGTTGGTCGCAACCAGCTTCCAGTTGGGATCACGAGACTTAGGGTTGCGGGCGAAGGTCCATTCGTCGGCGATAGTCTGGACCTGGTCGGCATTGCCCTCGATCAGGGTGCCGTCCTTGTCGCGGGTCGCCTGCACCACCTCGGCGTTGAACTTCACCGCCACGCGAATCTCGCGTTTGTCATAGTCGGCGTCCGAAATCTCGATCTTGGGGAGACCGACAAAGGTGAAGTCGACCTTGCGGCCGGCCGCCTCGCGCGCCGTGATGGCCCCCTCGAAGCCGTCATAGACGTCCTTTTCGAGCAGGTTCTTGAGCGTCTTACGGTCGCCGGTGGCAAACGCGGTCACGATCATCTCGTAGGCAGACTTGGCGCCTTCGAGGAAGCTCTTGGGCGAGAAGGTCGGATCGGCCTCGGCGACCGACTTCAGCCCGGCCTTCAGCTCGGCGTTGCCGTGCGAGGCCTGCTCGATCTCCGATTCCAGTTTGAGCGCGCGGCGCTCGGCGTCGCCATCAACCGGCTGCGGGGCCTGCGCGGGGCGCATCGGTACCACTTTTTCGTCATTGGCGGCCTTCTGGGCCTGCTGCTGGGCGCGCTGAAGCGGCGTCCGCTCGGTGCCGGTGCGGGTGCCCAGCACCTGACGCAGCCTGAACAGCACAAAGATCGCAACACCGATCACGATCAAAGTGGGAATATCGAAGAACTCGTCCATGCTGCACCTTCGGCAAGACACCGGCACGCCTTTGAGCACCGGCCATACGACCCTATATAGGCAATGCCGTACCCTGAAACCAGTTCACGATATGTGGAGCGGTTAAGCGCCGCGGCAAAGGATATGCGGCAGTTTCGCCCGAAGGAGGCGCGTCATGTTTGGCCGGATCGTGTTGTTCGCAGTGCTGGGCCTGCCGCTGATCGAGATCGCGCTGTTCATCGTGATCGGTCAGGCCATCGGCGTCATACCGACGCTGCTGGGCGTACTGCTCACCGGCCTCATCGGCGCGCTGGTCCTTCGCTGGCAAGGCGTTGCGACCCTGCGCGAGATGCAGTTCCGCATGCAGCGCGGCGAGATGCCGGCCCGCCAGATGGGCGACGCCATGCTGATCGGGCTGGGTGGCTTGCTGCTGCTTCTCCCCGGCTATTTCACCGATCTCGTCGGCATTCTGCTGCTCCTGCCGCCGACGCGCGAGCTGATCTACAGGCTGCTGGCGCGCAACTTTCGCGTCGTCGACGTCACCGCCACTGGCACCCGCCGCGCCGACGAGCCCGGCATGATCGACCTCGACCGCGGGAACTGGCGCGACGGCCCAAGCTTGTGACCGGGCGGCAAAACTGCTAGTGCCGCGCCCGCACCTTCAAGGGAATTCCTAATGGCCGACGAAAACGCCGCAGGCAGCACCGCCAACGCGACCCCGCCAGCGCAGCCGAGCTTCAACCTGATCGGCCAGTACATCCGCGACATGAGCTTCGAGAATCCGGGCGCGCCCAGCTCGATCATGCTCGGCGGTCCTAACCCCAGCTTCAACGTCGGCATCAATGTCGGCGTCAAGAAGCAGGCCGATGACGTCTATGCCGTCGAGATCACGCTCAACGCCAAGGCCGAGCGCGAAAAGAACGTCCTGTTCAACGTCGAGCTCATCTATGGCGGCGTGTTCCGCATCAAGAACGTGCCCGAGAACCAGCTCGCGCCGCTCCTGCTCGTAGAATGCCCGCGCCTGATCTTCCCGTTCGCCCGCCAGATCCTCGCCTCCGTCACCCAGCAGGGCGGCTTCCCGCCGCTGATGATGGAGCCGGTCGATTTCAACGCGATCTACCTGCAGAATTTGCGCCAGCTACAAGCACAACAGCAGGCCGGCGCCACGCCGACCGTCACGAACTAAAGGGGCATTTGGCCCGATAATGAGCGGCGCCTCCGGGCGCCGTTTTGTTTTTCCGGACCGCACTGAGCTTCCAGTCGGGCCCTCCCCTATGCGAAGCATGGGGGAGGTGGCGCCGCAGGCGACGGAGGGGGTCGCCCTGTTTCTGGTTACCGGCGGCGAGTGGTGATCACTTCACGAGCGACGGATAGAGGTCGTCCCAGTACGGGTTGCTGTCCTTAAATAGATCGATCTTCCACTGACGCTTCCACGCCTTGATCTGCTTCTCGCGCTGACGGGCAGCGAGGAGCGTTGCGTGGGCCTCGAACCACATCAGCCGCGTAACGCCATACGTCCTGGTGAAGCCCTCAACCACATGCTCCCGATGCTCAAGAACGCGCCGCAGCAAATCCGCCGTCAGCCCGACGTAAAGCGTGCCGTTGCGCTGTGAGGCGAGCAGGTAAACGAAGTATCCCTCGCTCTGCATCAGCGCACCAATCTCTCCCCTGGACTTCCCAGCGAAAGCTGGGACCCAGCTTACCTCACCCACCGACGGCGGCGGCTTTCACATCACGTCGAGCACCTACGAACATGGGTCCCTGCTTTCGCAGGGAAGTCCAGCGGGGCGTTCAGAGCATATGCCCTAAGCCGCCTGCTCCTCATCCCGATAATACCCCCACAGCGCGGCCTCACCCATCGTCTTGATGAGCGCCATGTGCGCGGCCAGCGTCTCCGCATCGACGCGCGGCGCGAGGGGCACAGGTCGCTGCGGCGCGGCGTGGGCGATCAGCGTCACACTGGTGGTCACGCGTACGTCTTCGACCAGCGCCAGCGCCACCTGACGGCCGCCGATCAGTTCGAGGTAAACGTCGGCGAGAATCTCGCTGTCGAGCAGCGCGCCGTGCAGCGTCCGGCGCGAATTGTCGATGCCGTAATGCTTGCAGAGCGCATCGAGCGACACGCGGGCGCCGGGGTGCTTGTCGCGGGCGACCGCCACCGTGTCGATGATGGTGTTCTTGATCGAGGGCCGGCCGGCCTTTTCGAGCTCGAAGTTCAAGAACTGCACGTCGAAGGGCGCGTTGTGCGCAATCAGCGTCGCATCGCCGAAGAACGCGATCATCTCGTCCGCCACGTCGCGGAACAGCGGTTTGTCGCGCAGGAACTCGTCGCTCAACCCGTGCACGTTGAAGGCGTCGGCATCCATCTGCCGCTGCGGATTGATGTATTTGTGAAAGTGCCGCCCGGTCGGGATGTGGTTGAACAGCTCGACGCCGCCGATCTCGACCACCCGGTCCCCGGTCAGGGGATTGAGGCCGGTGGTCTCGGTATCGATGACGATCTCGCGGGTCACATCAGTCCTTGGGGTTGTTCGTCAGCACCTCGACGAGGGCTTTGACGGACGACTTCATCTTGCCGAGCGGCCCGCCGGTGTTGATCACATAGTCGGCCCGCTTCCGCTTTTCATCCTGGGGCATCTGCCGGGCAAGGATGGCATCCAGCTTTTCCACGGTCATGCCCGGCCGGGCCAGCGCACGCTCGCGGATCGTGGCGTCGGGCGCCCAGGTCATGGCCACCCGGTCGAGCCCATAGTCGTGGGCAGTCTCGAACAGCAGCGGGATGTCGACAATAGCGAGCTTGGCGCCGCTGGTTTCTGCGTCGGCGAGAAACCGACCGATCCGCTTGCGCACCAGGGGATGAACCGCCGCCTCGAGCTGCTTGAGCCGCTCGGGCGCCGCGAGAAGTTGCTTGCTCAACGCAGCCCGGTCGATTTCCCCATTGTGGCTAACTCCGGGGAAAAGCGCCTCGACCACCGGCACCGCCTCGCCCCGATAGAGCTCGTGCACGGCTTCGTCGGACGAGAAGACTGGCACGCCATGCGCCTTGAATTCGCCGAGCGTCGTCGACTTGCCCGTCGCGATCGAGCCGGTGAGGCCGACCTTCCACATCAGAGCGTCGCCTCGACCAGCTTGCGCAGCTCCGGCGTCACTTCGGGCCGGACGCCGAACCACGCCTCGAAACCGGGCACGGCCTGATGCAGCAACATGCCGAGGCCATCGACGGTGCGAAGTCCGTGCGCCTTCGCGTCGGCCAGTAGCGGCGTCTCGAGCGGCACATAGACGATGTCGGTCACCACCGCCGATTTGGGCAGAAGGCCCAGATCGATCCCGTCAAAGCTCGAGCCGTGCATGCCGACCGACGAGCAGTTGACCACCAGCCCTGCCGTCGGCGCGACATTTGCAAACTCGTTCATCCGGCAGGCCCGGATCGGACCTTCGATATCGATGGCCAGATCCTGTGCCTTCTCGAAGGTGCGGTTGAGGAGGTGGATCACCGGGACGTTGCGCGATTTGAGCGCGACGAGGATCGCGCGCGCCGAACCGCCCGCCCCGATCACGATCGCGGATTTGAGGTCCTGATCCCAGCCCGGCGCGTTCTGGTCGAGATTGCCGAGAAAGCCCAGATAATCGGTGTTGACGGCGTAGATGCCGCCATGCCGGTGGACGAGCGTATTGGCGGCGCCGATTTCTTCGGCCAGCGGATCGAGCTCGTCCGCAGCCGCGAACGCCGCTTCCTTGTGCGGGATCGTCACGTTGCCGCCCACGAACTCGCCGGCCTTTACCCGCTCAAAGAACGCGCCGAGATCGTCCGGCGCGACGTCGATGGCTTCATAGCTCCCGTCGACGCCACGTTCCTTGATCCAGTAGCCGTGGATCAGCGGCGAGCGGGAATGAGAGATCGGGTGACCGATGACGAATGCGCGTTTCACGTGAATCGCGGCCGGCGGGCCGCGCCTCGAATTGGACTCGACTCAGGTCGCAGGTTCGAGTCCCGCCTGCAATCCCTGGCGTGGCAGCCGGCCCGATTCTGGCTCACGCCGCGACCCGCCTCCGATATGCACAGAGTCATTGTGAGAGTGCCGCTCCACCTGTGGGATTCCAGGCCGGGTCCGGGCCGCCGCCCAGTTGTCACCGGAGGGGCGGAATGGCGTCCCCAGTTCCTTCCGCGGCCCGGTTAATGAAAGGTTAACGCCCTGAATCGGGGATAACATGATTCCAGACGGGACCGGCCGTCCACATCTTGTCCCCAGGCGCCGACGCGCCGTCCGAATGGTTAACTATCCGTTAACGCCGCCGAGTCCCGGCCTTTCCTCCCCAATCCCCAGGCGCCGATCCCCAGCTTGCGGATGCGACTCTTCGCGCTTGCCGCTGGGACGGGTTCCGGCTGGTTCGGCTCCATGAATTCCTGCAAAACACCGCCATGATACTGATGATAAAAGAATCTCTCTTTTTAGAGAGGTCCGGACTGTGAGCCCGGTGACCAAACCTCTGCTGGCGACGGTCCGCGGCGAGCGACAGGACCGGCCGCCACTCTGGATCATGCGGCAAGCGGGCCGTTACCTCCCCGAGTATCGTGCCATCCGGGAGACCGTCGGCACGTTCCTCGAGCTTTGCTACACCCCCGAGCTTGCGAGCGAAGTGACGCTGCAGCCGCTCCGGCGCTTCGATCTCGACGCGGCGATCCTCTTTTCCGACATCCTCGTCATCCCCGACGCCCTCGGCCAGACTGTTCGCTTCGAGCAGGGAGAAGGTCCGCGGCTCGAACCGATAACGCCGGAAGGGCTGGGGAGGTTGATCACGGATAACGTGATTCCTCACCTCGCCCCGGTCATGGAGACGGTTCGGCGGGTGAAGGCTGCACTTGCCCCTAACAAAACGCTGATCGGCTTTTGTGGTTCGCCCTGGACGGTCGCGACCTACATGATCGCTGGCCGTGGTTCCCCGGATCAGGCCGCGGCCCGCACCTTCGCGCTGCGGCATCCCGATGCGATGGCGAGGCTGCTGGACATCCTTGTCGATGCCTCCGCCGCCTATCTCATCGAGCAGTTCCGCGCCGGCGCCGATGTCGTCCAACTGTTCGAGAGCTGGGCCATGAATATCGACGAGCGCCAGTTTGCCGATCTCGTCATCGCCCCGAATCGCCGGATCGTCGAGAAGGTCCGCGCCGCTCTCCCAGATGCGCCGATCATCGGTTTTCCGCGTGGCGCCGCCGGGATGGTTGCGGCCTATGTCGAAGGGACCGGCGTCAATGCCGTCGGTCTCGACTACTCGATGCCGGTCGAGGTGGCCGATCGCACGCTCCCCAAACCGCTCCCCGTCCAGGGCAATCTCGATCCGCTTCGCCTGCTGGCGGGCGGCGAGCAGATGGAGGCGCGGGCGGACGAGATCATTTCGGGCTTTGCGGGCCGGCCCCATATCTTCAATCTTGGGCACGGCATCGTGCCGGAAACGCCGATCGCCCATGTCGAGCGGCTGGTCGAAATCGTAAAGCGGGGGCGCTGAGATGTGGTGGTACGACTGGATCAAGGCGCTGCACGTGATCAGCGTCATCGCCTGGATGGCGGGGATGATGTACCTGCCCCGCCTGTTCGTTTATCACGCCGACGCCGCCGTCGGTTCCGACAAATCCGAAACCTTCAAGCTCATGGAGCGCCGCCTCTATCGCGGCATCACCACGCCGGCGATGATCGCTACCTGGGTGTTCGGCCTCGCCATGGTCGCGCATGGTCTCATCGACTGGTCGAGCATCTGGCCCTGGGTGAAAGCTGCGATGGTCCTCGCCCTCTCGGGCATCCATGGCTTTTATGGTCGCCTGCTGCGCGACTTCGCCAATGACCGCAACACGCGCCCCGCGCGCTTTTTCCGCCAGATCAACGAAATCCCGTTCCTCATCGCCATCGTCATCGTCGTGATGGTGATCGTCCGCCCGTTTTGACCCGGCGGGGCGTTTCACGTGAATCCAAACCAGCGGCAGCGCCGGCGGGTGCCGCCCTCTTGAACAAGACGCCTGTTCAAGCTATCTCAGCGCCATCGCACCACCAAAGCGTACGCCGCCCGGCGTAACCGCGGTGCACCCTCCCCCCGAAAATCTCCCGCATATCCAGGTTATCCGCCTCATGGAAACAATGAAGCTTAGCGAGCTGAAGGCTAAATCTCCCGCTGAACTGCTCACTTTCGCCGAAGAGTACGAGGTCGAGAACGCCTCCACGCTCCGTAAGCAGGAGCTGATGTTCGCCATCCTCAAGGAGCTGGCGGCGCGCGAGATCGAGATCGTCGGCGAGGGCGTGGTCGAGGTGCTGCCCGACGGCTTCGGCTTCCTGCGCTCCCCGGATGCGAACTACCTGCCGGGCCCCGACGACATCTACGTCTCACCCAGCCAGATTCGTCGCTTCTCGCTGCGCACCGGCGACACCATCGAGGGCGAGATTCGCTCGCCCAAGGAAGGCGAACGCTACTTCGCGCTGCTCAAGGTCGCGACCATCAATTTCGAGGACCCCGAAAAGGTCCGACACAAGGTCAACTTCGACAACCTCACGCCGCTCTACCCCGAAGAGCGCCTCCGCCTCGAGCTCCCCGACCCCACCGTCAAGGACAAGTCGGCCCGCGTGATGGATCTCGTGGCGCCCATCGGCAAAGGCCAGCGCGCGCTCATCGTCGCGCCGCCGCGCACCGGCAAGACCGTGCTGCTCCAGAACATCGCCCAGTCGATCGCGATCAACCACCCCGAGTGCTACCTCATCGTGCTGCTCATCGACGAGCGCCCGGAAGAAGTCACCGACATGCAGCGCTCGGTGAAGGGCGAGGTGATCTCCTCGACCTTCGACGAACCCGCCAGCCGCCACGTCCAGGTCGCCGAGATGGTGATCGAAAAGGCCAAGCGCCTCGTCGAACACAAGCGCGACGTCGTCATTCTCCTCGACTCGATCACCCGCCTCGGCCGCGCCTACAACACGGTCGTGCCGTCGTCGGGCAAGGTGCTGACCGGCGGTGTCGACGCCAACGCCCTGCAGCGCCCCAAGCGCTTCTTCGGCGCGGCGCGCAACATCGAGGACGGCGGCTCGCTCACCATCATTTCGACCGCGCTGATCGATACCGGCTCGCGCATGGACGAAGTCATCTTCGAAGAGTTCAAGGGCACCGGTAACAGCGAAATCGTGCTCGACCGCAAGGTTTCGGACAAGCGTATCTTCCCGGCCATGGACGTCACCAAGTCCGGCACCCGCAAGGAAGAGCTGCTGGTCGAACCGGACATCCTGCGCAAGATGTACGTCCTCCGCCGCATCCTCAACCCGATGGGCACGGTCGACGCGATGGAGTTCCTCATGGACAAACTCCGCCAGACCAAGACCAACAGTGACTTCTTCGACTCGATGAATACCTGACGTCGGAGAGTGGCCGCCGTGGTGATCGGCCTTCCCCTCACCCGGCGCTGCGCGCGACCCTCTCCCCAAAGGGGAGAGGGGACAATGACTGCGGCTTCGGTTCCAACGTCCCCTCGCCCCGCTGGGGAGAGGGTGCCTCGCGTTAGCGAGGCGGGTGAGGGGCCGTGCACCGCATGATCTCTCAGGACACCATCGTCGCCCTCAGCTCCGGTGCCCTGCCCTCGGGTGTCGCCATCATCCGCCTCAGCGGTCCCGCGACGAGCCGCGTTCTAGAATCACTTGCTATATCGAACGTCGAACCACGCCGGCTGACCCTGCGCGATCTTCGCCTCGAGGGGGAGCTCATCGACGCCGGCCTCGTCGCCTTCATGCCCGGACCCAACAGTTTTACAGGGGAGGACACGGCGGAACTCCAGGTGCATGGGTCACCCGCGGTCGTGCGCCGCCTGCTCCGCGGCATCAGTGCCCTGCCCGATATCCGTCTCGCGGAACCCGGTGAGTTCACGCGCCGAGCCTTCCTCAATGGTCGTCTCGATCTCACGGAGGTCGAAGGTCTCGGCGATCTCATCGAGGCGGAGACGGAGACGCAGCGCGCACAGGCCGTCGCGCGTCTCTCCGGCGGCATCTCGCATCGGGTCGCTAAGTGGCGCGAGACGCTGCTGGATGCGCGCGCCGAGGTCGAAGCCCGCCTCGACTTTTCCGACGAGGGCGATGTCTCGTCCGAACTCCCACATAACGTGATTCACGCGGTGGAGCGGCTGTCCACCGAGCTTCGCGAGGCCGCCGAATCGGTCGGCCGCGGTCGTATCGTTCGCGAAGGGCTGCGCGTCGCCCTGGCCGGTCCGCCCAACGTCGGCAAGTCCTCGCTGCTCAACGCGCTGGCGAAATCCGACCTCGCCATCGTCAGCGACGAACCCGGGACCACGCGGGACGTCCGGGAGGTGTCGCTCGACCTCGGCGGCCGTCTGGTGATCCTCATCGACATGGCCGGACTGCGGACAACGGAGAGTCGCGCCGAGGCCGAGGGCGTGCGTCGCGCGGAAGCCGAGATCGCCCGCGCCGATCTGGTCCTGTGGCTGATAGCGCCCGACGTCAAGCCGATCCCGCAACCGCAGGCGCCGGCGCTCTGGACGGTGGGCACGAAATCCGACCTCGGTCCCGTGGCCGCAACGCACATCCTCTCGGTCGCCGCCGGAACGGGCATCGGCGAGTTGCTCGCCGCCCTCGGCGCATTCGCCGATTCCGCGGCTGGCACCGGCACGCCTTCTCTTCTCAGCCGGGAACGCGATCTGGTCGCCCTCACGCAGGCTCAGGACGCGCTCGATCGCTTCCTTGCCGAGGGCGCCACCGACGAGATCGCCGCCGAACATCTCCGCCAAGCCAGCCTCGCCCTCGAGCGCCTGCTGGGCCGTATCGACACCGAGCAGGTACTGGACAGACTGTTCGCCAGTTTCTGCATCGGCAAGTGACTCACGTGAAACATATCGAGGCGCCCGCCGATCCCTCCGCTTGATTTCCCTGCGAAAGCAGGGACCCAACTCCCCGCTTGCTCCAGCCGATAGCTGGATCCCAGCTTCCGCTGGGAAGTCCGGTGGGTTGGAATCGCATTGTGATCTAGCCCCGCCATCAGTATATCGGCGCCATGACTGACTTCGGTGTGATCGTTGTGGGCGGCGGCCATGCCGGGTCCGAGGCTGCGGCGGCGTCCGCGCGGCTCGGCGTGCCCACGGCGCTGATCACGCACAAGTTCGCAACTATCGGTGAAATGAGCTGCAACCCTGCTATCGGCGGTCTGGGCAAGGGTCACCTTGTCCGCGAAATTGATGCGCTCGATGGCGTCATGGGACGTGTCGCCGACGCGGCCGGCATTCAGTTCAGGGTCCTCAATCGTCGCAAGGGCCCTGCCGTCCGCGGGCCCCGCGCCCAGGCCGACCGCAAGCTCTACAAGCAGGCGATGCAAGCGACGCTCTCCGCGCAGCCAAACCTCACGATCATCGAGGGCGAAGTCGACGATCTTGCCGTCGAAAATGGCAACATAACAGGAGTCATCCTGCTCGATGGACGCCGCTTCTCGACGAAGTCGGTGGTCTTGACGACAGGCACGTTCCTGCGCGGCCTGATCCATCGCGGCGAGGAAACAATCCCCGCCGGTCGCGTGGGGGAGAAGCCGGTCCTCGGCCTCTCAACTCGCCTCGAAGCCCTCGGACTTCGACTCGGCCGCCTGAAGACGGGCACTCCTGCTCGCCTCGACAGCACGTCCATCGACTTTACGGTGCTCGAAGAGCAGCCCGGCGACGACCCGCCGGAGCCGTTCTCGTCCTTGACGAGCGCAATCACGACCCCTCAGATCAGCTGCTATATCACGCGCACGACGGCCGAGACGCACCGCATCATCGCGGACAATATCCATCGTTCGGCGATGTACTCCGGCCGCATCCAGAGCCGCGGCCCGCGCTACTGTCCCTCGATCGAAGACAAGATCGTGCGCTTTGCCGATCGCAACAGCCACCAGATCTTCCTCGAGCCCGAGGGCCTGGACGATCCGACGATCTACCCGAATGGCCTTAGTACCTCCCTGCCCGCCGAGGTCCAGGACGCCTTCCTCAAAACCATGCCCGGTCTCGAGAACGTCCGGATCATCCGGCCCGGCTACGCGATCGAGTACGACTACGTCGACCCGCGGGAACTCAAGGCCACGCTGGAGCTGAAGCGCCTGCAGGGTCTCTATCTGGCAGGTCAGATCAATGGGACCACCGGTTACGAGGAAGCTGCCGCGCAAGGTCTGCTTGCCGGCGCCAATGCTGGCCTTCGCGCCAAGGGCGAAGAGCAGATCGTGCTGTCGCGAACCGAGTCCTACCTCGGCGTCATGGTTGACGATCTGATCACGCGGGGTGTGGCCGAGCCCTATCGCATGTTCACGTCACGAGCCGAGTTCCGGCTACACCTGCGCAGCGATAATGCCGACCAGCGGCTCACCCGCCTCGGAATCGAGCACGGCCTTGTCGGCATGGAGCGGGAATCGCACTTTGCGACGAAGGTCGCTTCGCTTGACCACGGCCGGAAGCTGCTTGACGCATTGACCATTACACCTAGCGAGGCGCGGAAGCATGGGATCGCGGTGAATGCCGACGGTCACCGGCGCAGCGCTTTCGATCTGCTGGCCTACCCCGATGTCACAACCGACGACGTCGCGCGCGTCTGGCCAGAGATCGGCACGATTGGAACGGCGATTCTGGAGCAGCTTTCCATTGATGCGCAATATGCGGTCTATCTGGATCGGCAGAAGGCCGATGTGGCTGCGATGCGTCGCGACGAAGGCGTCGCCATTCCGGAATGGCTCGATTATAGCTTGATTCCTGGCCTTTCCGCCGAGCTGCGTCAGAAGCTTCAGCAGCACCGGCCGTCGACCATCGCGCAAGCGCAGGCTATCGAGGGCATGACGCCGGCGGCCGCCACACTGCTTCTCGCCATCATCCGTCGCGGCGCGATGCGCAAGGCCGGATGAGCCAGCACGACGATCTCGAGCGCTACGCCGCCCTGCTCCGCAAATGGAATGCGGTTCAGAATCTCGTTTCACGTGAAACAGTCGACCAGCTTTGGCCGCGGCACATCGACGATAGCCTGCAACTGATGAAATTCGTCAGGCCGGATGACACCGATGTTCTCGACCTCGGCAGCGGTGGTGGGTTCCCGGCGATCCCGATGGCTATTGCTTCACGTGAAACAGAGCGGCGCTTCACTCTCGTCGAGCCCGTCGGAAAGAAGGCGGCGTTTTTGAAGACGGTGGCCCGCGAACTTGGTTTGCCGATCGCGGTCCTCGCGATGCGCGCCGACCAGATTGATTCACGTGAAACGTATCCGCTCATCACGTCGCGTGCGCTGGCCGATCTGTCAAAACTGCTCGAAATGGCCCAGCCGTTCCACGCGCCTTCCGGCCATCTTCTCCTGCCGAAAGGCCGCAATTACCGTCAAGAACTTGACGCGGCGGCTGCAAACTTCCACTTCGATGTGGTAGTTCATCCCAGCGAGTCCGATGCCGAGGGTGTGATCCTCGAAATCACCAACTTGCGTGCGAAATCAGCCGCTTAGCGGCAGGAGAATGGCGTGGCGCCACGCATCATCACTCTCGCCAATCAGAAGGGCGGCGTCGGCAAGACGACCACCGCGATCAACCTCGCGACCGCGCTGGCGGCTATCGGCGAGCGCGTGCTGATCGTCGATCTCGATCCGCAGGGCAACGCGTCCACCGGCCTCGGCATCGACCGCCGCGCGCGCGACATCTCGTCCTACGACCTCATGGTCGGCGAAGCCACGGTCGCCCAGGCGTCGATCATGACCGAGGTGCCGCGCGTCGCCATCGTGCCGTCGACGCTCGATCTGCTCGGCGTGGAGCAGACGATTTCGCAGCAACCCGATCGCGCGTTCAAACTGCGCAACGCCTTCAAGGCGCTGGGTCAGCTCAGCATCGAAGAGCAGGGCGTCTCCTACGTCATCATCGATTGCCCACCGTCGCTGAACCTCCTCACTGTGAACGCGCTCGTCGCGGCCGACGCTGTCCTCGTGCCGATGCAGTGCGAGTTCTTCGCCCTTGAAGGCTTGAGCCAACTCCTTCAGACCATTGAACAAATCCGCACAACGCTCAATCCGCGGCTGCAAATCCAGGGCGTGGTGATGACCATGTTCGACCGCCGCAACTCGCTCAGCGAGCAAGTGCTGCAGGACGTTCGCGGCACCATGGGCAATCTCGTCTATGACACCGTGATCCCGCGCAACGTCCGCCTCAGCGAAGCGCCGTCATACGGCAAGCCCGCTTTGCTCTACGATCTCAAATGTGCCGGTAGCCAGGCCTATCTCCGGCTGGCCACCGAAGTCATCCGCCGCGAGCGGCAACTGAACGCTGCGTGAGGCAACCATGATCGACAAACCCAACCGACTCGGCCGCGGCCTCGCCGCCCTCATCGGCGACATGGCGCCCATCGACACCGCCGCTGCTCCGACGGTCGCAATGATCGGCGGCCAGAGGCGGCTTCCGCTCGATTTTATCATCGCCAACCGGGCCAATCCCCGCCGCGATTTCGACGCTAACCAATTGGACGAGCTCACCAATTCGATCCGCGAGAAGGGCGTCATGCAGCCGCTCCTGGTGCGCCCCAGCGACGACCCCAACATTTTCGAAATCATCGCCGGCGAGCGCCGCTGGCGCGCCGCGCAGCGGGCAGGACTGCATGATGTGCCGGTCATCGTCCGCGAGGTCGATGACAAGGAGGCGCTCGAGCTCGCGATCATCGAGAATGTGCAGCGTGTCGACCTCAATCCGCTCGAGGAGGCGCAGGGATACGAGCAGCTAATCGAGCAATTTTCATATACACAGCAAGATCTTGCGCAGGTGATAGGCAAATCGCGATCGCATGTCGCAAACACCCTGCGGCTGCTGAAGCTTCCCAAGGACGTGCGCGAGATGGTGACCGGCGGCCAGCTCACGGCAGGCCACGCCCGCACCCTCATCACGGCCGACGACCCTCAGGCGCTGGCCAAGCAGATCATCGACCAGGGATTGTCTGTTCGCGAAGCCGAAAAACTCGGGCAGAGCGGCGGACTGTCCAAGAAGCCGGCCACTCCGGAGCCGGAACCCAAAGATGCCGATACCCTTGCGATCGAGAAGCAGCTCTCGGATCATCTCGGCCTTAAGGTGGTGATCGACCATCGCGAAAGCGGCGGCAAGCTCGAAATCCGCTATCGCACGCTCGAACAGCTCGACGCTGTCCTGACCCGGCTGACCGCAAGCTAAGCTGTCGTCTCAGTGCTGCGCGGCCATCGTCGCCAGGGCGAGGAAGACTCGCCGGACAATCGTGTCGCTGCGGCTGTAGTTCTTTCGCGACTCGCCGGTTGCGTCGTGCAGCCGGCCCATGGCCGTCGCGAGCGAGGCATCGCTCCACAAGCGCAGCTGCTGCTCGAGGGCGGCGCGTCGCGAGAAATGAGGCTTCGGTCGCGTGCCATCCAGCACGTCCCGGACACTTACGCCGGTATCGACCACCGTGCGCCAGCGACGCAGCTGCGCGAAGTGGAGTACCACGCTTGAGAGCAACTGCTGCGTATTGATGCTCGCGGCCAGGGCGCGCGACAGCGCCTGATCGAGCCTTTCCGCATGACCGGTCCCGATCGCATCAACGATCTCATCGATCACGAGAGCTGCGTTGTCGGCGCAGAGCGTCAGCACATCGTCGCGCGTTAGAATCTTGCTCTGGTCGGCGAAGAGGACGAGCTTTTCGATCTCGCGGCGGGTGATCTCCCGGTCGTTGCCGAGCTGGTCACGCAGCGTCTCGGCGACGTCCGCATCTGCGCGAATGCCTGCGGCGTTGAAGCTTTCGTTGATGAGACGAAGAATGGTCTCGTCGCTGTCGGCATAGCAGGGCAGGGCCCGACCCGTCTTTGCACCTTCCACCAAAGCACGCAGTGCATCGCGCGGCGTCAGATTGCCCGCTTCTAGAACGACGATCGCCCCGGATGGATCAGACGCCAGCTCGGCCAGAGGGACGGTGACTGACTTGCCCGCGTCGCGGACGCGGACAACACGCTTCTCGCCAAACAAGGACGATGTTCTAGCTTCGACCAGAAGACGACCAGGGTCGCCGTCGAGTTCCTTGCCATCGAGCGTCACCAGCCCCATGCTGTCGCTGCCGGCGCCGGCGCCGGCATAGTGGCGGACGAGCCGCTGAGCGGTTTCACGCACAAGACCGGTGTCGGGGCCGTAAACGAGAAGGATACCGGCATCGAGATCTGGGCGCTTCACGAAGCGCTCGACTTCATGCGCCTTGAGCGCCGTCATTTCGCCAGCGCGGCGATAATCTCGAGACGGATCGTGTCGGATAGTAGAAGCGCGGCCTGGCGCGCGGCAGTCGCTTCTGCCTGCTTGTTGGCCAGCGCCTGCGAGTCGGCCGTGTAGTCCGAGCTTTGCGAGCGCTTTGCGGACAGCAAGACTTCGCCGTCGGCATCAACAACCGTTATCTTGGCCGACACGGTCATCTGCTTCTGCACGTTGGGTGTCGTCACGCGATTGTTGGTGAGGTCACGCGAGCTGTACGACGTTGCCACCTGCACGACCGGCGCATCAGGGCTCGACGACTTGCCGAGCTTCAGCGCGAGGTCCTGGTAGATGATCTGATCCAGTCGGTTGCCGGGCTTGCCGTACGAAACCTCGACGCGTTCGGTGCCGAGGCCGCGCTCGCTATAGACCGGTACGAAGCCGGTGCAGCCGGCAAGCGGTAGCGCGAGCGCCAGTGCCACGGCGACCGCGCGAAGGGTCCGGCTAGATGACGACATTGACGATCCTGTCCGGCACGATGATCACCTTGCGAGGTGGCTTGCCGTCCAGCATGCGGGCAACCGCGTCGAGTGACAAGGCCTGACGCTCGGCCTCGTCCTTAGGGGCGCCTTTGGCCAGCGTCAGCTGACCACGCAGCTTACCGTTGACCTGAACCGCGACGGTCACCGTGTCGTCGACCAGCAGGGCAGGGTCGACCTCCGGCCATGCTGCGTCGGCGGCCATGCCAGACTTGCCCAGCGCCACCCAGCAGGTCTCGGCCAGATGCGGCATCATGGGCGCGACCAGCTGCACTAGCTTGCCGACACCTTCGCTCAGCGCGGCGATGCCGTTGGCGGTGGGTGATGCTTCCAGCGCGGTCGCGAACTTCGCGAGCCCGTTGCTCAACTCGTAGATCTGGGCCACGGCCGAATTGAAGCGCAGCCCTTCGATGCCGACGCCCACGCCGTGCACGGTGCGATGGATCAGCTTGCGGATCGCTTCGACTTCGGCGGCAGCAGTCTCACCGGCGGTGGGCATGCTGCTCAGCTCGATCGACTCGTGCACCAGCTTCCACACACGCTGCTGCAGCCGGCTCGCTCCCTCGATGCCGGCCTCGGTCCACTGAACGTCACGTTCCGGCGGCGAGTCGGACAGCATGAACCAGCGCGCCGCGTCTGCGCCGTAGGTGCGTACGATCTCGTCGGGGTCCACTACGTTCTTTTTGGACTTCGACATCTTCTCAATGGAGCCGATCTCGATCGGCGCACCCGAGGTGGCGTGCGTGGCGCGACGGCTGTCACCCATGCCTTCGAGCACGATGTCGGCCGGCAACACCCAATCGCCGTTCTGGTCCTTGTAGGTCTCGTGCACGACCATGCCCTGGGTGAACATGCCCTTGAACGGCTCGTCCATACCCAGATGGCCAGTCTTGTGCATCGCGCGTGCGAAGAAGCGCGAATAGAGCAGGTGCAAAATAGCGTGTTCTACGCCGCCGATATACTGATCAACAGGCAGCCAGCGGTTCGCAACACCCGGGATCGTCGGCGTCTTGCTGTGTGGCGCCGTGAAGCGGGCGAAGTACCAGGACGAGTCGACGAACGTGTCCATCGTGTCGGTCTCGCGGCGCGCGGGCTTACCGCAAACCGGGCAATTCACGTGCTTCCAGGTCGGATGGTGATCGAGCGGATTGCCCGAGCGGTCGAAAGTCACGTCCTCGGGCAGCACCACAGGCAGCTGGTCGTCCGGCACCGGCACGGCGCCGTGTTCGTCGCAGTGGATCACCGGGATCGGGCAGCCCCAATAGCGCTGGCGCGAAACGCCCCAGTCGCGCAGGCGATAGTTGGTCTCGACCACGCCCTGCGCGCGGTTGCCGATCTGGATGCCGCCGAAATGGGTCGCGATCCTCTTCTTCGCCTCGTCGACGCTCAGCCCGTCGAGGAAGCCCGAATGATAGATCGTGCCCGGGCCGACATAGGCTTCGTTCTCCAGCGCAAAGGTAGCCGGATCGGCGCCCTCCGGCAGCACGACCGGGATGACGTTCAGGCCGTACTTGCGCGCAAAATCCATGTCGCGCTGGTCGTGCGCCGGGCAGCCGAAGATGGCGCCGGTGCCGTAGTCCATCAGCACGAAGTTCGCGACGTACACCTTCAATGTCTCGCCCGGCTTCAGCGGGTGCTTCACGGTCAGCCCGGTGAAGTAGCCCTGCTTTTCGGCCTTTTCGATCGCCTCGGTTGCCGTGCCCTGGCGGTGGCACTCCTCGATAAAGGCTTTCAGCGCCGGATCGGCAGCGGACAGCTCGGTGGCCAGCGGATGGTCCGGCGACAGCGCGACAAAGCTCGCGCCGAACAGCGTGTCGGGCCGCGTGGTGAAGACTTCGATCGTCGGGGCGCTCGTCTTGGCGTTGACGGTCAGCTCGAACAACAGCCGCAGGCCCTCGGACTTGCCGATCCAGTTGCGCTGCATGATGCGCACCTTCTCGGGCCAGCCGTCGAGGCCATCGATCGCCTTGAGCAGGTCCTCGGAATAGTCCGAGATCTTGAAGAACCACTGGGTCAGCTCGCGCTGTTCGACCAGAGCGCCGGAGCGCCAGCCGCGGCCGTCGATCACCTGCTCATTGGCGAGCACGGTTTCGTCGACAGGGTCCCAGTTGACCTTCGACTGCTTGCGGGTCACCAGACCCGCCTTCATCATGTCGGTGAACAGCTTCTGCTGCTGGGCGTAGTAGTCGACGTCGCAGGTGGCGAACTCGCGCGTCCAGTCGAAGCTCAGACCCATGGTCTTGAGCTGCTTCTTCATCGCGTCGATGTTGGCGTAGGTCCAAATCTTGGGGTGGCTGCCGGTCTGCTTGGCGGCGTTCTCCGCCGGCAGGCCGAAGGCGTCCCAGCCCATTGGGTGCAGCACGTTGAAGCCCTTGGCGCGCTTGTAACGCGCCAGCACGTCGCCCATCGCGTAGTTGCGCACGTGGCCCATATGGATGCGACCCGACGGATAGGGGAACATCTCGAGCACATAGTACGGGTCGCGCGGATCATCATTGGCGACCACGAAGGACTTGTTGTCCTCCCAGGCCTTCTGCCAGCGCGGCTCCTCGACACGCGGGTTGTAGCGCTCGATCGGTTTCACTTGGGACACGTCCTTACGTCGGCAATCAGTTGCTTTGCCGGGGATTTCTGAGGTAGCGGACCCTCTACACTAAACGGGTAAACGGTCAACAGGATGGCGATCGACAGCGCCGGTGAGCGACTCGAGACGATCCGCGCGCGCATCGAGCGGGCGCGGCGGCGGTTTGGTCCGCCGCCGGAGCGCGTCGAGCTCGTGGCGGTATCGAAGACTTTTGCCGCCGATGAGGTCGAGCCCTTTCTCGCCGCCGGCCAGCGCGTCTTCGGCGAGAACCGGGTGCAGGAGGCGCAAGCCAAATGGCCCGGACTTCGGGCGTCGTATGACGGCATAGAATTGCATCTCATCGGCCCGCTGCAGTCCAACAAGGCCAAGGAGGCAGTGGCGCTGTTCGATGTGATCGAGACGGTCGATCGCGAAAAGATCGCCGTGGCGCTTAAGGCCGAGATGGAGAAAGCGGGCAAACATCCGCGGCTGCTGGTCCAGGTCAACATCGGGCTCGAACCGCAAAAGGCGGGCATCCCGCCGGCCGAGGCCGTGACATTCGTGAAACGCTGCCGCGAGGTGCACGGGCTCAAGATCGACGGGCTGATGGCGATCCCGCCGGAGGCCGTGCCGCCGGGCCCGTACTTTGCGCATATGGCGGAATTGGCCAAGGACGCCGGCGCGACCGTGCTGTCGATGGGGATGAGCGCCGATTTCGAGACGGCCATCGCGATGGGGGCCACGCATGTGCGGGTTGGCTCAGCGTTGTTCGGGCATCGGCCGAAACCATGACGGTGCCGTTTGCGACCACCGAGCGGCTGATTCTGCGCGATTATCGCGCGGAGGATCTGGCTCAGTATGTCATGCTGAGTGCCGATCCGGAGGTGATGCGCTATCTCGGCGGCACCCGGTCCGCGGAGCAGTGCGCGGCGGAACTCCAGGCGATCTCGAAGCAATATGCCGCCATAGGAATCGGCATTCTGGCCGTGGAGCGTAAGAGCGATGGCGCATTCCTCGGCATTTGCGGTCTGTCGCACGAGCAGTGGTATCCGGACGACCTGCAGATCGGCTGGCGGTTCTTTCGCGAGAACTGGGGGCAGGGTTATGCCACCGAGGCCGCGCGGGTCTGGCGCGACTATGCGTTCGAGCGCGGCGCCTCGCGGCTGATCTCGATCTCTGATGTGCCCAACACGCGCAGCCACAAAGTTATGCAGCGGCTCGGTATGAGCTTCGACCACACGGCGAGTTTGGCCGAGGATCACGAGACGTTCGAGGCTCACATCTTCGTCCTGACACGCGAAAACTGGCTAAGCCTCGGGAAACTCTAAGGCTCACTGGCGCGTTACTGTGAGCGTCACCATCTTGTGACTGGTCGGTTACGCCTCGCCGACTTAACTCACGTTGAGTGAATTCCTGGGAGTTACCCGATGATCCGCCGCCGCATTTTCCTCGTCGACGATGATGCCGATCTGAGGAAGTCGCTCATGGATCAGCTCGCGCACTACCGCGAGTTCGACCTCATCGAGGCGGCCAATGGCAACGACGCGATCCGCAAGGTGCGCGAGGTGCATGTCGACCTGATGCTGCTCGATGTCGGCATGCCCGACATGGACGGCCGCGAGGCGGTAAAGATCCTTCGCAAGGACGGGTTCAAGAGCCCGATCATTCTGCTGACCGGCCACGACAGCGATTCCGACGAGATTCTCGGACTCGAGTCGGGGGCCAACGACTATGTGACCAAGCCCTTCCGGTTCTCGGTGCTGCTGGCGCGCATCCGTGCGGCGCTGCGCCAGCACGACCAGAGCGAGGACGTGGTGTTTACCATCGGGCCCTACAGCTTCCAGCCGGCCAACAAGCTCCTCGAGGCCTCCGACGGCGGCAAAGTCCGACTGACGGACAAGGAAACGTCGATCCTCAAATATCTCTATCGGCAAGGGCCGAAGACGATCACCCGCGACGTCCTGCTCAAGGAAGTATGGGGGTATAATAACCGCGTTACGACCCATACTCTCGAGACACACATCTATCGGCTGCGCCAGAAGATCGAGCGCGATCCCTCCAATGCACGGCTGCTGGTGACGGAAGAAGGCGGCTACCGGCTGGTGCCGTAAGGGCTATCCCCGGCGGATAGTCACCAAACCTGCGAAATCCGTTCTCGCAAAGGGAACGGCATGCTCTATATCAGGCCGCTTGAGGCCGCGGGCGGCGGCCGACTGAGGTAACGGGGCCGATGCAGCTCGACGACGCGACCACGATTCTGGGGCGCGCAGACTTCTTCACGGTCTGCAACGCCGAACAGCGTCGTCTGCTCGCCTTCGCGAGCGAGCGCCAGCGCTGGCGTCCCAACACCGTGATCTATCAGGCCGGCGATGTGCCCGAGGGCGCGCAGATACTGGTGTCGGGCACGCTCGCGACGTACCAGGAAGGCGACGAGAGTAATCCATTTGTGATCAACGCCCCTGGTGCGCTGCTCGGCGCCATGTCGCTGGTGGTGGCCAAGCCCCGACCGGTCACGGTCAAGGCAATTGACAATGTGGAGACTCTATTTGTGCCGCGCTCGGCGTTCATGAAGCTGGCCCAACAGGCGCCAGACCTCGCGGCGCGCGTGGCCGAGAGGATTCGCGGGGAACTTACGGGCTATTTGTCCGCCGTCGAGCAGGTCCGGTCGAAGATCGGCTCAAGCAAAAACTAAGCTGGTACGACCGCGTCGACTTCGATCTCGATCAGCCAGTCGGGGTCGACGAAGCCCGAAACGGCCATCACTGTCGTCACCGGTCGGATACCCTTGAAGATGTCGGCGTGCGCCTTGGACGCGTCGTTCCACAGGGCCATATCAGTCAATATAATACGAGTCCTCGTGACGTGTTCGAAGCCGGCGCCGGCATCGGCAAGGGCCTTGCCGATAATCTCGAAGATCCGTTTGGCCTGTCCATAAACGTCGCCTTTGGCCGCTGTCCCACCGCCCGCCGCGATCGGCGCGGTGCCGCCGACGGCGATGATGTTGCCGACGCGGACAGCGCGCGAGAAACCGATGATCGGCTCGAGATAGGAGCCGGAGCTGACGAGGTGACGGTCACTCATTGGGGCCTCGGAAGTAAGCGATAACGGGGACATGGTCGGAGGGTTTGTCGCTCCAGCCACGGGCGGCGCGGACGATCTCGGCATTGGTGGTGCGCTCGGCGATATCGGCCGTCGACCAGATATGGTCGAGCCGCCGGCCGCGGTCGGAGACTTCCCAGTCGGCGGCACGATAGCTCCACCAGGAGGAGAGTTTCGTGCCGAAGGGCAAATGCTTGCGGACGAGATCGGTCCAGCCGTGATTGGCGGCGAGCAATTCGTCCAGCGCCGATGTCTCGACCGGCGTGTGGCTCACCACTTTGAGCAGTTGCTTGTGACTCCAGACATCGTCGGGGTGCGGCGCGACGTTGAAGTCGCCGCAGATCAACTGCCCCTGCTTGAACCGCTCGTCGCCGAACCAGTCCTTGAGTTCGCGCAGGAAGCCGAGCTTGTGCTTGAACTTGGGATTGATCTCGGGGTCCGGCTCGTCACCGCCGGCGGGGATATAGATCGAGTGGACACTGAGCGGTCCGTTGTGGCCCCAGGCGACGGTCGCCGACACGTGGCGGCAATCGGGGATTTCGCAGAACACCCGGCTTGAAATGTCGGTCAGCGGATGGCGCGAGATGATTGCGACGCCGTGATAGCCCTTCTGCCCATGCACCGCCTGATAGGGGTAGCCGGCCTTGGCCAGCTTCTTGGCCGGGAACTGTTCGTTCTGGCATTTGATTTCCTGCAGGCACAGGACGTCGACCGGATACTTCTTCAAAAACTTAAGCACCAGCGGCAGGCGCAGGCGGACCGAATTGATGTTCCAGGTAGCAAGGCTGAAGGTCATGGAGACTCGGGGACGCAGAGGTGCCGTGTTGTGCCGGGACAAGAGACGGCGAGCAAGATTCTCTCGCGTTCGCTGTCGAATTTCGCACCGCTCGTTCGGCTAGAAGCAGATAACCGAAAGGACAGAGCCATGACCCAATATCTCGTCGCGATCCATCATCCCGATGACTTCATCCCATCATCGGAAAGCGATGCGGCGCGGGCGGATATCGCTGCCCTCAATCGCGAGATGGTGGCCGCAAATATTCGCGTCTTCGTCGGCGGTCTCGCGCCGGCGCCACAGGCCAAGGCAATCCGCCCGCGCGCCGGCGGGCAGCCCCTCGTGACCGATGGTCCCTATCTCGAGACCAAGGAACACATCGGCGGCTTCTGGGTGCTTGACGTCGACGGCATGGACGACGCGCTGGAGTGGGGTCGCAAGGCGGCGATAGCCTGCCGCGCGCCGGTCGAAGTGCGTGCCTTCAACGCCGTCTAGTTCGGCGCTGCGATCTGATTGTAGTCGTTGATGTTGAGATAGAAGTACGACTGCGGAATATCGACGCCCTTCTCGACGTCATAGATCGAAAAGCTAAGCTCCGATCCGTCGGGGCTGTGCAACACCCACTGGACGAGGTCCTTGGTGACCTTGTCGAAGACGAGGTCGATCTTGACCGTCCCGGCCGGCGTCTCGTCCTGCAAGGTCAACGTCAGATAGTCGTTCGAGTGCTCAATCGCGACGAGGCCGGCGCGCAGCAGATCGATCTTGCTGTCGAGGAACTGACGCAGCGGGACCTTGTCCTGCGGGTAGGCGTATTGCGTCTTCTCCTTGCGGTCGATGACGTAAAAGCCCTGGCCGATCGACATGATCTCTTCGCGCGAGGGCGGATCGTAGCGGAAGCGAATCTTGCCCGGACGCTGGAGGTAGAACGTACCCTCGGCGCGATAGCCTTGCGTGTCGATCTGGTTGAAGCGACCGGTCATCGTTGTGACGGTCGAATTGTAGGCCGAGATATCGTTGATCAGCGCGACCTCTTCGTCCGTCAGCCGGCGCGGTTCCTCCTGCGCGAACGAGACGGTCGCGGGCAGCGCGATGGAGGTGGCCAGCAGGGCCAAGAGGGAGCGTCGAAGCATCGGCGTATCCTGTTCGTCTTTGCCTAACCGGTAGCCGGCAAATGAGGCAAGACGTGGAAGCCAGTTGACCCCTGCAAGTTCCGTCATCGCTTCTTCTTGCCGCGCGCGATCTCGGTGTGGAGGGCGAGCAGCTTGTGGGTCCAGAAGCCGCGAAAATGATCGAGCCAGGCGTCGACCTGCTGCAACGGTGCGGTGTCGATGGCATAGACGCGCCGCGTGCCTTCGGCGCGCACCGTGGCAAACCCCGACTCGCGCAGCACCTTGAGGTGCTGGCTCACGCCGGCCTGGCTGATACCGAACTCGGCGGAAATCACCTCGACCACTTCGCCCGAGGCGAGTTCGTTCGCCGCCAGAAGCTCGAGGATACGGCGGCGAACCGGATCGCCGAGGACGTCGAACGCGTGCATCACATCGCCTGGGGCGGCGCTTCCCCCGAGTAGAACTTCCGTGTGTTCTCGGCGGCGTCCATGGAGTTGACCATGCCATCGGCCTCCGCCGCCTTGCCCCAGGCCGTGCTCGCGATGCGATAGAACTGCAAGGCCTCGGGCGAGGTCGCCCACGCCGCGGCCTGCTCGGGCGGCAGTTCGACGTCCGGGCTTTCGACATGACGCTGCAATCCGAGCAGTCCGAGGTCCCAGCCGACACCGACGGCGCCCGGGCCGTAGGTCGGCCAGAAGGCGTCGTCGACGATGGCGATATGGGTGAGCTCGAGCGTCGTTTCGTTCGGCTTGTTTTGCGTGAGCTGCACTTCGATCCAGCTGGTCTGTCCGCCGAATTCCCAGGTGCTGGCAAAGAAGCGCGGCGCCTCGCAGGCCGTGATTGTTCCAGCGGCGTTGCCCACCAACTGGTAGCGTCCGCCGAGCTTCAGCTCGCCATTGATCGGCATGAACCAGCGCTTTATGCGCGCGGAGGTGGTGATGGCGTCCCACAGGTCGTCGATATCGGTGTCGTAGGTCGCGGTGGCCACCACGGCCTTCGCCGGCTTCCCTTCACGCTCGGTCGATCTCACGCTGCGCACCACGGCGCCGGCAAAGGCGAGTGCTTCGAAGGGCATGGCGGGTCTCCTCGGTTGATTGAGGGAGTAATATCAACCAACGCTTATATAAGTCAAGGCCGGTATTTTCACCCTGAATGCCCCCACCCCGGTGCCTTCCCAGCGAAAGCTGGGAGCCAAGTCGCAACATCAGCTGACGCGGACAGCTGGACCCCAGCTTTCGCTGGGGAGACACAGTGGGTGGGGTGAGGCGAGTGGCTGGCGACCGAAGTCCTGGCCCTCAGTACTGGTCGTTGCCGACCAGGATCTCGCGCTTGCCGGAATGGTTCGGCGCGGAGATCACGCCTTCCTTTTCCATGCGCTCGATTAGCGAGGCGGCCTTGTTGTAACCGATCGCGAGGCGGCGCTGGACGTAGGAGGTCGAGGCCTTCTTGTCGGTGAGGACGATATGCACGGCCTTGTCGTAGAGTTCGTCGCCCGAGCCGCCGCCCGGCGCCTCGTCGACCATGCCATCGGGATCGAGCTCTTCGTCTTCGGCGGTGATCGAGTCGAGGTAGTCCGGCGCGCCCTGCGATTTGAGGTGGCGCACGATGGCTTCGACTTCGCCGTCCGACACGAACGGGCCGTGCAGGCGACGGATGCGGCCGCCTCCGGCCATGTACAGCATGTCACCGTTGCCGAGCAGCTGTTCGGCGCCCTGCTCACCAAGGATGGTGCGGCTGTCTATCTTCGATGTCACCTGGAACGAGATTCTGGTGGGGAAGTTCGCCTTGATCGTGCCGGTGATGACGTCGACTGACGGGCGCTGTGTCGCCATGATGACGTGGATGCCGGCGGCGCGCGCCATCTGCGCGAGGCGCTGCACGGCGCCTTCGATGTCCTTGCCGGCGACCATCATGAGGTCGGCCATCTCGTCGATGATCACGACGATGAAGGGCAGCGGCTCGAGGTTGAACTCTTCGCTCTCGAAGATCGCCTCGCCGGTTTCGCGGTCGAAGCCGGTCTGCACCGTACGGGTTATGGTCTCGCCCTTGGCCGCCGCTTCGCCGACGCGCTGGTTGAAGCCGTCAATGTTGCGCACACCGATCTTGCTCATCTTGCGGTAGCGATCTTCCATCTCGCGCACCGCCCATTTGAGGGCGGTCACCGCCTTGGAGGGATCGGTGACGACGGGCGTCAAGAGGTGCGGGATGCCGTCATAGATCGACAGCTCCAGCATCTTGGGGTCGATCATGATCAGGCGGCACTGCTCGGGTGTCATCTGGTAGAGCAGCGACAGAATGAACGTGTTGATGCCCACCGACTTGCCCGAACCGGTGGTGCCAGCGATGAGCAGGTGCGGCATGCGCGCGAGGTCGGCGATGATGGGCTCGCCGCCGATGGTCTTGCCGAGGCAGATGGGGAGCTTGCCCTTCATCTTCTCGAAGTCCTGGCTCGCGAGCATTTCGCGGAGATACACCGTCTCGCGGTTCTCGTTGGGCAGCTCGATGCCGATAGCGTTGCGGCCGGGGACGACAGCGACGCGCGCGGAGATGGCGCTCATCGAGCGGGCGATGTCGTCGGCGAGCGAAATGACGCGGCTCGACTTGATGCCGGGGGCGGGTTCGAGTTCGTAGAGCGTGACCACCGGGCCCGGCCGCACATTGATGATGTCGCCCTTGACGCCAAAGTCCTGCAGCACGCCTTCGAGGCGGCGGGCCATGGCCTCTAGGCGCTCGGGCGAGTGCTCGGGGCTCGGGCCGCGATGGCGGGCTTCGGCGAGCAGGCTCAGCGAGGGCAGTTCGAAGCCGTTGCTGTCGTCGAGCAGCGAGGGCTGCGCTTCGCGAGCGGCGCGCGCACCTGGCGCCGGACGCTTGGCTGGCGCGACGACGCGGGTCGGTCGGGCGGGCGCGACGGCGACTTCTTCTTCGGCTTGCTCTTCCTCGGGATAGTAGTCGTCCTCCGCTTCCACCGGCTGGGTCGGGGCGAAGATACGGCGCTCGACGTGAAGCTGCGGTTCGTTGCGCGCTTCCGGCAGAACGACGGGAGCGACGGGCGGCGCCGGCTGGCCGGCCATGCTCGGCTCGACGGCCCCGGTGCGCCAGGGCGCGGCCTCGGCTTCGCGGCGCTGGGCAGCGTCGTCGCGCGCCTTGGCGATGGCGCGGCGGAGGCCCGACTGCAGGCTGAAGCCCAGATGCACGAAGCCGCCGATGACTACATCCAGAACACCGTTCCGCTCGCGATCGTCCTCATCGATCGCCGGTGTGGGTGCAGTCTTGCCCTTGGCGACCTTGGCCTGCGGTGCCGGCATCTTGGGGAGGCTCACCGCGCCGAGGCCCATGGCGAGCCAGAACAGCGCCAGCGTCGGCGCCATGAGGATGATGGCGAACAGCCAGGCCGTCACCGGCTGCGGATTGGCGCCGGCAACGAGCGAGGCGAGATTGGTGAAGCCGGCGCCGATGAGGCCGCCGAGCCCGGTGGGCAGCGGCCAGCTGGCGGGCGCGGGCATGAAGGAAAGGACGCCGGTCGCAAGGCCCGCTGCGGCGATCCAGGCGATGAGGCGGAGGCCCATTACCGACGGAACGCGGCGGCGCACGAAGCTCCAGCCCCACAGGGCCGGCGGGACGAGCAGCACGATGATGCCGAGGCCGAGAATCTGGAAGCTGACGTCGGCGATCACGGCGCCGGGGAAGCCGAGCCAGTTCCGGGCCGGTTCCGACGTCGCATAGGAGAAGGACGGGTCGTCGACGTTCCACGAGGCCAGCGACACCATCACGATACCGACCAGCGCCAGCATGATGAGCCCGATCAGGCGCACCGGGATGGTTATGGCGATGGCGGGCGCAGGCGAAGAATGGTCTTCAAGCAGGGGACGTGCCGGCATCGCGAAACTCTGAACGCAAACGAGAGTCGCGATCCTAGGTCGACGTGGTTAATCCCAAGCTAACCATAGAGCCGGCGGAGACATTCTCCGCCGGCATTGTTGCCTCACATCTCGGGTTCGGCACCGATCGAGTGGATCGAGAGGTCGGCGCCGCGGCGCTGCTGTTCGTCGGTGAGGCGGATGCCCACCACGCGCTTGACGATCATGTAGATCGCGAGCCCCGCCGCGAAGGCATAGGCGGACACGACGATCGAGCCGAGGATCTGGCCGAGCGTCGAGACGCCGCCCATGCCGCCCAGCGCTTCGAGGCCGAAGATGCCGCATGCAATACCGCCCCAGAGCCCGCAGAGGCCATGCAGCGGCCAGACGCCGAGCACATCGTCGATCTTCAGCCGCTCCTGGGTGTAGATGAAGCCTTTGACGAAAATGACACCGGCGACCGCACCGACGGCTAGTGCGCCGATGGGGTGCATCACGTCGGAGCCGGCGCACACGGCGACCAGTCCCGCCAACGCGCCGTTATGCACGAAGCCCGGGTCGGCTTTGCCGAGGATCGCCGCCGCGACGATGCCGCCGACCATGGCCAGCAGCGAGTTGAGGGCGACGAGGCCGGACACGCCCGCCGTCGATTGCGCAGACATCACGTTGAAGCCGAACCAGCCGATGCAGAGCAGCCAGGTACCGAGCCCCAGCCACGGGATGGAGGAGGGCGGGAACGGCCGGCCATTGGGGCCGTAGCGTCCGGTCCGCGCCCCGAGCATCAGCACGGCGGCGAGCGCGAGCCAGCCGCCGAGCGCGTGGACGACGATCGAGCCGGCGAAGTCGTGGAAGCGATGGCCGAAGACCGACTCGAACCAGCCCTGGAGGCCGTAGTTGCCGTTCCAGACGATGCCCTCGGAGAACGGGTAGATCACCGCGACGATCGTCGCCGCCGTCGCCACCTGCGGCCAGAATTTCGCCCGCTCGGCGATGCCGCCCGAGATGATGGCGGGCACGGCAGCAGCGAAGGTCGCGAGGAAGAAGAATTTGACGAGGCTCAGCCCCTGCGGGGCAAACAGACCGCTCGCGCCCGACAGGGTTGGCGCGCTCGAAAAGAACGTCACGCCGTAAGCGATCCAGTAGCCAATGAAGAAATAGCTCAGCGTCGAGAAGGCGAAATCGACGATGATTTTTACCATCGCGTTCACCTGGTTCTTGCCACGAACGGTCCCGAGCTCGAGGAAGGCGAAGCCGCCATGCATCGAGAACACGAGGATCGCGCCCATCAATATAAAGAATACGTCTAAGCCGACCAGCGACTGGTCCACCATTCCCAAGCCTCCCTTATGCCGGCTCGCAACCGGTCATTCGCGAGGCATTGGACTCAAGGATCATGCCACGAGCAGGCGTGGCCAAAACACATTTCTATTCAGAGGGTTGAGTTTGGGTGTCAGCAGGCGCGCCAAACATAAGAGGCAGTGTGCTCAACAAAAAGGCACAAATAGCAACGCCGCTGCCTAACGCGTGGGCAGCGGGTCCATTGTCGCTTGGTCTCGATCGAACCGGGTGTGCAGCCCACGCAGTTTGCGAGTGGGAAGCCTCTGTGGCGGGCCAAGAGGAACGCAGGCTGCACGCCGGGTTCGATCCCGGCGGAGAGCCCAGCAAATACTGGCCGGGCTCCCCACTGATGTTCGATCCAGGGCGGTCGGGGAGGAGGTCGCCGCCTGGATCGAAAAGGTTAGTTGTACGCGTGCTCACCGTGCGAGGTGACGTCGAGGCCGTCGGCTTCGCTGGCCTCGCTGACGCGGGCGCCGCCGAAGACCAGGTTGACGATCAGCATGGCAACCGCCGTCACCACCGCCGACCAGACAACCGCAATCGCCACGGCCTGGAGCTGGACCAGGAACTGGCTGCCGATCGAGTAGGCCGCCGGATCGCCGAGGGCGAAGCCGCCGAGCGACGGAGCCGCCACGATCGCGGTGCCAAGGGCGCCGACGATACCGCCGATGCCGTGGACGCCGAACACGTCAAGCGCGTCGTCGTACTTGAACATGGGCTTGAGCGTCACAACCGCCCAGAGGCAGAGGAGACCGGCAACGGCACCAAGGACGATCGCGCCCATCGTACCGGCAAAGCCGGCCGCCGGGGTGATCGCAACAAGACCGGCCACTGCGCCCGATGCTGCGCCAAGGAGCGAAGCATGGCCGCGGGTGAACTTTTCGCCGAGCGCCCAGGCCAGAGCCGCCGCCGCCGGAGCGGTGATGGTGTTGAGGACGGCCTGCGCCGCAAGGCCGGTAGCCTCGAGGTTGGAGCCCGCGTTGAAGCCGAACCAGCCGACCCACAGCAGCATGGCGCCGATGAAGGTGAAGGTGAGGTTGTGCGGCGGGATCGGTTCCTTGAGGAATTCCTTGCGCTTGCCCAGCATGATCGCGGCCACGAGGCCGGCCACACCGGCGTTAATGTGCACCACGGTACCGCCGGCGAAGTCGTAGGCGCCGAGGCCGAACAGGTAACCGCCGCCGAACCACACCATGTGAGCGATGGGGAGGTAGGAGAAGGTAAACCAGATGGCGAGGAACAGCATCACGGCGCCGAACTTCATGCGTTCGGCGATCGCACCGACGATGAGGGCCGGCGTGATGGCTGCGAAGGTGAGCTGGAAGACCACGAAGGTCAGCTCAGGGATTTCGACGCCAGCCGAGAATGTGGCCGACTGGCTCGACGGCGTCACGCCGCCAAGGAACAGCTTGGAAAAGTCGCCGATGAACGCCGACAGGCCGCCCTCGGTTGGGCCGTTGAAGGCCAGCGAGTAGCCGTAGATCACCCAGAGCAGGGCAATCATGCAGAAGCCCGACAGGACCTGCATGAGGACCGAGAGCATGTTCTTGGCGCGCACGAGGCCGCCATAGAAGAGAGCGAGGCCCGGGATGGTCATGGCAATCACGAGGATCGTCGAGACCAGCATCCAGGTCGTATCGCCCTTATCGACTGTGGCGACGACCTCAACCGGTGCAGGGGCGTCTTGTCCGAGAACCGGCAGGGCCGCCATCGCGGCGACGGCTGCCAGTCCCAGGATCTTTGACATTTTCAATGCTGTCATTGGTGCAATCTCCTAGAGAAAGGCGTCAGAGCGCCGCCGCGCCGGTCTCGCCGGTGCGGATGCGGGTCACGGCCAAGAGGTCGAGAACGAAGATCTTGCCGTCGCCGATACGGCCCGTCTGGGCGCTTTCGCGGATCGCGGTCACGATGGCGTCCGACTGGGCGTCGTCCACGGCGATCTCGATCTTGAGCTTGGGCAGGAAGTGCACCGCATATTCGGTGCCGCGGTAAATCTCGGAATGGCCCTTCTGGCGGCCATAGCCTTTAACTTCGGTCACGGTCATGCCGTGGACGTCCAGCGAGTTCAACGCCTGACGCACCTCTTCAAGCCTCGACGGCTTGATGATTGCGATCACTAGTTTCATGGATGCCCCTTTCGACTTCTCTGTTCGGTCTCCAATGCGCGTTTCAGACTCAAGCGGCGTGCCAAGTTCAGCCACAATCGCCAAGATTATGATTCTGTTAGGGGAATCCCGCTGGACCTGCCGAGATGTTCAGCAGACGGCTCCGCGACAGGCAGAGCAGTGGCGAAGAAATCGGCAAGAATGGCGACTTTGCACAAAGTTTGTGCGAGACGAGATGGTATTGGGTCATGGGATTGTACAAAGGGCCCCATGCCGCCAAAGTCACTGGAGAGCGTGGTTGCGATCCACTGCGACCACCCGCGTCTTGCCATCCCCCTCCCAACGGCCCACAACACCCCCATGTCGACTACGTCCTATGACGTCATAATTGTGGGCGGCGGGCCGGTTGGGCTGGCGCAGGCGCTGGCGTTGACGCGTTTCCAGCATGGGCTTCGTGTCGCACTGGTCGATCGACGGCCGTTCACCGTGCCGGACGACAAGCGGGCCTTTGCGCTCTCGGCCGGGGTCAAGCGGGTGCTCGAAACGCTGGGCGTGTGGAATGCCATCGGCGGCGAGGCCGAGCCGATCCGCGCGATGCGGATCACCGATTCGGGAACCGGCGACCTGTCGCGGCCAGTGTTCCTGACCTTCGAGGGGGACGTTGCGCCGGGCGAGCCCTACGCGCATATGGCGCCCAACAGGGTGTTAACCCGCGTGCTGCTGGACGCCGTAAAGGACCGTGTTGAGTTCGTCGCCCCCGTCGAGGTGACCGGCTACGCCGCCGAACCGGCGACCGCGACCCTGTCGCTCAAGGATGGGCGAACTCTCACCGCCCCAGTGATCATCGCCGCCGACGGCGCCATGTCGGCGCTTCGCGGTATGGCGGGGATCGAGGTCGTCAGCCACGATTACAAGCAGTCGGGGATCGTCACGACCATCGCGCACGAGTTGCCGCATGAGGGCACCGCGTTCGAGCACTTCCGGCCCGCCGGTCCGTTCGCGAGCCTGCCGCTGTCCGGTAACCGCTCGTCGCTGGTCTGGACCGAGAGCACTGCGGAGGCGGCGCGCCTCAAGGGTCTGCCGCGCGACGAGGTTGCGGGGCTGATCGAAGCTGCAATGGGTTCGTCGCTGGGCAAAGTCACGGTGGAGGAGGGGATCCAAAGCTTTCCGCTGCGTCTGCAGCTCGCCAAGGAGTTCGTCGGCCCGCGGCTGGCAATCATCGGCGATGCCGCGCATGTCATCCACCCACTGGCGGGTCAGGGCCTCAATCTCGGGCTCAAGGATGTCGCGGCGCTGGCCGAAACATTGATCGATGCAATGCGTCTCGGCCTCGATCACGGCGCGCCCGACGTGCTCGCGCGCTACGCGCAATGGCGGCGGTTCGATACGGCGTTGATGGCGGCTGTGACCGACAATCTCAACCGCTTGTTCTCGAACGATGCCGCGCCGTTACGCGCGATCCGCGATGTCGGCCTCGGCCTCGTCGACCGGATGGCGCCGATCAAGGATGCGCTGATCGCTCGCGCTGCCGGGCTGGAGTCGGATGGCCCTCGCTTAACGCGTGGAATGCCGCTCTAGCGTCAGGCCGTCGGCGGAAAGTGCACCCGCATCTCGCCCGGCTCGACATCGCGCGCCTCGTCGAGGCTCAGCATCGGCACGCCATCGCGGATGGGGAACGCCAGGTGCGCCGCGACCGAGATCAGTTCCTTATGGTCGGCACTGAGCACGAGGCGCGTCTTGGTCAGCGGGCAGACCAGCATTTCGAGCGTGCGCGGATCGACCTCGTACCGACGCTCGCTAACTTCGGTCATTACTGAAGCGGCGCTCCAGTGCCACCCTTGGCCATCTCGAACTCGGCGAGGGCGATCAGCGTCTCGGCTCGGTCGCGTAGCGAGCGCGCTTCGAGCATCATCTGCTTTTCCTTGGCGCCGTAGGGCGACACCATGCAGCCGAAATTGACGAGGTCGGCTGTGCCGGTCTTTTTGATCTCGTCGAAGTTGAGCTCGAAGTTCGCGAACTCGGCGTAGTCCTTCATCATCTTGATGAAGCGGTCGCGATCGACCTCTTCCTCGCCGAAGGCGTGGAGAAAATCCGAAGCGAATCCCGTCGCATCGATCGTCGCCTGCCGATAGGGCGTCATAACCGTGAGCTCGATCTTGAGCTCAAAGCGCGTCAGTCCCTCGAGGATGATGAAGTAGCGGCCTTCGCCGTTTTCCTCCCAGTGCGTGAGGCGACCGACCGTGCCGATCTTCTGTAGCGGCGCACGGCCGCGCGGGCTCTCCTCGGATGTGTCTTCGGGCTGGATCAGTCCGATCATCCGGTTGCCGGCGAGCGCCGCGTCGACCATCTCGACATAGCGCGGCTCGAACACGTTGAGCGGCCGGTGCGAAAAGGGCAGCAGCAGCGCGCCCGACAGCGGGAACACCGGGATCGAGGCCGGCAGTTCGTCCGGCGCGGCGGGGCGACGATGGGTCATGAGAACAGCAGCGCCGAAAGCAGGCGCCGTCCCCTGATGGTCGCCGGGTCCTTGAAGCCCCAGGCCTCGAAGAATTCGAGCAGCTTTTTGCGCGCGGCGTCCTCGTTCCAGGTGCGGTCGCGCTTGATCAGCGTCACCAGCTGCTCGGCCGCCTCGGTCCGCTTGTTCTCGGCGTTGAGCGCCAGCGCGAGGTCGTATCGGCTCTGATGATCGTCCGGGTTGCGCTCGACCTGCTGCTGCAGTTCGGCAATGGCCGAGAGCTCCGCCGCTTCGCCCGCAAGCTTCAGCGCGGCGACAAGCGAGGTGTAGTCTTCGTTCTTGGGCTGCGGCTCCTTTAGCGTATCGAGCACGGCCTGCGCCTGCTCGGGTTCGCCGGCCTTGAGGTAAACCCGCGCCATACCGATGATGCCATCGGCATTCTCGGGCTGCGCCTGCAGCACCATGCCGTAAATCTGCGCGGCGGCGTTGAGGTCGGGGGCGGCCAGCGCGTTCTTGGCGGCGGTCCGCGCTTCCTTGATCTGCTCTTCGATCGAGCCGGCAGCCGGCGGCCCCGCCGGGGCACCGGCGATCACCTTGTCGGCGAAGCGGCGGATTTCCGATTCCGGGATGTTGCCAAGAAACGCATCGACCGGCCTGCCGCCGGCGAAGGCGAACACGGCAGGAATGGACTGCACGCCCAGCTGGCCGGCGATCGAGGGGTTCTCGTCGATATTGATCTTCACCAGCCGGATCTTGCCGGCCTTCTCGTTCACCACCTTCTCGATATTGGGCGACAGCGAGCGGCACGGGCCGCACCAGGGCGCCCAGAAATCCACCAGCACTGGCGCTTCCAGCGAGGCGTCGATCACGTCGGCCTTGAAGGCGCGGTCGGTCGAATCCTTGACCAGCACGGCAGGCGGCGTAGCGGGGGCGGCGGCAGACCCGATATTGATGTTCACGGCAGGCGCTTCCTTGAATGGGCGTTTACCCTAGCAAATCCTCGTTCGGCGCGCATGTCGCAGGCGGGGAGATTAGGGTTGCAAAGGCAAGTTCGTTTGGGCATATAGGCCCGCGTCGCGCCGATGCCAAGTTTTCCGAGGCGTCAGCGGCTTGGAGTGCGGGTGTAGCTCAGGGGTAGAGCATAACCTTGCCAAGGTTAGGGTCGAGGGTTCGAATCCCTTCGCCCGCTCCAAAATCCTCACAGGATTGAACACGTTGCGAGCCCGGGGAAACCCGGGCTTTCGCATTTTGGCGTGTTGGGAGGCTTACGGCCGAGACGTTGCCGCGCCTGCGGCAGGCGGTGCGTCTTCCGCAAAGGGCTCAGGTTTCAACGAGGTGGGATGAGCGCGTCGCTTTCGCCGGCGACGAGTTCCATCGGCCAGATCTTGTTGACCACGCCCTGCGGGTAGATGTGGGCGTAGGCGGGCATGCAGGCGAGGAGCGACTCGCCGAGGCCGATGCCGAGATCGCGCAGGGACAGGCGGAAGCAGGTCAGCGTGGGCAGCAGGAATTTCGCGAGCGGTGACTCGCGGAAGCCGACGACGGCGAAGTCCTTGCCGGGCGTCATGCCGGCTTCGCTGAGGCGCCGATAGACGCCGATCGCCATCAGCTCATAGACCAGCACCAGGGCCGTTGGCGGTTCTTTCATCGCCAGCACCTCGTGGGTGATCTGGTAGCCGCCCTGCTCGGTCGAGGCCGCACGGATCACCAGCGAGGGGTCGAATTTGATCTTGTGACGCTTGAGCGCCGCCTTGATGCCCTCGAGGAAGATGAAGCCGAGGTTGATGTCGTTGCTGGGGAGCCCGACCGCGATGCGCCGATGGCCGAAGCTGGCGAGCCGATCGATGGCGCGGTTGGCGACGCCCTCGAAATCGAGGTCGACCCACGGATAGTCGCTGCCCGATTTGGAACGTCCCAAAGCAATGAACGGAATGCGCGCCTTGGTGAGCAGATCGATACGCGCATCGATGCGGTGCGTGGCGGAGATGATCATGGCGTCGACGGCGCGACGGGAGACCATGCGCTGCAGATAGTCGGACGGATCTTCGTCGCCGGGGCAGGGGAGGACCAACAGGTCGAGGTGATGCCGGGCCAGCACATGCTGCACCCCATCGATCACTCCCAGAAAGAAGTTGTCCGAGTTGCCGGCCGTGTCGGCGCCGGACTCGATCATGAAGCCGATGGCGTTGGTGTTGCCCTGGCGGAGATTGCGACCCGATTGGTTAGCGACGTAGCCGAGCTCGGCGGCGGCTTCGAGCACGCGCTTGCGGGTCTCTTCGTTGACGTCGGGGCGGCCGTTGAGGGCGCGCGACACGGTGCCGATCGAGATGTTGAGATGCTCGGCGAGCCGCTTGATTCCGACCATGCGCTGAAGCTCCTCCGCGGCCCGGTGCCTGACTATAGCAGATCGCCGTTTCGGGCCAGTTGACTCGTAAACGTTTTCGGAGCATCGTCGTAAACGTTTACGGGACAGCTGCCGCAAGAGCGCTGCCCGTAAGGAGGTATGACCGCTTTTAGCGCGGATCGGGGAGGACCACAGCGTGTTGAACGCCGTTTTGGTCGGGTGCGGAGCCATGTCGAAGGGCTGGCTCGAGGCACTGACCGGACAGCCATCGCTTCGAGATCGCGTCGCGATCGTCGGCCTGGTCGATATCGACCGGAGCGCGGCGCAACGGCGGCGGACGGAATTCTCCCTTTCGGACGCCGAAATCGGCACCGATCTCGAGGCGATGCTGGCCAAGACCACGCCCGATCTGCTGTTCGATGTGGCCATCCCAAGCACGCGGCGTGACGTCGTCCTCACCGGGTTCCGACACGGCTGTCATGTTCTCACTGAAAAGCCGATGGCGACGTCGATGGCCGAAGCGCGCGAAATCGTCGCCGCGGCTAAAGCTGCGGGCCGCCTCCATGCCGTGGTGCAAAACCGCCGGTTTATTCCTGGCGTTCGCCGCATCCGGCGGATGCTCGATACAGGCGCGCTGGGCGAGCTCACCGCGCTCCATGCCGACTTTTTCATCGGCGCACACTTTGGCGGCTTCCGCGAGCAGATGCAGAACGTGCTGCTGCTCGATATGGCGATCCACACGCTCGACGCGGCGCGCTTCATGGCCGATGCCGATCCGCTGGCGGTCTATTGTGTCGAGAGCAACCCCAAGGGCTCGTGGTACGCGCATGGCGCAGCCGCCAACGCCATCTTCGAGATGGGCGATGGCGTGATGTTCACCTATCGCGGCTCGTGGGTCGCCGAAGGGGCGATCACCAGCTGGGAAAGCGGCTGGCGCGTCGTGGGCACGCGCGGCACGCTGCTGTGGGACGGTCACGAGCGGTTCGAGGCGCATGTCGTGACCAGCGACACCGGGTTCCTGCGCCCCACTGCCGAGCTCGAAGTGCTGCCACCGCCGGATGACGCGCATGTGCATGGGCACGCCAGCGTCATCGCCGATTTCCTCGATGCCATCGAGGCGGGCCGGGCGCCCGAGACCGCGGGCAACGACAACATCAAGAGCCTCGCCATGGTGTTCGGGGCAATCGAGAGCGCGCGCCGTGGCACCCGCGTTCCGGTGGAGATTTAGGAGACGTTATGAGCAACCCCGCACAATCCATCCGAATTGGAACGATGATCCAGGCCAGTGCGGGCAAGGCGCCGCAGAACATCGCGGCCATCGCCGATCTCGGCTTTGAGAGTTTTGAGCCGTTCTTCTGGCAGACCACCAACGGTCAAGACCTCGCCGAGCTCGGCAAGCGTTCGCTCGATGCCATCGGCAATCGTGACATCACCATCAACACCATCGGCATGTTCGGCAATCCGCTCGAGGACAAGGAGATGGACCGCCAGACCTTGCAGGGCTGGAAGGATTGCATCGATAACGCCCATCATTTCGGCGCGACCTGCGTCGCCGGCTTCACCGGCCGCGTCCGCAACAAGCCGCTGACCGACTCGCTGCCGCGGTACAAGCAGGTTTGGTCGGAGCTCGCGAAACGCGCCGCCGACAAGGGCGTCAAGATCGCGTTCGAGAACTGCGCCATGGACGGCAACTGGGCCAGTGGCGACTGGAACATCGCGCACAATCCCGACGCGTGGGAACTGATGTTCAACGAGACGCCCGACGACAACATCGGGCTCGAATGGGAGCCCTGTCACCAGCTCGTCTATCTCATCGATCCGCTGCCGCAGGTGCGCAAATGGGCGCACAAATTCTTCCACGTGCACGGCAAGGACGCGACGGTGCGCTGGGAGGTGATCAAGGAGCACGGCATCTTCGGCAAGGAGAAGTTCGTGTTCATGCGCACGCCCGGGTTCGGCGACAGCAACTGGACCGACATCATCAGCGAGCTGCGGCTCGCGGGCTATAGCGGCTCCATCGATATCGAGGGCTGGCACGATCCGGTCTATCGCGATGCGCTCGAAATGACGGGCCAAGTCGCGGCGCTCAACTACCTTAAGCGCTCGCGCGGCGGCGACTATGTCGATCTCAATTCGCTCTATGCGGGGGGCGATCCGTCGCTCGCGCGCAACTGAGTTTAGGCCCTCGGCCGGATGCATCGCGGACCGATGCCGGCTCAATGGGAGACAAGTCATCGGTTCGCTTTTTGGGAGGAAACTATGACGGCACTACCAAGACTGGCTCTTGCGGCGGTCTCGGCGCTCGCTCTCTTGAGCGGCACGGCGCTGGCGCAGGACAAGACGTTCAACATTTGGTGGTTCGAAGGCGCCGACAGCGCGCAGGGCATCACCTGGACCAAGGCGCTCGAAGAGCTGAAGGCCGCGCACCCTGACGTGACGGTCAATTTCGAGCAGAAGACGTTCGACCAGCTGCAGCAGTCGGGCAGCATGATCCTCAACTCGGCGGAAGCGCCGGATATCCTTGAATACAACAAAGGCAACGCCACGGCCGGCCTCGTCGCCAGCCAGGGCCTCCTCACCAATCTCGACAGCGCCTACACGGAAATGGGCTGGGACAAGATCCTCAACGAGGGTCAGCTGGTTCTCAGCCGCTACAACGAGCTCGGCATCTACGGCTCGGGCCCGATCTGGGGCATTTCGACCTATGGCGAGTACGTCTCTGCCTTCTACAACATCGACGCCTTCGAGAAGGCCGGCGTGAAGGTGCCGACGACGCTCGAAGAGCTCACCGCCGCGTTCGACACGTTCAAGGCACAGGGCGTGACGCCGCTCGCTCTGGGTGGTGCGTCGACGAGCGGCCAGCATCTGCTCGCCTCGCTCGCCTACACCAAAGCCGACGATACCTGGGTGCAGAACTACCAGGGCCTCAAGGCCCCGCTCGATGGTGCACCCTACCTCTACGCCGCGCAGACGCTCACCGACTGGCTGGCCAAGGGCTACATCACCAAAGACTCGACCGGCATGAATGACGACGATGCGTCGCTGCAGTTCACCTCGGGCCAGTCGCCGATCTACGTGTCGGGCACCTGGAACCTCGGCAACTTCTCGGCCAACATCAAGGACTTCAAGTGGGGTCAGTTCGTCATCCCGACGCCGAAATATTCCGTGGGCTCGACGGGCAATCTCTGGATCATCCCCAAGGGCTCCAAGAACCCCGAGCTCGCCAAGGAGTTCATCAGCCTTCTCCTGAGCGAGAAGTACCAGACCGAGCAGGCCAACAATGGCGGCGTGTCGTTCGCCGCCGATCCGGCCAAGGTCACCAACCCAGTGGGCGCCAACGCTTCGGCGGTCTTCGCCGAGATTGCTGCCAAGCAGGGCCTCGGCTTCTACCCCGACTGGCCGGTGCCGGGCTTCTATGATGTGCTGAACCAGAAGGACACGGGCCTCCTCCAGGGCACGCTGACTCCCGAGCAGTTCGTCGACGAGGTCAAGAAGGTCTACGACGACGCGCAGATGAGCCAGTAACGGCGGACCATCACGCGAAGGGTCGCCACGCACACGTGGCGACCCATTTCAGGGGAGAGGTGAATCATGGCTGTCGATACTGTCGCTCGTCATCGACGCGGCTACTACCTCTACCTGATCCCCGGCTTCGTCGGCCTGTTTGTCATCGTCATCGGCCCGCAGATCGCCAATTTCGTTCTGAGCTTCACGGCCTGGAAGGGCGTCGGCACGCCGCGCTGGGTCGGCACGCAGAACTACGAGCGCCTCCTCACCGACGACCAGTTCTGGGGCTCCATGCACAACACGCTGTTGTACATGCTGTCGATGACGGTGATCCCGGTGCTGATCGGCCTGGTGCTCGCCTCCCTGCTGTTTGACTACATCCGCGATCAGTTCAGCGAGCGGCTCTCGAGCTTCTTTCGCGCCGCGCTCTATCTGCCGCAGATCCTTCCGCTCACCGTGGCTGGCGTCCTCTGGGGCTGGATCCTCAGCCCTGTCGGTGTCGCCAACGCCATCCTCAAGATGGTTGGCCTCGGCGCGTTCACGCAGAACTGGATCGGCGACGCGACCTATGCGCTCGGCGCCGTGTCGCTGGTGATCGTCTGGGTCCAGGTGGGCTACTGCCTCGTCGTCTTCATGGCCGGCATGTCGCGCATCGATCCCTCGCTCTACGAAGCGGCGCAGCTCGATGGCGCCGGCTGGTGGCAGCGGCTGGTGTCGATCACGGTGCCCATGCTGGCCCCTGAAATCTTCGTCGTGGTGCTCACCACGCTCATTGCGGCGCTCAAGGTCTTCGCGCCGGTGTTCGTGCTGACGCAGGGCGGACCGGACGATGCGACGCTCGCGCCGTCGTATCTCACCTACTACCACTTCTTCACGACGCAGCGCGTCGGCTACGCCGCCGCGGTGTCGACCGTGCAGATGCTCCTGACGCTGGGCCTTGCGGTGATCTTCCTGCTGTTCCAGCGGCGCCAGGCGGAGCGGGGAGTCTAGCCATGACAGAAGCATCTCTCGTGGCTGCCACTCCCGCCCGGACCAGCCAGTCACATGCAAGCCGGACGCGATCGCCGGCGCGCTGGCTGGTGCTGGCGCTGCTCCTCGTGCTCGTCGCCTTCGTGCTCTTCCCGTTCTTTCTCGCTGTGCTGAACGCTTTCAAGCCGGGCGCCGACTATGTGCGCGGCGGCCCGCTGTCGCTGCCGAGCGCACTGCAGTTCGACTCGATCGCCAAGTTCTGGAAGGACGCCGACTACTCGCGGAAGCTGTTCAACAGCACGCTGATCAGTGCGCTGGTGTCCGTGCTGGCGGTGGGCATCAGCCTGCTCAACGCCTACGCGCTGGGGATCGGGCGGGTGAAGGGCTCGGTGCCAATCCTCGCGATCCTCTTGCTGGGCACCATGGTGCCGCAGGAATCGATCATCTATCCGATCTACTGGATGGCCAAGACCGTCGGCCTCTACGACACGCAGCTCTCGGTGATCATCGTCACCGCCGTGCTGCACAGCGCGTTCGGCACATACCTCCTGTCTTCGGTGATGGCGACGTTCCCCCGCGAAATCCTCGAGGCGGCCGAAATCGACGGCGCAACGCGCTGGCAGACCCTCACCAAAGTCGTCGTGCCCATCATGGCGCCGACGCTGATGGTGCTGGGGACGTTCTTCTTCATCTGGACCTGGAACGAGTTTCTGATCCCGGTCGTCATGCTGGTGTCCAACAACAACCAGACCGTTGCCGTGGCTATGGGTCTCACGCGCGGGCAAAACATGTCAGACCCGACGCTGCAAGCGGCCGCGGGTCTCCTCGGCATTCTGCCGACCGTGATCTTCTTCCTGATTTTCCAGCGTACCCTGACGCGCGGTATCGTGGCAGGCGCGGTCAAGTAGCTGCGCCGCCGGTGACGGCGCCGAGCTCATCACGATCGCGACGCCGGGAGCGGCGACAGTTACGCCGCCCGCTTCGATCCTGCCGCGCTGCTGATCTTCGACGCCAAAGGCAATAGAGTGCGCTAAAGCGAGACTCGAACTCGCCCATCGCGCTGCCCATTTCGCACTCTGGACCTGACATGACCTACCGCGCTGCCCCCGGTCGCTACGAGACCATGCTCTATCGCCCTGCCGGCCGATCCGGCCTGAAACTGCCGATCATCAGTCTGGGTCTCTGGCAGAACTTCGGTGGCACGCGCGACTATCCTTCCGCTTTCGAGATGCTGGGTGCCGCTTTCGACGCGGGGATTACGCATTTCGATCTCGCCAACAATTACGGTCCTCCCCCGGGCGCCGCCGAGGAGCTGTTTGGCCAGGTCCTCGCCCGCGACTTCCGACCCTATCGCGACGAGATGGTCGTCTCGACCAAGGCCGGCTATCGCATGTGGGACGGTCCTTATGGCGAGTGGGGCAGCCGCAAGAACCTCATCGCCTCTGCCGACCAGTCGCTGCGGCGCCTTGGGCTCGATTATGTCGACGTCTTCTACTCGCACCGCTTTGACCCCGCCACGCCGCTCGAAGAGACCATGGGCGCGCTCGCGACGCTCGTTGCGCAGGGCAAAACCCTTTATGCGGGCATCTCGAACTACCCAGAAGCAGAGACGCGGCGGGCGCATGCGATCCTCAAATCGCTCGGGGTCCCGTGCGTTCTTCACCAGCCGAGCTACTCGATCCTCAATCGCTGGATCGAGGACGACAGCACTGTCGACACCTGCGGCGAGCTGGGCATCGGCGTGATCGCATTTTCTCCACTCGCCCAGGGCGTGCTCTCGGGAAAATACAACACCGGCGACACCGAGGGCGCACGCGGCACCAGCAACAATCCCTTCCTCAAGGCCGATCGCATCGCGCCCGAAACGCTCGACGCCGTCGGCAAGCTCGGTGCCATTGCCAAGGCTCGCGGCCAGACCATGCCGCAGATGGCCCTCGCCTGGGTTCTCCGCCGCCCCGAACTGACATCGGCCCTCATCGGCATCCGTACGCTCGAGCAACTCCACGACAATCTCGGCGTCCTCCGCAACCTGGAGTTCGCCCCGGAAGAACTCGCGGCCATCGACGCGGCAACGATCAGCGGGCGAACATCGAACCGTCCGCGCTGGTGACCCGTATCGCGGGTGTGACACCCATCGCGACCCGCCAGTCTGCATCACATCGTGCCGGATCTGCGCGATGGCTGGTATGGAGCAATGCCTAAAGCATCCAACCAAGCTCGTGCCGTATTCCACGCGCACCGCGCATTCGTTTTTCCTTCGGCCCCGAAAACCAGCAATCCAATTACTCGACAATATCGACCGAGTTAGTAGTCTTTTGACATTGACGCCGGGCAGCGGTGCGCCGGTTAAGGAGCGATGTCGAAATGACCAACGAAAACAGGCAATTGCGGCTGGGCGCCTTCATCATGGCGACGGGGCATCACATCGCGGCGTGGCGGCATCCGGCAGCGGAGGCGACGGCAGGGCACAATATCGACCACTATCGCGGGCTGGCGGAGACGGCGGAGCGCGGGCTGTTCGACCTGATCTTCGTGGCCGACTCGCCGGCCGGTTGGGACGGCGATAAGGACGCCGAAATCCGCAGCCGGGTGAGCCATTCGGCACATTTCGAGCCGGTGACGCTGTGGTCGGCCCTGAGCCAGGTGACGGAGCGGATCGGGTTCGTGGCGACGGCATCGACGACGTATGAAGATCCGTATCTGCTGGCGCGGAAGTTTGCGTCGCTCGATCACATCAGCAAGGGCCGTGCGGCGTGGAACGTCGTTACAACGGCAGCAGACGTCAGCAAGAATTTCTCGATCCCCGGACATCCGGCGCACGCCAACCGCTATGAGCGAGCGGAAGAATTCGTCGATCTGGTGCTCGACCTCTGGGACTCGTACGAGGACGATGCGCTGGTGATCGACAAGGCGTCGGGTGTGTTCCTCGATCCGGACAAGGTCCACCTCGTCAACCACAAAGGCAAGGTGTTCACTGTACAGGGACCGCTCAACGTCGCGCGGTCGCCGCAGGGACGGCCGGTGGTTGTGCAGGCCGGCGCATCGGAGCCGGGCCGCGAACTGGCGGCGCGGACGGCGGAGGTGATCTTCACCGCCAACCAGACACTGGTCGACGGGCAGGCGTTCTACAGCGATCTCAAGCGGCGGCTCGCGCGGTACGGTCGGCGTGAGAACCAGCTGCTGATCATGCCCGGTATCTTCCCGGTGATCGGTGGCACCGAGCAGGACGCGCAGGATCGCTACGAGTTCATCCAGTCGCTGGTGCATCCGACCATCGCGTGGTCGATCCTCAAGCAATACTATGTCGGGGTTGACCTCTCCTCCTACAGCCTCGACGACAAAGCGCCGCCGCTGCCGGCGCATACCGAGCTCAACCAGAGCCGGTTAAAGCTGGTGTCGGACCTTGCCTCCCGGGGTCTGACACTGCGGCAGCTTTATCTCTCCCTGGCGACGGCGCGCGGTCACCGCACGGTCGTTGGTACGCCCGAGCAGGTGGCCGACGCCATCGGGGAGTGGTTCCTCAATGGTGCGGCCGACGGCTTCAACATCATGCCGCCGATCCTGCCGACGGGTCTTACCGACTTCGTCGAGCAGGTGGTGCCGATCCTGCAGAATCGCGGCTGGTTCCGCACCGAGTATGAGGGCCACACCCTGCGCGAGAATCTCGGGCTTGAGCGGCCGATCAACCGGTTCGTGCTTCGCACCCTCGAGCAGAGCCAGAGGAGCGCGTGATGGGTCAGTCGTTCAAGTTCGTCGGCTTCGCCGGCAGTTCGTCGCGCCCGTCGCGCACGCGCAATCTGGTCGAGGCGATCACGACGACCGCGGCCAGGCGGATCGGCGCGACGAGCACGATCTACGATCTCAATGAGATCCATCCGTCGCTGGGTTCGACGCTCGAGCCGAGCAAGGCGCCACCGGATCTGGTGGAGCTGATCGAGGCGATCACCAATGCAGACGCGCTGATCGTCGGGTCGCCGGTCTACAAGGGCACCTACACGGGGCTGTTCAAGCACCTGTTCGATCTGATCGAACCCAAGGCGCTCAAGGACAAGCCTATTGTGCTGTCGGCGACCGGTGGCAGCGAGCGGCATGCGCTCGTGCTCGACCATGGCTTGCGACCACTGTTCGCGTTCTTTTCGGCCGACATCGTTGCGACCGGCGTTTACGCGACCGAGACGGATTTTGCCGACTACCGGCCATCGAGCAGCTCGCTGCTATCGCGCATCGACAGGGTCGCCCTCGAACTGAGCTGGCGCATCAACACCGGACGCGCGGCGGTCGCGCACCCGGCGGAAGCTTTCGCACAAATCGCCTGACACGGGCATTCAAGGAGACTGAAATGACTCTCTCTCGCAGAGACACACTCAAGCTATTTGCCGGCGCGGCTGTCGCCTCGGCATTGCCGGCCCTGCCATCGCGCGCGACGGCGACGGAGTTCCGTATCGGCTGGCAGAAGGGCGGCGTGTTCGCGCTGGCCAAGGCCGAGGGCGCGATCGAGAAGCGGCTGGCGCCGCTGGGCATCACGGTAAGCTGGAACGAGTTCACCTCGGGCCCGCCGCTGCTCGAAGCGCTGGGCGCCAATGCGCTCGACTTCGGTTCGACCGGCGACGTGCCGCCGCTGTTTGCACAGGCTGCCGGCGGCGACCTGCTCTATGTCGCGGCGACAAAGGGTGCGATCGACGGCTCGGCCATCGTGGTCAAGCAGGACTCGCCGATCCAGACGATTGCCGACCTTAAGGGCAAGAAGGTGGCCTTCAAGCGTGGCTCGAGCGCGCACAATTTTATCGTGAAAGCGCTGCGCACCGTGGGGCTGACGCCTGATGACGTGGACGCGCTCGACCTCGGTCCGCCGGACGCGGCGCCGGCCTTCGCCAATAACCAGATCGACGCCTGGGTTATCTGGGACCCGTACTATGCGATCGTTCAGCAGCAGCCCGATACGCGCGTGCTGGCAACGACCGAAGGCATCGTCGATGCGTGGAGCTACTACCTCGCCAATGGCGGGTTCACGACGGCGAACCCCGACGTGATCTCGCAGGTGATCGACGAACTGGCGCGAGTCGGCGCGGCGGCGCAGACCGATCTCGATGCGACGGCGGCCAAAATCTCGTCGGTCACGGGTGTACCGGTCGACATCACGAAGGTGGCATTGACCCGCAAGGGCGCGAACCTCGGTGCGATCCAGCCGCTGGACGAGATCGTGCTCGCCTACCAGCAGTCGCTGGCGGACGAGTTCCATGACCTTGGCATTGTCCCCAAGAAGCTCGATATTGGATCGGCGTTCTGGTACGCGCCGGCCGTGGAGGGCTGACGCGATGACGCTGGTTGCCGATCTACCCAAGCAAGCGGCCCTGCCGCAGCGCCCCGATCTCAGGCCCAGCCTCGAACGCTGGCGTGGCAGGTTGAACGGCTTGTTGCCCCTGCTGCTGCCTGTGACCATCATCGCGCTGTGGCAGACGGCCTCGAGCCTGGGACTGATCGGCAACCGGCTCATGCCGGCGCCGGTCGACGTCATCGCCGCCGGCTGGGATAAGGCGACGAGCGGCGAGCTTGCGGTGAATATTCTTGCCAGCGCGCAGCGGGCGCTGGCGGGGCTGCTTGTGGGCGGGTCGATCGGCTTCCTGCTGGGGCTCGCGAATGGCATCTCGAAGTTCTCGTATGCACTCACGGATACGACGCTGCAGATGCTGCGCACGATCCCGAACCTGGCGCTGATCCCGCTGGTGATCCTGTGGTTCGGCATCGGGGAGGAGGCGAAGCTCTTCCTCACGGCGCTGGGCGTGTTCTTCCCGATCTATCTCAACACGTTGCATGGGGTGCGCAACGTCGACCCGCAGCTGGTCGAGATGGGGCGGGTCTATGGGATGAGTGGGTGGACGCTGTTCCGCAAGGTGATCTTTCCGGGCGCCTTGCCGTCGATCTTCGTTGGGCTCAGGTTTTCGTTGGGCATCATGTGGCTGACGCTGATCGTGGCCGAGAGCATGGCCGCTTCGTCGGGCATCGGGCACATGGCCAACCAGGCGCGCGAGTTCATGCTGACAGATGTCGTGGTGCTGGCGCTGGTGATCTACGCGCTGCTCGGCAAGCTGGCCGATGTGCTGGCCAAGACGCTCGAGTCGCTGACGTTGCAGTGGCACCCCGCATTCCAGAAGCCGGCAAAGGGCTGAGATATGAGCGAGATCATCAACCCGGTCCGCAGAACCACTGTCTGGGGCAAGGAGATCGAGCCCGAGTTCGTGGCGCGTCCGGTCAAGGAACGGCACGAGGCTCGTGGAGTCGGCATCCGGCTCACCGGGGTCGAGAAGGCGTTCGGTACTGTGCCGGTGCTGCGCGGCATCGACCTCGAGGTGCCGACGGGGCAGTTCCTGGCGATCGTGGGCAAGAGCGGTTGCGGCAAGAGCACATTGCTGCGGCTGCTGGTCGGGCTCGACGAGGTGACGCGCGGCTCGATCCAGTTCCTCGATGAGGCCGGCGCGACAACCAAGCCGAACGCGCGCATCGTGTTCCAGGAGCCGCGACTGCTGCCCTGGGCCAGCGTCGGCGACAATGTTGCCGTCGGACTTGGGGAGACCGGCACGCGGACCGAGCGAGCGGCGAGAGTCGCGGGTGCGCTCAACGAGGTGCAGCTCAGCGAAAAGACGAAGGAGTGGCCCGCGCGGTTGTCTGGCGGGCAGCGGCAGCGCGTGGCGCTGGCGCGCGCGCTGGTGAGCCGACCGGACTTTCTGGCGCTGGACGAGCCGCTTGGTGCGCTCGATGCGCTGACTCGCATCACCATGCAGGGACTGGTCGAGCGCGTCTGGCGCGAGCAAAGGTTCACCGCGCTGTTCGTGACGCACGATGTGGGCGAGGCGGTCGCGCTCGCGGATCGGGTGATCGTGCTCGACGAGGGCCGCATCGCGCTCGACGTGACGGTCGATCACGAGCGGCCACGCGAGCGTGGGACAGCCGACCTTGCCGAACTCGAGGGGCGACTCCTAAGGGCTATCTTTGCTTAGAGTGGCCGCTTCTGGCGCGGAGTGGGGTTTGGGTCCCCGTCTGCCGCAGCAATCAGCGCTTCCATCCCATGCGCGCGCGCCAGGGGGAGGCCGCTCTCCCCGAGCACCATCAATGCCGTGGCCCAGCCATCGGCCTCCATGCATGTGGAAGCCCGTACGGTGACCGCCTGGATGGCATTGTCCAGGGGACGGCCAATGCGCGGGTCCATGGTGTGCGAGTAGGCCTTGCCGTCCAGCCGCGCGATATGGCGGTAGTTGCCAGATGTGGCTACCGCTGCGTTATCGAGCTCGAGTATCCCTGCAATCTCGCGCCGACCAACAACTGGAGCCTCTAGCGCGACGTGCCAGGGCGAGCCGTCGACCTTGTGCCCGCGCGCGCGCACTTCACCATCGATTGAAACGATGTAGTCGCTCACACCGAAGGCCTCCATGGTCTCCGCCAGTCGGTCCACGCCATAGCCTTTGGCGATCCCCGACAGGTCGAGCGCAACAGGGGCCAGCTTTCGCATCCGCCCACCGGCCCGATCGAGTTCGACCACGTCATGCGTCGGCTGTCGTGCCACCTGTCCGAGCGAATTGATGACTGCTGCATCGGGACGGCCGTCGTGCTGGTTGAAGCCCCACGCTGACACCAGGTCGAACACACCCAGGTCGAACGCGCCGTTTGTGATCTGCCCAATGCTCAGTCCCGCTTCGACCACGAAAAGCAGGCGGTCGGGCAGCACAACCCAGTCGCCAATCCCGGCGCGGTTGAAGCGCATCAGGTCGCTGTCCGCCTTCCAGGTCGACATCTGCTGGTCGACCTCGGTCACCGCCGCCAGAAGTGCCGCCTCCAGTCCCTCGGGCACCTGCGTACCGTAGAACACGGCAGCGTAGCGCGTCCCCATGGTTGCGCCGTTGAGCGCCAAGCGCATATGCGACTGCTCGACTTCAGTAGGCATCTTCTAGGTACCGTCCTTGCGCCTTGAGTATATCGGTCGAGAGCCCAAGCGGAGTAAGCACGCCGTCCAGCGCAGAGCGCACGCCGCGCGCCATGTCCAGCCCTCCGCAAACCAGGATTTGCGCTCCGTCGGTCACCAGCCGGCGCAACATCTCTGCTTCCGTCCGGATGTTGTCCTGTACATATCCGCCGCCCACCACGCGGGAGAAGGCCATGCTGAGGCCTGCGAGCCGCCCATCGTCGAGTGCCGCCTCGAGCCTGTCGCGATAGAGGAAGTCCGACTGCGGATCGCGGGCGCCGAAGAACAAATAGGCGGGACGACGCGGCGTGTTCCGTGACACGAAACCCGCAAGCGGTGCGACACCAGCGCCCGCGCCAATCAGGATCATTGGACGATGTCGCGCCGGACGAAAAACGGGATTGGCACGAATGAAGCCATCAACCACCGCACCGGGTGCAAGCCCATGCAGGAACGTCGAGCAGACGCCGCCGGCTTGTTTTCGGACACAGATCTCGATGAGACCATCGCGCGAGGAGGACGCGAGCGAATAATAGCGCGGCACGGTCGAGTCGGGCGGGATGATGCCGAGAAGGTCGCCCGCCTCGAAATGCGGCAAGGCCGTTCCACGACCCAGCAAGCGCGCGAACATCGAGCGGCGCGGCGCCGCGGCGGCAAAGCGCAGGATCGCCGTCGGGGCCTGTACTTCGATACCGAAATCCTCGCGCTCGACCAGCGTCAGCCCGCGGGTCTGCGGCAGCGGCGGCGTATAGGCGAGCTGCAACGGCTGTCCGAGCGCGTCACCCAGAGCTAGACCCCACGCCGAAAAATCTCGGCCAGACTGCTTGTCGACCGTCGCGAATTCGAGCATCGGAGACGCGCCCGTCTGTTCAAGCGCAGCCTCGACCTGCCTTGCGTAGCCACAGAAGTCCGAAAAGCTGCGGTCGCCAAAGCCGAGAACGGCAAAACGTGGTGCCGGTGCGCGGTCGAGTTGACGAAGCCGCGACAGGAAAGCTCTGGCCGAAGCCGGCGGCTGGCCGTCGCCATAAGTCGCTGCGAGCACGATGAGCCGCTCGGCCTGCGGGTAATAGCGGACCGTATTCATCGACGCGGTGTGGACGCGCTCGCCTCGCTCTAGAAGCTCGCGATGCAGCGCCGCGGCAAAGCCCATCGTGGAGCCATTTTCGCTGCCGACAAGAATCACCGTTCGCGCACGCAACCACGTTGCGTTTGCAGGGAGTCTTGCGCGGTTGCGCTGCTCGCGCAGCCAGATCGCGACGCCAGTCACGGCCATGGCGGGCACCGCAAGTGCGACGGCGCCGAGCAGCAGCCCGAGCCACCACGCGCCCTGTCCGGTGTGGAGCAGATAGATCGTTTCGTACACCTGCTGCCAGAAGGTATTGGGAATGAACGACAGCATCGCGCCGGTCGACTGATCGACATAGCCCTGTCCGGCGGCGGTGGTGATCGTGAAGACGTCCGAGGCGTCGCCCGCCGCCGGAAACAGCAGTTCGCGCAAGTCGCTCAACGGTGTCGCAGCGAGCGCGCTGAGCGTGTCGATGCCAGCCGCGACGTCGCCGGTGCTCGTAGGCGGAAGCGCAAAGCTCAGGCTGCTGCCGTCCGGCACCAGTTCGAAATAGACGCCCGACATCCAGGCTCCGCTCAGCGATGTAACGACGAGGCCAATCACGGCGAGGCGTCCCAGCTGCGCGTGAAAGCGCGACATGCCCGTGCCGCGCATGCGGCCGAAGAGCTTGCGCCACCCGCCCGCTCGCTTGACGATCAGCAGGATGCCGGTCGCGGCGAGTGTCGCGATTACGAGCGACGCAACACCCGCGACAGCGCGTCCTGCGTCACCGAAGAACAGCGAACGGTGCAACTCGCTAATGAAAGTAAAGAACGGCGAGGGCTCGTACGGCCCGGTCACATGTCCCGACGCCGGGTCGATCTGTGCGGCCTGAAACGCACCTTCGGCCTTGTAGTAGGCCACCACAACACCCGAGGCCGATCGCGTGATCCGCTCGACGCCCGGCAGCTCGCTCGACACCGCAGCTGCCAACTGCGCGACATTCGTGCCGGTACCTCCGGCACTGATCGTTTCGACTGCCGGTTGTACCGAGAGAATGGCACCGGTAAGTGCCATGAACACGACGATCAATGCACCGGCAAGACCGGCGATGGAGTGGAGGCGGCGCATCGGTATCGTCCGTCACATGGAGACGCTGAGGGTTTGCACGTAGCCCGAGCCGTTGACTTGCTGCGTACCGGACGTGATCGGCACGACAGCATCGTCGGGAATTTCTCCGCCATGCTCGACCGCTGTCTCGATGTGAATCTTGTAGCCCGCATCGATCATCGCGTCGGCGAGGTTCACGTTGATCTTGAGGGTCTGGCCGCTGCCAACGCTGGCACCGCTGATCCCGTCCAGACTCAGGGATGCCCCCGAACTCTGCAATGCCGAGACCCAGCCTCGCAGGTCGCCCAGGTAGCGCGTCTTGCTCCCCGCCACCCAGAGCGTTGAGTCGTAGCTGCCATCGGGCTTGGTCACATAGATTGCGAGATACGCCTGCGGTCCCGAGTAGTTGACGAGCGTCGTGGTGATAGTGGCCTCCCCTGCCATGGCGGCAGCGGGAGCGATCAGTGCCGTGCAGAGCAACAGCGGGAGGAGAAACTTCTTCATCGGTCGATCCTGTAACGAATGTACCGCCTCTATCTCGATCGACCTGGCGCGCGCGCCAAGTTACCGATCGGACACAATTGCACCGGCTCGTCGCAACGCGTGGCCGCTGTTACAATCGCTTACAATTTCGCTGTGACGCATGGCTCGCAAAGGCCTATCTGCCGATCAGGAGAGCAGCCGAGGCGGACCATGGACCGTATCCCCCACATTCTTGTCGTCGACGACAACAAGGAAATACGCGACCTTCTGGCGCGTTTCCTGATCAAGAACGGACTGCGGGTGGACGTGGCGAGCGGCGGCGTCGAGATGCGCCAGCAGATGCGCACCGGCGCCTTCGATCTCATTGTGCTCGACATCATGATGCCGGGCGACGACGGCCTCGCGCTCTGCCGCCAGCTTCGCCAGAGCAGCGACCTGCCGATCGTGCTGCTGACCGCCATCGCCGAAGAAACCGACAAGATCGTCGGCCTCGAGCTGGGCGCGGACGATTATGTGACCAAACCATTCAATCCGCGCGAGTTGCTCGCCCGCATCCGGGCCATCCTGAGGCGAACTGCGACCGGCCAAGCCGCTGTCACATCGGGCAAGCTGCTCTCATTCGACCGCTTCACGCTCGACACACACCGCCTGCTGGTTGCGGACGAGACGGGCGCAGAGATCTCCCTCGGTACCGCCGAGTTCCGCCTCCTGCACACGCTGGTGAGCCGCCCGGGCGTGGTGCTCAATCGCGACCAACTGCTCGACATCACCGCCGGCCGTTCGGCGCAGGCGTTCGACCGCTCCATCGACAACCTGGTAAGTCGTCTCCGCAAGCGGCTCGAGCGCGACCCGCAACATCCGGAGCTGATCAAGACCGTGTGGGGCAACGGCTATGTCTTCACCGCGCCCGTTAAGGAACTTGCGTGAACAAGATCCTCTTGCGCCTCTGGCCGCGAAGTCTCGCGGTTCGCCTCAGCGTCCTGCTGATCATCGCATTGGCGGCGGCACAACTGGGGCTCACTCTCCTGCTCAACCGCGAGCGCGATAGCGTGGTGGAAGAGCTTCTGCACAGTCAGGCCTTCAACCAGACCGTGACCCTCACCCGCCTCCTCAACGATTCGCCCGCGGAGGATGGGTCGACGCTTCTTGCGGCTTTTCAGTCTCGCCGCTCCTGCGTGAGCCTTGAGACGGCGGCGTCGGAGCAAACAATGACCGGCGCCGAGCAGCAGCTCGCTTTCTCGCTCGACGCGATGCTGCACGGCAATCAATCCGGCGCTTCCACTGTCCACATTTTCGAGAACACCGATCCACACGAGACATGCGTTCGTGTTGACGACGATGGGGACCTTCCGCTCGAGAGGTCCGATGGAGGAGCTCAGGAACGGGATCCGGATCACGACGGCGATCGTACCGCCGTCCTTGTCACCGAAGTCCCCCTCGCGGATGGGCGCTGGCTCCATTTTGCGACGGCCATAGAAATCGTCACCGATGCCAGTTCGCGACTGAGCCTCATATCGTTCCTGGTCTCCTCGCTCGCCGTGGCGATGGTCACCATCTGGGTTGTGCGGAGCCAGACCGCGTCGCTGCGGGCTCTTGCGCACGCCTCCGACCGCTTCGGTCGCGGCGAAACAGTGGAGCATCTGCCGAGCCGGGGTCCTGCGGAAGTGGACCGCGCCACGGAAGCGTTCAACACTATGCAGTTGCGCCTCACGCAGTCGATGCGCGACCGCATCCAGCTGCTTGCCAGCATCAGCCACGACCTCAGGACACCACTCACCACACTCCGGCTAAAAGCCGAACTCATTGATGATGAACCGGTACGCGATGATTTGGTCGCCACCATCGATGAGCTTACCGGTATCGCCAATGCTACGCTCGAATTCACCCGCGCCGAGACCGCAGGTGAGGTCACGGAGCGGCTCGATGCTGCCGAATTGGTGAGCGAAGTGGTCGGCGACTTCCAACTGGCCAAGTCCGATGTGACTGTCACGCGCCTTGATCGCCATTTCCTCGATGGCCGGCCGATCGCCCTAAAGCGCGCCCTGCGCAATTTGATCGAGAATGCCGTTCGCTATGGTAAGCGGGCGCGCATTGCCGTCATCCACGCGCCCGACAATCTCCTCATCGAGATCGACGACGATGGCCCGGGGATTCCTCCCGAGCGTCTTGCGGATGTCTTCAAGCCTTTCGTCCGCCTCGAAGACTCCCGTAGCAGCGAGACCGGTGGCCTCGGGCTCGGCCTCGCCATCGCTCAAGGCATCATCCAGTCACATGGCGGTCGCCTGACGCTCACCAACCGCGCTGAAGGCGGCATATGTGCGCAGATACACATCGGATCGACACCGTAGAGCCGTCCATTCTGTAGCACGGAGCGACCTTCGGTTCGGCGGCCGCCTCCTTATTTTGTCAGCGAACAGGACGAATAGCGACCGAGTGCGGCGTAATTCCGCCCATCACGGACCAAAGCGCACCGTCAAAGGCTCCCAATCTCTTTATTTTGTCATTGGCATTGACAAAACCCGCCGACCTTGGAAGTTTGATGGGGCGGCGTTGGGGTGACGCAGGCATCACAGGGGAAGCATCATGAACAAGGTTACGCGTCGGTTTTTTCTCGGGGCTTCGGTAGCGACCATCACCATAGCGGCGACAGGCATGCGGTCGCTCGCGGCTGCGCCCGCCGGTGAAGCGCCCATGCTCAAGGCCCTTGTCGACGCCGGCAGCCTTCCGGCGCTGGCCGACCGGCTGCCCAAGAACCCGATGGTGGTCACGCCGCTCAACGAGATCGGCACATATGGCGGGACCTGGAACTCGACAATCGTCGGCGGCGGATCGCTGTCGATGCTGTTCCGCTACCAGGCGTATGAGCCGCTGGTGCGCTACAATCCGGAGTGGACCGGCATCATTCCCAACGTCGCGGAGTCGGTGACCGCCAACGACGCGGCGACCGAATTCACCTTCAAGCTGCGCGAGGGCCACAAATGGTCCGACGGCCACCCCTATACCACTGACGACGTGATGTTCTGGTACGAGGACGTGTTCACCAATCCGGACCTCGAAGTCACCAACCAGGACCACCTGATCCAGGGTGAGGACAAGGCCGTCTTCACCAAGGTCGACGAGACCACCTTCACGGTCAGCTTCAAGAACTCGAACGGTCTGTTCCTGTTGCTGCTCGCCTGGGCCGACGTCGACCAGACGACGCGCTTCCCCAAGCACTATCTCAGCCAGTTCATGCCCAAGTACAATCCGGATGCCGACAAGCTGGCGACCGATGCGGGGCTCTCGGGCTGGGTGCAGATGTTCCAGAAGAAATCGGGCGCGGCGCTCGAGGACGACTTCTTCACCAACTCCGAAATCCCGGTTCTCCATCCGTGGAAGATGACCGTGGCGCCGGGCGAGAGCACCGAGCGTGCCGTCGCCGAGCGCAACGCCTACTATTTCAAGGTCGATACCGCCGGCAATCAGTTGCCCTATCTCGACAGCATCAACTACGTGCTGGTCGCCGATGCGCAGGTGCTGCTGCTCAAGGTGCTGCAGGGCGAGATCGACCTGCTCGACCAGTATATCGGCACGCCAACCAACAAATCGGTGCTGTTCGATGGGCAGCAGAAGGGCGACTACCACTTCTACACCACGCTCTCGACACAGCCCAACGAGATGGCGATCTGCTTCAACATGACCCATCCCGACAAGGTCAAGGCAGAACTCTATTCTAATAAGGACTTCCGCGCGGGCATTTCGCATGCCATCGACCGGCAAGCGATGATCGACTCGGTGTTTGTCGGTGTCGGCTCGCCCTCGCAGGCGGCGATCTCAGAAAGCGATCCGCTCTATAATGAACGGCTTGCCAAGCAGTTCACCGAGTTCGACGTCGCCAAGGCCAACGAGTTCCTCGACAAGGCCGCGCCGAACAAGGATGCCGACGGCTTCCGCCTCGACAGCTCGGGTCGTCGTATCAGCATCGTCTTCGAGCAGGACCAGAACCGGCTCGAGATGGTCGATATGATGCAACTGCTGATGCCGATGCTGAAAGACGTCGGCATCGACGGGCAACTCAAGCTGATCGACCGCTCGCTGTGGGAAGTGCGCATCCGCCAGAACATGGACTATGACGCCACCACCAACCGCTTCGGCGGCGGCATTGGCCTCGCGGCGATCCTCGATCCGCGCTACTTCGTGCCGTTCAACGACAACGCCTTCTACGCGCCGGGTTGGCAGATCTGGTACAACGACAAATCGGCGCCCAATGCCGTCGAGCCTCCCGCCCAGGTGCAGGAAGCGCTCAAGCTCTACGATGAAATGAAGAGCACGGTGGACGACGCCCGCCGCACCGAAGCCTTCAAGCAGATCCTCGAGATCGCGGCGGACCAGTTCTATACCGTCGGCATCAAGATCCCGAACGACGCCTATGGCATCGTCAAGAACAACTTCAAGAACGTGCCCGAAAAGATGCCGAACTCGTTCGGCTATCCCACCCCGGCGCCCACCAACCCCGAGCAATATTACAAGGTCTGACCCTGATGCCGGGAAGCGTCCTCCCGCGCTTCCCGGCATATTTTTCAGCGGCTACGATCGGATATTTCGACAATGACCCGGACCACCGAAGAGCCCGGCGGGCTGCGCACGCCCACCTGGTATCAAAGCGCTACGCGCTGGACCCAGCTGACGCTGGTCGAAGACGACCCGCAGAGCTTCGACATCGATTTCTGGTTCCGTGTCTTCGACGAGACCCAGTCCAACGCGACCTGCCTGTCGGCGGGTGGCTACGTCGCCTACTACCCGAGCAAGATTGCCCTCCAGCATGTGAGCCGCTCTATCGGCGACACCGATCCGTTTGGCGATCTGGTGGCCGGGGCGCGAGCCCGCAACATGCATGTGGTGGCGCGGGTCGATCCGCATGCGGTGCACGCCGACGTGGCGGCGGCGCACCCAGAGTGGATTTCCGTCACCGCCGACGGCGAACTGCGCAGGCACTGGTCCTATCCCGAGGCCTATGTCACCTGCGCCTGGGGCGCGTACAATCGCCGATTCATGAGCGAGGTCATTCGCGAGATCGCGCGCAATTACGACATCGACGCGATCTTCGCCAATCGCTGGGCGGGCCACGGCGTCTGCTACTGCGCCCATTGCACGGCCGACTTCAAGGCCAAGACGGGCTACGATCTGCCCCGCCAGCGCGACCCGCATAGTCCGGTGTGGCAGGCGTGGCTCGCATGGTCGCGCGATGTGCTGACGGACCTCGTGGGCCACTGGAACGCCGTCGTGGTGTCGGAGCGACCACACGGTCGCTTCATCCCGAACATCGGCAATTCGTCGATGCTCGATTTTGCACTCGACGAGGTGAAGCGCTATTGCCCGATCCTGTTCGTCGACCACCAGGGCCGCACCGGCGTGGTGCCCGTGTGGTCGGCGGGGCGGGACGGCAAGCGGATGCGCGGCGTGATGGGCAACAAGCCCATCGGCCTCGTGACCTCGACCTCGATCGAGGAAAAGTGGCGCTGGAAGGATTCGGTCCAGTCGCCGGAAGAAATCCGCATGTGGATGCTCGACGGGCTGGCGCATGGCCTCCGTCCATGGTTCACCAAATTCAACGCCAAGGTGCACGACAACCGGTGGCTGCGTCCGATCGCCGAGACGTTCGCGCTTCATGCCGAACTCGAGCCCGACCTTGCGCCGCTCGAGCCGACGGCCGACATCGCGCTGCTCGATCCGAGCACCACGCTGCGCACCTGGCACGCCGACGATCGCGACGACGCCGAAGGCCACGAACTCGGATTCTATCACGCGCTGGTCGAGGCGCGGCTGCCGTTCGAGCTGCTGTCGGACCTCGTGATCGACGATGCGGCGCTCGATCGCTACAAGCTGATCGCCGTGGCCAACGCGGCGTTTCTGTCCACCGCGCAGTGCGATGCGCTGACCCGATATGTCGAGCGGGGTGGCAGCCTCGTCACCAGCTTCGAGACCTCGCTCTACGACGAGAATGGCGTGCGGCGTCCAGACTTCGGCCTTGGCCAATTGCTGGGCGTCAGTCTCGCGGGCGAGATCGAAGGTCCGGTCAAGAATACCTATGTGGCGCTCGACCCGGATGGTCACCCGCTGACCACAGGCTTCGACGGGGCCGAGCGCATCATCGGCGGCACGCGCCGGGTGCCGGTGAGCTTGACCGCGAGCGACGCCGCCCTGCCGCTGCGGTTCGTCCCACACTTCCCCGATCTCCCCATGGAGGAAATTTACGCACGCGAGCCGGCGCGGGAGCCGGCGGCCGTTGTCCGCGAGCTGCCGGGCGGCGGGCGCACTGTCTATTTCCCCTGGAACATCGGGGAGATTTTCTGGGAGGTCCTCGCCGCCGACCACGCCACCCTGATCGGCAATGCCTTGCGGTGGGCGCTCAAGGATCGCTCGCGAGTAGAGGTCGGAGGGCCGGGCGTCGTCGACATCGCGATACGCGAGGGCGGCAACAGATTGTCCGTTCACCTTGTCAATCTGACGAATCCGATGATGATGAAGGGGCCGATCCGGCACTCCATCGAGCTGCCCCGGCAGACGGTCTCGGTGGCACTGCCGGAGGGAGCCCGGACAGCCAATGTGCGGCTGCTCGTGTCCAAGGCGACCCCGCAAGTTCGCGTCGCAGGCGGCCGGGTTGAAGTCGACCTGCCGCCGATCCTTACCGGCGAGGTCGTGCTGTTCGAGTTCATCGGGTAGAATGGGTCTCTATATCCTCAAGCGGCTGCTCTACATGATCCCGACACTGTTCGGGATGTCGCTGATCTCGTTCCTGATCATCCAGCTGCCGCCGGGCGACTTTCTCACCTCGCTGATCTCGGCCATCGCCGATTCCGGGCAGGCGCTGGATCGCGCCTCGATCGAGCGGCTGACGGCCCTCTACGGGCTCGATCAGCCCTTCTACGTGCAATACTGGAACTGGATCTCGGGCATCCTGTTCCGGGGCGATTTCGGCTGGAGCTTCGACTGGGGCCAGCCGGTCAGCCGCCTGCTGTGGGACCGCATGGGCATTACGCTCCTGGTTTCTACGCTCAGCCTCATCCTTATCTGGGTCGTCGCCATTCCGATCGGCATCTACTCGGCCGTGCGGCGCTACTCGATCGGCGATTACGTCTTCACCTTCATTGGCTTCGTGGGCCTCGCGATCCCAACCTTTATCCTCGCGCTCGGCCTCATGTATGTGAGCTTCACCTATCTCGGGCTCAATGTCGGCGGCCTGTTTTCGCCCGAGCACGAGAACGCGCCGTGGAGCCTCGCCAAGTTCTGGGATCTGCTGACGCATCTGTGGATCCCCGTGCTGGTCATCGCCATCTCGTCGACGGCGGCGCTGATCCGCGTGATGCGCGCCAATCTCGCCGATGAGCTGGGCAAGCCTTATGTCACCACCGCGCGCGCCAAGGGCTTGTCGGAGTTCACGCTGACCATGCGCTATCCGGTGCGCATCGCGCTCAACCCGTTCGTGTCGACCATCGGCTGGGTGCTGCCCTCGCTGATCTCGGGCGTCACCATCACCGCCATCGTGCTCAATCTGCCGATGGCGGGACCGCTGCTGCTCCGTGCGCTGGTGAGCCAGGATATGTATCTCGCGGGCGCCTTCATCCTGATCATGAGCGTGCTCACGCTGGTGGGGATGCTGATCTCGGACATTCTGCTGGCGCTGCTCGATCCGCGCATCAGGTATCAGTGATGACCGATACCACCGCCCTCATCGCGACATCCGCCCCCGCCGACCGCGTCGCGGTCGCCGGACAGTGGCGGTTGATGCTCTGGCGCTTCCGCCGGCACAAGCTGGCGGTGGTCTCGCTGTTCGTCGTGGTGCTGCTCTATCTCGTCGCGATCTTCGCGGAGTTCCTTGCGCCCTACGGCCCCGATGTGACGAGGCCCCAATACACCTATGCCCCGCCGCAGGGGATCAGCCTCGTGGTCCATCAATCCGACGGCTCGTGGTCGTGGAACCCGCATGCTGCGGGCTACGATATCACCGTCGACCAGGAGGCGATGCGGCGCATCTTCACGCCGAACCCCGACAAGATCATGCCGCTCGGCTTCTTCGTTAAGGGCGCGTCCTACAGGCTATGGGGCCTGTTCGAGATGGACGTGCATCTCATCGGGCCGACCAATCCCAAGGATGTCGTCTATCTTCTCGGCAGCGACCGGCTGGGGCGCGATGTATTGAGCCGGCTGATCTATGGAACGCGCATTTCGATGTCGATCGGCCTCGTCGGCGTCGCAATCTCGCTGGCGCTCGGGCTCTTCCTCGGCGGCATCTCCGGCTTCTATGGCGGCCCGCTCGATACGTTGATCCAGCGCCTCATCGAGGTGGTAAGCGCCATGCCCACCATTCCGCTGTGGATGGGCCTCGCGGCCGCCATCCCGCTGAGCTGGGGGCCGGTCGAGGTTTACTTCACCGTCACCGCGATCGTGTCGCTGCTCGGCTGGACGTCGCTGGCGCGCGAAGTGCGTGGCCGCTTCTATTCGCTCCGCGGCGAGGACTTCGTCACGGCGGCGCGTTTCGACGGCGCAGGCGAGATGCGCATCATCTTCCGGCACATCCTGCCGTCGATGACGAGCCATATCCTCGCGATGGTGACGCTCGCGGTGCCGGCCATGATCATCGCCGAGACGTCGCTGTCGTTCCTCGGCATCGGGCTCAAGCCTCCGGTGGTCAGCTGGGGCGTGCTGCTGCAAGACGCGCAGAATCTCCGGGCCATCAGCAGCGCACCCTGGCTGCTGCTGTGGCCTGCGCTGGCGGTAATGGTCGCGGTGCTGTCGTTCAACTTCCTTGGCGACGGGCTGCGCGACGCGGCGGATCCCTATGGCGACTGATCCCAAGCCCATCGTCAGCGTGCGCGGCCTCGATGTCGAGTTTCGGCTCCGGCATGGCGTCGTCCATGCGGTGAAGGGTGTGAGTTTTGATCTGCAGCCGGGGCGTACGCTCGGTCTCGTCGGCGAAAGCGGCTCGGGCAAGTCGGTGACGGCGCGTGCGTTGATGCAGCTGGTCGATCCGCCCGGCTACATCACCGGTGGCTCGATGCTGTTCGGCGATGTCGATATCGCCAAGCTCGGGCGTCGCGGGCCAGCCATCCGTGCCATACGCGGCGCCGATATCGGCATGATCTTCCAGGAGCCGATGAGTTCGCTGTCGCCGGTGCACACGATCGGCTCGCAGATCATCGAAGTCCTGCGGCTGCATCTGAAGCTCGGCAAAGATGAAGCGCGGCAGCGCGCCATCGAGCTGCTGCAGCAGGTCGAGATCGCCGATGCCGCACGCAATGTCGACCGCTACACCTTCGAGTTCTCGGGCGGCATGCGCCAACGCGTGATGATCGCCATGGCGCTCGCCTGCAACCCCAAGGTGCTCATCGCCGACGAGCCGACCACCGCGCTCGACGTCACCACGCAGGCCGAAGTGCTCGATCTCATCCGCCGTATCCAGCGCGAGCGCGGTATGGCGATGCTGCTCATCACCCACGACATGGGCGTCGTCGCGGAGGTCGTCGACGATGTGGCCGTGATGTATCGCGGCGAGATCGTCGAGTCCGGGCCCGTCGATCAGGTGTTCCATCACGCCGCGCATCACTACACGCAGCGGCTGTTAAGCGCGGTGCTGAAGCTCGAGGGCGCAGCTGAGCAGAAGGTCGCGCCGCTTGCCGGGGCCCCGCCGATCCTGTCGGTCAAGGGCCTCGGCAAGACCTACAAGGTGGGCGCGGGGGCCTTCGGCGGCCGCGCCAAGTCGAGCCTCCGCGCCGTGGACGATGTGAGCTTTGAACTGGGAGCCGGCGAAAGCCTCGGCATTGTGGGCGAAAGCGGCTCCGGCAAGACCACGCTTGGCCGCCTGATCATGCGCTCGGTCGAGCCGACCGATGGCGCGGTGGTCTTTTCGCCCGCCGGCGACGCATCGATGGATGTGCGCGCGCTGGACCGCGCCGGGTTGCGCCGGTTCTACCAACAGGTCCGTTTCGTCTTCCAGGACCCGTTCTCGTCGCTCAATCCGCGCATGAGCGTGCGCGAGATCGTCGGCGAACCCCTGCGCGTCGGCGGTTCGCTGCAGGGTCGTGCGCTCACGGCGCGGGTCGGCGAACTGCTTGAGCTGGTCGGCCTCGGTCCCGATGTGATGGAGCGCTATCCGCATGCGTTCTCGGGCGGCCAGCGCCAGCGCATCGGCATCGCGCGGGCCCTCGCGCTCGATCCGAAGATTCTGATCGCCGACGAGCCCACATCGGCTCTCGATGTGTCGATCCGCAGCCAGATCCTCGATCTGCTGCTCGACCTGCAGCGCCGGCTTGGGCTGAGCTTCATCTTCATCAGCCACGACATCGGCGTCATCCGCTATTTCTGCGACCGCGTCGCGGTGATGCGCCGCGGCAAGATCGTCGAGATCGGCGATGCAACGACCGTGTGTACGGCGCCGTCGCATCCCTATACCAAGGCACTGATCTCGGCCGTGCCTTACCCCGATCCGCGCGCACCGCGCATGAGCCGGCGCGCACGCTATTTGGATAATTCCGTCTGAAGGAGAAGTCACATGGTCAAGGTTGCGTTTCTCGGGCTCGGCGTCATGGGCTATCCGATGGCGCGCCATCTCAAGGCCAAGGGTCACGAGGTCACGGTCTATAACCGCACCACGGCCAAAGCCGAGAAATGGGTGAGCGAACATGGCGGCCGCCTTGCGCGGACGCCGAAGGAAGCCGCTGCCGGCCAGGAGATCGTCTTCGCCTGCGTCGGCAATGACGACGATCTGCGCGAAGTGACGCTTGGTCCCGATGGCGCCTTCCAGGCGATGGGCAAGGGCGCGCTGTTCGTCGATCACACGACGGCTTCGGCCGAAATCGCGCGCGAGCTTTACGCTGCCGCTCAGGCCGGCGGCTTCGGCTTCCTCGATGCCCCGGTTTCGGGCGGACAGGCGGGCGCCGAGAATGGGCAGCTCACCGTGATGGTGGGCGGCGACCAGCCGGCCTTCGATGTGGGCCAGCCGGTCATCATGTCGTTCGCCAAGGCGTGCCGGCTCCTGGGGCCGTCGGGCTCGGGCCAGCTCGCCAAGATGATGAACCAGATCTGCATCGCGGGCGTCGTGCAGGGCCTTGCCGAGGCGGTGCATTTCGGCAAGCGTGCGGGCATGGATGTAGAAGCCGTCATCGACGTGATCAGCAAGGGCGCGGCGCAGTCCTGGCAGATGGAGAACCGCTACAAGACAATGAACGCGGGCAAGTTCGATTTCGGTTTCGCCGTCGACTGGATGCGCAAGGATTTGTCCATCGTGCTCGGCGAAGCGCGCCACAACGGCGCTAAGTTGCCGCTCACGGCGCTGGTCGACCAGTTCTATGCCGAAGTTCAGTCGATGGGCGGCAAGCGCTGGGACACGTCGAGCCTCCTCGCACGGCTCGAACGCTAAGCGACCTTGCGCGAACCGATCGACAGCAAGCGGGAGCCGCCGGCGCGCAAGACTCAGGCGCCGCCCGTCGCCCGCCAGTTGTCGGTGCGCGCCATCATGGAAACCATCCTGAGGCGTGGTCCGACCTCGCGCGCCGAGCTCGCCAAGCAGACCGGCCTGTCGCGCCAGACCACGACACAGGTCGTGCTCGAACTCGAAAAGGACGGGTGGCTGCAAGTTACTGGGCGCGCGCAAGGGCCCCTCGGGCGGAGCGCGCCGACTTACGATCTCAATCCGGCCGCCGCGTTCGTGCTGGGCATCCAGCTCGAAGGCAGTGCGCTTGGCATGGCGCTCGCCGACATTCGCGGCCGCATCGTCATCGAGCTGAGTGAGCCGACCGATCCGCAAGGCGGCATGAGTGTCGTGCGGCAGGTCGGCCGGCTGTTTGGCACGCTGCTGGAGCAGTCGGGCGTGCCGCGCGCCAATGTGCGCCAGGCGGCCATGGGCAGCCCCGGCGTCGTCGACCCCAAGACCGGTCACATCGACATCGCGCCGAGTATTCCGCATCTGGGCGAGATCAACGTTGTCGATGCGATGCGTCAGGAGCTGCGCCTGCCGCTCTCGATCGAGAACGGCGTCAAGCTCGCGGCGCTCGGCGAGCTCTGGCAGGGCGCCGCGAGGGGCGCGCGAAACTTTGCCTATTTCGGCGTCGGTAGCGGCGTCGGCATGGGCATCGTCGCTGAGGGCAGCCTGCTTCGCGGCAGCCGTGGCGCGGCGGGCGAAGTCGCTTTCCTCCCGATCGGTGGCGATGCCTTCGATCCCTCGCCCGATGGCACGTTCGAGGCCGCAGCAAACAGCGCCGCCATCGTCCGTCGCTATGTGGGCTATGGCGGCCAACCCGGCCGCACCGTGTCGGAGATCTTCGCGGCGATCGCAGCGGGTGACGCCAGCGCGCTCGCGGCCGTCGACGAGACCGCCCGGGTCATTGCCCTCGGCATTTCAGCCGTCCGGGCGATCGTCGATCCCCAGCTCGTCGTCCTGGGGGGCAGTGTCGGGCGGCGGCAGGAAATGATCGACTGCATTCGCGCCTTCACGCGCCGCGCGGTGCAGCCCGAGCTGGAGGTTGTCCCGTCGCTGCTCGGTCACCGGGCAACCATCGTCGGTGCCCTCGGCGTTGCGCTCGATGGGCTCCACACCAGCCTGTTCGGCGTCGACGCCATCCGCCCGGAAATCTCGCCGACCACGTGGGTTTCCACCTAGACGATCAGCTCCATGCGGTCGGCCGGAAAGCGGCTCAGCGCATACTGGATGGGCCGGCCCTCGCTGTCGGCGTCGATCGCTTCGGAGACGAGAAGAATGGCGCCGGGGGCGAGGCGGAGGAGCTTGGTTTCGTCGGCGTCGGCGTGACGGGCCGAGATGTGCGTGGCGGCGCGTGAGTAATCGGCGACGCCGAGGGACTTGAAGGCCGTCGTCACCGATTTCGTCCGCTCGAAGGCGTCGGCAAATCCGGCGAAACGGCGCTGGTCGAGCCAGCTGGTAGCGCGGGAGAGCGGGCGGCCATCGGCGATCGAGAGGGTTTCGAGGCGGAGCGTCATTGCCCCGGGGCGGAGGCGCAAGGCGCGGGCCACGTTGGCGCTGGCCGGCTCGTGCGTCGTCGCCAGCAGCCGGCGTTCGAGGTTGCGCGCCTGTCCCGCGAGCCCCTCCGAAAAGCGCGTGCGCTTGCCGATCCTGTAGCTCAGCCGACGCGCTTCTGCGACGAACCAGCCGCGACCCTGTTCGGCATGCACCACGCCCTCTGCCTCGAGCGCGGCGAGCGCGCGTCGCACGGTATGGCGGTTGACGGCAAAGCGCGTCGCGAGCGTCGTCTCGCCGGCAAGCTTGTCGCCGCGCGCCAGTTTGCCGCCCACGATGTCGAGACGGATGGCGTCAGCGACACGCCGCCACATGGCGACGCCGCCGAACAAGACATCGTCTTCGTCCACCCCGAGTGTCACAGCACCTTCATCCTGCCTCGCTACCAAGAAGCACGGCAACAAGTTGTCTATATCCATAGACAAGTGAGGCATCCGATGCAAACCGATATCGACACTGCGCGGCAGGAAGCACTGGGCGTGCTGGCCAATGCTGAGATGAAGGACCTGTCTTCGGCCTGGGGCACCTGGGAGAACCGGCCCGAGGTGCAGATGATCCGCGGTCCCGAAACCGGACTGATCATGCTGCGTGGCCGTACAGGCGGCGGTGGGGCGCCGTTCAATCTGGGTGAGGCGACGGTGAGCCGCGCCAGCGTGCGGATCGGTACGGGCGAAGTCGGGCACGGTTATTGCCTTGGGCGCGACGAAGAGAAGGCAAGGCTCATCGCCGTCATCGACGCGCTGTTCCAGCGCGAGCCCACCAACATCGAGTTCGCCATCCTCCGGCCGCTGCGCGATGTCGCCTATGAGCGCGACAAGCAGCGCCGCGACGAGACGGCCGCGACAAAGGTCGAGTTCTTCACCATGGTTCGCGGAGAGGATTGATGCTGGGACAGACGCTCGACGGCGGTTTCGCCGAGCCGGTGTTCGGCGCTCAGGCGACGTTTCGCGCGCTGATGGATGCGTTGGCCAATCCCGGGCAAATGCAGGCGCTCGACGCGCCGCTCGAGGCGCCCGCGGGACTCGCGCCGGAGCTGGCGGCCATCGCGTTGACGCTCTGCGATCACGACACGATCGTATGGCTCGATCCGGCGCTCGCGGAGTCTGACGCCGTCGTCAGCTGGTTGCGGTTTCACACTGCGGCGCCGTTGACCACCGATCCGTCGCGCGCACAGTTCGCACTGGTCTCGACCGCGGATGCGTTGCCGGCGCTCGGGCGATTTGCGCTGGGGACCGACGAGTATCCCGATCGGTCGACGACGATTGCCCTGAGCGTCGCGTCGCTCACTGGTGGCGACGGAATTTCGCTCCGCGGGCCGGGCATCGAGGACCATCGGCACATCGCGCCCCATCCGCTGCCACACGACTTCGTTGGCCAGTGGACCGCCAATCGCGGCCTGTTTCCGCGCGGTGTCGACCTGCTGCTTGCCACCGAGGGGCGTGTCATCGGCTTGCCGCGCACCACGCGCATTTCGATGGAGGCGCACTGATGTATGTCGCCGTCAAAGGTGGCGAGGCCGCGATCGCCAATGCCCACAAGCTGCTTGCGGATCGGCGCCGTGGCAACCGTACCGTGCCGGCGCTGCGGCTCGACCAGATCGTGGAGCAGCTCGGTCTTGCCGTCGATCGCGCCATGGGCGAGGGCTCGCTCTATGATCGGGAGCTCGCGGCGCTGGCGATCGTGCAGGCGCGCGGCGACCTGATCGAAGCGATCTTCCTCGTCCGCGCCTATCGCACGACGCTGCCGCGCTTCGGCTACTCGCAGCCGATCGAGACGGGCAAGATGCTGACCGAGCGGCGCGTTTCGGCGACATACAAGGATCTGCCAGGCGGCCAACTGCTCGGGCCCACCTTCGACTACACGCATCGCCTGCTCGATCCGTCGATCGTTGCCGGCGACGTCGCGGAGCCTGCGCTGCGCGAAAGCGCGGCCGAGAGCATGCCGCGCGTGACTGATCTTCTGGCGCATGAGGGTTTGATCGAGCCCGATGGCCAGGACAGCGGCGAGATCGGCGATCTGACGCGCGAGCCGATGGAGTTTCCGATGAACCGCGATCTGCGCCTTCAGGCGCTGGCGCGCGGCGACGAAGGCTTCCTCCTGGCGCTGGGCTATTCGACGCAGCGCGGCTATGCGCGCAGCCACCCCTTTGCCGGCGAAATCCGCATCGGCGAGGTGGACGTCGCGCTCGACATTCCCGAGCTTGGCTTTGCCGTCAACCTCGGTCGCATCCGCGTCACCGAATGCCAGATGGTCAATCAGTTCAAGGGCAATGCGCAGACCCCGCCGCAGTTTACGCGTGGCTACGGTCTCGTCTTCGGTCAGGCCGAGCGCAAGGCGATGGCGATGGCGCTTTGCGACCGCGCCCTCCGCGCGCGCGAACTCGGCGAGGACATTACGGCCGCCGCGCAGGACGAAGAGTTTGTCATCTCGCACTCCGACAATGTGCAGGCAACCGGCTTCGTCGAACATCTGAAGCTGCCGCACTATGTCGACTTCCAGGCCGAGCTCGGACTGATCCGCAAGCTGCGCGCGGAACACGAGGCGGCCAGCTACAAGGAGTCGGCGGAATGAACGCCATCGCCAGCTACAACTTTGCCTATCTCGACGAGCAGACCAAGCGGATGATCCGCCGCGCCATCCTCAAGGCGATCGCGATTCCCGGCTATCAAGTGCCGTTCGCGAGCCGCGAGATGCCGATGCCTTATGGCTGGGGCACGGGCGGCGTGCAGGTGACCGCGTCGATCATCGGCCAGAACGATGTTCTGAAGGTGATCGACCAAGGCGCCGACGATACGACAAATGCGGTGTCGATCCGCGCCTTCTTCGCTAAGGTCGCCAATGTCGCGACCACGACGCATACGGCCGATGCGACGATCATCCAGACCCGCCACCGCATCCCCGAGGAGCCACTGACCGGGGGGCAAATCCTCGTCTACCAGGTGCCGATTCCCGAGCCGCTGCGCTTTCTCGAACCGCGCGAGACGGAGACGCGCAAGATGCACGCGCTCGAAGAGTACGGGCTCATGCATGTCAAGCTCTACGAAGACATTGCACGACACGGCGAGATCGCGACCACCTACGCCTACCCGGTGAAGGTCGAGGGCCGCTACGTCATGGACCCTTCGCCGACGCCGAAGTTTGACAACCCCAAGATGCATATGAGCCCAGCGCTGCAGCTGTTCGGTGCCGGGCGCGAAAAGCGCATCTACGCAATTCCGCCTTACACCGAGGTGGTGAGCCTCGACTTCGAGGACCACCCCTTCGAGGTGCAGACGTTCACCGAGCCCTGTGCGCTCTGCGGTGCCGAGGGCGTGTATCTCGACGAGGTTGTGCTCGACGATCGGGGTGGGCACATGTTCGTATGTTCAGACACGGACCATTGCGAGACGCGGCGCGAGGCCGGCCATGTCGGCAAGCTCGGCGTCAATCCGACGGAGACCGCCAATGTCTGACGCGCCGCTCCTCAGGGTCGACGGACTGAGCAAGTTCTATGGACAGCGCATTGGCTGCGTCGATGTGAGCTTCGATCTGTGGCCAGGCGAAGTGCTGGCGGTGGTCGGCGAGTCCGGTTCGGGCAAGACGACGCTGCTCAACTGCCTGGCCACCAAGCTCGAACCGAGTTTCGGTCGCGCCGAATACCGCATGCGCGATGGCCAGTTTCGCAATCTCTACGATCTGACCGAGGCCGAGCGCCGCTTCCTGCTGCGCACGGATTGGGGCTTCGTGCACCAGAACCCGGCCGATGGTCTGCGCATGACGGTCAGCGCCGGCGCCAATGTCGGCGAGCGGCTGATGGCCGTGGGCGATCGGCACTATGGTCGTATCCGCTCCACGGCGCTCGACTGGCTGTCGCGCGTCGAGATCGCCACGGACCGAATCGACGATCAGCCGCGTGCCTTCTCGGGCGGTATGCGCCAGCGTCTGCAGATTGCACGCAATCTCGTCACCAATCCCCGTCTCGTGTTCATGGACGAACCCACCGGCGGTCTCGACGTGTCGGTGCAGGCGCGCCTGCTTGACCTGCTGCGGGGACTGGTCTCCGATCTGGGGCTCTCGGCTATCGTCGTCACGCACGATCTCGCCGTCGCGCGCCTACTCAGCCATCGGATGATGGTGATGAAGGAGGGCAAGGTGATCGAGGCCGGCCTTACCGATCGCGTCCTCGACGATCCCCGCGAGCCCTATACGCAGCTTCTCGTGTCCTCGATTCTCCAGGTCTGATCATGATCGATATCGCCATGCCCAACCCTGCGATCGTATCGGGCGGCTACCAGCCAGGCCCGAATGGCCAGGTGCGGCTCGAGCTTCGCGATGTTGCCAAGAGCTTCACCATGCATCTGCGCGATGGGTTGATGCTGCCTGTCGTGTCCGCGGTGACCTTCAGCGTGCATGCGGGGGAATGCGTGGTGCTCGGTGGACCGAGCGGCGCGGGCAAAAGCTCTATCCTCAAGATGGTCTATGGCAACTACGCGACCGATGCGGGCGAGATTCTGTTTGCCCAGGACGACGCGTTTGTCGACCTCGTGGTGGCCACGCCGCGGGAGACGCTGGCGCTGCGCCGCGAGACGGTGGGCTATGTGAGCCAGTTCCTCCGCACCGTGCCGCGCGTCTCGGCGCTCGATGTTGTGGCCGAGCCGCTTGTGTCGCGCGGCGTCGACCGCGAGATCGCCCGCAGCCGCGCGGCCGACCTGCTTGTGCGGCTCAATCTGCCCGAGCGGCTGTGGTCCCTGCCTCCAGCGACGTTCTCCGGCGGCGAGCAGCAGCGCGTCAACATCGCGCGCGGTTTCATCACGGACCATCCCGTGCTGCTGCTCGACGAACCGACGGCCTCGCTCGATGCCATCAACCGTGCTGTTGTCGTGGGCATGATCGAGGAAAAGAAGCGGGCCGGCGTTGCGATGCTCGGCATCTTCCACGATGACGATGTGCGGCATCGCGTTGCCGACCGCATTGTCGACGTCACCGGCTTTGCCGCGCGAGTTGCCGCATGAGTCGGCTCGGCGAACGTCCCTTCATCCATCCCACTGCCGTGGTGAAGGCCTCGACTCTGGGCCGCTACACCGAGATCGGCGCCGGCTCGCAGGTCAGCAACTCGACCATCGGCGACTATTCCTATGCCGTAGAGAACACGCAGATCGCCTTTGCCACCATCGGCAAGTTTGCCAATATCGCGAGCCATGTGCGCATCTACGCGAGCAAGCACCCGATGGAACTCGCCTCGCTGCATCACTTCACCTACCGCTCCAGCTGGTACTTCGACGACGCCGAGGACAATCGCGAGTTCTTCGACTGGCGTTCCAGCCACGGCATCAGCATCGGTCATGACACCTGGATCGGGCACGGTGCGGTCATCATGCCGGGTGTGACGATCGGCAACGGCGCCGTCATCGGCTCGAACGCCGTGGTGACGCGCGACGTCTCGCCCTATGCGATTGCCGTAGGCGTACCGGCCAAGGTGGTCCGCCTGCGCTTCGACGAGCGCACTATCGAGCGACTCGAAAGGCTCGCCTGGTGGGACTGGCCGCACGAGACGTTGCGCGACCGGCTCGACGATTTCCGTAAGCTGCCCGCTGCTGAATTGCTCGACCGTTACGAGGCTTAGGCTGTCATGTGACGGTGTTCTGCACTGTCACCGAAGTGTCAGCGAACCGACATTCGGATTTCGTGCGTCAGCCCTAGCACTTGGCTCCGCGACAGCAGCGGGGCCGAACAGATGCTCAAGATCGAGAATGTGACGCGCCGGTTTGGAACCAAGGTCGCCGTCGACAACGTCGATCTCGAAATTCCCGCCGGCCAGATGGTCGGCATCATTGGCCGCTCGGGCGCCGGCAAGTCGACACTGCTCCGGATGATCAACCGGCTGATCGATGTCAGCGACGGCCGCATCTCCTTCGACGGCGTCGCCGTGTCATCGTTGCGCGGTCAGGCGCTTCGCAAGTGGCAGCGCGACTGCGCGATGATCTTCCAGCAGTTCAACCTCGTGCCGCGCCTCGACGTCATCACCAACGTGATGCTCGGCCGGCTCAACCGCCGCAACACGTTTCTCAACCTGCTCCAGATCTTTTCGGAAGACGAGCAGCTGACCGCGCTCAAGGCGCTCGAACGGCTGGATATCGCGCAGACCGCAAGCCAGTGGGCGCAGACCCTTTCGGGCGGCCAGCAGCAGCGCGTCGCCATCGCCCGTGCACTGCTTCAAGAGCCACGCGTCATTCTCGCCGACGAGCCGATCGCCTCGCTCGATCCTCGCAATGCGCAGATCGTGATGGATTCGCTCCGCTCGATCAACGACGAGCAGGGTATCACCGTCATCACCAACCTGCACACGCTCGATACGGCGCGCGCTTACTGCGAGCGCATCATCGGCATGTCGCAGGGCCGCGTCGTCTTCGACGGCACGCCCAACCAGCTCACCACCGACATTGCGCGCGAAATCTACGGCGCCGATGGGCTCAAGGAGGCCATGACCTCGACGAGCCTCGAGACCATTCCCACGCGCACCAAGGTGCCGGCGCCCATCGGGTCGCTGGCCCGCGAACTCGCGCTCAACTGATCCAGAAACGCCGCGGGGCCGTCCGATCGGACAATGAAGCCCAGCGGATATCCATCGCGTCACCAAAGGAGATTTCCATGTCCGCGATCCGTACTGTCCTGATGGCCTCTGTTGCCATTCTCGTCTCCTCCGCTGCGATGGCGCAGGATGTCACCGTGCTGCGCATCGGTCTCGATGGCTCCGAGAATGCGTCCGACCAGGTCAAGCGCACCGAATGCCTCGTCGAGCCGCTGAAGGCCGCCACCGGCGTGTCCGAAGTGCAGATCTTCCCGGCGCCCGACTACAATGGCGTGATCCAGGGCCTGCTCGGCCACACCATCGACATCGCCATCATGGGCGCGTCGTCCTATGCCGCGATCTATCTGCAGGATCCCAACGCGGTCGAGCCGATCCTCACCACCAAGCAGGCCGACGGTTCGCTCGGCTACCACACGATCATGGTTGCGCGTGCCGACTCGGGCATCAAGACCCTGGCCGATGCCAAGGGCAAGAAGCTCGGCTTCGCCGATCCGGATTCGACCTCGGGCTACCTCGTCCCCAACGTTGCGCTGCCGGCCGAACTGGGCATGCCGGTCGCCGAATACTTCTCGGAAACCGGCTTCGGCGGCGGTCACGAAAACCTCGTCCTCGGCGTGCTCGATGGCACCTGGGATGTCGGCACGACGTTCGGCTCGGGCACGGGCGACTGGGCCGAAGGTTACACCTCGGGCAACCTCCACATCATGGTCGAGAAGGGTCTTCTCGACATGGACGACATCGTCGAAGTCTGGCAGTCGCCGATCATCCCGAACGGTCCGCTGATGGTGTCGAAGGCCCTTCCGGCCGAGATGCAGGCCAAGATCAAGGACTTCTTCGTCGCCCTGCCCAAGACCGATTTCGCCTGCTTCGACTCGTTCACCGCTGGCGGTTATGTCGACTTCGCCCCGGCCGACCAGGGTTTCTACCAGACCATCATCGACGCCCGTAAGTCGGTGATCGGCGGCTGACCGAGCCAAACCTTCAAACGGCGGTGCCCCATGGCGCCGCCGTTTTCGTATCGCGAGGTCGGCGCATGACGCAGATGGCACTGAGCGCGGGGTCGGCGACGATCCTCGGACATTATCGGCAGCAGCTGCGCCAGCGCCGTCTCTACACCATCATCGCCATCGCCATCTTTGTGATCGTTCTCGCCGCGTCGCTCAACTTTGCCAATGCGTCGAACTCGGGCAAATTCCTCGATCGACTGCCTTACCTTTTCGACTTCATCAAGAACTTCGTTCCACGTGATCCGCTCGAAATCTTTCGAGCGATGTTCGATCTGCCGTCGCCCTACCATGATGGCTCGCTCAAATACGACTACACCTCGGCGCGCATCTGGCTCACCGACAGCATCTATATTCCGCGCTTCATCTATGAGCTGGCCGTGACGATCAACATCGCGATCGTTTCGACCATCATTGGCTTCACCTTCGCTTTCGGCCTCTGCTTCTTTGCGGCAACCAATCTGGTCGGCGCGGGACCGGTGCGATTCTTCGTTCGCCGCACGATGGAGATCTTCCGCGCCTTCCCGGAGATCGTGATTGCGGGCCTTCTCACCGCCGTCATCTCGATCGGCCCGATCGCAGCGATCGCCGCCGTTTCGATCCACACCATCGGCGCGCTCGGTAAGCTGTTCTTCGAGGTGGTCGAGAATGCCGACATGAAGCCCGAGGAGGGGCTCCGCGCCACCGGTGCCAACTGGCTCGAGCGCGTGCGCTTTGGCATCGTCCCGCAGGTGCTGCCCAACTTCGTCTCCTATGCGCTACTGCGCACCGAGATCAACGTCCGCGCCTCGACCATCATCGGCGCGGTGGGTGGCGGCGGCATCGGTCAGCTGTTCCGCCTGTCGATCGGCCAGAACCATGCCGCCAAGACCTACGCCATCGTCATCCTGCTGCTGATCACGGTGATCTGCGTCGACCAGCTGTCGGGCTTCCTACGCCGGCGCCTCGTCGGCAATGTCGGCTTCGAACTCGGTAGGGGAGCTGCGTAATGACCACTCTCGCTGTGACCGCCGACGACCGCGCCCGCCTGCGCGCGGCCTATCCAGTGATCTTCCGCCCGTCCTTCTGGTCGCGCTGGGGCTTGCTCGCCGGCATCTTCGTCACGCTGGCCTACCTCGTGAGCTGCTTCCTTTTCTTCGACGTTCCCGGCGCCCTCAGCACTGGCAAATGGGACCGCGCCGGCATCTACATTCAGGATTGGTACTCTTGGCGCGCCCAGCCGCGCCTCCGTTTCGAGGATGGCCACGTGACCGCGACGTGGTCGAGTCGCGGCCAGTATCGCAGCGACACGCCGATCGATTGGCTCACGCCGCGCGCTGACGGCTCGATGACCGTGAGCTTCGGCAGCGAGGCGAACCGGCTCGAGGTATCGACCAGCGCCGTCGACGTAGTCCTTGATGGCGCGGTGTATCGCGTGGCGATCGGCCCCGATGCCGCACTCGCACCCGAGGGTGTGCCCGCCGCCATCCAACAGGACGGCACCAAGGTGCTGGTCACCTACGGCTTTGCGGGTCAGGCCGAGATCCGGTCCAACCAGGTGTTCGTGCAGCGCCGGTTCTTGGGCTGGTCCAACTTCTTCTTCGACCAGGACTCGGCGTTCTGGGGCCGCGACTTCGGCGAGGTGATGAGGCTGCTGTTCGTCGGTGATCGCCTCGAACCCAGCATGTCCAACGCGCAGCTGCTGGTCCGCGACTTTCTTGGCAACAAGGTCTGGCAGCACGCCGACATCCTGTCCAAGCTGATGCAGACGCTGGTGATGGCGTTCGTCGGCACGCTCGCCGCGACGCTCGTCGCCTTTCCGCTAGCCTTCATCGCGGCACGGACCATCACGCCCAACCGCGTTGCCAACTGGTTCATGAAGCGCACGTTCGATTTCCTGCGCTCGATCGACATGCTGATCTGGGCGCTGTTCTTCACGCGCGGCTTCGGGCCCGGCCCGATCCCGGGAATCGCGGCGATCCTGTTCACCGACACCGGTGCCTTGGGCAAGGTTTATGCCGAGGCGCTCGAGAATATCGACGACAAGCAGCGCGAAGGCGTGACATCGGTTGGCGCATCGGCCGGTGCCGTCAATCGCTACGGTGTGGTGCCGCAGGTGCTGCCAGTGTTCATCTCGCAGTCGCTGTATTTCTGGGAGAGCAACACGCGTTCGGCCACCGTGATCGGCGCGGTAGGTGCCGGCGGTATCGGCCTCAAGCTGCTCGAAGCGATGGGCACGAATGCCGACTGGGACAAGGTCGCCTACATGGTCGTCCTCATCCTCATCGTCGTCTTCACCTTCGACACCATATCCAACGCCATCCGCTCCCGGCTGATCGGACCAGCCAGATAGGTCAGCTGCGTCGGGGGCACCACTTCTAGCCTTCGCTGAAGTAGGTGTTGGACCATTCGAGGATATGCGTGCGCATCGCCGCGGAGGCCTTGAGGCCCTTGCGGGCCTTTACCAGTTCGAAGATCGCGCGGTGTTCATCCAGTTCCTTGCGTCGCGCATTGGGAATCGCATCGATCCGCCGGCCGCGCTCTTTCATGATGTGGAGTATCGAGGACATGAAAGAGGCTGCCACGCGATTGTGCGAGGCCTCCGCCAGCTTGATATGGAACAACGCTCCATACTCGGACACTGGCTTGTTCTGGCGATGCAATGCCTCGTGCTCCTCCAGCAGCCGCTCGATTTCCTCGAGGTCTTCGGCCGTGGCGCGTTCGGTCGCCAGCCGCACGCAATCGGGCTCGATCATGATGCGCGCCTCAAGCATCTCTTCGGCCAGCGTGTCGTTGATGAGAAGGCCGATCACGTCGGTGCGGAACAGCTCCTGCGGCGTCGGCGCCTTCACCACCGTCCGGTGACCTGCCGATGATTCCACAACGTTGAGCGCCACCAGATTCTGCAGAGCTTCGCGGACGGTGGAGCGTCCGACCCCCAGGCTCTCAGTCAGCTCCTTTTCGGACGGCAGCTCGTCGCCGACTTTCCAGGTTCCAGACCTGATCATGGCCAGCAGCTGGTTGGCGGCCGTCTGCGTACTGGTCAATCGAACAACAGGTTGAAGCGGCAATCGATTTCCTCTCAGATTATCTGACAGCTAGGGTGCGTCCGGCAATTTGGCAATACGGATCATAGAAAGTTCAGTGGAGGAAGGAGCCTCGCCACCCGCGCCATGGCAATGTCGATGACGCTGCGCGCCTGGGTCAGCACGCAGGGCCCATGGCCCGCGAGCAGCACGTCGAACGACAGCGCCGACAGCATTCTGATGCTCTCGCAGGTCTGGGCCACCGAGCTGTCCCACGTATCCTGCAGCACCACCGTGCCACCGGCGAAGATCGCGTCCCCGCCGACAAGGACGGTCTCGCCGTCCGCCTCCACAAGGTAGCTCAAATGGTCCGCGCTGTGGCCCGGCGTCGCGACGGGGGTGATCATTGCCTCGCCGATCGCGATCGGCGCACCACTTCGAACCAGTTGGTCTACGCGCACCGCTGCAAAGCGGTAGTCGGGCGGATAGACGCCGGCCCGGCGCGCGGCCGGCAAACTGATCCTGTCCTCATTGCCCTCGTCCAGCCATAGCGCCGTCAGTTCGCCGGCGTGGAGCGTTGCGCCATAGGTCGCCGCCAATCCTGCCGCGCCCCCCGAGTGATCGGCGTGACCGTGTGTCAGCAGGATGTGCGAGGGGCCCTGCGGAAATCCGGCGGCCTCGAACGCGCCGCGCGGCAGATCGATACCGGAACCTGCATCGAACAGGATCAGTCCAGCGCTCGTCGCAAGGCCGAAGGTGTTGCAGTCAGCTTGGTGCGAGAGTTGTGTGCCCGCGTGGCTGCCGAGAAGCTGATGCCATCGACCGTGAATATGCATGGGCTTACCGCGACAGCGTTTTGGGCAAGTCTGCCAGGGTCGCCGTCTCGACGGCAAGCGGCTCGGCGTCGAGCATCACGCTGGTCTCGCGGAATCCCGAGCCGCAGGCCAACGCCACCACAGTGTGGCTCGCGTCGATGGTCCCGTCGCGCAGCATCGCCTCCAGCGCCGGCAGCACGATCGCGCTCGACGGCTCGAGATAAAGCCCGTCCGCGGCGCCGATCCGGGCGACGGCGGCGATCGCCTCGCGGTCATCGAAACTGCGGACCGCGCCGTTGCTCTCGCGAAGCGCGCGCAAAGCGGCGATGGCGTCGGGCGCATGATCGTGAGCGATCTTGTTGAGCACAGTAGAGCCGCCGCGGGGAGCGGGGAGGGCGAAGAAGTCCGCGGCCGACTCGATGCCCGAATCGAGCGCCGTCTTCAGCGCATCATAGCGTGACGGGACAACCGCGATCAGCCGCGGCAGGCGCGTGATGCGGCCCGCCTCACGCAGTTGCACGAAGCCCCGATGCATCGCCGCGATCGTGCCGCCCCCGCCGACCGGGACAACAAGGATGTCCGGCGCATCCCCGAGGTCGTCGACCAGCTCGAAAGCGATGGTGCGCGCCGCTTCCGCCTGTACGGGATTGGCCGCCTGGGTGGTGGAAGCCACATAGATGCCGCCGCGTCCGGCAAGGCCGTTGACGGTCGCGATCAGCTCGTCGATCCCCGCGTCCACTGCCACCAGACGCGACCCCAGCGCGTGCAGAGGATAGGTCCGCTCGCGCGGCACCCCCGCTGACATCACTGCCACGCTGCGCAAGCCGGCGCGCGCCGCATAGGCGGCATTGGACAATCCCGTCGAGCCGGCCGACACCACCACCATGGTTCGCGCGCCAACTGCCCGGGCGTGCGATGCCGCAAGCGAGAGGGCCCGATCCTTGTGCGAGCCCGTCGGGTTGCGCGTCTCGTCCTTCCACAGCAGCTTGATGCCGGGGAGAAGGCGGCTAGCCACCAACGGGGTGAGGCCTTCGCCCAGGCTCACTGGCGGGTGGTCCATCTCGGGCAGCATCGGGCGGTAGCGCCACATCGATCTCTCGCCGTCCGTTCCCTGCATCGCTCTTCGCCTGGCCCCAAATCTCTCTTGACCGTCTCGGAAATTCTACACATATTCTGAATGTCTGACAATCGGGCAGGAAGGCGAAAACGCTGTTCCGGTCACCGATATGGTCGTGGGGCAGAGGCAGCATGATCCGCAGGAATCGCGCAACGCAGCGGTCACCGACTGGCCGATTTGGCCCCGCGTCGTCGGCCGTTCCAATCAGCAGCTGAGCCTTACGCTGCTCGATCAGGCGCGGCGTCGCTTATTCACCACCCGTCTTCGTCCAGGAGAACTCGAAATGACCACCAAGCACCTCTACGCCGACATGACCTGGCCCGAGGTCAACGAAGCGGTGAAACAGGAGCGGGTCGTGCTGATCCCGGTCGGCGCCATCGAGCAGCACGGCTACCACCTGCCGGTCGACGTGGACAACGTGATCGCCGTGCACATCTGCGATGAGGTCGCCAAGCGCTCCAATTCGACCGTCGTCACCATGCCGCCGATCCACTACGGCTACAACGACCACAACATGGACTTCCCCGGCACCATCTCGATCAAGATGCAGCACTTCATGGACTATTGTGTCGATGTGGGTGCCAGCCTGGCCTCGCAGGGGTTCAAGCACATCCTCTATGTCAATGCCCATGGCTCGAACGCGCCGCTCTGCGATCTCATCTCTCGGCGCGTGACGGTCGAGAACGAGACGTGCCTGTGCGGTTCGGTCAATCACTGGCAGGTCGGCTGGGACGTCATCGCCTCCGTGCTCGAGGGCGGACCCTATGCGGCCGACCACGCCTGCGAATGGGAGACGTCGGAGTATCTGCACATTGATCCCGGCAAGGTCCAGATGGACAAGGCTGTCGACGAGATACCAGCACATCGCGGCGGGCCCCGCTGGCTCTATCCCGATCTGAGCGACAGCCGGAAGGTGTTCTTCATGAACTACTGGAGCCGCATGAACGTGTCGGGGGTCGCCGGTACCGCGACCTTGGCGACGCCGGAGAAGGGCAAGGCGATGGTCGAAGGCACCATCGAGCGACTGCTCACCATCGCTAACGAGTTCCGCGACCTCAAGATCGTGCCGCGCATCGACTACCGGATCAAGGTGTGATGAGCCCAGAGACTATTTCGGCCGATGCGGGCGACGCCGTCACTGCGGCGCCGCCCGGTACGCGCGTTGATCGCCTCGTGACCTACGCCACCGGCGCGGACGGAGCGGTACATGCCTTCCCGCTGATTGCGATCAACGGCGCCTCGAGCGGTCCGACGGTCGTCATTACGGCGGGGGTTCACGGCGACGAGTATGAGGGGCCGGCGGCCCTGCGCGCGCTTGCCGAAACGATCGATCCCCGCAAGCTCGCGGGCCGGCTGCTGCTGGTGCCGGTGGCCAATCCGTCCGCCTTCGCGGCCGGCACGCGGACCAGTCCGGTGGATGGCGAAAATCTCGCCCGCATCTTTCCTGGCGATCCCAACGGCACACTGTCGCATCGGCTTGCCGCGGCGCTGATGCGCACCATCATCGCGAAGGCGGATGTGCTTATCGACAGCCATTCGGGTGGCGTCCGACTGGCCTTCCTGCCTGTGGCCGGCTTCTACGAGGGCGGCGAGATCGACCCCGAGACGGCGGCACGGTCCTTGGAGATCGCCCGGCAGATGGGGATCGCCTTTCTCTGGCGCCTGCCTCCCGTCAAGGGTGTGCTATCTTACGAAGCGGCCCGCCGCGGCATCGCGGTCTGCGGCGCCGAGATCGGCGGACGCGGCAACTGCCTTCCCGCCGATGCGACTAACTATCTGGGGGGCTATCTCTCGGTGCTCGCGCATCACGGCATGATCGACGCCGCGCACAAACGCCCTCTGACCGCTGCCTGCCTCGATGGCGATTGGGAGCGCACGCCTACGGGCGGGTTCATCGAGACCGTCGTGCAACTGGGCGAGCGCGTGCACGAGGGGCAGACCATCGCGCGTCTCCACAATGCGTTCGGCACGATGATCCACGAGTTCCGCGCCGGTTTCGACGGCGTCGTCATGGCCGTGCGGCACCTCAACAGCGTGCAGCCCGGCGATCTGGCAGTTTGCGTTGTGAAAGAGAGCACGCGATGACGCACCGGTTCGATGGCAAAGTGGTTCTGGTTACCGGCGCCGCAGGCGGCATCGGCGCGGCGGCGGTGCGTGCGCTCATGGCCGAAGGCGCCATCGCGGTCGCCACGGATCTCAAGCCGCCGGCGCTTGAGCTTGGCATCGGCGATGCTCGATTCATCGCCGCCGACATCCGCGACCGTGCGGCGATCGACCGGCTGGTGGCGGAGACCGCCGCGATTGCCGGACACATCGATGCGCTCATCCACACGGCAGCAATCCTGGGCGCCAGCGGTCCTTTCGAGACGCTGAGCGTCGAGGATTGGTCGCGCCATCTCGACGTCAATCTCAATGGGACGTTCCACATCTGCCAGGCGGTCGCGCGGTCCATGATCGCTACGGGCACCAAGGGCAGGCTGGTGACGATGGGTTCGGTCAATGCTTTCGCCGCGGAACCCGAGGCCGCGCCCTACGTCGCGAGCAAAGGCGGCATCCGCCTGCTCACCAAGGCGATGGCGGTCGATCTCGCACGCCATGGTATCGCTGCCAATATGGTTGCGCCGGGGCCGATCCACGTTCCGCGTAATAAAACCTTGTTCCAGCAGCCGGAGCTTGTGGCGTTGTTCGCGCAATCGATTCCCGCCGGTCGTGCCGGGTTGGCCGAGGATGTGGCGCGCGCTGCGCTGTTCCTTGCCGATCCCAATCTGGATTTCGTCACCGGTGCCGAACTCGCGGTCGATGGCGGAACAATGGCGCAGGTCCTCGCACTGCCAAAATAGGGCAGGCGGCGGACGCGTTCATAGCGGCATTCTACACGTCGCGATTTTCGCTTTCGCGCCGCGTCATCACAGCTTGACAGTTCGGCGACATCATGTTGTCATCCTGTCAGACAATCTGGTCAGCAGATAGGTCGATAAGGGGAAAACCATGGGTTCTCTATTCGGGATGAAGTCGACGCGCCGGGCTTTCCTGCGCGGGTCCGCAATGCTCGGCATGGGCGTGAGCCTGTCCGCCCTGCTCGGTTCGAGCCACGCTCTGGCGGCCGATCCCAAGCCCGGCGGGCGGCTGGTCGTCGGCATGAACGGCGACACCAAGACGCTCGATCCGCATGTGAGCCAGCTGTCGGTCTGGCAGACCGCGCGCCGCCAGATTTTCGAGCAGCTGTTCCGCAATACTGCCGACGGCACCAAGCTGCCGTACCTGGCGACGGGCTCGACCTGGTCGGATCCCCAGACTCTCGTCGTCGATCTGCGTGAGGGTGTCACCTTCCATAACGGTGAAGCGTTCACCGCCGATGACGTCAAGTACACCTTCGATCGTCTCGCCACGCCCGACCTTCCCAGCGAGTACCCGCCGCGGCTGGTCAAGCTCGACAGTCTCGAAGTCGCCTCGCCGACTCAGGTGGTGTTCCACCTCAAGAGCCCGGACGCGACGTTTATCGACCTGCTTGCGGATATCGACATCATCTCCAAGAGCGTGCCGGCCGACCAGCTGGCCACGACGCCCGTCGGCACCGGCCCGTTCAGTTATGTCGAATGGCTGCCGGGCGAGAGCCTGCGCTTTGCGAAATACCCCGGCTATTATGAGGCCGGTCTGCCCTATCTCGACGAGCTCGTCTATCGGCCGATGCCGGACTCCGAGGCGCGCATCGCCAACCTGCTGTCGGGCGATATCGACGTGAACTTCGACGTCGCCATCAAGGACATCGCACGGCTCGCGACCTCCGAAGGCATCAGCGTCAAGAAGGTCAATGGCGGCTTGCTGGGGATCTTCTACCTCAACCTCAACAAAGCGCCGTTCGACAACAAGACGGTGCGGCAGGCCGTGCTCTATGGCTTCGACCGCGCCAAATACAGCCGCGATTTCCTCGCGGGCCTCGCGCGCGTCACCAACACGCCGATCGATCCGGGTAACTTCGCCTACAATGCCGAAGTCGACACGATGTACGCCTACGATCCCGAGAAAGCCAAAGCGCTCCTCGCCGAGGCCGGCTACGGCGCCGACAAGCCTCTCGAGATCGAAATCCTCTACCCCGTGGGCCTCGAGGACTATCAGACCATCAGCGAATTCTTCCAGGCGCAGATGGCCGATATCGGCGCCAAGGTGAAAGTCACCGGCATGGAGCTGGCCGCCTGGTCCAACAAGATCATCAAGGAGAAGGACTACCAGATCGCCTTCGATGCTCGTTCGCTCGCTGTGACCGAACCTGCTTCCGCCTACAACGACACCACCTTCACCAAGCCCGGTGAAGGCAATTTCGACGGCTTCGTCGCCGAGACCGTGCCCGGCTATGCCGAGCTGATCGAGGAGGGGCTTGTCGAGGCCGATCCTGCCAAGCGCAAGGACATCTACATGAAGCTTCAGGCGCTGTGGGCCGAAAACCTCCCCGGCTACTTCGTCGCTGCTTCGCCCAACTTCGTAGTGACGCGCGACTCCGTCATCGGCTACGACAGCTGGGGTGTGGCGCCCTTCCGCCAGGTCGCGACCTGGCTGGATCGCTGATCCAGCGCAGCTTCGCGCTGCGATTGATCCCTGGATGGGCGGCACGCTGCCCATCCTCATCGGCGAGCGGCCGGGGAGATCACGATTTGATCCGTTATATCCTGGGCAGACTCGGCGGCATGGTGTTGACGCTCCTCATCGTCTCCATGCTGGTCTTCCTCATCACGTACCTCATCCCTGGCGATCCATCGCTGACACTCCTCGGCCAGGAGGTCAGCGATGCATCCCGGGAGGCGCTGCGCATTCAGCTCGGGCTCGATCAGCCCCTCCATATCCGCTACGGCATCTGGCTGCTCAACGTGCTGCATGGCGACCTCGGCACGTCGATCTTCGGCCAGTTCCCGGTCACCACGCTCATCGCCCGCGCCCTGCCGGTCAGCCTTCAGCTGATGCTCATGACCATCCTCATCGCGCTGGCGATCGCGGTTCCCGTTGCCATGATCTCGGCGCGCAACAAGGGGACGTGGATCGACAATGCCGTGACGCTGGGCACCTATGCCGGGCTGTCGCTGCCGTCCTTCTGGCTGGCCATCATGTTCATCTACGTGTTCGCCGTCTATCTCGGCGTGCTTCCCGCCGGCGGCTATGTGCGCATGCAGGAGAGCCTGTGGGGCAATCTGCGCTCGATGATCCTGCCGTCGGTCACACTGGGCATCATCTACTCCACCGGTCTGTCGCGCTTCCTGCGATCCGGCATCCTCGATGTCATGAACGAGGACTATGTGCGCACCGCGCGTATGAAGGGCGTGGCCGAGTGGATGGTCATGACGCGCCATGTGCTCAAGAACGCGCTCATTCCGTTCGTCACCGTGCTTGGCCTCGAGATGGGCTGGCTACTGAGCGGCACCGTGCTCATCGAAAACGTCTTCGCGCTCCCCGGTATGGGCCGGCTGGTACTCAACGGCATCCTGCAGCGCGACTACAGCCTCGTGCAGGGCGTGGCGCTGGTGATGGCGGCGCTGTTCGTGCTCATCAATCTTGCGGTCGACCTGCTCTATGCGTTTCTCGACCCGCGCGTCCGGCTGGGAGGCGCTAAGTGACGGTGCAAGCTTTCGAACGAGCGCCGCTGCTGGCGCGCATGGCGGCGTGGATCGGCCGCCACCGCACCTTCAGCATCGGCCTCGCCGTCACGCTGCTGCTCGTCGGCTGCTCGGTGTTGGCCCCGTTCATTGCTCCCTACGCGCCCGAGGCCACCAACTATGACGCGCGTTTTCTCGGCCCGTCGCTCGAACACCTGATGGGCACCGACGAGCATGGCCGCGACCTGTTCTCGCGCATCCTGTTCGGCGGCCAGGTGTCGATCTTCGTCAGCTTCTCGGCGGTCACCCTGTCGGCGCTGGTCGGCATACCGATCGGACTTACGGTGGGCTACTTCGGCGGCTGGGCCGACAGCGTCGTCAGCCGCCTCATGGACGCGCTATTTGCTTTCCCCTCGATCCTGTGGGCCATCGGCATCGTCGCCATCATCGGACCGTCCTCCACGTCGGCCCTCACCGCGCTCGCCATTGCGCGCATCCCCGTCACGATCCGCGTCGCGCGCGCGGCGGTCATCTCCTGCAAGGAGAACGAGTATGTGTCGGCGTCCAAGGCGCTCGGCTCGCCCTGGTATTTCATCGTCTTCCGCGCGATCCTGCCCAACTGTGCGGGGCCGCTCACGGTGCTGATCTCGCTGGGGCTGGCGGTCACCATTCTCTCGGAGGCGGGGCTCGGCTATCTCGGCCTCAGCGTGCAACCACCGACGCCGTCCTGGGGCACGCTCATTCAGGAGAGCCAGCGCTACCTTCGCGACTCCCTCTGGTTCTCGCTGTTCCCGGGCTTCACGCTGTTCGTCACCGTCCTTGCTCTCAATCTTGTCGGCGACGGTTTCCGCGACCTGCTCGATCCGCGTGGCCGCACATCATGACGCAGCCTGCCGCCCTGCTCGATGTCGAAAAGCTCGACATCGCGTTCCACACCGAGCGCGGCGACCTTGCCGCCGTGCGCGAAGCGAGCTTCAGCCTCGCGGCCGGCGAGGTGCTGGGCGTTGTCGGCGAGTCGGGCAGCGGCAAGAGCACCCTCGGCCTGGGGTTAATGCGACTGCTTGCCCGCAACGGGCGGATCGTCGGCGGTGCCGCGCGCCTTGCCGGCGAAGACATCGTGGCCATGAGCGATGCGGCGTTCCGCAGGCTGCGGGGCGATCGTGTGTCGATGATCTTCCAGAACCCGATGAGTTCGCTCAATCCCACCGAGACCATCGGCCGGCAGATCGCCGAGACTATCGATACGCATCGGCGCCTGCCGCGCCGCGAGGTCGATGAGCGCTGCCTTCGCCTGCTGGAGCTGGTCGGCATCCCCGGAGCCAGGCTCAGGCTCGGCAGCTATCCGCACGAACTCAGCGGTGGCATGCGGCAGCGCGTCCTCATCGCGCTCGCCCTCGCCCTCGAACCGGCGCTGCTCATTGCCGACGAACCGACGACGGCGCTCGACCTCACCGTTCAGGGCCAGATCCTCTGGCTGCTCGAGGACATCCAGCGTCGCTCCGGCATGTCTATGATCTTCATTACCCACAATCTTGCGGTCGCCGGCAGCATCAGCCACCGCATCGCCGTGATGTACGCCGGCTACATTGTCGAGAGCGCCCCGTCGCAGGAGGTGCTGCAGCGCCCATCCCATCCCTACTCGCGCAGCCTCATCGCTTCGGTCCCGCAGAGCAACTGGCGGACGCAGCGCGTCAGCCCCATCGCCGGCCAGCCGCCCCGCCTCACCGTCGGTCAGCGCGGCTGTCCGTTCGCGCCGCGTTGCACTGCCGTTCTACCGGTGTGCCGCGAAAGGATGCCCGATGAGACGCAGGTCGCGCCGGGCCACATGATCAGGTGCTTCAATGCCGCAGCCTGAAGACGTCGCCGTTCTCGACCTCAGGAGCCTGTCACGGTCGTTCGACGTCGCAGGCGCATTCGGTGGGGCGTCCTACACCGTCAAAGCCGTCGACGACGTGTCGCTGCAGATCAATCGAGGCGAGATCTTCGGACTCATCGGCGAGTCCGGCTGCGGCAAGTCCACCATCGCGCGGATGATCATGGGCCTCACCACGCCCAGCGTTGGCAGTATCATGCTCAACGGCGTCGATATCGCGGGCGCTCAGGGCGCGGCGGCGGCAGCGGCACGCCGAACCGTGCAAATGGTGTTCCAGGACCCCTATTCCTCCCTCAATCCAGCGTTCAGCGTCAGGCAGATTCTGTGGGAGGGGCTGAGCAAAGTGTCCCGTCCGGGGCGCGCCGCGGCCGACGATGCAATGGGCCGGCTGCTTGAAAGCGTGGGCCTCGCACGCGACTATCTCGCGGCCTATCCGCACCAGCTGAGCGGCGGGCAGCGCCAGCGCGTGGGCGTGGCGCGCGCCCTGTCGGTGGCGCCCGATGTGCTGATCGTCGACGAGCCGACATCGGCGCTCGACGTGTCCGTGCAGGCGCAGATTCTCGATCTCTTCATCGAGTTGCAACAGTCGCTGCAGCTCACCATGCTCTTCATCTCGCACGATTTCAGCGTTATCCGCTATCTCTGCGACCGGGTGGCGGTGATGTATCTGGGGCAGGTGGTCGAGCAGGGGCCCGCACAGGAGGTCCTCGACCATCCGCGCCACCACTACACCGCTGGCCTGATCGCCAGCCTCCCGACCATGGCGCAGCGCGGCAACCGCGCGGCGTCGCTCGTGGGTGGCGAGCTGCCCAGCCCCACCAGCATCCCCACTGGCTGCCGCTTTCATCCGCGCTGTGCCCGCGCCGAGGACCGCTGCCGCCGCGACGCTCCCCGGCTCAGCTCCGCCAGCGACGACCACGGCGTTGCCTGCTTCTTTCCGCTCACCACCTGATCTTCGGAACACGCATGTCGAAAGCCACGAGCTATACCCATCGCCTCGTCTCGGGATGGACCTCCGACTTCAGCTCCACGCCGCTGTGGGAACCCTGGCCGAGCATCGTGCTCAACAAGGCATGATGGCCGATCTGCTGCACGCGATCGGCCGTGCCGAGGAGGCGGGCTACACCGGCATGATCCTGTGGGGTCTCATCGCCGGACGCTCCTGGAATCCATTTCTAGCTGACACAGTCAGCGATGAACGTCGCCGCGACGTCATCCGCATCATCGCCGACGTGCGCAGCCGCGGCCTCGAGGCCTATCTCGGGCTCGGCCTCAACAGCTGGGGCTTCGATGCCATCATCGAGTCCGATCCGCGCGTTGACGGTGGATCGCCGCAGAACATGTGCGCCAGCCGGCCGCAATCGTGGGAGTGGATGCGGCGCGTCGTCGATTTCGTCATGGACCAGTACGATCCAGACGGCGTCAGCATGCAGTCGTCCGACCAGGGACGCTGCGGTTGCGACAGCTGCCAGGAAATGGGCGCGCTGGAATACCATGCGGCCATCAACGATCAGGTCGCCGGCTATATCCGCGAGCGCTGGCCGGACAAGAAGATTTCGATCAGCACTTGGGGGATGGACCTGGGCAATCCGGCCGAGCAGGCGCATGTCCTCAAGATGACGCGCCATGCCGACGTGCTCAACGACTTCAACAATTCGGCGGCGCGCGGCGGCGAGGCCAATCGCCGGGCGCTCATCGAAGCGCTCGGATGCGCCTATGGCACGGAGCAGGGGTTCTGGTTCGACCCGCCGCCGTTTTGGGATCGCGACAAGTGGTTCCTGCCGTTCAGCCTCGGCAACGTGCCCTACTGGCGCGCGCTCAAGGCCGATGGCGGCGACCAGATCGAGCGCTACATCCTGCCGCTGATCAACCCGGGCGCGGAGGTGGGATTCCTGTTCGACGGCTGGATGCTGCAGGATCTGACGCGCGACCCAACCGCCGTGCTGACCCAGGCCCTCGATGCGGTATTCGCACCCACCAGTCAGGCGGCCCGTGATGGACTGCTCGAGCTGTGGAACCTGGGAGAGACGGCGTTTGCCGCGCTCATGCCGCGGCCCGACCAGCCGCGCCAGATTTCGTCGAGCCGCGTTCACTACAACCACGCCAACCCCTCGCGCTACCTCGCGACGCGGCCTGAGTATCTGCAGCAGCGAAAGCCTGACAGGCTCCAGGTTTACGGCGATCGCCTCGCTGAAGCGGCAGCGCTTGCCGCCAAGCTCCGACCGTCGCTGGACGAAGCACGCGGTCGTGCGCTGCAACGCTGCATCGAGGGTGCACGGACCGATGTCGCCTGGACGCTGGCGCAGTGGCTCTAACTGAGTCGTGAAAATCGCCACCGGCGGTCGAGGACAAGGCGGCCGGCCGGTGGCCCAGCAGACGGGCGACGTTCGTTTCGCCGTCGGCAGACGAGTTGTACCGGCGTAGTCGAGCTTCCGATCAGGCCGCAGCGACGATCTCGTGCAAGCGCTTCAGCACGTGGCGCGAGCGGGCGTCGGTGGGGTCGGCGCGCATTTCGGTCATGGTGTAGCTGAAGCCCGTGCGCGTCGTGGGCCAGGCGCCGTGGATCGAGCCGCCAGCGCCGCTGTGGCCGAAGGCGTCATCCGGGGGGCCGAAGCGGCCCTGTGGAGTTTGCAGTGCCCAGACAGTGCCGAAGGCCATGGCCTCGGCGATGTAGGGATCCATGAAGCGCGAGAGTTCGCTGCGGCCGAGCGCGACGGTTTCGGGCCTGAGCACGGTGACGCCATCGAGCGTGCCGCCGCGCGCCATGCAGCCATAGTAGCGCGCCATCGAGCGGGCGTCGGCGATGCCCCCGGCCCCGCCGATTTCGGCGGCATGGATGGCGCGCTGGTTCCATGCCATGTCGTTGTCGGGAAAGAGCGGCGGGTTGCCCCAGATGGATTTGAGCACTGGATCGGCGAGTTGTTCGGCGGTCAGGGGGCCCATGCCTTCGCCGAGCCTGATCTTGCCGACGCGATGCTCCTGCTCTTCCGGGAGACCTATCCAGGCGTTGAGGCCGAGCGGTACCGCGATCTCGTCGGCGAAGAACCGACCCAGCGTGCGGCCATCGATCCGCCGGACGAGGGCGCCCACGAGCCAGCCGATGGTGAGGGCGTGGTAGGCGTGGAACGCGTCAGGGTCGGGCGCAAAGGGTTGCGCCGCGAGCAGCGACTCGATGCGCTCGTAATCGGGCCAATCTGATGCGCGAAGCGGTTCGGCGACGCCGGGCAGGCCGGCGCCATGCGAGACCACGTGGCGGACGCGCACGGTGCCTTTGCCGTGCTGCGCGAATTCAGGCCAGTACGTCGCGACCCTGTCATCAAGGGCTAACTGTCCACGTTCGACAAGCTTCAGGACACATGCGGCCATAAGGCCCTTGGTGCCCGAGTAGATGACCTGGAGCGTGTCCTCATGCCATCGGCGACCGGGCGCGGCCTCACCGCCCCAGAGGTCGACAACCATCCGGCCGTCCTGCATGGCAGCAAACGCCGCACCGATATCGGCGCGCTCAGTGAAATTGCGTTCGAACTCGGCGGCCACCGGCTCGAAACCGGGCAAGACAAAACCCTGGGCCGCAACGCGGCCCGACGTCCAGTTGATCTGCATTGGTCCCCTCAGTCTCCGTGGCCGACGGCCTCGAACTCTTCACCACCCGCCATCAGGTTGAGCACTTCTTCGCGGGATTTCTCGCCACGCAGGAATTTCGCTGCGGCACGTCCCTGGATCAGCACCGTGAAGCGGTCGCCCACCTGCAGCGCGTGCGTCGCATTGTGGGTGATGAACACGAGCGCTATGCCGTCGGCGCGCGCCTTGGACATAAGATCGATGACGATCTTGCTCTCCTTGACGCCGAGCGCCGCCGTCGGCTCGTCGAGGATCAGGAGCTTGGCGCCAAAATAGAGGGCGCGGGCAATGGCGAGGGCTTGCCGCTCGCCGCCCGACATGGTGCCGACCAGTTGTTCGGGGTCGAGCACCCGGCGGATGCCCATCGACTTGAGCTGCTCGATCGAGACGCGGTTGGCCGTCTTGTGGTCCAGCCGGCGGAATGGCCCCCAGCCGGTCGTCGGCTCGTTGCCGAGGAAAAAGTTGCGGGCCACCGAGATCAGCGGAATGGTGCCGACGTCCTGGTGCACGGTGCCGATGCCGTAAGCCTGCGCATCGCGGGGCGAGGCGAAGCTGACCGGCTGGCCGCCGAACCTGATGGTGCCCACCGTCGGCGTCAGCACGCCGGACATGAGCTTGATCAGCGTCGACTTGCCCGCGCCGTTATCGCCGAGCAGGCAATGCACTTCGCCCGGATAGACGTCGATGCTGACGTCCTTGAGCGCGAGGTTGTTGCCGAACGTGCGCGAGACGTTCTCGAGCTGCATGATCGGGGAGGTCATGCGCGCCTCCCGCGGTTGAGTGCGAGGTTGCGGACGGCGTTGTTGGTCAGCACCGCGATCACCAGCAGCGCGCCGATGAAGGTCTGCAGCCAGTCGGTAGGCCAGCCGGTGTAGAACAGCCCGAGGCCGACGATGCCGTAGATGATGCAGCCCAAGACGATGCCCGTCACGGTGCCGAAGCCGCCCTGCAGCAGCACGCCGCCGATGACCGCCGCGATAGCGGTCTGGAACACGTAACCCTGGCCCTGCGCGGCGTTACCCTGATTGTACATCACGGCCGACATGATGCCGACAAGCGATGCACTCACCGCCGTCCAGATGAAGAGGATGAGTTTGACGCGGCTGACGGGCACGCCGGCGCGCCGGGCCGCGTCGGCGTTGCCGCCTGTTGCGAGTATCCAGTTGCCGAGTCGCGTCTGGCGCAGCACCCAGGCGGCGAGGACGATCGCCAGGAGCCACCAGAGGATGGAGATGTTGAAGAAGTTCCACTTGCTCGAAAACAGCGGTTCCGCCCAGCCGGCGTCCTTGAACGAGACGTTGCTCGAGCCAGAGATCAGACGCGACACGCCGAGAGAGGTGCCCGCTAGAATGAAGTTCGAGGCCAACGTGACGATGAAGCTCGGCAGCTTGGTGAAGTTGACGAGGAACGCGTTGAAGCTGCCGACCAGCACGCCGAGCGCCAGTGCCGCGATGATCGTGTAGGCAACGGGGATGCCGTAGAAACCGCTTCCCAGTGCGACGATGATGGCCGAGGCGCCGACCACCGAGCCCGTCGACAGATCGAACTCGCCCGAGATCATCAGGAGTCCAATCGGGATCGCGATGATGCCAAGCTCAGCGGCTGTATTAAGCCAGCCTGCCGTGCCCGCCGGGGTCAGGAAACCCGTCGCGCCACCGAAAATGCCGAAGAACACATAGATGACGATGACCGCGATGGCGGGGCCCAGCCAGGTGATGCGCAGCAGGCGCTCGACGAGACCAGGCTTGCGTGGAGTGGCCGGTTCAAGAGTGGTTTCCATGGTCGCCATTCAAACTAACCCGAATGCTGCAGCAGAGGCCAAATGCGGCGTGGCTGCAAGGGCCTGAGCAGATGAGGGGCGCTGGCGTTCCGCCATGCGCCCCTCGCCGGGAGGTTAATTCGCGCCGCGGGAGCCCGGGACGTCCTTGTTCACCTTGAGGACCGCTTCAGCATTCTCCTTCGTGACCATGTAAGGGCCGACCCAGGTGACGCCTGAAGGAGCCATCTTGTACTTGTTGTAGAGGTACGGGATCAGAACGCCGTAGTATCCTTGGAGGAAGGGCTGCTGGTCGGACGCAAAGCTCATCTCGCCGGCGGCGATTGCTTCGAGAACCGTGTTGCCCAGATCCATCGTGCCGAGGTCGACGCTGCGGCCGGTGGCGCGGACCTGCTTGATGGACTCGAGCGCATCGACTGCGACGGCGACGCCGAGCGTCACGACACCATCAATGGTCTGGTCCTGCATCAGCATGGCCGAGACCGCGGCCTGCACCTTCTGGCTGTTGCCGATATCCTCGGAGGCGAGGATCACCATCTTGGCCTTGCCGCCAGCTTCGGTGACGGCGTCGATGTAGCCTTGGCAGCGCTGTTCGAGCACCGGATTGGCGGCGATCTGGTTGATGCAGAGGCCGTTCTTGACGCCCTTGCCGACGGCCACTTTGCCGCCCTGGTAGCCCATCTGGTAGCTGTCTTCACCGATGAAGCCGATGGCGCCGAGCTCCTGATACTTCTGGCCGCCCGAGTTGATGATGATGACCGGGATGCCTTCGGCGGCTGCCTGCTTGATCAGCGGCTCGGTGGGCTCGGGGAAGAAGTTACCGACGGCGATGGCGGCCGGCTTCCGCGCAATCGCGGCCTCGAACATCTTGGTATAGACCGGCACGATGTCGTTGAAGTCGGCGGGCGCGGTCCACTGACCCTTAACGCCCAGTTCCTCGACCGCTGTGTTGAAGCCCTGCTGCACGGCGCCCCAGAACGGATCGGAGCTCGGCCCGCCGAGCATGATGATGGTCTGGTCGTCCTGCGCATGAGCGGCCAGCGGCGCCGATACGGCCATAACGGCGGCGAGCGCAATCGCGCTCAGTTGTGTGATCTTCACGATGGTTCTCCCTGATCGACGCATCGGCGATGCGCCTCACTCCCCGGTCCGGCTCGTTCGAGTCTCGGACGCGATAGGTCGACGCTATTAGGTCATACGTATTATGTAAATGGTCTATCGTGCGTTTCGCATTTTGAGGATCGCCGCCGCCTCCCGAGCCAGCGATTTTCCGAGGATTTCGTGCGAGGCTTCGTCCAGATGGACGCCGTCAATGCCCGAACGGACCACCTTGTTGGCGTCGAAATGGAAGCAGCCAGTCCGGCTGGCAACTTGCTCCAGATAGTAGGCGTGGTCGGCGCAGCGCCGGTAGCCATTGCCCCAGATGGCCGGCTCGGCGGCTTCGCCCAGCGCCGGCGGCGTCACCACGAGGATTTCGGGGCCACGTTCGACCAGCGCATAGTGTCCCTTGACCATCTGGATGAGCGTGAGCATACCGCGGGCGGAGTTGAAGGCGCTGATCGAGAACTGATCTTTGAAGTCGTTGGTGCCCAGCATCATGATCAACAGGTCCATCGGGGCGTGGCTCTCGATGATCGGTACCAGCGTGCGCGAGCCGTTCTTGTGGATGCCCTCGATCGGGTCGTCGAATACGGTCGTCCGACCACTCAATCCTTCTTCGATGATGTGCGCGGGCTGACCGAGATGGCGGCCCATGACCTGCGCCCAGCGGCGGTCGACGTCGATCCGGTCGGGGGTTTGGGCGATGTTGGCGTAAGGCGGACATCCCCAGGTGTTGGAATCCCCGAAACACACGATCGTCGTCATCAACGCCCCCAGCCGGCAGTTGCAAATCGCGGCCCCGTTCCTGTATAGGTCCTACATATTATTCAAGACAATCCGCTTCCGAGGCTTTCCAGGTGACTGTCTACCGGCGCCCTGATCCCATCCCGCTGCACCGCGACCGACCGACCGGCGATTTTGCGCTTCGCCGCGTAAAGCCCGAGCAGGAAGATTTGCACCATCTGGTCGCGCGGCAGATTTTCGCGGCGATGACCGGCGGCAGCTATCCCGAGGGGAGCGTGTTGCCGACCGAGGAAGCGCTGAGCCAGGAACTGGGCGTCAGCCGCACGGCCCTTCGCGAGGCGATCAAGGGCCTTGCTTCCAAGGGCATGCTGGAGACGCGTCGGCGGCGCGGCACGCTGGTGCTCGACCGCAGCAACTGGAACATGCTCGACGCCGAGGTGCTCACCTGGCTGCGTCGCGACGACAGCCGCGCGGTCTCCGAGCAGCTATGGCAGACGGTCGTTGCCCTGCTTCCCTCGCTGGCACGGCTGGCCAGCCGTAGCGGCATGACACCGCAACTGCGAGCTTCCAAGCTGGTTGCCGGCGAGAACGACGTTACACACCGCGCCGAGTTCCTGCTCGAGATCGCCCGCGCCGTGGGCAACCGGTTCACCCTCTCCATCGTCGCGGGTGCGCTGGGCAGCCTGAGCAGCGCCGACAGTGGTTTTCTCAATGCCGAGACGCGTGGCCTGACACCTTCCGTCGCGAGCTCGATCGTTTCGGCGATCGCTGCGTTCGACGGTGATGCTGCAGAGGCCCGGCTGCGCGACGCCCTGCTGCCACAGACAGTTGCGGTTCCCGCCTAACTCACCACCGGTTGAACGGTTTCAGCGTTTCGTAGAGCTCGCGATACTTGGCGAACTTGTCGTCGTAGTAGCCGCGGAGCTTTAGGTCTGGTTCGAATGTCCGGTCGAACTGGACGAGCCTGGGCGCGGCCAGACCGATCGAAGGCATGACGCCCGTGCCGACGCCGGCGAGCATTGCGGCGCCGATCGCGGCGATCTCCGGGCTGGCGACGCGGCGCAGCGACGTGCCCAATGCATCCGCCCTGATCTGGCACCACACATCCGAGACCGCTCCGCCTCCGCCGATGTTGATCACGGCCGGCGCAATGCCGGACGATTTCTGCAGTGCCTCGAATGCCCATCGGGCGGAGAACGCCACGCCTTCCATTACGGCGCGGACCATCTCGGGGGCGCCGGTACGGTTCTCGAGCCGGGCGAACACGCCGCGGCTTTGGCTGTCCCAGATCGGCGCGCGTTCGCCCTGAAGGTGCGGCAGGAACAGCGGCACGATCGCCGAAGGTGCGACGCCCTCGGCCATTGCGCTCATCTCGCTTGCGCCGCGGCCAAGCATCGCGCCGAGCCAGGCGAGCGCTGCGCCGCCCGATTGCGTCGGCGCGGCATGCATCACGATGCCCTCATAGGGCGGAAAGAGGATGACGCCCGGGGTCGGGGTCACGCGCAACGACACGATGCCGGGGATTTCGCTCGTGCCGCTTTGGTACATCGCGTCGCCCTCGTTCGCGACGCCGATGCCGAACATGCCCGCCCACGCATCCATGGTGCCGACAACCACGGGCGTCCCGCCGCAGGGCAGGTCCCGATGCACGCGGCCAACGACAGTGGTGATCGATTGCAGCGGCGGCAGGCGCTCCGCCGCGCCCGGCACCAGCGCCAGCAGATCGACGACGTAGCCATCGCGGTTGACGAGGCCGACCGCGGAGATCGGATCGCTCGCGATGGCGCCCGTCAGGTGCAGCGCGATATAGTCCTTGGGCAGCAGCACGTGCCGCGTCCGCTCGTAAAGCTCAGGATTCACGCGCGCGACATGCGCCAGCCGCGACAGCGCGTGGCTGGCATCGATCGGGATCGGGCCGCCGAACCAGGCCAGCTTCTGGTCGGCCGTCACGCGCGCGTCGAGCGTCGCCGCATCCGGTGCCGATCGCGTGTCCTGCCAGGTGATCGCCGGCAGCAGCGCGGTGCCTGCGGCATCGACGAACACATGCGTGTTGACCTGCGAGGTGAGGCCGATGCCCTGGAGGCCCGAGAGGTCGTGCGCGGCGGCAAAACTCGACAGCGCCGCCAGCACGCTGTCGAGCCAGTCGGTCGGCGTCTGCTCGGCATGCCCTTCCGCGGGGCGTGACATGGCATGCGGCCGCGTCAGGGCGGCGAGCCGGCGTCCGCTCTCGTCGATGAGGACAGCCTTGGTGGCGGTGGTCCCCACATCGATGCCGATCAAGGTTGCCAGCGCCAACCGATCCTCCAAATTGCTCGTAGCCGCTCCGCAGCGGCTCCCTTATAGTGGCGCATGGCATAAGGAAAACAATCGGTTGCGCTCGGGCAGCGCGACGTGGGGCACACGGGATGCCCGTCCTCTGCCACGGAGGTTGTTCACATGCTCAGTTCGCTTTCCAAAATCGTCCGCGGTGCCACCCTGGTCGCGTCGACGCTCGTCATGGCTTCGGCCGGCGCCGCGATGGCGCAGTCCAAGGTCGCGGTCATCACCCCCTACCTGGCGCAGCCCGGCACCCAGTTCTATGTCGAGGCCTTCCAGGCCGTCGCGAAGGAAAAGGGCTGGGACGTCAACGTGATCGACACGGCCGGCGACGTCGCCGCCGTCATCAGCCGCATCGAGGACGTGGTCAACCAGGGCGTTGACGCCATCGTCATCAACGTCGACCCCACACAGGTCGCGGCCGGCCTCAAGACTGCCAAGGACGCCGCTATCCCCGTCGTCGGCATGGACGCGGGGAGCGATCCGCTGCTCGCGACCAACGTCACGTCCGACGGCGCCGCCATGGCGAGCGAGACCGCCAACTACATCGTCAAGCGCATCAGTGGTAAGGGCAACGTCGTGATGTTCGTGTTCGACGCGTTCCCGCCGGTGCAGGTGCGCGGTGCGAAGGCCGACGAAATCTTCGGCGCGAATGCCGACATCAAGATCCTCGACCGCATCACGCCCGACGTCGCCGATGGTGGCATCGCCGACTCGCGCGCCAAGATGGACGCCGTGCTCGCGGCCAATCCCGAGCCGGGCAGCATCAGCGCGGTCTGGGCCGCGTGGGACCAGCCGGCGCTCGGCGCGCTGCAGGCCATCGAAGCCGCGGGCCGTCAGGGCGAAGGCATCGTGATCACGGGCATCGACGCCAATCCGCAGGCGCGCGAGGAAGTCGCCAAGGGCGGCAATTTCGAGGCCACGGTCGCGCAGGATTTCACCGGCATCGGCACTGCCGCGGCTGATGCCGTGGACAAGCTGCTGGCCGGTGGCGCGACGCTCGATCCGGTCATCTACGTGCCGACCAAGCTCGTCACCAAGGACAACGCGAACCAGTAAGCGATAGGCCGGCGAGACCCGCGCTCGCCGGTCCCTCCGCATGAGTTTCCTCACGCTCAAAGACGTGTCGAAGGCCTATGGCGGTGCGCCGGCTTTGCGCAGCGCCAACCTCACCATCGAGGCCGGCGAAATCCATGCGCTGATGGGCGAGAACGGCGCCGGCAAGTCGACGCTGATCAAGATTCTCGCCGGCGTCGTCGCGCCCGATACGGCATCCATCCATATCGACGATCGCGCGGCGACCATCGGCAGCCCCGCCGAGGCGCATCGTTTCGGCTTCCGCTTCATCCACCAGGAATTCAACATCTTCCCGGCGCTGTCGGTCGCCGAGAACATCTTTGCCGGCCGGCGCTATCCGTTGCGCTTCGGTCCGCTCGTCGACTGGCGCAGTATGCGGGCCGCGGCGCGTGAGGCGCTCGAACAGCTCGGCATCACGCATATCGATCCGGCGCAGAAGATGGCGCGGCTGTCGCGCGGTGACCAGATGCTGGTGCGCATCTCGAGCGCGTTTCTCAGCGAACCGGATGCGCCCGCCCGGCTCTATGTCATGGACGAGCCGACCGCAGCGCTCACCCGCGACGAGTCTGAGCGGCTGTTTCGCGTGCTGCGCGAAATCCGCGCGAGCGGTGGTGCGGTGCTCTACGTCTCGCACCGGCTCGACGAGGTGATGGCCCTCTGCGATCGCGCCACCGTGTTGCGTGATGGGCAGACCATCGACAGCGGCAGGATGGCCGAGATCACGCATGACGATCTCGTCGCGCTGATGATCGGCCGGCGCGTCGAGAATGCGTATCCCGCCGCAGCCCAGGCACCCCGCGCCGAGACTGTGCTCGATGTCGCCGAACTCGGCACCGAGCGCCTGCGCGATGTCTCGTTTGCTCTGCGCGCGGGTGAAATTCTCGGCGTCGCCGGATTGGCAGGGGCCGGGCAACGCGACCTGCTGCGCACGCTGTTCGGCGACCTCAAGCCGTGCGCCGGGCGCATCGCGCTCGCGGGCCAAGCCTATCGCCCCGCAAGTCCCGCTGCCGCGTGGGCCGCGGGCGTTGCCTACGTGCCGCGCGAGCGCCGCAGTGAAGGCCTCATGCTGACGCGGCCGATCTTCGAGAACATCACGCTGGCGCATCTGGCGCAGCAGAGTCTTGGCGGCACGTTCCTCACGCCGCGCGCAGAAAGGCGCAGTGCAACAGCGCTCGGTGACAATGTCCGGCTCCGCGCCAATGGACCGCGGCAACTGGCAGGCCAACTCAGCGGCGGCAACCAGCAGAAAGTGGTGTTCGCACGCGCCCTCGCGGGCAAGCCGCGTCTGCTGCTGCTCGACGAGCCGACACGCGGAGTGGACGTGGGCGCCAAATTCGATATTTACGCGCTGATCCGCGATATGACCGCCAAAGGGATGGCCGTGATTTTGGTGAGTTCCGACCTTCCCGAACTGCTCGGCATGAGCGACCGCATCGCCATCATGCGCGATGGAGCGATCGCCGACATCGTCGATGCGCATGGCCTGGGCGAAGACGCGCTGCTCAACCGCATCTATGGGCGAGCGCCCGCAGCAGCATGAGCATCGGCCTCCTCCTCCGCCGCTACGGCACGCTGATCGGCTTCGTGGTGATCCTCGCCGTGTTCTGGATCAGCCTGCCCGAAACCTTCATGACGGCGCGCAACTGGCTCAACATCACGCAGCAGCTGTCGATGCTGATGGTGGTCGCCTCGGGCATGACCATCGTCATGGTGATGGGTGATTTCGATCTGTCGGTCGGCTCGGCCGCGAGTCTCGCGGGCATCGTGGCGGGTGTGCTGTTCGCGATGGGCTATCCCATCTGGCTCGTCGTCATCATTGCGCTCGCCATCGGTGCCGCGGGTGGAGCGTTCAACGGACTGCTCGTCAGCGTCGTCGGCATCCTGCCGTTCGTTGCGACGCTCGCCACGCTCACCATGTATTCGGGGCTGGCCTTCATCTTCAGCGGCGGCAAGACCATTTCGGGTCAGTCGATCCCGACGGATTTCTCAAACTTCGCGCGTACCGGCATTCCGCTCGGCGAGATCGGCGGGGTGGCGCTGATGGTGCCCAATCTCACCATCGTCGCGGTGCTCGTCGTCATTGCCGCCTATGTGCTGCTGGAGCAGACCACGTTTGGTCGCCGGCTCTATGCCATCGGGGGCAATGTCGAGGCGGCTTACCTCGCGGGTGTCGCAGTCCGTCGGCTGAAGCTCGTCGCCTTCTCGCTCACCGGCCTCAGCGCTGCCGCGGCCGGCATCATGTATGCGAGCCGCGTCGCTTCGGCCAATCCGACGCAGGGCAGCGGCCTGATGCTCAATGCCATTGCCGCGGTGTTTTTGGGGATGACGATGAGCGAGCAGGGCGAACCGCGGGTCCTCGCCACGGTAATCGGCGTCCTCATCCTGGGCGTCCTCGACAACGGCCTGACGCAGCTCAGCGTCGACAGTTACGTCCGCCAGGTCCTCGTCGGCGCGATCATCCTCCTCGCCGTCGCCGCGAGCTCACTGCTGAAACAGGCGCGTCGCTAGCCGATCACCTACGAGGCCGGTGCTCGAATCGGAACGCGCTCGGCGTCAGCCCTGTGTGGCGCCGGAAGGCCTTGGCGAAGTAGTTGCCGTCGGCAAAGCCGCAGGCGCCGGCGATCTCGGCCACGGTGGCGTCCGTCGCCACCAGCAGGCGGTGGGCCAGCGCCATCCGCTGTTCTGTCACATAGGCCGAAGGCGATACGCCGAGCGCTGCGGTGAACGTTCGTACGAAATGGGCGCGGCTGAGGCCCGCGACATCGGCGAGACGGTCGACATCGAGCCGATCGCGCAGATGCTGCTCGACATAGGACAGCACGCGCTGGATCGACGGTTGATGCGCATCGTCAGCCGCGCTGTCGCCCTCCAGCATGCCGTCATGCAGCGTCATCACCGCGGCGTAGGCAAGCGACGAGGCCTCGCCCGTCTGCAGTTCGCGGGTGATCAGCGAGCGGCACACGGCCGCGAGCCGATCGACGAATCCGGGGCCGAGCCGCAGCACTGGACCTGCCACATCGAGCACCGACCGGGTAATCCGCAGTGCTTCGTTGCCGTTCACGCCGATCCAGAAATACTCCCACTTCTGTCCCGGCGCGAGCCAGTAGCGGTTGGCATGCGGGAAGTTGAGCAACATCGTGTCGCCAGCTCCGGGCGCATAGTTCACGCCGGCATAATCGAGTTCGCCGCGTCCGGCGATGGTGTGCTGGATCAGGGAAAATGGCTGTCTGCGGCGCCCCTCCCACGAATAGGTCTCGTTCTCGCGCTGCTCGTAGCCGGCACCCACCACCATCGCGTGCAGGTCGAGACGGCTCCGTCGTGCCTTAAGAAGCCGGACTGCGGGTCCGTGATTGAGGAGATCGGAGAGCACAAAATTACCCTATGCCGCACGAGTTTTCTCTACACGGTCCGCAAGCCGCGCGGTAGAGGCGACAGGTCCGGCAAGGGGACAGGAGGAAGCAGCATGTCGTTCAAGGTTACCATCATCGGCGCCGGCTCGGTCGGCTTCACCAAAACGCTGATCTCGGATCTGCTGCAGGTGCCCGAGTTTGCTGATGTCGAGTTCGCGCTGACCGACATCAATCCGCACAATCTCGATATGATCCGCCAGATCATCGAGCAGGTTGTGTCGGTCAACAAGCTGCCGGCCAAAGTGACGGCGACGACGGATCGCCGCGCTGCGATCACCGGCGCACGCTACATCATGAGCTGCGTCCGCGTGGGTGGCCTCGAGGCCTTCGCGACCGACGTCAACATTCCGCTCAAGTACAACGTCGACCAGTGCGTCGGCGATACCATCTGCGCGGGCGGCATCCTCTACGGCCAGCGCAACATCCCCGTCATCCTCGACTTCTGCAAGGATATCCGCGAGGTCGCCGAGCCCGGTGCGCTGTTCCTCAATTATGCCAACCCGATGGCAATGAACACTTGGGCGGCGCTCGCCTATGGCGGCGTCAACACGGTCGGCCTCTGCCACGGCGTGCAGCATGGTGCGCATCAGATCGCGCAGGTGCTGGGCATCAAGGACAGCGAGCTCGACTACATCTGTTCGGGCATCAATCACCAGACCTGGTACATCGACGTGCGGGCCAATGGCCGCAAGGTCGAAAAGGACGAGCTGATCGCCGCCTTCGAGCGCCATCCGGTCTATTCGCAGCAGGAGAAGGTGCGCATCGACGTGCTCAAACGCTTCGGTGTCTATTCCACCGAGTCCAACGGGCACCTCAGCGAATACCTGCCGTGGTACCGCAAGCGTCCCGACGAGATCAGCCGCTGGATCGATATGAGCGACTGGATACACGGCGAGACGGGTGGCTATCTCCGCTACTCCACCGAGCGTCGGAACTGGTTCGAGACCGACTTCCCCAAGTTCAAGGAAGAGGCCAATAAGCGGCTGAGCGAACGCAAGCGCACCAGCGAGCACGCTTCCTACATCATCGAAGCGCTGGAGACCGGGCGCGTCTATCGCGGCCACTTCAACATGCGCAACAATGGCATCATCCGGAACCTGCCTGATGACGCCATCATCGAAAGCCCCGGCTTTGTCGACCGCTTCGGCATCAACATGGTCGAAGGCATCACGCTGCCGACCGCCTGTGCCGCCACATGCTCGGTATCGGTCTCGGTGCAGCGCATGAGCGTCGAGGCCGCCATTAACGGCGATATCGACATGCTCAAGCTCGCCGTGCTGCACGATCCGCTGGTGGGTGCCATCTGCACGCCGGACGAGGTCTGGCAGATGGTCGACGAGATGGTCGTCGCGCAGGCGCAGTGGCTGCCGCAATATGCCGGTGCCGTCGATGGCGCCAGGGCGCGGCTCGCCAAGGCGACCGTCAAGACCAGGGATTGGGAAGGCGCGGCCCGCCGCACCGTGCGCTCAGTCGAAGAGCTGCGCGAAATGAAGGGCGCGCACCACTAGCTGCTAGAATGCGGCACGCAGGATAAAGCCGGCGAACCCCACAAGGACGACTGACGCGACCTTGGGGATGTAGCCGGCCCGCGTGCCGCTCGCGCCGCGCAGCACGTTGCCGAGCACGATCCAGCCTCCGCCCGCCGCGATCACGGTCGCGGCAAAGCCGGCGAAGTACCAGGCCAGTGCCGCGCTGGACCACGGGATGATGGTCAGCGCAAAGATCAGTGCCTTGGGATTGAGCAGGGTGGTGACGAAGACGTTGGCGAACGTTACCGCGCGTTCGTCAGCCGTCAGCACCAAGGGCCGGCGCCAGAGTTTTACGGCAAGCCACACCAGGTAGATGGCTACCGCGATCTTGAGCGTGATGCCGACGGCAGGGTACGCAGCGACGATCTGGCCGAGCACGAAGTGGACGGTCACGATGGCAATCAGATAGCCGCTGACCTCCGCGGCAAGCAGCGCGAGCGAGCGGCGGATGCCGCTCGTGGCGCCCGATGTGGCCATCAGCGTATTGGTTGGTCCGGGCGTCGCGAGAATCGTGGCGACCGCCAGGAAAAACAGCAACGGATCGGTCACGCGATAGCGTCCCTCAGCTCAAACGCCGGGCATCCAAACTCTAAAACGGAATTCTGGCAAGTCCCGTCAGGCCTGGTGCAGATAGTTGGCCCGCATCTCGCGCGGCGTGATGCCATAGGCTGTGCGAAACTGCTCATAGAACTGGCTTAGCGCCGTAAAGCCGCTGGAAAACGCGACATTTTCGATCGACAGGCTGCCTTCGAACAGCAGCGAGCGGGCGCGAATGAGCCGCATCCGGACGACGAATTTGTGCAGCGACACGTTCATCACCGAGGTGAAGAGATTGAGCGCATAGTTGGGGTGGAGTCCAACGACCGCCGCGATGTCCTCGCCGCGCAGCGGCTCGCTCAGGTTCTCGAGGATGTGCTTGATCATGGCCACCACGTAGCGCAGCGGCGTGGCCGATTTCGTCGTCGGCGTAATGGCTTCGATCCAGGGCGGCAGCAGCTCGTCCCAGCCGGTCACCGAGGCGCGCCGCAGCATGATGGCGATCTCGGAGCGCAGGATATCGCCGCGCTCGGCATTGCCGCTGCGATAATCCTCGTACCAGCGCTGCAGCGTATCGCTGCCGATCGTGTCGGGCTGCAGCGCAATCACGCCGCCGCCCATCATGGTGTCGGTCAGGCGACCGAGATTGGGCATATGGAGGAAGGTGTCGAGCGGCAGGTACACGTTGCATTGCTTGGCATCGTCACTGGCGCCGTAATCGACGTCGGTCGTCTGGTGCGGAATACCGGCCCAGAACATCACCAGCCGCTCCGACGGCACGGTCACGGGATGTCCGTCGATCAGGTAGTCCATCTGGCCCGTCGTCAGCCAGTTGAGCTCGATATGGCCGTGAAAATGCTCCTTGGGCATCAGTTGCGGCCGGAACCAGCGCATGCCGAAACGGCCGAACGCCGAGCTCGCGGCGTAGAACTTCCGATCCGGGCGGGGGAGGGGACGGGGGGCCTTCGAGGCGGCCTTCGACGAGGCCTTGGCGACAGTAGCGGGCACGTGCATCACGCGAGCCATTCTGTAGAAACCGGAACAACTCCCTCAGCATGTCGGATTGCGGGAAAGAGCGCAAGCAGTAGCATTTGGTATGTGAGGAGGACGCATGCGCCGGAGTAGAACGGCGTATTGGCGCAGGGCGCGCTCGTCCGTCACATGGGAGGATGCTAGATGAAGTTCAAGATTGCCCTCACGGGGGCGCTTCTGCTTGGCGTGTCGCTTGCGGCGGCCCAGGCTTACGGGCAGGTCGCCCCGACGACCCCGCCGGACCCACCGAAATTCGATGCACAGGGCGAACCTATTTTCGTCAACCGTGCTGACATATACGAGTACAAGGCGCTGCCCTCGTACTCGGAGCCCGAATGGGTGGATGCGTTCGTCAAGGCCGGCAAGCTGCCGCCCGTGGCCGAGCGTCTGCCAAAGGAACCGCTGGTCTACAAGACCGCCAACGAGCCCGATGGCACCGGTGTCTATGGCGACGTGATGCGCCACGTGATCGGCGGCCGTCCGGAAGGCTGGAACTTCTGGGCCGGCCAGTCCTATGGCTGGGGCGGCATCGATATCGGTCTGGTCGAGTGTCTGACCCGCACGGGTCCGCTGTTCGAAGTGAACGCCGCTGATCTGCAGCCGCTGCCGAACCTGGCCAAGGCCTGGGAATGGTCCGAAGACGGCAAGACGCTGACGGTGCACCTGATCGAAGGCGCCAAGTGGTCGGACGGCGTGCCGTTCAACACCGAGGACATCGAGTTCTACTGGAACGACATCGTTCAGGATCCTGAAGTCACGCCGTTGATGAGCGCCTCGCCGGCGACCTACTCGGACGGCGAACTCAAGGTCATCGACGACTATACGTTCACCCTCACCTTCAAGACGGCGTTCCCCGAGAGCGTCCTCTACAACATGGCCTACGGCAATTTCTGTCCGGGCCCGGCTCACATTCTCAAGCCACAGCACCCCAAATATGGCGGTGCCAGCTATGCGGCGTTCCACGACGCGTTCCCGTCGGACTACATGAACTTCCCGGTCATGGGTGCGTGGGTAGTCGTCGAGCATCGTCCCGACGACATCGTCGTGTTACGCCGCAACCCGTACTACTGGAAGGTCGACGAGGCCGGCAACCAGCTGCCCTATCTCGACGAGATGCAGTATCGCCTCTCGACCTGGGCGGACCGCGACGTGCAGGCGGTGGCCGGCACGGGCGACTTCTCCAACCTTGAGCAGGCCGAAAACTACGTCGAAGCGCTCAAGAAGGCAGCGGATCCGGCCAGCCCGGCCAAGCTCGCCTTCGGCCCGCGCACGATCGGCTACTCGCTGTACCCGAACCTTTCGGCCAATGGCTGGGGTGAGCCCGACGCGAATGCCCAGGCGATCCGCGAGCTCAACCGCAACCTCGACTTCCGCAAGGCCATTTCCTACGGCCTCGATCGCGTGCGTCTGGGTGAAAGCCTCGTCAAGGGCCCGTTCACGACTCCGTACGCGGGCGGCCTCTATGCCGGCACGTCCTACTACGACAAAGACTCGACGGTGTTCTATCCGTTCGACGTCGCGAGCGCCAAAGCGGAGCTCGAGCAGGCCGGCCTCAAGGATACCGACGGCAACGGGTTCGTGAACCTGCCCAATGGCGGTGCCGACCTCAACGTCACGCTGCTCGCCAATGCCGACTACCAGACCGACAAGAGCCTGGCGGAAGGCGTGATCGCAATGATGGGCGATATCGGCCTCAAGGTGACGCTCAATGCGCTCGCCGGCAAGGACATCGACAACGCCCGTGATGGCGGTCGCTACGACTGGGTGATCTACCGTAACAGCACCGAGCTGATCACCGTGGTGCAGAACACCACGGCGCTGGCTCCGCTGGGTCCGATGACCGACCTCAACCACCGCGCCAATGCGGGCGGCGAGCTCGACCTGTTGCCCTACGAGCAGGATCTCGTGGACACGGTGAACAAGTTCATCGCCAGCCGCGATCCGGCCGAGCGCACCGAACTGATGAAGCACTACCAGAAGGTCTACACCGAGAACCTCGATGCGATCGGCCTGACGGCTTATCCTGGTGCGCTGATCGTCAACAAGCGCTTCGCCAACATCCCGCCGGGCGCGCCGATCTTCATGTACAACTGGGCCGAGGATAACATCATCCGCGAGCGCGTGTTCGTACCCAAGGACAAGCAGATCGACGCTGAACTGCACCCCGACACGCTGCCGGGTGCTCCTGGAGACAAGGGCGGGCCGCAGTCGGCCAGCTAAGGGAATCCTCCCTGGATGGAGGGCGGAGCCTGGTGCTTCGCCCTCCGCCATCGTGTAGTGTGGGCAGACGGCCCGTCTGCGACAGGTGCTAGATGCTCCGCTTCCTTGCCATACGACTGCTGCAGGCCATTCCGGTCCTGCTGATCATGAGCATCGTCACCTTCATCATCATCCAGGCCCCGCCCGGCGACTACGCGGACTTCCTGCGCACCAACATGATCGTGCAGGGCAACGCGACCGTCGAAGCGGCCACGCAATTCGCCAACGAATATCGCGAGACGCATGGCCTCAACGACCCCATCATCATCCAGTATTTCCGCTGGATCTGGGGCATCGTCACGCAGCTCGATTTCGGCCAGTCCTACGCCTACAACAAGCCCGTGCTCGATGTGGTGCTGCAGCGCCTACCGCCCACGCTCGGCATTGCGCTCACCTGCCATATCCTCGCCTCGCTGTTCGGCATCGGCTTCGGCATCCTCGCCGCCACGCGGCAGTACAGCTGGGTCGACACCACGCTGTCGATCGTGTCGTTCCTCGGCATGACGATCCCGCGCTTTCTGTTGGCGCTGCTGATCCTCTACATCCTCGCCTACAAGCTGAACGTGCAGGAGATCGGCTCGTTCTATTCGTCCAGGTTTGGCGGCCAGCCCTACTGGTTCGGCCCGTTCCAGTTCAACTGGGCCAAGCTCTGGAACCTCATTCAACACGTGTGGCCGGTGATTGCCGTCGCAACCATCGGCGGGCTCGCCTACAATATGCGCGTCATGCGCGCCAATCTGCTCGACACGCTCAATGCGCAATATGTCGAGACAGCGCGCGCCAAAGGGCTGACCGAGGGCGCGGTCGTCATGCGTCATGCGGTGCCCAATGCACTCCACCCGCTGGTTGCGTATCAGGGCGTCGTGTTGCCCTACATGCTGACCGGTGAAATCGAAGTCGCCATCGTCTTTGGTCTCGCCACCATCGGCCCGGCCATCGTGGGCTCGATGAACATCGGCGACTCGCTCGTCACGGCGACGCTGCTTCTCATTCTCGGCGCGACGCTGATCATCGGCAACATCATCGCCGACCTGCTGCTCGTGGCGCTCGATCCGCGCATCCGCGTGGGAGGTGACAAATGAGCACCAAGGTCTTCGAAGGCGAGAGCGCCGACGCCCGCGTGTCGACGGTGTCGACCAGGAGCCAGAGCTATTTCGCGCTGGTCTGGCGCCGTTTCCGCCGGTCGATCCCGGGGATGATCGGCCTGGTGCTGGTCTCGCTGTTGCTGATCATGTCGATCTTTGCCGAATTCTTCGCGCCAATGGATCCCAACCAGCCGACGACGAGCTTTTCGCCGCCGGACGAAGTGTCGTTCATGACCAAGGACGGCTTCACGCTCTGGCCGGTGGTCTATCGGATCGTCGAGACCGACGAGCTCGATCCCATCACGTTCCAGCCGGTGGTCGGTCCCGACTACGACAATCCGCGGCCGCTCGCGCTGTTCGTTCGCGCGGCGCCCTATCGCCTGTGGGGGCTGATCCCCGGCGACATTCACTTCATCGGCGTCAATGACGGCTCGCCGATTCACCTGCTCGGCACCGACAAGCTCGGCCGCGACATCCTTTCGCGCGGCGTGCTGATCACGCTGGTGGGCACGCTGCTGGGAATCACGTCCGGCTATATCGGCGGCCGCTTCGACCTGTGGTTCCAGCGCTTCGTCGAGATCATCCTCGCCTTTCCGCAACTGCCGCTCTACCTCGCGCTCACCACGCTCATTCCGCCGACAACGCCGTCGCCGATTTTCATCACCTTCGTGATCCTGGTGATCGCCGGCCTTGGCTGGGCCCAGCTCAGCCGTGAGGTGCGCGGCAAGACGATGGCGCTGGCGCGTGTCGACTATGTGCGCGCCGCAATGGCGATCGGCGCCTCCGACAGTCGCATCATCACGCGCCACATCCTGCCGAACGTGACGAGCCACGTGATCGTGGCGGTCACGCTCGGCATTCCGGCGATCGTGCTGCTCGAGAGCTTCCTCGGCTTCCTCGGCTTTGCCGTGAAGCCGCCGCTGATCTCGTGGGGCCTGATGCTGCAGGACAGCCAGACCTTTTCGGTGATCGGGTCCTATCCGTGGATTCTCTCGCCGGTCGGCTTCGTGCTGCTCGCGGTCTTCGCCTTCAATGCGCTGGGCGACGGCCTGCGCGACGCCATCGATCCCTACTGAGGCACCCATGACCGACCAGTATGTGATCGATGCACGCAATGTCGGCGTCACCTTCCGAGTGGACGGCGGAACCATTGAGGCCGTGCGCGACGTCTCCTTCAAGCTCAAGAAGGGCCAGACCATTGCGCTTGTCGGAGAATCCGGTTCGGGCAAGTCGGTGACGGCGCGCGCCGTGATGCGGCTTCTGTCCAAGCGCGGCAAGGTCACGCCTGCGACGGAAATTCTCTATGGCGGCCGCGATATGGCGCATCTCTCCCAGAGCGAGATGCGGCAGCTGCGCGGCAACCGCCTGACCATGATCTTCCAGGAGCCGATGAGCTCGCTGAACCCGGTCTACAAGGTCGGTACGCAGATCGCCGAAGTGCTTCGCCTGCATCAGAAGATGAACAAGCGGGACGCCTGGGCGCGCTCTATCGAACTGCTGCGCACGGTGCAGATTCCCGATCCCGAAGCGCGCATCAACCAGTATCCGCACCAGCTGTCCGGCGGCCAGCGTCAGCGCGTGATGATCGCCATGGCGCTCGCCAACAATCCGGACGTGCTGATCGCCGACGAGCCGACGACGGCGCTCGACGTCACGGTGCAGGCCGAGATCCTCAACCTCATCAAGGACCTCAAGGCCAAGACAGGCATGGCGGTGATCCTCATCACCCATGATCTCACGGTGGTCCACCAGTTCGCCGACTATGTCTATGTGATGCAGCATGGCGAAGTGCGCGAGGAGGGGCCGACTGAGCAGGTCTTCTCCAACCCGCAAAGTCCCTACACCCGGCGCCTGCTCGGGTCCGAGCCCAAGGGCGAGGCGCTGCCGCTTGTCGGCACGCCCGAGACCGTGCTCGAAGGCCGCGATGTCCGCGTCACCTACACGCTCCGCCGCGGCGGAGCGTTCCGCGGCACGTTCCACGAGCTGCAGGCCGTCGACGGCCTGTCGCTGCAGCTCAAGCGCGGCGAAACGCTCGGCCTCGTTGGTGAAAGCGGCTCGGGCAAGACCACATTCGGCCAGGCTCTCATCCGCCTGACCCACCTCAACGGTGGTGAGATCGAGTATGAGGGGCAGCGCATCGACAAACTCGATCGCAAAGGCATGAAGCCGTTCCGGCAGCGCATGCAGATCGTGTTCCAGGACCCGTTCGCATCGCTCAATCCGCGCATGTCGGTGCGGCAGATCATCGAGGAAGGTCTCGTGGTCAACGGCATCGGCAAGAACGCCGCCGACCGGATGGCGCGCGTCGAAACAGCGCTGCGCGACTCCGGCCTGCCCGACAACATCCTCAACCGCTTCCCGCACGAATTTTCGGGCGGCCAGCGTCAGCGTCTTGCGATCGCGCGTGCCATCGCGCTCGAGCCCGAATTCATCCTGCTCGATGAGCCGACCTCGGCGCTCGATCTGTCGGTGCAGGCGCAGATCATCGACCTGTTGCGCAAGCTCCAGGCCGACCGTGGCCTCAGCTATCTCTTCATCTCGCACGACCTCAAGGTCGTCCGCGCCCTGTGCCACCGCGTGATGGTGATGCAGCACGGCAAGATCGTCGAGCAGGGGCCGGTGGCCGATGTGCTCACCCGGCCGCAGACGGAATACACGTCGCGCCTCGTGCGCGCCGCCTTCGAGATCGCAGCCTAGAGCGTCATTTCTCGCACCGCCTGCAGGTACTCGGCGTGGCCGAGCGCCTGCTTGGCGGCCTCGCGGTATTCCTTGACCAGCGACTCGTAAGTCTCGCGCGCGAACTGCCGGAGTTTCGGATCGCGTGCCATCTCGGCGCGGGCCGTCTCCTGGTTGAGCAGGCCGAGGCCCTCCAGCACCGGATAGTGCAGCTGCGTCTGGATGTGCGGCAGCCCGTCGAGATAGTCCGGGAAATGCGTCATGCGCGGCATCTCCTTCTGCCACAGCGCCAACCGCTCCTTGGTCTCGGGGTGGATGCGGTGCTCGCGCACCTCGCGCCAGAACGGCGTGTCGTCGCGCTCGGTCATGTAGTGCGTGTTAACGAAGGTCCGGAAGTCGTCGACCTGCCGTCCGACCCGCGTGTTGTAGTCGGCGCGGTCCGCGTCGTTCATGGCCGATGGAGCCTTGAGGAACCGCTGCGCGAACAGCATCATCTGGACGATCGTGCCGTGGATCGATGTCGACTCGAGCGGTTCGAGGAAGCTCGAGCTCAGCCCGACGGCAATCGTGTTGCCGATCCACGCCTTCTCCAGGCGGCCGATCTGGAAACGGATGTCGCTCCTGACTTCGATCTCGCGGCCGAGCACGCGCTCGACCTCGAGCTTGGCCTCTTCGGGCGTGCGGAACTCGTCGGAATAGACATAGCCGCAGCCGAAGCGTGTCTGCGTCGGGATCTGCCACATCCAGCCCGCTTCCTGCGCCCAGGCCCGCGTGTAGTTGGGGATCTCCTCGCCCTCTTTGATGTCGAGCCAGAAGGGCAGCGCGCGGTTGACCGGCAGCTCATGCGCGTAGCTGATCCAAGGCGCATTCAGTTCCTTGACGATCAGCCGCTTATGGAAGCCCGAGCAGTCGAAGAAGAAGTCGCCTTCGACCCGCTCGCCCGTATCGAGCACCAGCGCCGCGATATCGCCGTTGGTCGGGTTGCGCTCGACGCCGGACACCACGCCATCGGCGATTGTCACGCCCTTCGATTTGCTGGCGAGGAACCTGCCCACCAGCGCCTGGTCAAAATGGTAGGCATGGAGGAACGGTCCCAGCCGGATGAGCGAGCCGTCGGCTTTGCGCGCATAGGGCGCCTTCCATTGCCGGAGCAGTGGGCCGAACATATGCATGTCCTCGACCGGCCGTCCGGCGGCGATGGCATAGACATTGAGGTAGTCCGACGGCGCGCCCGGTGGCGGCGCGATCACCTGATGCGGATCGTCGATCGGCCCGTAATAGGTAAACCCCTTCCGCCGCCAATCCTCATGCCGAATGCCCAGCTTGAACGTCGCGCCGGTCTTTTGGAAGAACTCGAATTCGTTGATGCCGAAGTTGCGCAGAAAGACGTGAAACGCCGCCGTCGTCGCCTCCCCTACGCCAACGGTTGGAATCCTCGACGGCTCGACGACCGTAACCGCCGCATCCAGCCGCCGCCGCCGGATCGCATCCTGCACGATGAAAGCTGTGATCCAGCCGGCGGTGCCACCGCCGACAATGACGAAGCGTGACGTCATAACATCCTCCCAGACAACGGGATTTTCCCCGTCCGGAAGCGAAACCGCAAGCGGTCAGTGGTCCGGTTTTCTCGCGCCGGCCTCGCCCATGAACAAGCGGCCCTAGGTCGCCGAGCAGCTCGCGGTGTTTATCGCCACTCAGACGCCGGGCGCCCGCCGGGCGTAACCTAACCCACGCCCAGGCTTTGCATTTGCGCCGCGCCCGCTCCTATAAGGGCGGCGGAGAGTTCTCATGGCCGACAACGCCCGCAAGCGGCGCCGCACTATCTTGCCTTACGTGATCGCGGTCCTGGCGGTGGTGGCCGTCGTCCTGGTGGTGGCAGGGCGCATCATCGGGCCCACCTCGGTGTCCGATCCTGGCTGGCAGGACGCGATCTACTCGGTGCTCCTCGCCTTCACCGTGGATGGCACGTTCCTCGGCGAACAGAATGTCGTGACGCTGGTTGGCGCTTTCGCAGCGGCGCTGACGCTTTACCTCGTCCTGTTCGGCAGCCTCTGGGTGCTGTTCCGGAAGCGCCTCATCGCCTGGCGCGCCGCGCATTCGCGCAAGCATGTCGTCGTCGTTGGAGACGATGATGCGGCCGAAGCGCTCGCCGTGGCGCTCAGCGCGAACAAGACCGTCGTTCTTGCGTCGGCCAATCCGGAGTCCGGCCGTCGTCTCCTCGGCATCGAGCGGCCGCACGCGACCTCCGAGCTGATCGCCGCCGCCAGCATCCACCATGCACGTTCGGTGGTCGTGATGCTCGAGGACGAGAAGGTCAACACGGCGATCGCCACGGCCATTGCGAGCGGTCGCGAAGGCGCAGCGGAACCAACGATTTGGGCGCGCATCGGCGACCGCCTGCTCGCCGACCGCGTGTCTGCCGTCGAGAGCGGCGCAGCGCGCATTCAGGTGTTCGGCGAGTCGCAGATGATGGCGCGCGATGTTTTCGCCCGCCATCCAGCGCATGCCGTCGCCGAGCGTATGGGCGCCGACCGGGTGCATTTCGCTATCCTCGGCTTCGGCCAACTCGGGCAGGCGATGGCGGAGGAAGCGATCTTCTCGGGCATCGCGCTCGGTCTCGGCAAGCCGATGATCACCGTCATCGATCGTCATGCAGCCGCAGCCGAGCGGGTCTATCGCGAGAGCCGTCCGGCCCTCGACAAGGCCGCGGACTTTGCCTTCATCGAGGCCGAGCTGATCACCGCGGCCAATGCGCCCGTGCTGCCGCAGCCGGTCCTTGCGGTGCTTGCGGCGCGCGACGATATCTCGCGCGTTACCGGCATCCTGATCTGTCTTGGCAGCGACGCCGACAATGTCCGCTTTGCGCTCGCCTTGCCCGATATCCGGCGGCGCGAGGGACGCTACTTCGCCCCGGCCTTCATGCGCCTGCGCGATCCCGATGCCGAGAGCGTGGTGTTCGCGACGGCGCAACCGCATGTACTCGATCCCAATGGCGGCGTGAACCCATTGGAGCGGCCGACGCGGCTCATCGCCAGCGACGTGCTCGATGCGGCCAACCGTGACGCTGCGGCCCTGCTGCTGCACCAAGCCTATACGGGCAACACCGCAAAGTCCTCGGGGGCCTCGACCGACTGGAACCATCTTCCAGAGACGTATCGCCGGGCCAACCGCCGGAGTGCCGATCACATCGCGGCAAAACTGTTCTCGCTCGGCCTCACCTCGGAGCACGATGCGCATGAACCGGTGCTGATCGAACGGCATGCGCACCAGCGCGCCATCGCGCCGCTCCAGGCAGATGACGACGAGCTGCTTGCGACTCTCTCCGCCCTCGAGCATCGCCGCTGGGTGGCGGATCGGGTCATCGACGGCTGGTCGTACGGAGCGGTGCGCGACGACGATCGCAAGCTGCATCCGCTGCTTGAACGCGGCGACTACGCGACGCTGCCAGCGGTCGAACAGAAGAAGGACCGCGACCAGATCCGCACGGTTCTCTCATCGGTCGTCATTAGCGACGGTCAGGGCGCGCGCCCCGAGACCCGCGTCGCCCTCGCCGGCCATCGCAATCTTTCGCCGGAGGAGGAACAGCGGGGCGTCGCGGCCTTGGTCGAGCGCCTGATCCCGCGCCTCGCCTCCAAAGATCGCGTCGTCACCCTGGTCTCGCCGCTCGCTCCTGGCGCCGACATGGCGCTCACCGAAGCCGTCGCCACCGCGCTGGCTGGCCGCGCCCGCGAGCTGCGGCTCATCGTGCCCGAGGCCGCGCCCTATCGCGTGGCGCTCGATGTGATCGCCGACGAGACCGGTGCCGACCGGGTGGCACATGCCGAGGCGGTGCTCAAACGCCGCCGTCAGCTGTTCGACCGGTTCGCGCGCGTCGATATCGTGCGGATCGGCTTCGTCGGCAAGACCGACGATTCCTACCGCCGCGACAAATCCCAATTCGAGGCCGCGCTGATGTGCGCCAACGCCTATCTCGTGCGGCGCAGCGATCTGCTGGGCGTTCTCTGGGACGGCGCGCCGGGGCGCGGTTCGGGGGGTACCGGTGAGCTCGTCGGCTACTGGCGCGACCCTTCGAGCATCCCGGCTGATCTCGATCTAGGGCCATCGCCGGTGCGACCGGGCCCCGCGAGCCGCGAAGATGTCCTCATCGCTATTCCGGTCAGCCGCCAGCCTGCTCATTGATCCTGTGAGTCGTGGATCGTCCGGCGTTTCCTGCGGATTTCCGGCTCTCAGCGGGTCTGATAACGTCGTCCCATATTTTGGGGGTGTGACTTGAAGGATATTCTGACAGGCGGGGACGGCAAAAAGCCCGTCCGCGTGGAGGACGTCGCGCGAGAGGCCGGCGTATCGCCGATTACGGTGTCGCGCGCGCTCAGCTCGCCGCAAAAGCTCAGGCCCGATACGCTGCAGCGCGTCATGGCCGCGGTCGAGCGCACCGGCTACGTCGTCAACCCGATTGCGTCGAGCCTCAGGTCCGGCCGCTCCAATACGGTCGCGGTGTTCGTCGCCAGTCTGCTCAACCCCCATTACGCCGCCGCCATGCAGGGTGCGCTCGACGCGTTCGAGGGCAGCCGCTTCCGCATGATGTTCACGCAGATCGGCTACACCGACGGGCTGAAGCCGGAGATCGTCGAGACGATCCGCCCCTTCAGTCCCGCCGCAGTGATGTTCGCCGGCATCGCCATGCGCCCCGAGACGCGACAGGTGCTGGGCAAGATTGCCGTCCCGATCATGGAGCTGTGGAGCGGGGCCGACGACCCTCTCGACATGGTCGCCGGCGCCTCGATCGAGACGGGCGCCGCCCTGATGGGTCAGCACTTCGTGCAGCAAGGCTACAAGCGCATTGCGTATGCCGGGCAGACCAAAATCCCCGGTGGCGTGGGCCTTGCGGGGTTCCGCCGCGGGGTGGAGCAGGCGGGCGGCAAGCTCGGCTTCATCCTGCCCATCGAGGGGACCGGCAATCTCTCGGCCGGCATCGCGGCGCTCGGCGACGTCCTCAAGGACTATCCGGAGTGCGACGCGATCTATTTCGGCTCGGACCTGCTTGCCGTGGGTGCGCAGATCGCGGCGCGCGAGGGCGGGATGAAGCTGCCGGAGCGCCTGGCAATGGGCGGTTACGGCGATCTCGAATTCGCAAAACACCTGACGCCATCGCTGACCACCGTCGAAGTGTCAGACTACCACACCGGGCGACTGGCCGGCGCGGCGCTCCGCAACCGCCTCGAAGGCGGACCGGATGGTGGACGTATCATACAGGTGCCGATGCGGCTCATCGTCCGCGACAGTACGCCCGCCAGATAGGCGAGAAACTGCGGCTCATACCCAAGTCGGGGCTCTCATTCTCGCGCGCGATGCGCTATGGCTTTGAGCAGGGACTTTTTCGAGCCGAGGACAAGATGACTACCCAGGGCAACAGCGTGTCTGACAAGAAGCTCAGGTCGCGCGCGTGGTTCAACAACCCCGACAATGCGGACATGACGGCGCTTTATCTCGAGCGCTACCTCAATTTCGGCCTGAGCCGCGAAGAACTGATGTCGGGCAAGCCGATCATCGGCATCGCGCAGACGGGCTCGGATCTCAGCCCGTGCAACCGCCACCACCTCGAACTGGCCAAGCGCACGCGCGACGGCATTCGCGACGCGGGCGGCATCGCGCTCGAGTTTCCGGTGCATCCGATCCAGGAAACGGGCAAGCGTCCGACCGCCGGCCTCGACCGCAACCTCGCTTATTTGAGCCTCGTCGAAGTGCTGTTCGGCTACCCGCTGGATGGCGTCGTGCTCACCATCGGTTGCGACAAGACCACACCCGCCATGCTGATGGGCGCGGCGACCGTGAACATTCCGGCCATCGCGCTCAGCGTCGGCCCGATGCTCAATGGCTGGTTCCGCGGCGAGCGCACGGGCTCCGGCACGATCGTGTGGAAGGCGCGCCAGCTCTACGCCACGGGCGAAATCAACTACGAGCAGATGATCGACATCGTCGCATCGTCGGCGCCATCGACCGGCTACTGCAACACCATGGGCACAGCGACCACGATGAATTCGCTGGCCGAAGCGCTGGGCATGCAGCTGCCGGGTTCGGCGGCCATCCCGGCGCCCTATCGCGACCGCCAGGAGATGAGCTACCGGACGGGCCTGCGTATCGTCGAGATGGTGCACGAGGACCTCAAGCCCTCCGACATCCTGACCAAGGACAACTTCCACAACGCGATCGTCGTCAACTCGGCGATCGGCGGGTCGACCAATGCGCCGATCCACATCAACGCCATCGCGCGCCACATCGGCGTCGAGCTCGAGCTCAAGGAATGGGAGACGGTCGGCCACGACGTGCCGCTGCTCGTCAATCTGCAGCCGGCCGGCGAGTATCTGGGCGAGGACTATTACCATGCGGGCGGCGTGCCGGCGGTGGTCAACGAGCTGATGAAGCAGGGCCTCATCAAGGAGAACGCCCCCACCGTCAACGGCAAGACAATCGGCGAGAACTGCAAGGCGACGACCGTGCAGGACGACAAGGTCATCCGGCCGTTCGGCAATCCGCTCAAGAAGGCCGCAGGCTTCCTCGTGCTCTCGGGCAATCTCTTCGACAGCGCCATCATGAAGACCTCGGTCATCTCCGAGGAATTCCGCCAGCGCTACCTTAGCGACCCCAAGCACCCCGGCATGTTCGAGGGCAAGGCCGTGGTGTTCGACGGCCCCGAGGACTACCACCACCGCATCGACGATCCGTCGCTCGAAATCGACGAGCACACGCTGCTGTTCATGCGTGGCGCGGGCCCGATCGGCTATCCGGGCGCGGCCGAGGTCGTGAACATGCGGCCGCCGGCGTATCTCATCGAAAAGGGCGTCACCTCGCTCGCCTGCATCGGCGACGGCCGGCAGTCGGGCACCTCGGGTTCGCCCTCGATCCTCAACGCCTCGCCGGAAGCGGCGGCCGGCGGCAACCTCGCGATCCTTCGCACCGGCGACCGCGTCCGCATCGACCTCAACAAGGGCGAAGCCGACATCCTGATTTCGGCCGACGAGATCAAGAAGCGCCGCGACGACCTCGCCTCGATGGGCGGCTACAAGTACCCCAAGCACCAGACGCCGTGGCAGGAAATCCAGCGCGGCATCGTCGACCAGCTCGGCGATGGCGCCGTGCTCAAGCCCGCCGTGAAGTATCAGCGGCTGGCGCAGAGTGCCGGCCTGCCGCGCGACAACCACTGATCGCGCCTCGCATTCCATCCACGAAGGGCTCGCCGAAAGGCGGGCCCTTTGTGTTTTTGTGCGAATACCGATGGCTTCGGTTAACGCTGGTTAACCCTGCTGGCCCCGGACGGGGGATGAGGGCAAAAGGTGGCGGAACGACTCACAGGCGGGGGGTATTCGGCAGGGGTGCAACCACGGGGGACTACCTCATGCGTCATCTTGTGTGCGACCGCTGTGCGCGGCGGTTGATCGAGGACTTCTGGATCATGGTCCAGGACGAGCCGGTGCCGATGTTTTCGAGCGTGACCATCACCTGCAAGTGCGGCGAGGTGGTGAGCGTTGCCACCGGTCACGGCATGAAGTGGCTTCCGCCGGCCGACCCGCAGCCCGACCTGTCCATCCGGCGGCAGCCCATGTGAATTGCGTGCGGTCAGGCTTTCGCGTATCTCCCAAGCACATGCGGGGGTTGGGAGCCGATGCCGGACATTCTCGAATATTGCAAAGGCCGCAAGGTCGAGTCGTTCAAGTCCGGCGCCACACTGATCAAGCAGGGCGGCGACGAGAAGACGCTCTTCGTTCTGGTCGAAGGTCAGGTCGAGGTGCTGCGCGCCGACACGCAGGTCTCCTATATTGATGAGCCCGGCTCGCTGTTCGGCGAAATGAGCGTGCTGCTCGACATGCCGTACTCGGCCAACGTCAAGGCGCTCAGCAACGTCAAAGCCTATGTCATCGACAACGCGCTCGAGTTCCTGGGCTCGCGGCCGGAGATCGCGCTCGAGCTGGCAGCGCTGCTCGCCCGCCGGCTTTACTACACGACGTCCTATCTGGTGGATTTGCAGCAGCAGGCCGCAGGCCGCCGCGAAGATCTCGACATGGTCGACAAGATCCTTGCCCAGCTTGTCCAGTCGCCGGACGACGCGCGGATCAAGAAGAAGAAATAGGCCCGCCTAGATCAGGCCCAGTGCCCGCATCACGATGAACACCATCGCCACATAAGTGAGCTGGTGGGCCAGCTGGTCGATGCCGTGCAGCGCCCAGAAGCGTGCGGGCTGGCTCTCCACATGCACGCCTTTCGAGTACTGGATCTTGGAATAGTCCAGTGCGTAATGCAGCACGAACTCGCCGGCACAGATCGCCGCGGCGAGGCCGATGGGCGTTCCGACAAGCAGCAGGACGACAAGCGACATCACCGCATGCACACCGGCATGCGCGTAACCGCCCGGATGGAAGATGTTGCCCTTGCCCGCCAGGATCCAGCCGGGCTGGAGCAAGTAGTCGGCGACAAAGTGCTTCACTTCGAGCCCGATCAGCAGCCCGAAAAGTACTCCCACCATACCCAATCTCTCCGGCCCCCCAGCCGAAGCCGGACCGCGTGGCCGCGCTCCGGAAGCTGCCCTTCATGTGGGCGCACCATTGCAAGAAGAGAGGGGTTCCGCAAGCGCCGAAGATTTGTCGTAATAGGCATTAGAATGCTGTCGTTCAGGGGCGGTTCATTCAACCAATGAGATGCGGGTGACATACCGTGCCCCGCGTGTGAGGGATCAACGCTATGCGCCGACTGACACTCGTTGCGGCAGCCTTCGTGCTTGCCGGTCTCCCATCGCTGGCCATGGCCGCCGCTGCAGGCAACGCCGTCGGCGTCAAGCCGCAGGCCGATGCCGATGGCATCGACGGGTCACGCACCCTCGTGGTGGGCGCCGATCTCTTCATCGGCGATCTGGTCAAGACCGGCAGTCGCGGGCAGGTGCAGATCCTGTTCGGTGACAACACCGAGCTCGTCGTCGGCCCCAATGCAGCGCTCAAGATCGAGGACTACCTGATCCGCAATGACGGCTCCGCCGGCAAGCTCGCGGTCGACGTCCTGTCCGGTGCGTTCCGCTTTGCCACCGGCGACAGCGCCAAGAACCGCTACACCATCGGCACCCCAACGGGCACAATCGGCGTGCGCGGCACCGAGTTCGATGGCTGGGTGGGTGCCGACGGCATCCCCTACGTCATCCGTCACGGCGGCACCGTGGTGCTGTGCACGAATGCCGGCGAGTGCGACGTCCTCGACGATGTCTGCGAGGTCGGCAAGATCGCAGCCAATGTCGAGATCCTTGGCGATTCACGCGAGTCGACGGGCGAACAGCGCGATCTCTACAAGCGCTGGTTCCTGTGGACCGAGAACCAGCAACCGCTGCTGCGCCAGTTCTGGTTCGCCGGCGCCCGCGATTGCCTCAACGCGACGCCCGAACTTCCGGAACCACCGCCGGACATCTTCAGCGACATTGGCAACAAGCCAGACGATCCGGTGCAGTGCGGCAATCGCTGCAACTAGAACGGCGCTCGCCAAATTGCCGCCGCTGCGCTAAACCGCGATGATGGTTACGCGGCGGTTGTTGCCGACACTTCTGGGTCTGTTGCTGGTGCTGCTCCTGGCGCTATTGCGCTTGGGCGATCCGCTGCCCGTCGCTGCCATCCGCGACATGGGCTTTGACTTCTACCAGCGCCTCCATCCGCGGGCCGGGGACGACAGCCCGGTCCGCGTCGTCGACGTCGACGACGCATCGCTCGCACGGCTCGGGCAGTGGCCATGGCCGCGCGCAACGCTGGGCACGCTGACGTCGCGTCTCAACGAGCTCGGTGCGGCGGCCATCGGCTTCGATATGCTGTTCCCCGAGCCCGATCGACTCGGCGCGGACAATGATACGGCGTTCGCCACGGCTCTGGGTGGTAGTAACTCCGTGCTCGGCTTTTCGATCTCGCCAAAGGCTCCGCCTGCCACGGTCATTCCCAAGGCCAGCATCGCGATTTCGGGCAGCGATCCGAGCGTGTCGCTGCCGCCGGTGACAGGCGCCGTCCTGCCGCTGCAGAAGCTCAGCGACGCGGCGGCGGGACTTGGCGGCCTCAGTCTCAATGCCGAAGACTCGGCCGGCACCGTGCGTCGCATCCCGATGCTGTGGAGCAACGGCGCGCAATTGCTGCCGGGCCTCTCGATCGAAGCGCTGCGGCTGGCGCTTGGCGTCCAGACCATGGTGGCGCTGGGCGATACGGCAGGTGGCAATACGCTCGAGGGCCTTCGCGTCGGCCCGTTCACGGTCCAGACCACCGCCAGTGGCGAGGTCGTGCTTTACGACAGGCCACCGAACCCGGCGCAGGTGATCTCCGCCTGGGCGTTGCTCGACGACGGCTACAAGTCGCTCCGCGAGCAGGTTGAGGGGCGTATCGTGCTGATCGGCACCTCGGCGAGTGGTCTCCTCGACCTCCACGCGACGCCGCTCTCTGCGAGCACGCCCGGCGTGCTCATCCACGCGGCCGTGATCGACCAGATCGTCTCCGGCCAATTTCTCAGCCGTGCGGACTGGGTGCAGGCGCTCGAAATCCTGATCATGGCGGTGGCGGGGATCCTACTGGTGGTCACCGTGCTGCGCCTTGGTCCGCGCGCCGGCCTGCTTGTCGCGCTCACGCTGATCGGCGCCGTCACCGCCACGTCCTACGCCGCCTTCGTCACGCGCGGCTGGCTGATCGATGCGACCTATCCCGCGACGGCGGCGCTGCTCATTTACACCGCGATGGTCTATTTCCAGTTCTCGCTCACCGAGCGCAACCGCCAGGAATTGCGCCGCGCCTTCGGCTACTACGTCGCGCCCGAGTTGCTCTCTCGAATCGAACGCAGCGCCGATCAGTTGAAGCTCGGCGGCGATGCCCGCGAGATCACCGTGATGTTCGCCGACATGCGCGGCTTCACTGCGTTCACCGAGGGCCACAAGCCGACCGAAACGCTCAGCATGCTCAACACGCTGTTCGGCGCGCTGGGCAAGGAGATCGTCGAGCGCTCGGGCACAATCGACAAGTTCATCGGCGATTCCATCATGGCGTTCTGGAACGCACCGCTCGACGTGCCCGATCATGCGCGTAAAGCGGCGGAATCCGCGCTGGCGATGCGGCAGCGGCTCGCCGAACTCAATCGCGAGGGCAAGCTGTCGGGCGTCGCGGTCGGCATCGGGCTCAGCACCGGCGATGCGCTGGTGGGCAATATGGGGCTCGAGAGTCGCTTCGATTACTCGGCCATCGGCGACAGCGTAAACGTAGCGTCGCGCGTCGAGGGCGAGAGCAAACTCATCGGCTTCGACATCGTCGCCGCCGACGCCACGCGTCGCGCGCTGCCTGATCTTGCCTGGCTCGAGGCCGGATCGGTGCAGCTCAAGGGCAAGTCGAGGCGCGTGCCGATCCACATCCTCGTCGGCGACGCGACGCTGGCCAGTACGCCCGAGTTCGTCGCGCTGCACGACGCGCATCTCAACTGGCTGCAGCGTCGCGGTGATCTCGCCCTCTGCGTGGACCTTGCCGCCAAGGTCGATGCGCGACTGGCGCGTTTCTACGCGCTGATTCCCGGTCGCGCCGATGACTTCGCATCGCCCGAATAGGCGTCGCGCATCTCTTCGATCTCGCCAAGCGCCTCGTTGAAAGCGCTCCAGTCGTCCGTCTCGGCGATCGGCACCCAGAGCGCTTCCATCTCGTCGATCAGCATCGAGCGCGGCGCGCGGCGTGCGAAGTAGGGATGCTTGAGATTGACCGTCGGCGACGGTTCGTACTCGTTGAAGGCCCAGCGAATGGGATTGAAGCTTTCGGCCCGGTAGGCCTCGGCAAATGGGCTCTCGCTGGCGCGGGCATCGCTCAGCCTGCCGCCACGCCAGTCGAACCAGAAGTGCTCGTAGGGGATCTGCGTTTCGTTGAGGAAGGCGAAGATCGCCACCACCAGCTCGGCGTCCTCCTCCTCACCCAGCGAGGTGAGGCCGAGCCGCCGCAGCACCGCCGCCCACATCGATGATCGAAACGTTGGCCAGTAAGTATTGAGCGCCGCCTCCAGCCTCGCATGATCGCCCAGCGGCAGCAGGCACTCGGCGAGGCGAGTGAGATTCCAGACCACGGCCTCGGGCTGACGGCTGAAGGCATATAGGCCGCTGCTGTCGAAATAGGCTGCGGTGAAGCCAGGATCGTAGGTCGGCGCGAACCGCCACGGACCATAGTCGAAACTCTCGCCGGTGATGTTGATGTTGTCGGTGTTGAGCACCCCATGTACGAACCCTGCTGCAATCCAGTTCGCGGCCGTCGCGGCAACGCGAGTGGTGGTCAGTCGCAGCAGCGTCTCCGCCGGTGCATTGCCACCATCGGTGCGGAAGTACGTCTCAAGCGAATAATCGAGCAGACGCTTCATGCTGGCCGTGTCGTGGAGATAGGCCAGCCGCTGGAACGTCCCGATGCGGATGTGGCTGTGCGACAGCCGCACGAGCACACCGGCCCGCGTCGGCGACGGCTCGTCGTGCCGCTCCAGCTCTTCGCCGGTCTCGACGAGGCTCAGCGATTTGCTGGTATCGACGCCGAGCGCTTCGAGCATCGACGTCGCGAGCACCTCACGCACGCCGCCCTTCAGCGTCAACCGCCCATCGCCCATGCGCGACCATGGCGTCTGGCCCGAACCCTTGGTGCCGAGGTCGAGCAAGCGACCCTGCTCGTCGTGCAATTGCGCGAACAGGAAGCCGCGCCCATCGCCGAGATCGGGGTTGTAGGTCTGGAACTGATGCCCGTGATAGCGCAGCGCCAGCGGCTCTTCGAACGAGCCGGGCAGGGGCACGAAGCGGCCGAAATGGTTGATCCACTCGTCGTCCGTAAGCCCGTCGAGCCCCACCGACTTCGCCGGCCGCTGGTTGCGATAACGAAGGATGTGCTCGGGAAACGTCGCCGCCCTGACCCTGTCGAAGAAGGCTTCGCCGAGTGTGGCATGTGACGTGGAGGGTTTCACCGTCGAAACACCCCAACAAGCTCCACATGGTTCGACCATGCAAACTGATCGACCGGTGTCAGCTTCTCGAGCCGGTATCCGCCGGCGACAAGGATGGCCGCGTCGCGCGCAAATGTCTTTGGCTCGCAGGACACCGCAACCACCGTCTTCACCTTCGACTTCGCCAGCTCGCGCGCCTGCGCCTCGGCGCCTGCACGCGGCGGATCGAACACCACCGCGTCGAACTCCTTGAGCTCGACCGGCACCATCGGCTCACGGAACAGGTCGCGCGTCTTGGCCGTCACAGGCTTCAGCCCCTTGGCGAAGCGCAGCGCCCTCTCCAGCGCCGTCACCGCGGCCTTGTCGCTGTCGGCGGCATAGACCTTCGCGGTCTCGGCGAGCCGCAGCGTGAACGGCCCCATGCCGCAGAACAAATCGGCCACCGACTTCGCGCTGCCCACGCCCTCGACCACCAGCGCCGCGAGCGTCGCCTCGGCCATCGCCGTCGCCTGCAGGAAGCTGCCGATGGGAATCTCGACGCTGGCCTTGCCCATACGGACCGCGGGCGGCTGCGTCTGTAGCACGATCTCGCCGTTGAGCGACAACCGCGCCAGCTTCGAGCGCTGCGCCAGCAGCGTCAGCTTCTCCGGCTTCAGCCGCTTGTCGGTGCGAACAGCGACATCGAGGCCGGTGTCGGTCGCGGTGAACGCCACATCACAGTCGCCGATGGTCGCCGCGATGGGGCGCGTCAGCGCCGGTGCCCGCTCGCGCAGTGCCGGCACCAGGATCGGGCATTCGGCGATGTCGACGAGGTCGTGGCTGCGCGCGGCCATGTAGCCGACCTCTTTGCCTCGCGCATGCAGCGTCGCGCGGCGGCGTCCGTCGCCGTGAGCGGCGATCATCGGCTCAAGCGTCGCCTGCACCTGATGATAACGCAGTGCATCTTCCACCAGCCCGCGCTTTGCCGCGTCGTAACTCGCGGGACCGAGATGTTGCAGCGTGCAGCCGCCGCAGGTGCCGTAGTACGGGCAGAACGGCTCGGCGCTATCTTCGAGGATTTCAGGCATCCGGCCTTGTAACGTATTCCAGCAGACTTGCCAGCGACACGAACGGAATGCCCGCATGCTCGCTGAGCCCGGTGGCGCAGGTCGACACCGTCGACACGCCCACCGTGCACTCGGCTGGAATATCGTTCTTCACAAACCGCGTCGCCCATTTGTTGAGCTCGGGCGCAAACAGCCCCTTGTCGCCGGCAAAGCCGCAGCACGAGACTGTCTCCAGTGGCGCGACCGTTTCGGCACAGGCTGCGGCCACAGCCGTAATCGCGGCCTGCTCCTTCATCCGCTGGGCCGAGCAGTTGTGATGCACGGCGACGGAGGGGAGCTTGCGCAGCACCGTGAGCCTGGGCAGCACCTCCGCCACCAGGAACTCCGCGCTGTCGGCGATCGTCACCTCGCCGTGATGCTCCTTCAGATGCTTGGCGCAGGTCGAGGCATCTGTGAGCACGCGCGCGCCTTCGGGCGCCAGCTTCTGCACCAGCCGCGCGCCCACTTCCTGCGACTGCTCCGGGAAGCCCTTGCTGAGGAAGGGCTGGCCGCAGCATTGCCCATCGAGGCCGTCGGGCACGATCACCGCGAACCCGGCGCGCTGCAGCAGCGCCACCATCGCCTGCGGCGCGGGCTTGAGGTCGTATTGCGTGGGGTTGGCGCCGAACATGCGGGTCGGGCAGGCCGGGAAGTACACCACGCGATTGTCGGGCTGCGTCGCGATGGGGACGGGGAAGCCAGTCTCCTTCGGATTGCTCCGCATGTTCGGCCCGATCGCCGCCGGTGGCGCGCCCGGTCCCATGCGCAGCGTACGGCTGACCCGCGGTGTCCGCGCCACCTTGCGCATCGCGCCCGCGATCGCATCGGTCGCGCCATCGCCGATGATGCGGCGGCTGAGCGCCTGCACCGCGATGCCCGTCCCGAGGCCGCCCTCGATCGCGCGCGTATGCCGCGCTGCGGTCTCTGCCGTGCGGCGATTGCCATCGGTCTGGCGTCGCGCGCGTTCGCCGATCACCATCGTGCCGGTCTCGATGCCGACAGGGCAGCGGCCGGCGCACACATTGCCCGCCGCGCAGGTGTAGAGCCCGGCGTAGCCGAAGCTCTCCTCCATCGCGCGCAGCCGTTCGTTGTCCTCGCCCGACCGCTTCAGCCGCGCCATCTCGCGCGTCGTCACGATGCGCTGGCGGGGCGACAGGGTCAGCTGATGGCTGGGGCAGGCCGGCTCGCAGAAGCCGCATTCGATGCAGAGGTCGATCACCTCATTGGCGAGCGGCATCAGCTTCAGGTTCTCGACATGGGTTCGCGGGTTCGGCGTGATCAGCACGCCGGGGTTGAGCAGAGCCTCGGGGTCGAACAGCGGTTTGATCTTGCGCATGATCGCGTAAGCCGCTGCGCCCCACTCCCGCTCGACGAAGGGGGCAATCGCGCGGCCCGTGCCGTGCTCGGCCTTAAGGCTGCCGCCGTAGCGCACCGATACGAGATCGCTCAGCGCCTTCGAGAAGATGTGGAACTTCTCGTCCTGACCGGGGATCGAGAAATCGTCGCCCATCTGGAAGTGCAGATTGCCCGCCAGCGCATGCCCGAAGATGACAGCATCCTGGTAGCCGTGCTCGTCGAGCAGCAGGCGCAGATCTATGACGAAGTCGGCAAGCTTTTCGATCGGCGCCGCGACGTCCTCCGTCAGCATCGCCGTGCCCTTGGGGCGTGCCGCGCCGGCCGACGCAAAGAAGCCCTTGCGCACATCCCAGAGCGCGTGGCTCCGTTCTTCGTCGGAGGAAAAGTTGAGGTCGGTCGCGCCTTCTTCTCGAAGGATGGCTTCGGCCTTGGCCCGCTCGACTGCCAGTGTCTCCGGGTCCGGCGCCGTAATGTCGATCAGGATCACCGGCGAGTTGGGCCCGAGCAGATGCACGAAGGGCGCAATCGCGGGCAGATGCTCCACCGTCTGCAGCGCGCGCCGCTCGATGTACTCTGCTGCCGTCACGCCTTCGGTCGACTGCACGCCCCCATTGGCGAGGCGCGAGATGGCGCGGCCGGCGCTGTGCGGATCTGGGAAGGGGATCAGCCCTGTGAGCTTGTGGGGATGCTCGGGGATCGTCCGGTAGGTCACCTCGCTGACGAAGCCGAGTGTGCCTTCGGAGCCGATGATCAGGTGGACGAGAATGTCGATGGGGTCGTGAAAATCGACGAGTGCGTTGATCGAGTAACCGACCGTGTTCTTGATCCGGTATTTGTGCCGGATCAGCTTCACCAGCTCGTCGTTGGCGGTGACCTCATGGTGCAGCGCATGCAGCGCGTCGAGCAGTGTCGCGTGGCTCTTGCGGAAGGCGGCCACCGACTCCGGATCGCCCGAGTCGAGCACCGTTCCATCCACCAGCATCACACGCATGCGCTGCAGCGTGTGGTAGGTGTTGTAGGCCACGCCGCAGCACATGCCCGACGAATTGTTGTTGACCACGCCGCCGATCTTGCAGGTCGCCTGGCTCGCGGGATCTGGCCCGAGCTTCCGGTTGAACGGTTTGAGCGCGCGGTTGGCCTGCGCGACGATGATGGCGGGTCCGAGCACGATGCGGTCGCCATTGTCGATGACCTGCATCTTCTTGAAGCCGTCGCCGAGCACCGCGAGCACGCCCGTCGTGATGGCCTGGCCCGAAAGCGAGGTGCCCGCGGCACGAAACGTCAGCGGCAGCTTCTCTGCCCGCGCCGCCGCGATCACCGCGCGGACCTCGTCCTCTGAGTTGACGATCACCACGGCGGCGGGGACCAGCCGGTACTGGCTCGCATCGCCCGAATAGGCGTAGGTCATCAGCGGGTCGATCATTACGCGACTGGGCGCAATGGTGCTGTTGGCGAGCCGGGCGCGAACCCCCTCGGCGGCGGTGGCTCGGTCGACAGGAATGGGCGCGAGTTCGTTCATGCCTGACATGCTAGGCCGATTTGCCGGCCAGCGGGAGTCGCTTGACCGCCCCGGCGGTACGGCGTTTGCTCCGATAGCAACTCGCAGCAACCTCAGGAGACGTCACATGCCTGCAGTCAACTGGCTCGCCGTCATCGTCGCGGCCATCGCCATGTTCGGTCTCGGCGCTGTCTGGTACTCGCCGGCGCTGTTCGTCAATCAGTGGGCCAAGGCAGCGGGCCTCGAGATCGACTACTCCAAGCGCGGCAATATGGGTGTGATCCTCGGCACGTCGTTCGTGCTGACCCTGATCATGGCGGCCAATCTCGCCTTCTTCGTTGCGGGCGTGCCCACTCTCGGCGCCGTCATCGGCTACAGCATCGCGGCCGGTCTCGGCTGGGCAACGCTCAGCCTCTGGATCATCTCGCTCTTCGAACGCCGGCCGTTCAGCTACATCCTGATCAACGGCGGCTACCTCACCGTTGGCTTCGTCTTCATGGGGCTGATCCTCGGCCTCTGGCGCTGACGCGTTCTGGGTCGGGGTGCTGAAGGCGCCCCACCCCCGATGTCTTCCCAGCGAAAACTGGGAGGGCCGGTGACTGGCAGCGACTGCAGGCAAGAGCCTCGAGTCCTGACCTATTCCACCAGGTCCAGCATCTCGACCGGTGGACCGGGGAACTTCGAGTAGTCCGCGATCCCGCCGACCAGTTCGTTCACCGCGCGCGCCGCCTGGTCCATCGCCGAATGCGCGTAGGCATAGGCGCCCGAGTCGGAGTTGGCGATGGCAATGCGGCCCCAGCCTTTGCGCGCGGTCTCGATCGGAAGCGGGCCGTCGGGCCAGTAGCTGTCCCACGGCCGCATATATTCGAGCGCGTAGCCATGGCTCCAGCGATTGCAGGTGATGCCTTCGATGTCGCGCGCCGCATCGAAGCCGAAGGGCGACAGCGCGCGGTCGAGCATGTCGCGGATCTCGCGCTCCATGTCTTCGAAGCTGACCGTTGTGAGATAGTATCGGCCCGCCTGCGCCTGCTCGCGCGCACTCATCGCCGGATCGGCGGTGGTCGGGATCTTGCTCAGATGGAGAATGATGGGGTCCGCCGGGGTGTCGGCGAAATGGTAGTCGCCAACCGAAACCGGGAAGTCGATTTCGGCACCGTTCCAGAAGCCGGTGACGTCCCCGAAGCCGGCAATGCCGGCCGCTTTCAGCGCCTCCCAGTTCCTGAGCTGCACATTGGTGTAGATTAGCGGCACCTTGTGCTGGTCCTGCAGTGCGGCCACCTGCTCGGCACCGATTTCGTCGGTCAGGAACGGGATGATCCGATGCCAGCAGGCAAGGATCAGGTGTCCGCCCGTCACAGTCCTGAGCTTGCCGTTATCGAGATACGTGGCCGTGACGCTGCCTGCGCTCGCCGGGTCGCTGTCGTGCGCGACCTTTACGACCGACGCGCCGAGCCTGATCCGCGCGGCTGCGCCGTCGACGTCGAGCTTGCTGTAGTCCACGTCGTTGTTGACCAGCTCTTCCATGGTGGAGCCGGCCAGCGCCTCGGGCAGCAGCCCGCGCACCAGCGCCCGCGCCACGCCCGCATTGCCGTCGGGGAAGTGGTAGATGTAAGGGTCGGGGTCGGTCAAAGCGAGGCGGCCCGACGGGCTCATGGTCTTATAGGGCCGCTCGCCCAGGTCCATTCCGTCGAAACCCGGGTTCCAGTTGCCCCAGGCATCGAGCGCCGTCGTCGCATCGATACCGACGCCGAAATAGGCCTCGGTCGAGCGCTGGAAGTATTTGACCAGCTCCGGATCGTAGCCGGCGATGACCGTCAGGAAGTTGGCGTATGTCGTGGCCGCGAGGATCGCGAACTTTTCCTCGCGCGTCTTGCCCGGCAGATAGTCCGGCGGGGAGTCGATGAGCTCGATGAGATCGGCCTTGGCCTTGTCGCCGAGCGGCGTCTCAGGGACCCAGTCGGCGGCGGCATCGGCGGTCACCACGAGCTTGTCGACGCCCCAGTCTTCCTTGCGGAACAGCACAGCGTCGCCGAGTTCGTGCTGCTCGTGCCAGTTCTGGTCGTAATATGTTTCGAACTTGCTGAGATCGATGCCGATGTCGGCGAGGAGGCGCTTCACGGCTGCAGAGAAATAGGTTGGTGTCTGCAGCGACTGGCTGCCGCCATAGCCGATCAGGCGCTTGCCGTTGGAGGCAGTGAATTCGTTGCGCCGCGCATGCCCGCCGAACTCGTCGTTGTTCTCGAGCACGAGGACTTTGGCGTCCGGCTTCTGCTGCCGATAGAGGAATGCCGCTGCGAGTCCCGAAATGCCGCCGCCCACCACAATGAGGTCGTAGGTTTCACCGGTCGGTTCGGGCGTCGGAGCGCTGTCCCAGAAGGTGCCGTCGCGGAGCGAATGGCCGACAGTCATCGCCGCTTCGCTATGTCCAGCAAGGCCGGTCATCGTCGATGGGCGTCCGGCGTCACTGCTGCCGAAACTCGCATGCGGCATCCCGGTGGCGCCGAGCGCCACGCCGCCGATCGTCAGCGCCACGCCGTTGAGGAAGTCGCGCCGGCTGATCGCCCGGTTCATGCCAAGGCGGATGTCGCGATCGGAGAAGGCCATAACAAAACTCCCTGAGGCTTTCGCTTCAGGGAGTGTTACGCGTCCGCGCTCGTCTGGCTAGATGTCGATCTCGATGTTCATGTCGGTCCGTCCGGGGCCGCGGCGAATCTCTTCGGCCGCGCGGCGGAGGATGTCGGCGAGGCGGCGCTGCGCCACCGGATCGTCGTTCTTGGCCGCTTCCTTGATCGCCTGCTTGAGGTCCTTGCGGGCCTCGTTCACCGCCGGGTCGACATTATCCATGTCGCGGTCGGGGCGCTGCGGCGGCTCGCGGAAGCTGCGCTCGGCTTCTTCCCAGCGGGCTCGCACGCGGTGCACCTGCTCGCCGATCCGGCCGAGATGCGCCAGCGTCGATTCGACGGCTTCCTTGTTGTCGGCAAGGTGGGCCTTGCCCTCGTCGGTGATGGTGTAGAGCCGCTTGTTGCCTTCGGCGGTCGAGGTCACGTAGCCGGCTTCTTCGAGGAAGGTCAGCGCCGGGTAGATCACCCCGGGGCTCGGCACATAGATGCCCGAGGTCTTCTCCTCGATGGCCTTGATCAGGTCGTAGCCGTGGCGCGGCTGCTGCTCGATGAAGTAGAGCGCGATCAGGCGCAGATCGCCCGAGGCGAGCATGCGGCCGACGCGGAGGCTGTCGCCGAAGCCGCCCCAATCCCCCCAGCCACCACCCGGTCCGCCGGGGCCGCCCGGGCCACCGCCCATCCAGCCAAAGCCGCCGCGGCGGCCCATGGCCTCAAACTTGCGATGCATACGGTGCTGCGCCCGATGCAGCCGGTCATGGGCGCGATCGAACCTGTCGTCAAAATAGGTCACGTCGTATCTCCGATATATCTTACGATAGTCGCAAGATACGATTTGGCGCGAAGTGGTTCAAGATAGGTCTTGAGATATATCTTAAGTCAGGATTACTGCCCTACCGTATCGCCGCGATGTATCGATCCGCGCTTCGCTGCACCGCGGCCTTCGCATCGGCCACCAGCACGCGATCCCACCACCCCGAGTAAATCCGGTCGTACGCGAACGGCTTCACCGCCCTGACGATGCGCTCAACCGTCCGCGCATTGGTCGGGATCAAATTGGGGTACGAGTACATAAAACTCACCCAGCGCGTGTCGGGCACCACCGTGATCGAATCGCCGGTCATCAGCACGCCGCGACCCTCGGCACCGTCGGCCCAGTGGAGGACTGACGAGCCGGGGAAGTGCCCGCCGGTGCGGATCAGCGTGATCCCCGGCGCGATCTCTTTGGTCTCGTCGCTCCAGAACGCGACCGCCGGGTCGGGCCGCATCACCCAGTCGCGGTTGTCCTCGTGCAGCCAGATCGGCACGCCGCCCAGGGCCCGGCTCCAGTCGACCATCGTCGCGTAGAAATGCGGATGCGAGATCGCGATGGCCTTGATGCCGCCCCTGGCCTTGATCGCCTCCACCGCCGCTTGCGTGATCACTGGAGTGCAATCCCACATCACGCCGCCATCGGGCTGCTCGATGATCAGCGCGCGCTGGCCGATGGCGACCTGCGGCTTGCTGGCGAGCCCGGTCAGTCCCGGCTCCACCTCGTGCCACTCATTGACGTGGTCGGTGAGGAGCTCATCGAGCGTGGTCCAGCTCTGGCCCTTGGCGTTCACATATTGCCGGTCGTCGGCACAGACGAGGCAGACCTCGCGCGGCGCCGCTGTTTCGGCGTAGCCGACGCCGCAGGTGGTGCAGATGTATGATGGCATAGGACCGCAACTCCGTGTGAGCAGCGGACCCTACTGCGTCATCTTCCACTTCTCCAGCGCGCTCAGGCTGTCGCCGGCGCCGGCGATGGCGAACTGGTAGATGTCGTCGCTCGAGACGCGCACGCCGTAATAATTGTCGCGCGCGCGGGCCTCGGTCTTCAGCCGCAGGATCAGGTCGCGGTCGCAGACATTGAGGTCGGTCTTGAGTGCGAAGTCGCGCGCCTGGCGGACGGCGAAGTCGAACGGGTCCCAGCCCCAGAGGTCGAGCTTCCAGAGGTTGGCGTTGTGGTCCTTGAACTTGAGGCCCCAATAGAGCCCGGGGTTGGGTGGGTTGGCATCGACCCAGTCGTTGACGAAGGTCGCCTCGCGCAGCGGCATCTCCATGGCGTCGAAGAAGTGCAGCAGCGTGCCGCCGAAATTCATCCAGTCGCGGTAGCGGTCGCCGAACAGTGACATATGGACGTTGATGCCGCGCCAGACCATCAAATCGTAGCTGGCGCTGCCGGTGACGATGGGGTTGGCGTCGACGAAGCTGCGGGTCAACAGCTCGAAGAAGCGGATGTCGTCGATGAGGCCATAGGCTTCCTCGCGCAGCGCGCGAGCCGTCTCGGCACGCTCGGCGGGACTGCCCACTCAAACCCCCAACACCACACAAAACAAAACCCGGCCGCGATAGATGGCCGGGTTTCGGAAATTGGCAAGCGGATTCGCTTGGGGTCTTATTCGGTCTTGGCCTCGGCCGCGTCCTTCTCGGCCAGTTCCTTGGCCAGAGCCTCGGCGGCGGCGACCTTCTCGGCCTCGCGCGAAGCCTTGGCCTCGGCAGCGGCATCGCGCTCGCCGGCTTCGATCTTCTTGGTGCGCGCGTTGGTCGACTCGAAGATACGGGCCGACTTACCGCGACGGTCGCGCAGGTAGTAGAGCTTGGCGCGACGGACCTTACCGCGCTTCAGGACTTCGACACGGTCGATGTTCGGGCTGACCACCGGGAAGACGCGCTCCACGCCCTCGCCGTAGGAAATCTTGCGGACGGTGAAGCTCTCATTGAGCCCCGTGCCGGTGCGGGCGATCACCACGCCTTCATAGGCCTGGAGACGTTCCTTTTCGCCTTCGCGAACCTTCACCCACACCTTGACGGTATCGCCATGGGTGAAGTCGGGGAAGTTTTTCGCAAGAGCGTCGAACTGCTCTTTCTCGAGCTCAGCAATGATATTGGGCATTTTCGATCCGTTCTGATCTTTTCAAAGGGGCGTTTCGCCGAGGGATGACCCCAGCCGCCCGGTCTTGGTTGTTACGGAGGCTATTCTCTTCTTGGCCCGGGTTTCCCCAAGCGACGCGGCCTATAGAGCACAAATGCTCAAGAGTCTAGGGAGAGCGGGCACTCAACTCTCAGCCCGTCATCCCCGGGCTTGACCCGGGGACCCAGCAAAATCTCAACGAGCGGAAAATGCAGCTGGGTGGCCGGGTCGAGCCCGGCCATGACGGTGGGTGGCTACAGCCACCCCGCCAACACCCCAACGCCGCCCAGCGCGAACAGGCCGCCCGCGACCTGCGCAATTGCCCTGCCGTAACGGCCCGTGACCGCCGCGACACCCATCGAGGCTGCGATCCCCGCCGTGTGCAGCAGCGCCGTCGCGACGACGAAGCCCAGCGCGTAGGTCAGAGCGCCAGCGTCCGCCGGCATCTCGGCGCCGTGCGCCCAGCCGTGGAACGTCGCGAAGCCGCCGACCAGCGCCATCGCGGCAATCACCGGCATCTTGCGACCCATCGCAGCGACGCCGCCGATCACCACCGAACTCAGCGCGATGGCGAGTTCGGCGTAGGGCAGCGTCACGCCATTGGCGCCCAGCACGAAGCCGACGCCCATCATGCCCACAAAGCTCAGCGGCACGGCCCAGAGCGCCCGGCCGCCGAGCACGAAGGCGAACACGCCGACCGCGACCATCGCGAGCACATGGTCGAGCCCGCCGACGGGGTGCATGAAGCCGTGGACGAAGCCATGCGTGTCACCAACGCCGGTGTGGGCGAAGGCGGCGGAGGGCAGGGTGGCGAGGCCGAGGGCGAGAAGGGGCAGCAGCTTGCGCATCAAAAATCCTTTCGAGGTCCGTGCAGCCGGACCCAGGTCACGCATTGTCTGTCAGGACTCTCCGGCCCGATCAAGTGAGGCGGCGCAGTTTTGCCGCATCGGTCCGATGCGCATTCTGCTATAGAGCGACCCCATGAGCGCTGCGGGGACACGATGGGCCTATGCGCGCGAGATCGTTCTCGCGCTCGCCGTGCTTGCGCTCACATTCCTCAACTACGGCCACGTTTCGGTCAGCGCCTCGGGCGACCTGCAGATCACGCCCGACAGCTGGTGTGGCAGTCCGCTCGCTCCCGCCGATATCGCGCATGCGCCGTGTCACGCCTGCCGCGTCGACGGCGCCGCCCTGCCACCACCACCGACCTGCATCGAGCCCGTCGCGTTCGTTGCGGTCGCGGTGGCCTACGCCGCGCCCCTGCCGGTTGCGCCCAGCGCCCGTCACACGCACCCGGCTCTCCCGCGCGGCCCGCCCACCCTCGTCTGATCTCCCGCATCATAGCTTCAACAGGCCGCGCTCAGCGCCGCCGCACACATATGAGATCACGATGAACCGCATTCTCACGGGCGCCCTCGCGCTCTTCCTGCTCGTTTCCCCCATCGTCGCCTCCGCGCACGAAATCTTCACCCTCGGCACGCTCGAAATCAGTGGCGGCTTCAGCCGTGCCACGTTGCCCAACGCACCTGTCGGCGCCGGCTACCTCACCATCACCAACAAGGGCAGCGCCGACGATACACTCGTCTCCGCCTCGTCGCCGGTTGCCGGCGTGACGCAGATCCATGAGATGAAAATGGAAGGCGACGTGATGAAGATGAACGAAGTCGAAGGCGGCCTCGTCATCCCGGCCGGCCAGTCGGTGACGCTGTCGCCCGGCGGCTTCCACATCATGTTCATGCAGCTCAAGGAGCCGCTGGTCGAAGGCAGCATGGTCCCGGTCACGCTGACCTTCGCCACCGCCGGCACCATCGAAGTGCAGCTCGTCGTCGGCAGCATCAATGCCGACAAACCCGAGCACAAGATGTAAGGCTCGGCATGCGCACCTTCCGTATTGTCCTCTGGGCGCTCGTCATCGCCGCCGCCATCGGCGCAACGGCGCTCTACCTGCTGCGTCCGACCTTCGTGAATGCGCCCGGTGGCGGCCAGTTCGCGCTGGTCGATCAGCGCGGCACGGCCGTCGACCAGTCGCTGTTCGTTGGTAAGCCGTCGCTGCTGTTTTTCGGCTACACGCACTGCCCCGATGTCTGCCCGACGACGATGGGCGAAATGCAGGGCTGGTTCGCCACGCTCGGCGACCAGGCGAAGACGCTCCAGGGCGTGTTTGTCACCGTCGATCCGGCGCGCGACACGCCGCAGATCCTCAAGGACTATGTGAGCTGGGTCTCCGACCGCATCGTCGCGCTCTCCGGCCCGCAGTCCGAGATCGACAAAGTGGTCAAGGACTGGGGCGCCGTCGCCGAGAAGGTGCCGCAGGACGATGGCAGCTATCTGATGAACCACACCGCCTCGGTGTTCCTCGTCAATAGCAAGGGCGCGTATGCCGGCACGATTGCGTACGGCGAAAGTACGGATACGGCGCTTGAAAAGATCAAGCGACTGGTGGCGAACAGCTAAGAGCGAACCCGCATTGGGTGTGGCGCTAGAGGTGCCACACCCAGGTGCGCTCCGCTCACCTAGTGTGGCGCCAGTCGTGCCCCACCCACCTAGTGTGGCGCCCGGCGTGCCCCACCCACCGTGCCTTCCCAGCGAAAGCTGGGATCCAACTCGCCCCTCGAGCCAGCGGGCATATGGGCCCCAGCTTTCGCTGGGGAGTCCCGTGGGTATGATGGCGTGAGGCGTTCGGCCTAGCCCAGCAAATCCGGCCGGCGTATCCGCGTAATCTTCTCGCTCTGTTCGCGCCGCCAGCGCTCCACCTTGCCGTGGTCGCCACTGGTCAGCACGGCTGGAATCTCCCGTCCTTCGAACAGCGCCGGCCGCGTATATTGCGGATACTCCAGAACGCCGTTCTCGAAACTCTCGTCGGCGTGGCTGTCTTCCGCGCCGAGCACGCCCGGGAGCAGTCGTACCACCGCCTCGAGCAGCACCATCGCGGCGACTTCGCCGCCAGCGAGCACATAGTCGCCGATCGAGACTTCCTCGAGATTGCGCGCTTCGATCACGCGCTCATCGATCCCCTCGAACCGCCCACAGACGATCACCGCTCCCGGTCCCGCCGCGAGTGCACGCGCGCGCGCCTGCGTCAGCGGCTTGCCGCGGGGCGACATGAGCAACCGAGGCCGCGGGTCGTTCTGGTGGGAAACATTGTCGATCGCGGCGGCCAGCACATCTGGCCGCAGCACCATGCCGGCGCCACCGCCCGAAGGCGTATCGTCAACCGAGCGGTGCCTGTCGGTCGCAAAGTCGCGCAGCTGCGTCAGCTTCAGCGACCAGCGGCCTTCAGCAGCCCCGCGACCGATCACCGAAGCGCCGAGCGGACCCGGAAACAACTCGGGGAACAGCGTGATGACGTCGGCGGCAAAGCTCAATCGGGCACTTCCTCGCCGGGCTCGGCATCCACCGGCGCCTCGATCACGAGGTACCCCTCGGCGAGGTGAATCTCCGGCACCACCACCTTTGTGAACGGATAGAGGAAGGTGTCGCCCGAGCGCGCATCGCGCACTTCGAGCAGATCGGACGCGCCGTAATTGGGGATCGCCGTCACGGTACCGATAACGCTGCCGTCCATCAGCCGCGCTTCGAGCCCGATCAGATCGGCGTGGTAGAAATCGTCGTCATCGTCGGTCGATGGCAGCTTGTCGCGATCGACGAACAGTTCGACGCCGTTGAGCTTTTCCGCCGCATTGCGGTCGGTCACGCCCTTGATGCGCGCCACGAGCACATTGGTCGTGGCCCGCGCATTTTCGATCTCGATCACCAGGCCCGGCCTGTCGGTGCTCAGCGGACCATAGTCCTTGAGCGCCAGCGGCTCCGCCGTGAACGAGGTGATACGCACCTCGCCCTTGATCCCATGAGCCGCACCAATGCGGCCCATCAAAAGACGTTTGCCCTCACTCGTCATCGGGTTCGCGGCCTCCCCCTCATCCGCCCTTCGGGCACCTTCTCCCACGAGGGGAGAAGGCCGACCAACCCCTCTCGCGGCTCGATGGCCTTCTCCCTTGATGGGAGAAGGTGGCGAAGCCGGATGAGGGTGGGGCCAGGTGCACCTGCTGGGCTTACTCGGCGGCCGGAGCGGCCTCGGCGGCGGCCTTGTCGGCGGCAGCCTTGGCGCGGGCCTCGGAGCGCTCGGTGGCCTTCTTGCCCGGCACGGCGCGCTCGGGGTTGTTGCGCGGCGCGCGCTTGGCGAGGCCGGCGGCGTCGAGGAAGCGCAGCACGCGGTCGGTCGGCGTGGCGCCAACGCTCACCCAATGCTGGATGCGCTCGGCGACCAGCGTCACGCGCTTGCTGTCATCGGCGAGCATCGGATCGTAGTGGCCGACCTTCTCGATGAAGCGACCATCGCGCGGCGAGCGCGAGTCGGCGATCACGACGTGGTAGTAGGGGCGCTTCTTGGTGCCGGCGCGGGCGAGACGGATCTTGAGAGACATTGCTATTCCTTTTGGATGAGTAGATCGATGTTCTTGTCTATTTCTTCTTCGGCACGAAGCCCCCGCCGAGCCCGGGCAGGCCGGGGAAGCGGTTGGTGCCGCCAAGACCGGGCAGGCCCGATCCCGATTTCAGGAGCTGCCCCACATCGGTCGGAAGCTTGCTCGAAATATCTTTGGGCGCATTGGCCGGCGCCTGTGGGATCGATGCGGGATCGATGCCCATTTCGCGCGCCATGCGCTCCAGTTCCTTGGGGTCCATGGTCGAACGGTCGGGCATGTTGCCGAGGCCCGGCATCATGTTGCCCATCTTGCCGCCGAACATGCCGGCGAGCGAGCCGAGGCCGCCCTTACTGACCTTCTTCATCATGTCCGCCATCTGGCGGTGCTGCTTCATCAGCTTGTTGACGTCTTCGACCTTGGTGCCCGAGCCGTTCGCAATGCGGATGCGGCGCTTGGCATTGAGCAGATCGGGGTTGGCGCGCTCGGCCTTGGTCATCGAGTTGATGACGGCGATCTGGCGGTCGAACACCTTGTCGTCCAGCGCGCTCGAGCCGGCCATGGCCTTCTTCATCTGGCCCATGCCGGGCATCATGTTCATGAGTGCGCCCATGCCGCCCATCTTCTTCATCTGCAGCAGCTGATTGCGCAGATCGTCGAGGTCGAAGGTGCCCTTCTTGAGCTTCTTGGCCATCTTGGCCGCGTCTTCGGCCTTGATGGTCTCGGCGGCCTTCTCGACGAGGCTGACGATGTCGCCCATGCCGAGGATGCGGTCCGCGATGCGGGTCGGGTAGAAGTCCTCGAGCGCATCCATCTTTTCGCCGGTACCGATCAGCTTGATCGGCTTGCCGGTCGCCGCGCGCATCGAAAGCGCCGCGCCGCCACGGCCATCGCCGTCGACGCGCGTCAGCACGATGCCGGTGATGTCGACGCGCTGGTCGAACGAGCGCGCGAGGTTCACCGCGTCCTGGCCAGTCAGCGCATCGGCGACGAGGAGGATTTCGTGCGGATCGGTCGCGGCCTTCACCGCAGCCGTTTCCGCCATCAGCTCTTCGTCGACATGCGTCCGGCCGGCGGTGTCGAGGATGACGACGTCGTAACCGCCGAGCTTGCCCTCGCGCTGCGCGCGTCTGGCGATATCGACCGGGCTTTCGTTGAGCTGGATCGGCAGCGTCGCGACGCCGATCTGTTCGCCGAGCACGCGGAGCTGTTCCTTCGCGGCCGGACGGCGATCGTCGAGCGAGGCGAGCAGGACCTTCTTGCCCTGCTTGTCCTTCATGCGCTTGGCGATCTTGCCGGCATGGGTGGTCTTACCCGCACCCTGGAGGCCCACCATCAGCAGCATCATCGGCGGGGTCGTCGTGAAGTCGATCGGCACCGCCGTCTCGCCCAGCACGCGCACCAGCTCGTCATGGACGATCTTGATCACCTGCTGGCCCGGCGTCACCGAACGGGTGACTTCGGCGCCCACGGCGCGCTCGCGCACCTGCTCGACAAAGGCCTTGACCACTTCGAGCGACACGTCCGCTTCGAGCAGCGCACGGCGCACTTCGCGCAGCGCCGCGTCGACGTCCGCTTCGTTCAGCGCGCCGCGGCCCTTGAGGCCTTCGAAGATTTTGCCAAGCCGGTCGCTAAGGCTCTCGAACATGTCTATTCCTTTGGTTTCGCTGCAAGCAGCCGCGAAGCCGGATATTGGGTCCGTCACGCCAAACGCCAAACACACCCCGGGGCGCATCGCGCTGCGGGGTGTTTGCCGGCGGGATCTCTTTATACCTTTGCGGGTCCCGGACGGCGGTTCAGGTCAGACCTGAGCGAAGTCGGCGGGTGATTACTGGCCGCAGCGCCGGGTGTCAAGGAAATGGCGCACCGGCCACCCACGTAGTCACCGAGATAGCAAGACGCGAACGGTAGAGTGATTCTTGCCACAGCGGCTAGATCATCATCTCGGTCAAGGGGTTAGAGGCCCACGCGATCCATTCGCTGCGCTTGACGCGTCGAGCCCGCCATGGTCTGGCGAGGATGCAGGGGGACAGCAGACATGGCCACGCCGACAACCAATACCGTGCCGATCACGGCGTTCGACGAGACCGATTTCGGTTTCGTCTCATCCATGGTGCACGGGACGAAGTGGGGCGGCGGCCTCGGCAAGGCCGCAACGGTCACGTTCAGCTTCGCTCCCACGGTCAGCCTGTGGCAGTCCAATTACGGCGGCGAGCCGTCGCTCAATTTCGGGTCGTTCGAGCCCAACCAGCAGGCGGGCGCGATCGGTGCCTTGAGGGCCTGGGAAAACGTCTCCCGCGTCAGTTTCCAGCAGGTGACGGAGACGGCCACCCAGGTCGGCGAGATCCGCTTCGCCTTCACCGACTACATGTTCCCCGGCGAGGTGGCGCACGCCTATTACCCCAACGAGATGTTCCAGGGCGTCGATCTGTCGGCCCAGTCAGGCGACGTCTGGGTCAATCAGGCCTATTTCTACGACGACTACTCCAAGGGGTCGTTCATGTACTTCGCGCTGATCCACGAGATCGGCCACTCGCTCGGCCTCAATCACTCGTTCGATCTGCCTGACCTGTCGGAAGACAACTGGTTCTATACGGTGATGAGTTACACCGCGAGCCCGTGGACGCTCGACCAGGAGGCGTCGTTCCACCCCACGACGCCGATGTTCAACGATCTGGTTGCCATCCAGGCGATCTACGGCATCGACAAGACCACCAACACCGGCAACACGACCTACACCTACACAGACGGCCTCTACTGGGAGACCATCTACGACGCCAGCGGCAAGGACACGATCGTCTATGACGGATCGGACACCTGCACGATCAGCCTCACAATCGGAACGTTCTCCGAGCTCAGCGATCTCATCTATTTTTCGGGTGGCATCGCGACCCGCAGCTCCGTCTGCATCGGCCCCAACACGATCATCGAGAATGCCACCGGCGGCAGCCTGGGCGACGTGCTCACGGGCAATTCGTCGGCCAACGTTCTCGACGGCCGCGGCGGAGACGATACGCTTTCGGGCGGTCTTGGCAGGGACACGCTGATTGGCGGCGCCGGTGCCGACCATTTCCTCTTCGACGGAGCGCTCGCGTCGGCCAGCCGCGACCGAATCGTCGACATGACGCACGACCTCGACCGCATCGTCCTCGACGATCAGTTCTTCGCGGCCATCGGCATCGAGCTCGATGCAAGCGAGTTCGTGGTGGGTACGCGCGCTCGCGATGCCGACGACTACATCATCTACAACAGCAAAACGGGCGACCTGTCCTACGACGCCGACGGCTCCGGCAGGGGCCGCGCCGTGGTCTTCGCGACCCTCGGCAACAAGCCGCTCCTGCTCGATCACGAAGATTTCCTGATCGTCTAGCGCCTAGCAATCGCCGCCCATTTCCGTCATATGCGCGCCGATGCTGAGCAACGACAAATCGCTGCGGTCGATTGACGATCTGGTGGCCGCCGGACTCATCGATGGGGCCGCGGGCGATCTGCGACCCGTCGCCGACACCTTCGCCGTCGGCGTGAGCCCCGCGATGGCGGCCGTCATCGCGGCGCGCGGCCCCGATAGTCCGGTGGCGCGCCAGTTCATCCCCGACGCGCGCGAACTCATCATCGACCCGCTCGAGCGTCACGATCCGATCGGCGACGACGCGCATAGTCCGATGTTCGGGCTGGTGCACCGCTACCCCGATCGCGTGCTGTTCAAGCTGGTCAGCGTCTGCCCGGTCTATTGTCGCTTCTGCTTCCGCCGGGAAATGGTCGGTCCCGCCGGCGACGGCTCCATGTCCGAGGCCGACATCGCCGCCGCTGTCGCGTATGTCCACGCCCGTCCGGAGATTCGCGAGGTCATCCTCACCGGGGGCGATCCGCTGATGCTGTCGGCCCGGCGGATTCGCGCGCTCATGGCGCAGCTCAACGGCATCGCGCATCTCGACATTATCAGGTGGCACTCGCGCGTTCCCGTTGTCGCGCCGGAGCGGCTGACTGACGAACTCATTGCCGCGCTCGCCGACACCGACAAAACCGCCGTCGTCGCGGTCCACTGCAACCACGTCGACGAGCTCACCGCCGAGGCCCAGGATCGCCTCAAGGCGCTGCGTCGCGCCGGTGTGACCCTCCTCAGCCAGACCGTGCTACTCAAGGGGATCAACGACAGTTTGCCGGCGCTCGAAGCGCTGATGCGCGCCTTCCTGCGGCTCGGCGTGCTGCCCTACTACCTCCATCACGGCGACCTCGCGAAAGGCACCTCGCATTTCCGCACGACGCTCGCCGAAGGTCTCGATCTTGTCGAAGCGCTGCGTGGCCGCCTGTCCGGACTCGCCCAGCCGACTTACGTGCTCGACTTGCCCGGTGGCGCCGGCAAGGTGCCGGTGACGCGCCCCCTGATCGCCGAAGGTGGCGCGCGAACCTGGTCAGGCGAGTGGGTGGTTTATCCGCCAACCGACGCTGGCTAGCGCCGGAAATCGCCGCCACTGGCAATTGTCGTCCCGTTCCGCCATATACGGGCCATCCGCCCCGAAGGCCGCCCCAATGAGCACCGCACCCTTCCTCAAGATGAACGGGCTCGGCAACGACATTATCGTCGCCGACATGCGTGGCCGCAGGGGCAAGGTGTCCCCAGCGGCGGCGATCGCCATCAATGGCGATCCGGCGACCAAGTTCGACCAGATCATGGCCCTCCACGATCCACGGACGCCGGGTACTTTCGCCTATATCGAGATCATCAATTCGGACGGCTCGCTGGCCGAAGGCTGCGGCAACGGCATGCGTTGCGTCGTCCAGGCGCTCAGCGCCGAGACCGGCAAGACGCAGTTCGTGTTCGAGACCATCGCCGGCATCCTCACCGGCGAGGAGCACGCGGACGGCCTGATCAGCGTCGACATGGGCAAGCCGCGCTTCGGCTGGGACGAAATCCCGCTGGCGGAAGAATTCTACGACACGACCGGCATCGAGCTGCAGATCGGGCCGATCGACGCGCCGGTGCTGCACACCCCGTCGGCCGTCTCGATGGGCAATCCGCATGTCACTTTCTGGGTCGAGGACGACGTCTGGAACTACCAGCTTGACCGCTTCGGTCCGCTGCTCGAGAACCATCCGCTGTTCCCCGAGCGCTGCAACATCTCGATCGCGCAGGTTGTGTCGCCCGACCACATTATCCTCCGCACATGGGAGCGTGGCGCCGGCCTGACTCGTGCCTGCGGCACTGCCGCCTGTGGCGCGCTCGTCAACGCGGCGCGCACCAAGCGGACCGGCCGCAAGGCAACTGTGACCGTCCCTGGCGGCGATCTCGTCGTCGAGTGGCGCGCCGATGATCATGTTATATTGACCGGTCCCGCCGAGTACGAATTCTCGGGCGAGTTCGACCCGGATACGGGCGCCTGGACGCGCGACAAGGCCGTCGCCTGATGGCGGTTGAGACGCTGACATTCGGCTGCCGGCTCAACGCTTACGAGTCCGAAGTCATCAAGGCCGAGGCCGAAAAGGCCGGGCTGACCGCCGCGCTGATCGTCAACACCTGCGCCGTCACCGGGGAAGCCGTGAAGCAGGCGAGGCAGGCGATCCGCAAGGCCCGCCGCGACGATCCGGCCCGCCAAATCATCGTCACCGGCTGCGCGGCGCAGACCGAGGCACGCAGCTTTGCCGATATGGCCGAAGTCGACCTCGTCCTCGGCAATGCCGACAAGCTGAGCGCCGAAAGCTACGCCCCCATGGCGTTTGGCGTGCCGCTCAACGACAAGGTGCAGGTCAACGACATCATGGCCGTGCGGGAGCAGGCCGGTCACCTGATCGAGGGCATGGACCGGCATACGCGGGCCTTCGTCCAGGTGCAGAACGGCTGCGACCACCGCTGCACCTTCTGCGTCATCCCGTACGGCCGCGGGCCGTCGCGCTCGGTGCCTATGGGCGCGGTCGTCGAGCAGATAAAGCGGCTCGTCGGCAACGGCCACAAGGAGCTGGTGCTCACGGGCGTCGATATAACATCATATGGATCGGATTTGCCGGGCCAGCCAAGCCTGGGCAAGCTGGTGCAGGCGATCCTCCGTCATGTCCCCGATCTGCCCCGGCTCCGGCTGTCTTCGATCGACTCCATCGAGACGGATGAGGCGCTGGTCGACGCGATCGCGTCCGATCGCCGGGTCATGCCGCATCTCCACCTTAGCCTGCAGTCCGGCGACGACCTGATCCTCAAGCGGATGAGGCGGCGGCACCTGCGCTCCGACACGCTCGAGTTTGTCTCGCGCCTGCGGGCAGCCCGGCCAGATATCGTGTTCGGTGCCGATATCATCGCCGGCTTCCCCACCGAGACCGAAGCGATGTTCGAAAACTCCCTCGCCATCGTTACCGAGGCCGAGCTGACCTACCTCCACGTCTTCGCCTATTCGGCGCGTCAGGGAACGCCCGCCGCCCGCATGCCGCAGGTGCCGCATGCCGTCCGCAAGGCGCGTGCGGCGCGGCTGCGCGCCTTGGGCGACCTTCAATATAACAAGCTCTGTGAGAGCCGCGTCGGTGCGATGGAGATGGTGCTGACCGAGCGCAACGGCATCGGCCGCACCGAACAGTTCCTGCCCGTGGCGACGCCCGGCCGTGGCGCCGGGGAGTTGATCCCGATGCGGATATCGGGCGTGTCGCCCACAGGTCTCGTGGGCGAAGCAATCAGGGAAGCGGCGTAATGGCGGAACAGAAACCCGGCCTCTTCAAGCGGCTGTTCGGCGGCCCCGACGCTCCGGCGGCGTCCGTGCCCGACGACGTTCCGGGTCCGCCCGAGATGCTACCGCCGACTGCACCGCCCCCGAAACAGAGCTGGTTCCAGCGATTGGCCTCCGGGCTCAAGCGCTCGTCGGACCAGCTCACGACAGGTATCGCGGCGGTTTTCACCAAGCGGAAACTCGACCAGCCTATGCTGGACGAGCTCGAGGATATCCTGATCCAGGCCGATTTCGGCGTGGACATGGCTCAGTCCGTTACCGAGACGCTGCGCCGCGATCGCTTCGACCGCGATATCGCGCCCGAGGAGGTCCGTGCCATTCTCGCCGCCGAGGTCGAGAAAGTCCTGTCGCCCGTTGCCCTGCCGCTTGCGGTGGACGGGGCGCAGAAGCCGTTCGTCATCCTCATGGTCGGCGTCAACGGCTCGGGCAAGACCACCACCATCGGCAAGCTCGCGAGCCTGTTCCGGGCGCAGGGCAAGTCGGTGATGCTGGCCGCGGGCGACACGTTCCGCGCCGCCGCCATCGAGCAGCTCCAGGTGTGGGGGCAGCGCACGGGCGCGCCCGTCATCACCCGCCCCGCCGGCTCCGACGCGTCCGGGCTTGCGTATGACGCGATGGTTGAAGCGCAGCAGGGTGACAACGATATCCTGATCATCGACACTGCGGGGCGTCTGCAGAACCGCGACGAGCTGATGAGCGAACTCGAAAAGATCATCCGCGTGATCAAGAAAGTCGACCCGACGGCGCCCCACGCCACACTTCTGACGCTCGACGCGACCACGGGACAGAATGCGCTCAATCAGGTCGACATCTTCGGCAAACGCGCCGGCGTCACCGGCCTCGTGATGACCAAGCTCGACGGCACGGCGCGCGGCGGCATCCTCGTCGCCATCGCGCGCAAATACGGCCTCCCCGTCCATTTCATCGGCGTCGGTGAAGGCGTCGACAATCTTGAACCATTCGCCGCCGGCGATTTCGCCCGCGCGATCATGGGTAGTGTGCAATGACCAGCGAAACCGAAACCCCGAGCAATTCGGACGACCTCCGCAAGCAGATCATCAAGCTCGTGCTCGAGATCGGGCCGTTGTTTGTCTTCTTCATCGTCAACGCCCGCGCCGACATCTTCACCGGCACCGCGTTCTTCATGGGCGCGATGGTGATCTCGCTGGCGCTGAGCTGGTTCCTGCTCAAGCGCATCGCGGTCATGCCGCTCGTCAGCGGCATCCTCGTCCTCGCCTTCGGCGGGCTGACGCTGCTGTTCCACGACGAGACGTTCATCAAGGTCAAGCCGACCATCATCAACACGATGTTTGGCGTGGCGCTCTTGGGTGGCCTGTTCTTCAAGCAGACACTGCTGCGCTACGTCTTCGGCGACGTCTACAAGCTGCAGGACGAGGGCTGGCGCGTGCTGACGCTGCGCTGGGGCCTGTTCTTCATGGCGCTGGCGGTGGTGAACGAGGTGGTGTGGCGGACCCAGAGCACGGACTTCTGGGTCGCCTTCAAGGTGTGGGCCAACATGCCCATCACCATCCTGTTCGCGGCCTCGCAGCTTCCGGTCATCACCAAATATGCCGAGAAGCCAGTGAAGCCGGTCGAGGTCGCCGCGAGCGTCGACCCCGGTCCGTAAACCTCACAGCTTAGTTCGGCCGCTTGATCAGCGCGTCCTTGGTGACGTTGAGCTGGATCCCGTCGCCGGTCATCCGCGCGATCTGTTCGGGCAGAATGTAGCGGTCGCTCGCGAACAGGCCCTTCGTATCGAGATGCACATAGCCGTCGCGCAGCAGCTGGCTGCGGAGCGGTTCCGGGATTTCCTCGCGGCCGAAGGCTTCGGCCACCGCATTGACCAGCGTCGACTCGTCGCGATCCGCCGCGTCCACCGTTGCCGGCTCGATCCCGGGCGCCGTGATATTCTCGGGATATTTCAGGCCGTCCACCTTGCCGATTTCGCGTAGCTCGCTGTCATAGACCTTCATGCCGACTTCGATGCGTTCGGGAAGACGTTCCATGGGCTCTCTCCTGACAATGGGTGATGAGAGCCGAACGAGTCTGATGCGGCGCCGTTCCGTCACAGGCGCGTCAGCTGGTGCTCTTGGCCTTCTCGATCGCGGGGATGATCTCCCGCGTCAGCGCGTCCATCGACAGCGGCCCGACATGCTTGAAGCGGATCACGCCCTTGGCGTCGACGATGAACGTCTCGGGCACGCCGTAGACGCCCCAGTCGATCGAGGTGCGCCCGTTCGCATCCGCCCCGATCGCGTCGTAGGGATTGCCGAGCTCGGTGAGGAACGCCGCCGCGTTCTCCGCTGCATCCTTCTGGTTCATCCCGAACATGCGCACGCCGGTCTGCTGCTTCAGCGCCTCGAGCACCGGGTGTTCGTCGCGGCAGGGGATGCACCAGCTGGCGAAGACGTTGACCACCGTCACCTCGCCCGCCAGCGCCGCCGTATCGAACCCGGGCACGCCGGTGCCCTCGACCGCCGCCAGCGAAAACTGCGGTGCCGGCTTGTCGATCAGCACCGACTGGATCAGCGAGGGGTCGCGGTTGAGGCTCAACGCAAAAACCGCGATCAGGCCGACCAGCGCAACGAGCGGCAGCAGAGCGAGCAGCAGGCGACCGGGCTTAGTCAAGTCGCGGAACCGTCCGAGCGGCGGCGTACGCCCGCGGCTTCGAGCGCCGCCAGCCGGCGCTTCACGTCGGCCGAGCGCCACGCGACCCAGCCTATGATCGCGGCCGTCACCAGCGTGACGCCAATATAGGCCCAGACGATGAAGACAGCGTGCGGTCCGAGATCGGGCATCAGGCGCTCCGGGCTGCGGCCTGGCGGCTCAGCGAGTCGACGCGGCGCTTGAGGATCTCGGTGCGCATCGAGACGAAATGCAGCGTCAGGAACAGCAGCGTGAAGCCGAGCACCATGAGGATCAGCGGCAGGAAGATGCTCCCCGCCATGCGCGGCCCCGTCGCCGTGATGATCGAGGCGGGCTGGTGCAGCGTGTTCCACCAGTCGACCGAGAACTTGATGATGGGGATATTGATGCTGCCCACCAGCGTCACGATTGCGACGATGCGCGCCGCCTTGAGCTGATCATCGAAAGCGCGCCACAGGGCGATGATGCCGAGATAGATAAAGAGCAGGATCAGCGTCGAGGTCATACGCCCGTCCCACTCCCAGAACGTCCCCCAGGTCGGACGGCCCCAGAGCGCGCCGGTGTAGAGCGCCAGCGCCGTGAAGGTTGCGCCGAGCGGCGCGGCCGATTTGGCGGCAACGTCGGCGAGCGGATGGCGCCAAACCAGCGTGCCGAGGGCCGCGACGAACATCACGCCATAGACGAACTGGCTGAGCCAGGCGTTCGGCACATGGATGTAGAGGATGGGCAGTGTCGTGCCGACATTCTCGGTCTCGAGCGGCGCGCGGAAGAAGGCGAGATAGAGCGCCGTCGCGAACACCAGCGCCGTCACCACCGCCAGTGGAACGATCAGGTGCCTGCTCCACGCCATGAAGTTGCCCGGGTGGGCCAGGCGCGAGAACCAGTTGGGTTTGGGTGCTGTGGTTTCGATCGTCATATGCACTGAACCTCCGGCTCACCCACAGGGTCATCCCCGCGAAAGCGGGGACCTCCGTTTAGGGATGGAGCCGCACGATCTGCCAACAGAGGTTCCCGCTTTCGCGGGAATGACACCGTGGGAGGCGGATTAATCCCGCCTTTTTCTATTCCCCACTTACGCGAAGCGCCAGCGCCGCGGCAAACGGGCAAAACGCCACGGAGACCAACGAGATCGCGCTGAGGAACAGGAACGCGGCGCTGCTGCCCTCCGGTGCGCCGATCACGGCGACGCCGAAAATCAGCACCGGAATGCAGAACGGCAGGATCAGCACCGGCGCCAGCAGCCCGCCGCGCTTCAGCGACACCGTCACGGCTGCGCCGATCGTGCCGAAGGCCGTCAGGGCAGGGGTTCCGAGCAGCAAAGCGACCACCGTCTCGAACCAGATCGCCTGGTCCATTGCCAGCAGTACCGCGAGCAGCGGGCTGGCGACGATCAGAGGCAGCGCCGTCAGCAGCCAGTGGGCGATCACTTTGCCGGCAACGATGGCCTCGAGCGGAATGGCGGCGTGGCGAAACAGCAGCAACGAGCCGTCGTCCTCGTCGGCGCGGAACACCCGGTCGAGCCCGAGCAGCATGGAAAGGAACGCCGCGATCCAGACGATCCCCGGCGCCAGCTGGGCCAGGAGCGCACGATCCGGGCCGATGGCGAACGGTACCACCGCGCCCACCATCACGAAGAACAGCACCAGCGTCAGCGCGTCGCCGCCCTGCCGCGCCGCCAGCCTTATGTCGCGGCCGATGATGGCGAGGACGGCGCTCACGAGATGGCTCCGAGCTTCAGCACCCGATGCGTGATCGACAGCGGGTCGTGCGTCGCGACAATCGCCGCTCCCCCGGCCCTGGCGTGCTCGTCCAGCATCGCCTGCACCAGCAGATCGCCCGCGGTATCGAGCGATGCGGTCGGTTCGTCGAGCAGCCAGACCAGCCGTTTGCTCACCAGCAGGCGCGCGAGCCCCAGCCGCTTGGTCTGCCCCGCGCTCAAATGCCCGGCCTCGATATTGTCGAGCCCCCCCAGCCCGACCCGCTCCAGGGCTTCGCTGACTCCGAACGCATCTCGCGCCGCACCCACCGGAGCACCAACCACGCCCACCGGAGCATGAGCCACACCCACCGAGCCGTCATCCATACCCACCGGACCGTCATCCCCGGGCTTGACCCGGAGACCCGCCGAAGCTTTCGCCCCCAACCCATTCGGTTGGGTGGCCGGGTCGAGCACGGGGATAACGGTGCGTGGGGGAACGGCCCCGCCATATACCGCCGCCCAGAAGCGAAGGTTCTCCGCGACCGTCAGCCGCGTCTTCACCGCCGCGCCATAGCCGAGAAAATGCAGGCTCGGCGCGTCGCCGACCTCCGTCGTAACCGCACCGGCCTCCGCATGCAGCACGCCCGCCAGCGTCAGCAGCAGGCTCGATTTGCCCGCGCCGTTCGGCCCCTCGACCGCGAGCACGTCGCCGGCGCTCAGATGCACCGTCAGTCCGGCAAACAATGTCCGGCCGCCCCGCGTCAGCGTCAGGTCGCGACCCAGCAGCAGGGCTGGCGGAAGGGGTGGTTTTGGGGCCATGGCTGCCATGCCTATTTCAACCAAAGGCGAGACTGGCAAGCGTCATGTTGTTTGACTATAACGCCCTCAAAGTCTGGAACGCTTCCAGACTGGCGCCCGGTCCCGGCGCGATTTTTGCCTCGCGTCAGGGCCGCTCTCGCTGCCTTTACACCCAAGAACAGGCGGACCCGTGACCCAATCGTTGAACAGCTTCAAGTCCAAGACCACTCTGACGGTCGGGGACAAGACCTATACCTATTACTCGCTGCCGCTTGCCGAGAAGAACGGCCTGCCGGGCGTGTCGAAGCTGCCCCATTCGATGAAGGTCGTGCTCGAGAACCTCTTGCGGTTCGAGGACGGCGTGACCGTCACCAAGAAGGACATCATGGCGATCGCTCAGTGGCTGAGCGACCGCACCTCCGAGCATGAAATCTCCTACCGCCCGGCCCGCGTGCTGATGCAGGACTTCACCGGCGTCCCGGCGGTCGTCGATCTCGCCGCGATGCGCGACGCGACCGCGGCGCTCGGCGCGGATCCCCAGAAGATCAACCCGCTGGTCCCCGTCGATCTCGTCATCGATCACTCGGTGATGGTCGACTCGTTCGGCACGCCGCTCTCGTTCCAGCAGAACGTCGAGCTCGAATATGAGCGCAACGGCGAGCGCTACGAGTTCCTCCGCTGGGGCCAGAAGGCGTTCGACAATTTCCGCGTTGTGCCGCCCGGCACCGGCATCTGCCACCAGGTGAACCTCGAATATCTTGCCCAGACGGTGTGGACTCGTAAGGACGACGAGACGGGCGAAACGATCGCCTATCCCGATACGCTCGTCGGCACCGACTCGCACACCACGATGGTCAACGGCCTCGCCGTGCTCGGCTGGGGTGTCGGCGGTATCGAGGCGGAAGCCGCGATGCTCGGCCAGCCCATCACCATGCTCATCCCCGAAGTCGTCGGCTTCAAGATGACGGGCAAGATCAATGAGGGCATCACCGCCACCGATCTCGTGCTTACCGTCACCGAGATGCTGCGCAAGAAGGGCGTGGTCGGCAAGTTCGTCGAGTTCTACGGCCCGGGCCTCGATTACCTCTCGCTCGAAGACCAGGCGACCATCGCCAACATGGCGCCCGAGTATGGCGCGACCTGCGGCTTCTTCCCCGTCGATGCCGACACGCTTGCTTACCTCGAGACCTCTGGTCGCGATGCCTCGCGCGTGTCGCTGGTCAAGGCCTACTCCGAAGCCCAGGGCATGTACCGCACCACGGACTCGCCCGATCCGGTCTTCACCGACACGCTCGAGCTCGACCTCACCTCGGTCGTTCCCTCGATGTCGGGTCCGAAGCGCCCGCAGGACCGCGTCTCGCTCAAGGATGCCGCACCGAAGTTTGCGGAAGCGCTCAAGGACATCGCCGGCGGCCGCAAGGAGCGCACCGCGCTCCCAGCCGACAAGCAGGAATCGCGCTTCGTCGATGAAGGCGCCACGGGCGTCGATGATATCCCCGAGGAAGCCGCGTTCCCGGTAAAGGGCGAGAAGTACGGCATCGACGACGGCCACGTCGTTATCGCCGCCATTACGTCGTGCACCAACACCTCGAACCCATCGGTGCTGATCGCGGCCGGTCTCGTCGCTCGCAAGGCACGTGCGCTCGGCCTCACCGCCAAGCCCTGGGTCAAGACCTCGCTTGCCCCCGGCTCGCAGGTGGTCACCGATTACCTCACCGCCGCCGGCCTCCAGGCCGATCTCGACGCGCTGGGCTTCAACCTCGTGGGCTATGGCTGCACCACCTGCATCGGCAATTCGGGTCCGCTGCCGACGGCGATCTCCGAATGCATCAACGAGAACGATCTCGTCGCCGCCTCGGTGCTGTCGGGCAACCGCAATTTCGAGGGCCGTGTGAACCCCGACGTGCGCGCCAACTATCTCGCTTCGCCGCCGCTGGTTGTGGCTTACGCGATCGCCGGTTCGCTCAACGTCAACATCACCACCGATGCACTCGGCAAGGACAAGGACGGCAAGCCCGTCTATCTCAAGGACATCTGGCCCTCCAACAAGGAGATCGCCGACGTGGTCCGCAAGGTCATCACGCCGCAGATGTTCCTCGGCCGCTACTCGGACGTCTTCAAGGGCGACACCAACTGGCAGGGCATCGCCGTCGAAGGCGGCGAGACCTATAAGTGGAACGGCGGTTCAACTTATGTGCAGAACCCGCCATACTTCGAAGGCCTGCGCATGACGCCAGAGCCGGTCACCGACATCAAGGACGCGCGCGTCCTCTCGCTGTTCCTCGATTCGATTACCACCGACCACATCTCGCCCGCCGGTTCGTTCAAGCCGGCCACGCCGGCCGGCAAGTATCTGACCGAGCGCCAGGTCGCGGCCAAGGACTTCAACTCCTATGGCGCGCGTCGTGGTAACCACGAGGTGATGATGCGCGGCACCTTCGCTAACATCCGCATCAAGAATCAGATGCTGCCCGGTGTAGAAGGCGGTTTTACGAAGGGCCCCGACGGCACGCAGATGCCGATCTACGACGCGGCGATGGAATACGCCAAGACCGAGACCCCGCTGGTCATCTTCGCCGGCAAGGAATACGGCACCGGCTCGTCGCGCGACTGGGCGGCCAAGGGCACGCGTCTCCTCGGCGTCCGCGCCGTTATCGCGCAATCGTTCGAGCGCATCCATCGCTCCAACCTCATCGGCATGGGCGTCCTGCCGCTGCAGTTCGCTGATGGCGAGAGCTGGCAGTCGCTCGGGTTGACCGGCGACGAGACGATCTCGATCGAGGGCCTCACGACCCTCACGCCGCGCTCGGCGGTCACCGTCAAGATCACCTTCAAGGACGGCACCACTAAGGACGCGGTCACCCGCTGCCGCATCGATACGATCAACGAGCTCGACTACTACCGCCACGGTGGCATCCTTCACTACGTGCTGCGCAATCTCGTAGCGGCCTGAGCCTCCGCTCCGTGAGCGGCCGTCATCCTCGACCGCCGCTCACTGCCGCGACACGCCAATTTGACTCGACGCCCGCGCCCGCACCTGCCTAAAAACGGCGCCATGAAATCGATCTCCCCGCTCGTCGCGTTTCTTGTGGCCGCGCTGGCCGTTGCGCCGGTCGAGGCGGCGGAAATCCGCAGCAATCCCAAGGCGGTAGTTGAACTCTTCACCTCGCAGGGCTGCTCCTCCTGCCCCAAGGCAGATGCCAAATTCGCCGAGCTCGGCGCCCGCCAGGACGTGATCGCGCTCGCTTGGCACGTGGACTACTGGGACTATATTGGCTGGCCCGACACCTTCGGCACGGCCGAGAATTCCGAACGCCAGCGCGCCTATGCGGAAAGCTGGGACTCCTCAAGGATTTACACCCCGCAGTTGATCGTCAACGGCCGCAAGGGCGTCGTCGGCTCGCGTGACAAGGAAGTCGATGCGGCGCTTGGCGAAGCGGCTCTGGCTCTGACGGTCCAGCTCGAACTCAAGGGCGACATGCTGAAAGTGTCCGTCGGTCCGCAAACCGGCGGTGGATCGGCCATGGTCTGGCTGGTGACCTACAAGGACAAGGCGGCAGTCACGATCGAGCGCGGCGAGAATGCCGGCAAGACCATCGACTACACGCAGATCGTCACCGGCAAGCAGCTGCTGGGCGTCTGGGAAGGCGCGGAGGGCACCATGCTGAAGCTGCCGCTCTCCGAGCTCAGCGCCAATGGCAGCAACGGCGCCGTCATTCTCGTCCAATCGGACAAGGCCGGCCTGCCCGGTCCGATTCTCGGTGCAGCGAGCATCCTGCTCTAGCTCCTGCTTCAGTCGCCAGAAACAAAACTCCCGCCGGTTAGGGCGGGAGTTTGGAATGACTGTGCATGGAGATAGTCTAGATGTGAGTGGCGCCGGGCATCATGGTTTGGGGGCTCGGTCAGCCAGGCGCCACTCACTGGAGGCAATGGTTGCACCTTGCCGCCGCAATCGGGCGAGAGCGGGGACAGAATATGGCGGCAATGGGATATTTCCTTAACCGCCTGGTCAAAGGTCCAGGACATCGCAGCCGCTTGCGCCTCGCGTCGTTTGATCGCAAGATGACGATACTGTCATAAGGGCTTTGCGAGTGTCCGAGGCGGAACCACAGCACAAGAGCGCTGAACTTCTGGATTTCAACAGCCCCCTGGGCGGGCAGCCGACCGGTCCGCAGCCGCCGCGCCAGAAACCGTTTGTCGGGTTCGACCGCGGCGAGCTCAATACCATCCTCAATCTCTATGGCCGCAAGGTCGCCTCTGGCGAATGGCGTGACTACGCGATCGACTTCCTCAAGGACCGCGCGCTGTTCTCGATCTACAAGCGCGCCTCCGAGCGGCCGCTCTATGTGATCGAGAAGAACCCCAAGCTCAGGCATCGCCAGGGCCAGTACATGGTCACCATCGAGGACGGCCGCGTGCTTAAACGCGGCCACGAGCTCGACAACGTCCTCCGCATCCTCGAACTGGCTGTCGTGCGCTAGCGCTGCGGATCGACGTAGAAAAACAGACATTCCTCCGGCGGAGAAGTTGTATAACCGCTCAGATGGAACGGCTCGAAGTCATCGACCTGCAAGTCCATTTCAATCGAGCTGTCGGTCTCGAAGGTGAGGCGAAGACGGCTCTCGGTTAGCGTCACGGACGAGCATTTCCGCCCACGTAGTTGAATGAACGCCGCGTGCACTCCGTCTGGATGCTCAGAGGTGGGGTCGAACAGATGGGGGTCAAGGCTGCAGCGGAATGGCTTCTGCAGCGTCAGTAAAATGCTTAAATCTCCGAGGAACCAAAGGTCAACGCGAAACGGCTCAAAGCGGACGGCCGTCAGCGTGGTGCCTTCCAGATGCAGAATATCTCGTTGAATGCAGCCCGGGCCGTCAGGTGAACAGACGAGTTGCTCGCCTGGCCTTGGTGAATGGATTACCCAGCCCATCTAGAGCGCCCGCTGCATATGCACGATGTCGAGCCAGCGGTCGAATTTGTAGCCCAGCGCCTCATAAGTCCCGATCATGCGGAAGCCATGCTTTTCGTGGAGGCGGATGGAGTTGGCCCGCTCGGACGTGATCACGGCCAGCATCTGCTTGAGGCCCGCCTTCGACGACTCCTCGATAAGCCGCGCCAGCATCTTGCTGCCGATGCCGTGGCCCACGGCTGATGGCGCGAGGTAGATCGAGTCTTCGCAGGTGAAGCGGTAGGCTTCGCGCGGGCGATAGGTCGAGGCATAGGCATAGCCGATCACCTCGCCGTCCATTTCGCCGATCAGCAGGGGATGGCCCTTGCCGGCGATCGTCGCAAAGCGGTTGGTCATCTCGGCCTCATCGGGCGCCGCCGTCTCGAAGGTGATGACCGTCTCGCGGACATAGTGGCCGTAGATGCGGGTCACCGCCGGAATGTCTTGGGGGCGGTAGGACCGGATGACGAGGTCGGACATCGAGAAGAATTCCAGGCAAGAGAAAGGGCCGCGACCTTTCTTAGATCGCGGCCCTTGTGAAGCCAATCAGGCGATATGCGGGAGCTTAGTTGCGCTGCTGGCCGAACAGGCGGAGCAGCATCAGGAACAGGTTCAGGAAGTCGAGGTAGAGCGACAGCGCGCCCATCACGGCACCCTTGGTGTACCACTCGGAGCCCATGCCCTCGGAGTAGCTCTCCTTAATCTTCTGCGTGTCCCAGGCGGTGAGGCCGAGGAACAGCAGGACGCCAACCACCGAGATCGCGAAACCAAGCGGGCCCGACGGCCAGATGACGTTGACGATCGAGGCGATGATCAGGCCGAACAGGCCCATGATCAGGAACGAGCCGAACTGGGTCAGGTCGCGCTTGGTGGTGTAGCCGTAAAGGCTCATGCCACCGAACATAGCGGCCGAGATGAAGAACACCTTGGCGATCGAACCGCCAGTGTAGACGGCGAAGATCGAGGCGAGCGACAGGCCCATCACGGCGGCGAAGACCCAGAACAGGATCTGTGTAGCGGATGGCGACAGCTTGTTGATGCCAAAGCTCAGCACCAGCACGAAAGCCAGCGGAGCGAGCATCACGACCCACTGCAGCGGGCTGGTGAAGAGGGCGGCGCCGAGCGCGGTGAGGCCGACGATCTGGCCACCCTGCTCGACGAAGCTCATCGTGTAGGTGAAGTAGGCGACAAGGCCGGTCACTACGAGGCCAATGCCCATGTAGTTGTAGACCTTGAGCATATAGGCCCGAAGGCCTGCGTCGATCGCCAGGCCTGCATCTGCCCGGGCGGCGACTGTCGGACGGTCGAATTCAGCCATTTTACTCCCCTTTAGGAACGCTGGGCCCAGGGCTGCCGGGCCTTTGCGGTGGAATATGGAGGGGTGGACCCGGCAATACAAGGTCCGGCGGTCCGCCCTCACCAAACTGTAATCGTTGGTGGCCAAAGGGTTAGCGCGGTTCGTTGCCGCATCTGTCACAAACTTGCGGTCGCAACTCACTATGCTAGGCTCATCGCACGCTGGTCCTTCGAATCGGCGCGTATTTGGAGACGGGTCAGTTGCCCAGGCTCTTTACCGGCCTCGAAGTCCCCTACGACGTCCAACTCGCCCTGTCGCTCAAGCGCGGCGGCCTCCTCGGATCCCGCTGGATCGACCCCGAAAATTACCACATCACCCTGTGCTTTATCGGCGACGTGGATAATCACGTGGCCGACGAAGTGAGCTACGAGCTCGACCGGGCGGCGAATTTCGAGACGTTCCGCATCAAGCTGTCGCATCTGGGCACTTTTGGTGGCGACAAGCCGCGGGCGCTTTATGCCGGCGTCGAGAACAACGAGGCGTTGCAGCGGTTGCAGGCGACGCATGAGCGCATCCTCCGCCGCGTTGGCCTCGCCCCCGACGCCCGCAAGTTCGTCCCGCATGTGTCGCTGGCGCGGCTGCGCGGCGCGTCCGCCATCGAGGTCGCCGACCTTATCCATCACATGGGCCAGTTCACGCCGCTCGAGTTCACCGTGCGGCGCTTCGTTCTGTTTTCGTCGCGAAACTCCGTCGGCGGCGGACCGTATCTTGTGGAACAGAGCTACACGCTCGCAGCGGCGTGAGCCTGCCATTAACCGGCCATTAACCATGCTGGGGCGACAGGAATCCCTAGAGAATCCGGCGTCAAATTGCCGACAAGATTGCTGACGATCTTGTCTCACATGCAATCCGCGCTTGGGGCTTTGAGAGCTTGGTAACCATAGCGTGTCAGCTTTGACGGCGATCGTGCCTCAAAGGCTGCTTCTTGTTCAGGGGTTTCAGGACATGACTTCGATGCGGCGCCGGCTCTTTTCCGGCTTGATGGCGACTGCGCTCCTTTCGGTCAGCGCGCTGCCGGTTCTCGCACAGACAGCTCCCACCGATCTTGGAACGTTCAAGTCGTGGACCGCCTGGAAGGGCGCCGACGAAAACGGCGCCATCTGCTTCATCTCGGCAGCACCCGAAAGCAGCGAGCCCAAGGAAGTCGGCGGCAAGCCGATCAACCGCGATCCCCCGCATTTCCTCATCATCCACCGAGACCGGGCTCCGGCCGTCAACGCGGATGGCACTGCCGCCAAGGATGCAGCCGGCAAGCCGGTATTCCGCAAGGTGCGCAACGAGGTGCAGACGCTCGTCGGCTACCCGATGAAGCCCACCGACAACAGCTTCTTCCACCAGGCCATCGTCGACGGCAAAGCCTATCCGATGAAGTCGATCGCCGACGATCCGGCGACCAATATCGTCGACAGCGAAGCCGCCTGGCTCGCGTCCACCGACGACGAATCCGGCTTCGTGACGGCGCTCAAGGCCGGCACATCGCTCGTCGTGAAGGGCACGTCCGGCCGCGGCACGCAGACCACCGACACCTACTCGCTGTCGGGCGTCACCGCCGCAATGGCCGCCATCGACACGGCCTGCCCGTAATCGCGAGCCGGAACGGAGCGGTGCCGTCTTGAGTTGAGGGCGGCAACTGCCCGCGCTAGATGAGGCCCACAATGGCTCACCGCTTCGCTTTTTTTCCTGTCCTGATCCTCGCGCTCGCCGCTGGCCCTGCCGCCGCACAGTCGGTGCAGGCCCTGGGCGAATTCCGCGACTGGGCCGCCTACTCGGCCTCCGACGGCACCGGCCAGGTGTGCTTTGCCATGAGCAAGCCCACCGAAGTCTCGCCGCCGGTCGACGGCTATACCCAGGCTTATCTCTATCTGACGCATCGGCCCGCCGAAGGCGTGAGTAACGAGATCAACATCGTCGCCGGTTTCGACTTCGCGCCCGACCAGCCTGCCACGCTGACCGTCGGCGGCCAGAAGTTCGATCTCTTCACCCAGAAGGACGCCGCCTGGCTGCTCGATACGACGCAGAACGACAATTTGGCGGGCGCCCTCCGCGCCGGCTCCACCGTCGTCGTCGAAGGCACCACCGACAAAGGTATCCTCGTCACCGAAACCTTCTCCCTGAGCGGCGCCACGGCAGCCAGCCGGGCCATCGGCGGGTGCTGAGCCGCGCGAGACAGCACGCATAGCAGCCCTTCTTTGCGCCGCTCGGTGCATTATGTTATGCCCCGCGCCTTCAAATCCGGACTAAGCCCTTGAGCATCGCCCTCAATCTCGACCATGCGAGTAACGTCGCGCGCCCGCAGGCGCCACGGCGCACCTCGCTTGTCGGGCTGTCGAAGCCGCAGCTTCGGGAGGCGCTGAGCAACGAGCTCGGGCTCGATGAGCGCGAAGCGAAGATGCGCTCGAGCCAGCTGTGGAACTGGATCTACCACCACGGCGTGACCGATTTCGATCGGATGAGCAATATCCAGAAGGGCGCGCGCCAGAAGCTCAGCGACACCTTCCTGCTCGACCGGCCCGAGATTGTGTCCGAGCAAATCTCTGTCGACGGCACGCGCAAGTGGCTGTTCCGCTATCGCGATCCGAAGAACCCGCTGCTGCCGCCGGTCGAGATCGAGACCGTCTACATCCCCGAATCCGATCGCGGCACCCTTTGCGTTTCCTCGCAGGTGGGCTGCACGCTCACCTGTTCGTTCTGCCACACCGGCACGCAGACTCTCGTGCGCAACCTCACCGCCGGCGAAATACTCGGTCAGGTGCTTATGGCGCGCGAGCGGCTTGGGGATTTTCCCGGCGGCGTGCGCCCCGACGATGGCGGGCTCGTTCCGGCGCCGCGCGGCTCGGGCGGCAGCGAGGGCGACAACCGTGCCGTCACCAATGTGGTGATGATGGGCATGGGCGAGCCGCTCTACAATTACGAGAACGTCAAGAACGCCCTTCTGATCGCCTCGGCCGAAGATGGCATCTCGCTCAGCAAGCGCCGCATCACGCTCTCGACCTCGGGGGTCGTGCCGTTCATCGAGTCGACCGGCCGCGAGATCGGCGTCATGCTGGCGATTTCGCTGCACGCGGTGCGTGACGATCTGCGCGATATGCTGGTGCCGATCAACAAGAAGTATCCGCTGAAGGATTTGATGGCCGCGATCCGCGCCTATCCGGGCCTCAGCAACGCGCGCCGCGTCACCTTCGAGTATGTGATGCTCAAGGATATCAACGATTCCGATGCCGATGCGCGCGAGCTGGTGCGCCTGTTGAGCGGCATTCCAGCCAAGATCAATCTGATTCCGTTCAACCCATGGCCGGGCACCAACTACGATTGCTCGTCATCGTCGCGCATCGAGAAGTTTGCAGACATCGTCAACCGCGCCGGCTACGCTTCGCCGGTGCGTACGCCGCGTGGTCGCGACATCTTCGCGGCCTGCGGCCAGCTCAAGAGCGAAACTGAGCGCCTGAGCAAGAGGGACCGCGAGGCCCTGTTGTCATGACGGGAGACCGCAGCGCGGACCTTGCGCGCGCGCTCACCTTCCTTCGCTCGGGCAACGTCGCGGGCGCCGTGCAGATCCTGAACCAGCTGCTGCGGACCCATGCCAACGATCCGGCGGTCCTGTCGCTCGCCGGCATGGCCGCGATCCAGCTGGGCGACCTCAAGAATGCCATCGAGATTCTCGGCCGAGCCGCGGCCGCCGATCCGCGCAGCGCCGAGACACGCAGCAATCTCGGGCTGGCGCAGTTGCGCTTCGGCAACTCCGGCGCCGCTGCCGATCAGCTACGCGCCGCCCTCGCCATCAACCCCAAGCTGCTCCCGGCCGCGATCAATCTCGTCTTTGCGCTGATTGCGCTGGGCCAGCTTACCGAGGCCGACGCGATTTCGCGCGATATGATGGCGAGGGCCGGCAACACGCCCGACGCGCTTCATGCCCGCGCCTCCGTCCTCGCTGCCGGCGACGACCTGCAAGCCGCCGTCACGCTGTTCCGCCAGGCGATCGCGCTGGCGCCGATGCGTGCCGACTTCCATGGCAGCCTCGCCTCGGCCTATCTCGCGCATGGCGATCGCGCCGCGAGCATCGCCGAGTACACGGAAGCCGCGCGGCTCGAGCCCGGGCATCCGACGTGGCGGCAGGGTCTCGCCTCCGCCGGCCAAGCCGCCGAGAGCACCGAGGACATCAGGTCATCGCTCCAGCGGGCGACCGAGCCGGGCCAGCGGGCGGGGCTTGCCTTCGCGCTCGCCAAAGCCCTCGATGAGCGCGGCGACTACGACGCAGCGTTCGCGACCTATCTCGAGGCTAATCGCCTCAAGCGGTCGACCTTCAACTACTCGGTCGAAGAGACGGCCGCCGTCTTCGATCAGATAGAACGGGAATTCACTGCGGACTTCGCCAAGTCGCGCGAGGGCTCGGGCCATCCCGACGGCGGCCCGATCTTCATCATCGGCATGCCGCGTTCCGGTACGTCGCTGGTAGAGCAAATCCTCGCGAGCCATTCCGATGTCCACGGTGCCGGCGAGCTCCATCTCTTCCGGTCGACCGCCGCAGAGATTGCGGGGCCCGAGGCCGCGAGTTCGCTCAGCAGAGCGCTGATTCACATGCCCGCTCACCGCTTCGCCAGCATCGGCGAGCAATACGCGACCGGCGTTCGCGGGCTTGCGGGCGGCAAGCCGCGCGTCACCGACAAGCTCCCCGGTAACTTCCTGTTTGCGGGCGCCATTGCGCTCGCGCTGCCGCGGGCGAAGATCATTCACATCCGACGCGACCCGATGGACAACCTCGTGTCCATCTTCCGGGCCGACTTTGGGTCGCTCCATACGCACGCCTACGATCTCGCGGAGCTCGGCGATTACTACGTGCGCTACCGTCGCCTGATGCAGCATTGGGACGTCGTTCTTCCCGCCGGACGCATCTACCATCTGGACTACAGCGCGCTCGTCGCCGACCAAGAGAGCGAGACGCGTCGTCTGCTGGCCCATTGCGATCTCGAATGGTCCGACAGCTGCCTCAGGTTCTACGAAACCAAGCGCCCGGTGCGCACCGTCAGCGCGCTGCAGGTCAAGCGCCCGATCTTCGACGACGCGATTGGCTCGGCCGCCCGCTACGGTGCGGCGCTCGACCCCCTGCGGACCCTTCTCGAGCGGCACGGCGTTGCCGCTCTCTCGCCACATGGAGCGTGACCATTCCTAGCCTCACCACAATCGGCTTCGACGCCGACGATACGCTCTGGGATCACGAGAAGTATTTCGTGTCCACCAAGGCGCAGTTCGTCGACCTGCTCTCGTCCTTCGCCGAGCGGGAGGTTGTCGACAGGCAGCTGCACGACACCGAGGTCGCCAATGTCGAGCTCTACGGCTTCGGCGTCAAAAGCTTCACGCTGTCGATGATTCAGACCGCCACCGCGGCAACCGAGGGCAGGGTGTCTGCGCCCGTTATCGATGCCATCCTGCAGCTTGGCCGCGAGATGCTGGTGCATCCGGTGACTCCCTATCCCGGCGTCGCAGGCACGCTCGAGGCGCTGAAGCCGACGCACAAGCTGCTCGTCGTGACGCGCGGCGATCTCATCGATCAGGAGCGTAAACTCGCGGCGTCCGGCCTGTTGGGCTATTTCGACGAGATCGAGATCGTCTCCGACAAGACGCGGCTGGTTTACGACCGCATCTTCACGCGCCACGGCAACGGTCCCTCCCGCGCCATGATGATCGGCAATTCGATGCGCGCCGACGTGACCCCGGCGCTTGATGCCGGCGCCTGGGGCGTGCACGTCCCCTCGGACTATGTCTGGTCCATGGACCTCGACGACGATCCCAGGGACGGCGCCCGCTTCCGGCGGCTCAGAAGCATCGATGAAGTCGTGCCGCTCATCGCGATGATCGGCTGAGTCGCAACCCTCCCCGGGTGGCGCGCGTTCAAGGCGACCACTTGCGCGAGAGTCCAAATGCCTCACCATCCCTTTGTCAGTCTCGACGGTCGGGTCACCGACGTGTTCGCCCACCGCTTCGTGCTGGAGACGGCCAAAGGGAGCCGACATCTCGCCGATCTCGGTCCCAAGGGTGCGGATGCGGCAGCCATCAAGGTCGGCGACAAGCTGGTGGTCGAAGGCGATGAGCACCCGTCTGAGATCAAGGTGGCGCGTCTTGTCCGCGACGGCCGCTCCATCGATATTCCGCGGCCGCCGAAGCCGCCGGGCCCCGGACAGCATGCCGACCCCGCGGCCGCGCTCAAGGCGGTCCAAGCCGATGGCGCGGCTGTGCTCGGCGAGCCCATGCCGCACCCAAAGCACTTCGAGATCCTCGGTCAGAAGGGTCCATGCTACGTCGAATACCACGTCGAGTTCGACGGCCACATCCGAAAGACCAAGCCGGTCGCTGCCGACGACCACAAGTGGGCGTCGGTGATCGGACACTGACCGGCCCCCCTTGTCACCGGCGCCGGCCTGTTGTCATGCTGACGGCATGGCGATCACGATCAGACGCATGCGTGCCGGCGATGAAGCGGCATTCCAGTCAATCGGGACGGATGTCTTCGATGAGCCCATCCATACCGGTCGGCTCGTGGCGTATCTCCGCGAGCCGGGCCACATCATGGTCCTTGCCTTCGACGGCGGGCTGGTCGTGGGCCAGTGCGCGGGCGTCATTCACCGGCACCCGGATAAGACCACCGAACTCTACGTCGACGAAGTCGGCACGGCCTCAACGCATCTGCGCCGCGGCATCGCGCGCCTGATGATGGATGAGCTGTTCGCCTGGGGTCGCGAGCTTGGCTGCGTCGAGGCGTGGCTGGGCACCGAGACGGACAACGAGCCCGCAAAGGCGCTCTATCGGCGCTATCGCCCCACCGAAGACGAAACCATTCAGTACTTCCTGTTCGAGCTTTAGCTCTCGCCGCGGATCCACTCGATCTTGTGGCTCGCGCCCTCGCCGCCGAGCGCCTGGACGAGTGCGGGCAGAATCACCTTCAGCTCATCCTCGAGCACGTAAGGCGGGTTCACGACGATCATGCCCGAGCCATAAAGCTTGCCGGCAACGGCGCGCTCGACCAACAGCTCGGCGCGCAGCATCTTGACGATGCCCGTGGCCTTGAGGCCGGCCACAAAGGTGTTGATCTCGCGCGGTTCCTTGAGCGGATACCACAGCGCATAAAGGCCGGTCGACCATTTGCGGTGCGCCTTGTAGAGCCCCTCGACCAGCCGCCGCCACTCGCCGTCTTCCTCGAACGGCGGGTCGACCAGCACCAGCCCGCGCTTTTCCTTGGGCGGCACGTAAGCGTTGAGCGCCAGCCAGCCGTCGAGTTCGGTGATGCGCGCTTGCACATCGCCCTCGAAATGCTTGCTGAGTTCGCGCACATCCTTGGGGTGCAGCTCGAGCGCGCTGAGCCGGTCCTGCTCGCGGAACAGCTTTCGCGCGATCAGTGGCGATCCAGGGTAACGCGCCAGAGTGCCGTTCTGGTTCTCGCTCGCGATCACATCGAGATAGGGTTGGATGAGGGCTTTGGGTTTGGCGGCAAGCTGCGCCTTCAGCAGCTTGCCGATGCCGTTCATCCATTCGGGCGAGCGCCGCGCCTCGTCGCCGGTCAGCGAATAGCGCCCGATGCCGGCATGCGTATCGATCACCCGAAACGCAGCGGGCTTCAGCTTCAGATACTCGATCAGCCGCACCAGGATGATGTGCTTCATCACATCGGCGAAGTTCCCGGCATGGAAGGCGTGACGGTAGTTCACGCGTGTTTCGCCTGCGCGGTGAGGATCACCGCGGCAAAGCCTGCGAACACGGCGGCGAAGCCGTAGTTGAGCGCCTTGGCCACCCATTTGCTGGTGCGGAACAGCTGTGCGATGCGCTCGGCGAGCAGTAGCAGCACCATGCAGGAGGGCAGATAGAGCACCGCGAATTCGCCGCCGAGGAAGAACAGTTTCTGCGCCGCTGCCGGATCGTCATGCGCGACGAATTGCGGGAGGAAGGTGATGAAGAACAGCACCACCTTGGGGTTCAGCAGATTGATCGCGATGCCGGCGGCAAAGCTCTGCCATACGCTCGGCGTCTTGCTCTCGGCCTCGGCAATGCGCAGCCCGCCGCCAAACAGCAATGCCTGCACTGCCAGCCAGATCAGGTAGAGCGCGCCCGTGATCTTGAGCGCCAGAAACGCCATCGGCGCTGCCACGATCAGCACCGAGATGCCGAAGGCCACCAGCGCCGAGTGGACGAGGATGCCGACATTGGACCCGATCGCCGTCATGACCCCGTGTGCGCGGCCATAGTTCACCGTGCGGCTCAACAGCAGCGCCATGTCCGGCCCCGGGGTGATGATCAGCACCAGCGAGGCGAGGGCGAAAGCGAGAATCGTGCCGAGTTCGGGGATGAAGCTCATGGTAGGGCGCGTCCGAGGGTCGATTCCAGCAATTGCATGCCCGAGGCGTGTTGACTATAGGGAGCGCGGGTTCACACGCCGGGGAAAGCCCCGGAAAACCGGGCTTCGCTATGACCAAAGACATCAAGAAGATCGTGCTCTCCTATTCGGGCGGTCTCGATACCTCCATCATGCTCAAATGGCTGCAGGAGCATTATCAGGCGGAGATCGTCACCTTCACCGCCGACCTCGGCCAGGGCGAGGAGCTCGAGCCGGCGCGCAAGAAGGCCGAAATGTTCGGCATCAAGGACATCCGCATCGTCGACGTCCGCGAAGAGTTCGTGCGCGACTTCGTGTTTCCGATGTTCCGCGCCAATGCGCTCTACGAGGGCCAGTACCTGCTGGGCACGTCGATCGCCCGCCCGGTCATCGCCAAGCACCTCGTCGAGATCGCCGAAGAAACCGGCGCCGACGCCATCGCTCATGGCGCGACCGGCAAGGGCAACGACCAGGTTAGGTTCGAGCTTACGGCCAATGCGCTGAGCCCGGGTCTTAAGGTCATCGCCCCCTGGCGCGAATGGGACCTCCGCTCGCGCACGGCGCTGCTCAATTACGCCGAGAAGAACCAGATCCCCATCGCCAAGGACAAGCGCGGCGAAGCGCCGTTCTCGGTCGACGCCAATCTGCTCCACACCTCGTCCGAAGGCATGGTGCTCGAAGATCCCTCGGTGCCCGCGCCCGACTATGTCGCGCAGCGCACCGTCGATCCCGAAAAGGCGCCCAACGAGCCCGAGATCATCACCATCGGCTTCGAGCGCGGCGACGCAGTGTCGGTGAACGGCGAAAAGCTGTCGCCCGCCATGCTGCTCACCAGGCTCAACGAGCTCGGCGGCAAGCACGGCATTGGCCGGCTCGATCTAGTCGAGAACCGCTTCGTCGGCATGAAGTCGCGCGGTCTCTACGAGACCCCGGGCGGCACGATCCTGCTGGCGGCGCATCGCGGCATCGAGTCGATCACGCTCGACCGCGGCGAAGCCCATCTCAAGGATGAGCTGATGCCGAAATATGCCGAGCTCATCTACAATGGCTTCTGGTACTCGCCCGAGCGCGAGATGCTGCAGGCGCTAATCGACAAGAGCCAGGAGTTCGTCACCGGCGAGGTCACCGTCAAGCTCTACAAGGGCTCGACGATGGTCATCGCGCGGCAGTCGCCGTACTCGCTCTACAACATGGACCTCGTCACCTTCGAGGAAGGCGCCGTGGCGTACGACCATCACGACGCCGAAGGGTTCATCCGCCTCAACGGCCTGCGCCTCAAGACCTACGCCGCGCGCCGGCTCGCCCGCGGCAAGTAGTTCCCGGCATTGTGGGGGTCCCGTAGGGGACATTCGCTATGCACTTGGTTGACGCGCGTTAACCATAAACTCCCGACACTGGCCCGCATGAGTTGCCAGTGTTTCGGGAGTTCTTCATGCGCGTTCTGAGCCTTGCCGCCGCCGTCGTCGCGACCAGCTGCATGCCTGCCAATGCGGCGCCACTCGATGTGACGTTCACCGGCGCCGTCGTCGATACGTGCACCGTTACGGTCGCCACGCCCGGCGTCATGGTGATGTCCACGGACGGCACGATCCTCGGCTCGGACCAGCCGCTCGGCGTCCCCGCGACAGTCACCGTGCTCTCGATCGGCCGCAACAACGTCTCGCTCTCCGCGCCCACGCTCGTCAGCTATCCGGCGGGATACACGCCCGGCGGCGAGACGCTGCAGATCAATTCCGGCGGGCTGTTTTCCAACCCGCTCTTTACCAGCCTCGGTCTCAGCTTCGCCGTTGGCCTGCTGCCGGTCACCAATCTCCTGGTCAACCTCAAGGTGACCAATCCCAATGGGTTCACGCAGGGGGTCTATACCGCCAAGACGGTGCTGACATGCAGCTGACGCGTCCGCTCGCCCTTCTGCTCGGGTTCTCGGCGCTCCCAGCCGCCGCCTGCGATATCGGTATCAGCACGCCCGGTATCCTCAAGCTCAGCGGCGATGGCCGCACCCTCAGCTCCGCCAATGCCAATGGCGTTGGATCGGTGCTGTCGATCACCAATCTCAGCGTCCTGCACAGCACGACCATCACGATATCGAGCGTCCGGCTCGACACCACCCCGGCCGGCTTCTCGGAGCCGGTAAGCTATGGCGCGACCTACTCGGCCAGCTGGGTGCTGGGCAGCGCGAGCGGCAGCCTCGCGTCGAACCCGTCCTTTACGGTTCCGGCAATCCTCAATGTCGTCGTCACGGTCACGCTCCACAACACGGTGACCAGCTTCACCGGCTTCGACCAGGGCAATTACTCAACCAAGACCACCGTCACATGCAGCTGAGATCACTCATCGGCGCGGTCCTTCTCGTCGTCATCGGCGCCACGGCTGCGTCCGCTCAATCGCTGTCGCCGATGCGGAACGCCGGCGACACGCCCACCGACATCAAGGGCTTCAAGCTCGCGATCGGCAATCCCTACAAGACGCGCATGGTGTTCGAGGTCATTCCGATGGACCCAAAGTTCAAAGTCGTGGCCACCGACGCCGCCGTAAATTTCGCGGAGCTGGCCATGGCGCCCGGCACCACGCGGCAGGTGATCGTCACCTTCAGGATCGATCCGCATATTAAGGAGAGAACAATTGGCGTATGCGTTCAACCCAAGCAGATCGAAGGTACGGTCCTCCCTCGCGTGTGCGGCACTTATACTGGCCGTCTCAAGCGCGCCGGCAGCTGATTCCTGCTGCCTTCGCCGCCGGTGGGACCGGGCGGCGAAGATGCGATCACGACATCCGAAGGGGTGCGCTGCAGCCAGTCGATCAACTCGTCCGGCGGTTATCTCGATTTCGGCGTCGCTGGAGGCGATCTTTCGAGCTACGCAACCGCCAACCAGATGCCGGGCGAGCAAAGCGCCATCGGTTATGCCCGTGTCATCATCCCCATCGGGCCGTCGCCCAGGCGGCTCGATTGCGCCAGGCTCTACGATCTCGAGATCGCCCGCCTCAAGGCTCAAATTGAGATGATGAAGGTCGGATTACAGTAAGATTTTGCACAGAATCGACGGGCGCAACCCATTGCAGTCGTCGCGTTGTAATCGATTGCAAGGGGCTTAAAGCGTTCTTAACGGCGCAGGACTACTTTTTGGGCGGCGTTGAAGGCTAGGATATTTTAGGCGGTGACTTCGAAAATGGCACAAGGCCATTCCGATAGCGCTTTGCTGCTCGACGCGGCACTCGAAAACATACCTTACGGATTTTGCGTCTGGTCCAGCGAGTTCAAGCTCGTCATGTGGAACCGGCACTACCTCGAGATCTACAGCTTCCCGGCGGACCGCATCGCCAAGGGCATGTCGCTGGAAGACATCGTCAGGCTGTCGGCAGACATGGGCAACCATCCCGACCAGACGCCGCAGCAGTTCCTGACCGTTTACAAGAAGGAGCTGCGCGGCAATCGCGCCGGGCTCCGCTACAAATCGCGGGAACTGCTCTCCGGCGGCCGGACCATCGAGACGGCGCATATCTACTCGCCCGGTCTTGGATGGGTCGTGACGCATGAGGACGTCACCGAAGAGATCGCATCGTCCGAGATCATCCAGAAGCGCAAGCGTGAGCTGGAGCGACAGAACATCCGGCTCGACGCGGCGGTCAACAACATCAGCCAGGGCCTGTGCATGTTCGACCCCAAGGGTCAGCTGGTGATCTGCAATGCGCCCTATGCCCGCATCTACAATCTGGGCGAAGATCTGGTGAAGCCCGGTACTCCGCTCGGCGACATCCTCGGGCACCTGTTCGATACCGGCATGCATTCGACCAATTTCGCGACCCGAGAGGAGTATGCCCGCTGGCGTCACGAGGTGATTGCGCGTGGCCAGCACGACAAGACCGTCGTCGAGTTCGACGGCCGCATCATCCTGATGCAGCACCATCCCATGAAGGATGGTGGCTTCGTGTCGACGCACGAAGACATCACCGAGCAGCGCCAGCAGGAAGCGCGGATCGAGCATCTCGCGCGCCACGATGCGCTGACCGAACTGCCCAACCGCGCACAGTTCCTCGACGAGATGGCCGGTTGCGAGTCGCTTATCGAGCGTGGCGAGAAGGTCGCGGTTCTCTGCATCGATCTTGATCACTTCAAGTCGGTCAACGACACGCTCGGCCATGCCATCGGCGACAAGGTACTGAAGCAGGCCTCCGCTCGTCTCTGGGGCACGACGCGCGAGACCGATCTCCTCGCGCGGCTCGGCGGCGACGAGTTCTCGCTGCTGCTCCGGCCCATCGACAGGCCATCTGACGCCGCCGCCATTGCCGAGCGCATCGTCAAGACGATGAGCTCGCCGTTCACCATCGACGGCCACCAGATTGTCATCGGCGCCAGCGTCGGCATCGCCGTCGCGCCGCAGGATGGCGAGACGACGGACGTACTGATGAAGAACGCCGACCTCGCACTCTATCGCGCGAAATCGGAAGGGCGTTCCACCTACCACTTCTTCGAGAAGGAAATGGATGCCGCGATCCAGAAGCGGCGCACCATCGAGAACGGCCTCCGCGCGGCGCTGCAGCTCAACGAACTGCGCCTCGTGTTCCAGCCGCTGGTGGGGCTACAGGAAAACAAGGTCACCTGCCTCGAAGCCCTGCTGCGCTGGACGCATCTGGGCGAAGCCATCTCGCCCGCCGAATTCATCCCGATCGCGGAAGAGACTGGCCTGATCGTGCCGATCGGTGAGTGGGTGCTGCGCGAAGCCTGCAATGCGGCCGTGATGTGGCCGTCCGAGGTGCGCGTCGCGGTCAACCTCTCGCCCGTGCAGTTCAAGAACAAGCTGCTGTTCGAGACCATCCATAACGTCCTTGCCGAGACCGGCCTGCCGCCCACCCGGCTCGAGCTCGAGATCACGGAATCGCTGCTGCTCACGGATAACGAGCACACGCTCCAGACCCTCCATCGTCTGCGCGCCATCGGCATCCGCATCTCGATGGACGATTTCGGCACGGGCTATTCGTCGCTGAGCTACCTGCGCGCCTTCCCGTTCGACAAGATCAAGATCGACCGCTCCTTCATGCGCGACCTCGAACGCCGCGGCGACAGCCTCGCCATCATCAAGGCGGTGATCGGCCTCGGCCATTCGCTGGGCATGTCGACCACCGCCGAGGGCGTCGAGACCGAAGAGCAGCTGCGGGCCGTCCGCGAGCAGGGCTGCAATGAAGTACAGGGGTTCCTGTTCTCGCCGCCGCTCGAGGCCGTGCAGGTCCTGACGCTCCTCGCCAACGAGCAGCGCCCCAAGCTCCGCGCCGTCTCCTGACGCTCGCCGGACAGCCAAAAACAGCGCCCCGCGGTCCGGCTTCGCTTAACCGTGATACTGCCTGCATCCCCCTCATGCAGACAAAGCGCTTGAGAATCCGGGCTTTTCCCACTATGTGAGCCGCCAATCCTTCTCCCTATCATCTCAGGCGGCCCCCAATGGCGTTGCGCAACATCGCGATCATCGCCCATGTCGATCATGGCAAAACCACCCTCATCGACGTGCTGCTGCGGCAGTCCGGCTCGTTCCGCGACAACCAGCGCGTCGAAGAACGCGCCATGGATTCCAACGATCTCGAGCGCGAGCGCGGCATCACCATCCTCGCCAAGGTGACCTCGCTGGTCTGGAAGAACACGCGGATCAATATCGTGGATACGCCCGGCCACGCCGATTTCGGCGGCGAGGTGGAGCGCATCCTCTCAATGGTCGATGGAGTGGTAATCCTCGTGGACGCGGCCGAAGGCCCGATGCCGCAGACCAAGTTCGTGCTGAGCAAGGCGCTGGCGCAGGGTCTCCGCCCGATCGTCGCCATCAACAAGATCGACCGCCCCGACGAGCGCCACCTCGAAGTGCTTGAGGAAATCTTCGACCTGTTCATCGCGCTCGAAGCAACGCCCGAGCAGCTCGATTTCCCGGTGCTCTACGGTTCGGCCAAGCAGGGCTGGATGAGTGCCGATCCGTCGGGTCCGAAAGAGACTCTAGGGCCGCTCCTCGATAAGGTGGTCGAATACGTGCCCGCGCCCAAGGTGGAAGAGGGCCCGTTCCGCATGCTCGTCACCACCATCGAGCGCAACCCGTTCCTCGGCCGCCTGCTGACGGGTCGCGTATTCGCGGGTTCGGTCAAGGCGGGTGACGCCATCCATTCGCTGAGCCGCGACGGCAAGGTCGTCGAGAAGGGCCGCGTGTCGAAGGTACTCGCCTTCCGCGGTCTCGAGCGCACGCCGATCGATGTGGCCGAAGCGGGCGACATCGTCGCCATCGCCGGCCTCGAGGAATCGACCGTCGCCAACACGCTGGCGATCCCGACGGTCAGCGATCCGCTGCCGGCCAAGCCGATCGATCCGCCGACCCTCAGCGTCACCTTCCGCGTCAATGACGGCCCGCTCGCCGGCCGCGAAGGCGACAAGGTGCAGAGCCGCGTCATTCGCGACCGCCTGATGCGCGAAGCCGAAGGCAACGTCGCGATCCGCGTGACGCCCGGCGCCGAAGCCGACGCATTCGAAGTCGCCGGCCGCGGCGAACTCCAGCTCGCCGTGCTGATCGAAAACATGCGCCGCGAAGGGTTCGAGCTCACCATCGGCCGCCCGCGCGTCGTGATCCGCGAAGAGAACGGCCAGAAGCTCGAGCCGATCGAAGAGGTCATCATCGACGTCGACGACGAGCATTCGGGCGTCGTCGTCCAGAAGCTCACGGAACGCAAAGGCGAGCTCGCCGACATGCGCCCGTCGGGCGTCGGTCGCCAGCGCCTCCGCTTCTATGTGCCCACCCGCTCGCTGATCGGCTACCAGCCGGAGCTGCTGAGCGACACGCGCGGCACGGCGATCTTCAACCGCCTGTTCCACGAGTACCAGCCCTACCGCGGCGCGCTGCCGGGCCGCCGCACCGGCGTGCTGATTTCCAACAGCAACGGCACCGCCGTCGCCTATGCGCTGTGGAACCTCGAAGAGCGCGGCCCGATGATGATCGACCCCGGTGTCGAGGTCTATGAGGGCATGATCATTGGCGAGCACACGCGCGACAACGATCTCGAAGTGAACCCGATCAAGGGCAAGCAGCTCACCAACATCCGCACCACGTCCAAGGACGAAGCGGTGCGCCTGACGACGCCCAAGAAGCTCACGCTCGAGCAGTCGCTCGGCTACATCGCCGACGACGAATATGTGGAAGTGACGCCCAAGAGCATCCGCCTCCGCAAGATCGCGCTCGATCCCAATGAGCGCAAGAAGATGATGCGCGCCGCCAAGGCGAGCTGACCATGAAGCGCGCCCTCCTTGCTGCCATCGGCCTTGCCGCCATGGCGATGGGAGGGCTGTCGCTCACCAGCCTCCCCGCAGGCTTCCCCGACGGTTATGTGTCGCCCTGGGACCAGGCCACTGCGATTTGGGTCACCGGCGGCACATATCTGCTGCTGCTGTTCGGCCTGTTCACGCTCGTCGCTGCCGTGATGAAACGGCCTGGTCGTGCCACTGCTGGCGCTGTGCTGTGCGTCGTGCTGGCGCTGGCCTTGTGGCTGACCGATGTGTGTCCACGCATGGAGTGGTGCGCCACCAACGTGCAGCAGCTGACCGGCATCAACACGGACGACGGGCAGGGCGGCTAGATAAGCCCCCACCCACCGGCTCCGCCGGTCCCCCCTCCCCGATGGGAGGGATACGCCAGATTACTCCACCCGAGTGGAGCCCATCCCTCCCATCGGGGAGGGGGGACCACGCGAAGCGTGGTGGGTGGGGGCTTCCCAGGCTAATCAAGTGCCCTGGGCCCACCCTCATCCGGCTTTCGCCACCTTCTCCCATCAAGGGAGAAGGCCATCGAGCCGAGAGTGTTGTGTGTCGGCCTTCTCCCCTTGTGGGAGAAGGTGCCCGAAGGGCGGATGAGGGGTGGGCCTCAAGCCCGTTCCGTGCCATGAGGGGCCGCACGCGAAGGACGCTCATGGCCGACTGGATCATCGAAACCATCAATGCCACCGGCTATGTCGGCATCTTCCTCCTGATGCTGCTCGAATCGATCTTTCCGCCGATCCCCTCCGAACTCATCATCCCGTTCGCCGGCTTTGCCGTCCAGCGCGGTGACCTCAATCTCATCGGCGTCCTCGCGGCGACCACCGGTGGTGCCGTCGTCGGCATGCTGCCCTGGTACATCGCCGGCCGGCTGCTCGGGCTCACGCGCACCAAGTGGCTCGCCGACAAGATCGGCCGCTGGATCGCGATGAACTCGGATGAGATCGACCTCGCGAGCGCGTGGTTCCTGCGCTACGGCCCGGTCATCGTGTTCGTCGGCCGCCTGACGCCGATCATCCGCACCATCATCTCGGTTCCCGCCGGCATTGCTGCGATGCCCGTCTATGCCTTCATCGCAGCGTCGGCCCTCGGCGCGCTTCTCTGGAACAGCATTCTCATCGGCGCCGGCTATTTCCTGTCGTCGCACTACGACATGGTAGAGACGATCCTCGATCCGGCGACCATCATCGTGCTCGGTCTCTGTGTGTTGATCTATCTCTGGCGCGTGGTCACCTGGAAGCCCGGCCTGCCGCCGTGATCTCCGCCTAAAGCGCAGCCCTCACACGCCGCACGGCGGCGACCTGCTCGACGATCGCCTTGTCGGTCGCATCGGCGAATTCGGCGATCATTGTGTCGGCAGCAGCAGCCGCGTCCTTCGTGCGGCCAGCACCGCGCAGTCCGATCACCTTGTTGCGCATGGCGAGCGCCGCGAGCTGCATCAAGCCCGGCGTGTCGCGTTGCGCCCCGATGACCTTCTCACACGCGGCCAGTCCTTCGTCGTAGCGCTTCCTTTCGACCAGTATGCTCGCGGTGTTGGTCAGCGCCTTGGCCACCTGTTCGCGGGTCCCCACGTCGCGCATGCTTCCGAACCGGTCGACGGCCTCGACGAAAGCCGCAAGCGCATCGTTCGAGCGGCTAATCGCGTTGAGCCTTGTGCCTTTGTTGACCAGCGCCTGCGCGACGTACTCGTCGAACTGGGGCCAGACCCTGAGGTTGGTCAGCGCGACGACTTCGTCATAGGCCCTGATCGCGTCGTCGTTCCGGTGCGACGCGCCGAATGCGAGCCCGCGATTGAGCCGCGCGATGACGACCTGCTGGGCGAGATCGGTGTTGATGGTGTCGCCGAAGCGCTGGATGACCTCGTCCTGCAAGGCGACAGCCTCCCGCGCGCGCCCCATGTCCATCAGCAGGCTGGCGTGGTTGTTCATCGCCATCGCCACCTGCTTTTCGACCAGCTCGTCGGCAATATCGCCACACGCCCGGACCACGGCGCGGTAAGCGTCGAGCGCCTCCTCGAGCCGTCCCGCCATCCGGTAGGTGATGGCCATGTTCAGCAGGGCGATCGACAGGTTCCAGTCGAGGTTGGGTACATTGGCGTCCTCGATCCGGTCGATCAGCGCCTGATAGGCCGCAATCGCTTCGTCGTAGCGGCCGGCACTGCCAAGCGCTCGCGCGGCATCGATGGCTTTGCCCGCCTCGTTGATACGGATGCCACCTTCCTTGGCGCCGACGCCGAAGAACTCGTAGAGCAGGTCGCCGAAGATGCTGCTCGATTTGCGTTTCGCCTTGATGGCCGGCTCGGCCACCGTCGGGCGCGGCGGGGGAGGGGGCGGTGGCGTTTTGCTGCGGGTCCGCTCCGTCTCCGGCGGCGCCTCGCCCTTGAGGTGCGGCGCGATCCAGCCCACCATCTTCTTGAGGTGAAACTCCAGCGGTGGTGTTAGAGCGTCGATCCAGTGAACGCCTGCCATGTAGTACGCCATGGATCGTGTCGGCTCGACCTGCTCGAGCCGCAGCGGCATGATCGTCAGCCCGCGGCTCACTGCCAGCTCGATCTCGCGGCGGACCTGCCGGCTGTCGTTCGAGTTGAGCGAGAAGATCAGCACCATAATCTTGGCCGCTTCGATGGCGTTGATGATTTCCTCGGCCCACTCCGCGCCCGCCGCCACGTCACGCGGCGCGATCCAGCAGCGGATGCCGCTCGCCTCGAACGTCGCGCAGGCTGCGAATGCCGCCTGCTTGTCGATGCTGGAGTAGGAAATGAAGACGTCGTGAGGCATGCGCCGAAGCCTCCGGGCCAGGATGGGCTCACTATTATGGACGGCGCCCGAAACCGCAATCTTGGGGGGCGTTCACCCTGTCGGGGCGTACTGCCTTGCGAAACCGTGCCAATTGCCTAGATAAACCTCATTCGATCCGCCGGGGACGCCAATGATCGCATTGTTACAGACGCTTTCGATGATCCTGACCCTGATCTGGTGGGTCTTTCTGATCATGATCATCATGAGCTGGCTCATCAGCTTTAACGTCATCAACACGCGCAATCAGTTCGTGGCGAGCGTCTGGCGCATCCTCAATCAGATCACCGAGCCGATTCTCAGGCCCATCCGACGCGTCATCCCCCCAATGGGCGGGCTCGATCTGAGTCCGATCATTGTGTTTATCATCATTTTCTTCCTGCAGTCGTTTATCGCCAACGACCTGCCGCGGTTGCTCCGGCTTTATTGAGCCTAGACGGCCTCAAAGCCTAGGAAATCCGCCGCTCCCGGCTCGAAACGGGTTGCGATTCCTGCTGTGGTTTGCCACAAGCGAGCCACAATCCCCTGGGGCGGGGAGGGTTTGCCGTCGAGGATAGCGACGGCGAGCGCAACGGAGCGTTCCCAGGGGCTGTCGAAACCTGAGGAACCATTTATGACCACCATACTCTGGGCGACCGTCGTCGCGGGTCTGCTGTCGATCGTTTACGGCATCGTGACCACGCGCGGCCTGCTCGCCGCCGACGCGGGCTCGGCCCGCATGCAGGAAATCTCTGCCGCCGTGCGCGAAGGCGCTTCGGCTTATCTCCGCCGCCAGTACACCACCATCGCCATCGTGGGCGTCGTGGTGTTCGTGCTGGCCTGGTGGCTGCTCGGCGTCTATGCCGCCCTCGGCTTCCTCATCGGCGCGGTGCTCTCGGGCGCGGCCGGCTTCATCGGCATGAACCTGTCGGTCCGGGCCAATGTCCGCGTCGCCCAGGCGGCTACGCAGAACCTCGCGGGCGGTCTCGACCTCGCCTTCAAGTCGGGCGCCGTGACGGGCCTGCTGGTGGCCGGTCTCGGCCTTCTCGGCGTGGTGCTCTACTTCATCGTCCTCACGCAGTTCCTCAACCTCGTGCCCTCGAGCCGCACCGTCATCGACGCGCTGGTGGCCACCGGCTTTGGCGCCTCGCTGATCTCGATCTTCGCCCGTCTGGGCGGCGGCATCTTCACCAAGGGTGCGGACGTCGGCGGCGACATGGTGGGCAAGGTGGAAGCGGGCATCCCCGAGGATGATCCGCGCAACCCGGCCACCATCGCCGACAACGTGGGCGACAATGTCGGCGACTGCGCCGGCATGGCCGCCGACCTGTTCGAGACCTATGTGGTCACCGCGGTCGCGACCATGGTGCTCGCTGCGATCCTGATGCCGACCCCCGAGCTCAAGCTCGCCGGCATGGTGCTGCCGCTCGCCATCGGCGGCGCGTGTGTCATCACCTCGATCATCGGCACCTACTTCGTCAAGCTCGGCGCCTCCGGCAATATCATGAACGCCCTCTATAAGGGCCTCATCGCCACCGGCGTCCTCTCGCTCATCGTCCTTCTGCCGGTGCTCTACTGGGTGTTCGGCGACCTCAACCTCGCCATCGAGGCGGGTGCGGGCACGGCGATGGCCAAGACCTTCACCCCGTGGTCGCTGTTCTGGTGCGGCGTGTCGGGCCTCGTGATCACGGGCCTCATCATCGTCATCACCGAATACTACACCGGCACGGGCAAGCGCCCGGTCAACTCGATCGCCGAAGCCTCGATCACCGGCCACGGCACCAACGTCATCCAGGGTCTTGCGGTCTCGCTGGAAGCGACGGCGCTGCCGGCCATCGTGATCGTCGCCGGCATCATCGTGACGTTCAACCTGGCGGGCCTGTTCGGTATCGCCTTCGCCGTCGCCACGATGCTGGCTCTCGCCGGCATGATCGTCGCTCTCGATGCCTTCGGCCCGGTCACCGACAATGCCGGTGGCATCGCCGAAATGGCGGGCCTGCCCAAGGAAGTGCGTCACAACACCGACGCGCTCGACGCCGTGGGCAACACCACCAAGGCCGTCACCAAGGGCTACGCGATCGGCTCGGCCGGCCTCGGCGCCCTGGTGCTGTTCGCCGCCTACACCCAGGACCTCATCTACTTCAGCAAGGACGCGCCTGTTGGCTCGATCTTTGCGGGCCTGGGCAACCTGACCTTCTCGCTGGCCGACCCCTACGTCGTGGTGGGCCTCTTGTTCGGCGGTCTGCTGCCGTTCCTGTTCGGCGGCATGTCGATGACCGCCGTCGGCCGCGCCGCGCAGGCGGTGGTGGTCGAGGTGCGCCGCCAGTTCCGCGAGAACAAGGGCATCATGGACGGCACCGCCAAGCCCGACTATGCCAAGGCGGTCGACCTGCTCACCAAGGCGGCCATCCGCGAGATGATCATCCCGTCGCTGCTCCCCGTGCTCTCGCCCATCGTCGTGTTCTTCGTGATCTACTGGATCGCGGGCGCCGGCGCGGCCTTCTCGGCCCTGGGCGCGATGCTGATGGGCGTGATCGTGACGGGCCTGTTCGTCGCCATCTCGATGACGGCGGGCGGCGGTGCCTGGGACAACGCCAAGAAGTCGTTCGAAGACGGCTTCGTGGACTCAAAGGGCGAAAAGCACTTCAAGGGTTCGGAAGCCCACAAGGCCTCCGTCACCGGCGACACCGTCGGCGACCCCTACAAGGACACGGCAGGGCCTGCTGTGAACCCGATGATCAAGATCACCAACATCGTGGCGCTGTTGCTGCTGGCCGTGTTGGCGCATCTGGGTGGCGTGGCGTAGGCCATGCGCATGAGCTGGAGCGATGTTCCAGCGGTGAAATGAATGAGGCCCGGGAGCGATCCCGGGCCGTTTTATTTGAGATTATTGGAGGATGGTATGGGATGGCGGGGCACATTGAGATCCGTCGGTGCCGCGATGCGTGCGGCCGAGAGAGATGCATTGCGGCGGCAGAAAATCGCGCACAAACAACAGGTCGCCGACGAGGCAGCCAACGCGGTCAATGAACTCGACGAGCACATCGATGGACTGCTGACGCTGCACACCGATCTGGGAAACGCTATCGACTGGGCGTCGATGGTGGATGGCGGTCGCCCGGCCGAGCCCGAGCGGACGTACTCGCGCAGCGCGAAGCTGGAACGGCAATTGCAAACCTTTCGACCCGGCGCGTTCGACTTTCTGCGTGGCGGGGCGAACAAGAGGTTCTCAGCGCTAGAGAGGCGTCACAGTGAGGCCTGGGATCAGGACGAAGCAGAGTTTCAGCGCGCGTACGACAAGTATGTTTCGGCAACGGAGGAGTGGGAAGCGGATAGATCGTTGGCGCGAAGAGTCGTGGCTGGCGAGCGAGATGCCCTATTGGAAGTGATATCCGAGCACCAGAAGCTAACGAGCGAGAGTCGCCTCGGCACTTCCGTCGCGTTTGAGATTGACGACAGCTACGTGCATGCCAAACCCGAGGTGCACGGTGTCGCGATCATGCCGGCCATTCGCCGGAAGCAGTTGGCGAGTGGTGCTCTGTCGCAGACCAAAATGCCAGTGGGCGAACACCACGACCTGTATCAGGATTATGTCGCAAGCGTTGCACTTCGGGTGGCAGGTGACCTTTTCAGCATCCTCCCGATCGGAGAGGTCTACGTGAGTTGTTTGGCGGAAATGCTCGATCCTAAGACCGGACATCAATCCAGAACGCCGATCATCTCGGTGCACTTTGTTCGTAACACTTACTCACGAATCAACTTGGCCACTGTTGACCCGTCCCAAGCCCTCGCCAACTTCCGGCATGCTATGAAGTATAAGCGCACCACTGGGTTCCAGCCTGTAGAGGTGCTCCATCGAATCTGATCGTCGTTGCTCAGGATGCGAGGAGGTCGAGTGCGCAGGTCGTAAGTGTGGCTCCCCCCTCCACCACGCTGCGCGTGGTCCCCCTCCCCCGTGAACGGGAGAGGAGCGCTGACTGCGGGCGCAGCGGTGGCGAGGTGGGGGCGAGGCGCGATGGTGCCGCAACGATCCTCTCCCGCTTGCGGGGGAGGAGGACCGCCGGTTAGGCGGTGGAGGGGGGGGCGGTTTGCGCGATCATTGCCACAACCCAGGCGGGACGCTGTTCGACGTCCGTCACCGTGAAGCGCAGCACGCGAATGCCTTCATGGGCGAGGAGCCATGCCGTGCGGCGTTCGTCGGCCTCGTGTTGTTCGTCGTGGATGGGGCCATCGATCTCGACGCAGGGTTTGGCGCTCGCGCAGTAGAAATCGAGGATGAAGGGGCCGACGGGGTGCTCGCGGCGGAAGTGCAGGCCGAGGCGGTCGCCGCGGAGCAGGGACCAGAGCTGGCGCTCCGATGGCGTCATGTTGCGGCGCATGCCCCGCGCTCGATCGCGGATGAAGTCTGGTGCGCGCATGTGGCCGTGGTTCCCCCCTCCACCACGCTACGCGTGGTTCCCCTCCCCCGTAAACGGGAGAGGACGCCGACTGCACGCTCCATGCTAACAATGCGAAATGACTGAGACCTACGCCACCCCGCTGACCTTCCGCACAGAAGTCCGACCGTACCTCTATTTCGTCAGCGCCGGGCTGTTCGTCATCGGGCTGCTGTTTGTCGGCTATGCGGTGGCGGTGCCGGATGTTGGGTTTATGCGCGTCGTGATCTCGGGTGTCGGCGTGTTCATGCTCTATGTGGCGTGGGTGAATTTCTGGGCGACGCGGTCGGGCTATCCGCATCTGATCCTCGTCGGTCACCTGCTGACCGTGCAGTCGAGCGACGCCGTCCGCCGGCACATCGACCTCAGCGCGCTGGGCGAGACCAGCGTTGCGGTGATCAGCGGCGCGCGGGAGTCGACGCGGACGTATCTGTGTTTTGCGCCGGGCAGCGGCGGCTTGCCGAAAGCGCGGCCGTTCGTGCATCCGCGACTGCAGCCGTTTGCCGAGACCGTGCTGCTCGACGGCTATGTCGGCAGCAATCTGCGCGGGGCCAAGGACATCCAGCGGGTGATCGAGGCGCGGCGCATCGAGGCGAAGCGGGCCATTGCGCTGCCTGCCGACGATGGCGCGGCGCGTCGTGTCGCGAAAATGCGGCTGGTGGTGACGGCGGGGGTGTTCGCGGCGCTGTGGGTGGCGATCGTGTGGCGGTCGCTGCTGCCTTAGCGCGCCGGCGGATGATGGGCCGTTGCGAAAATCTGCGGAGGTCCTGTCGATTCGACTTCGTGCCGCTCGTCGTGATCATGAAGGCGGCCGCGGGGCACGCCAAAACGATCAGAGGACAATCATCATGCGCAAAGTGACCGCCGGCCTGTTTCATTCCGTTGACGGCGCCGTGGAGGCGCCCGACCAGTGGCAGTTCGAAGCCTTCGACGACGAGCTCGGCGGCATCCTGGGGCAGGTGATCGGCGCCACCGATACCGTCATCCTCGGCCGCGTGGGCTACGAGGCCTGGGCCAAGGATTTCGGCGAGGGCGGCGACGCGTTCTTCGGCCCCTTCATCAACAATGTCGAAAAGTTCGTGGCCTCGCGCACGCTCAAGGCGCCGCTCGGCTGGCAGAACTCCACCCTCATCAAGGGCGACGTCGATGCGTTCGTGCGCGACCTCAAGGCCAAGCCGGGCGGCGAGATCGCGGTGATGGGCGGCATCGGTATTGTGCGCCATCTGTTTCTCGCGGGGCTCATCGACGAGCTGAGCCTGATCACGCATCCGGTGGTGGCGGGTGCGAGGTATCGCCGGCTGTTCGACGATGGCGATACGGTGCGGGTCAAGCTGCTGCGCAGCCTGACGACGAGCAAGGGCAACGTCGTCAGCACATACAGCCTCGCGAATTGATCGCGACGGTCAGGGCATCCGCAGCGTGTGCTGCGGGTGCGCCTCGCCCTTGTCGAGCGAGGGCGTGCCGTTGAGCGAGGTCCATTCGAACGGATAGCCGAGCTTGAGCGGCATGGCGTCGGCGAGCTCGTTGCGAATGTCGGCGGGCAGATCGAAGTCACCGGCCTCGAGGTTTTCGCTCAGCTGTTCGACGCGGCGGGCGCCGATGATGGCGGCGGTGATGCGGCTGTCGCCGAACAGCCAGCTCAGCGCCACCTGGCTCGGCGTCTTGCCGATGCGCCTGGCGACATCGACCACGACGTCGACCAGCTGGCGCGCTTCGTCGAACCAGTAGCGGTTCTCGACAATGGCCTTCTGGATGCCATGACGCGTCCCTTCGCCCGGCGCGTTCTGGCCGGCGTATTTGCCACTGAGCATGCCGGCGGCGAGCGGGCTCCAGCAGATCATGCCGACGCCTTCCGCCTCGCAGGCCGGCAGCACTTCGCGCTCGATGTCGCGGCGGACGAGATTGTAGAGGTGCTGGGCGGAGACGAGCTTCTCGTAGTCTTTGAGCGCGGCGACGCCGTTGGTGCGCGAGATCTGCCAACCGTAGAAGTTGGAGCAGCCGAGGTAGCGCACCTTGCCGGCGCTGATGAGGTCGTCGGCGGCGCGCAGCGATTCCTCGATCGGCGTGAATGGGTCGGGGCCGTGGAACTGGTAGAGGTCGATGAAGTCGGTGCCGAGGCGCTTGAGGCTCTGCTCGCAGGCCTCGACGATGTGCTTGCGGGAGAGGCCGCGCTGCGTCACGGCGTTGCCCTGCGGGAAGAAGCATTTGGTCGCGAGCACGAAATCGTCGCGCTTGTAGTTCTTCATGATGGCCGCGAGGAATTTCTCGGACTCGCCGGCCGAGTAGGCGTCTGCGGTGTCGATGAAGTTGCCGCCGCCGTCGATGAAGGCCTTGACGATGCCGCGCGATGTTTCGAGGTCGCAGCCCCATTCGGTGTTGCCGAACGTCATGGTGCCCAGGCACAGACGAGAGACGAGCAGGCCGGAGCGGCCGAGATAGCGGTACTTCATGTCATCCTCCGAAAGCGGGCGAGAGAAGACACCGGATCGTTGCCGAGGTAAAGCCTCAGCCGGCGATCGCCGACAATCGGGAGATCAGCAGTGCGCGATCGGCGAGCAGGCCCTTGTACGCCGCCTGCTCGTCGTCCATGGCCGCGAGCTGCGCGATCATGGCCTGGGCGATCGCGACTCCGTCGGAATGGCGTTCCAGTGCGGCGATGGGGTCGATGTAGATCCGGATGGTGAACAGGATGTCGCCGCTCGCCGGCAGTCGCCGCAGCGTCTGCCGTTCGATGCGCAGATGCGCGTGTTCTGCTGAGGCGCCGAAGCGCGGGCCCACGACGTGCGACGATTCCGGATGGTAGAGCGCGGCATCGCCGAAGAGCGACCAGTTCCAGCGGATCACCGGCATTTCGGGTCGGAGATGATCGAACATCCGCTCGATCATGCCGGCGTTGCGGGTGCCCTGGTTGAAGCCGGGAACCGGGCCGTGCACCTCGTGCATGGGGCGACCGAACTTGTCGGCGAGGCGCCACGACGAGGGGAAGCAGAGCGAGGCTGCGGCGAGCCGCCAGCCGGCCTCGCCGCGTCGCATGAGGACGAGGTCCTCCTGCACCAGCCGGGCCGCCGTGAGCAGGGCTGGGGCATCGGACAGTGCCACCGTCTGCCCGGCCACCACGATGGCGTCGGGCAAGCGCCGGTGCGTTTGCGGGAAGCGGTTTGGCAGATGCTCGGCCAGCAGGGCGAGGACTTCGGCCTGCGCATTTTCCGTGCCGGGTTCGGCGGCAAAGGTCTCGGCCGCGTGCAGCGTGGTCACGCGCGCCTTTTCGGCGAGATAGGCCGGCAGCTGGTCGTCGACATCGATCCATTCCGTCATATCGAGCGGCTTGAGGCCGATCTGGAACGGAGTCGAGATGCCGTTGGTCGGAAGCCGCATCGGTCAGGCGCCGGTGACGCGCCAGATTACGTCGCCGACGTCGTCGCACATCAACACCGCGCCATCCTTGGCGATGGCGGTGCCGACCGGGCGGCCGTAGCTCAGCTTTTCGTCGGGCGACAGGAAGCCGGTGAGCACGTCCTGCTTCGGACCCGATGGCTTGCCGTTGGCGAAGGGCACAAACACCATGCGGTAGCCCGAGAGCACGCTGCGGTTCCACGAGCCGTGCTGGCCGATCATCATGCCGTCGCCATAGCCGGGCAGTGTGCCCGCCGGGTGCCAGCAGAGGCCGAGCGACGCGGTGTGGCCGCCGAGCGCGAAATCGGGCTGGGTCGACCTGGCGACCATATCCGGCTTCTGCGCCACGCGGTCGTCGACGATCTTGTTCCAGTACGAATAGGGCCAGCCGTAAAAGCCGCCGTCCTTCACCGAGGTCAGGTAGTCGGGCGGCGTCTCATCGCCGATGCCGTCACGCTCGTTGACGACGGTCCAGACCTGGCCGAGCGTCGGCTCCCAGGCCATGCCGACGGGATTGCGGAGACCGCCGGCATAGACGCGGCTCTGCTCGGTCTTCAAATCCATCTCGTAGATGCAGGCGCGGCCCTCTTCGGCTTCCAAGCCGGCATCGCCGATGTTGGAGAGCGACCCGACGGCGATATAGAGCTTGGTCTGGTCGGGGCTGAGCAGCAGATTGCGCGTCCAGTGGCCATCGACTTTGTAGGTCGAGAGCCGCCGGCCCCTGGCGGTGATCCTGGTTTCGCCAACCTTGAACGGGAAAGCCATCACGCCGTCGACATTGGCGACGTAGAGCGTCTCGCCCACCAGCGCCATGCCGAAGGGCTGGTTGAGGCCCTCGAGCAACGTCGAGCGGATCTCGGCGACGCCGTCACCATCGGCGTCGCGCAGCAGGGTGATGCGATTGGGGCTGACGCCCGTTGCGCCGGCCCGCGCCATGGTGGCGGTGATGGCGAGATCGAAGGCGGTCTTGGGCGCACCGGGGATGGTCAGCGCTTCGGCGGCCAGCACGTCGCCATTGGGCAGCACCAGCATCTGGCGCGGGTGCTTGAGACCGGTGGCAAAGGCGTTGACCTTGAGCCCCTTGGCGGCGACCGGCATCTTGCCGTCGTGCCAGCCATGGGCCGTCGGCATCTTGAGCGTCGGGATACCCTGCGGCACCGCTGCCGGAATGGTGGGATTGGCGCCTTGCGCCTGCGCGAATGTTTCCTTGCCCCAGGTGCGCTTCAAGATCAGGCCTGCGCCAATCCACGAGACGACGCGTGCGACGGGTGAAAGCAGATTCATAACATCCCCCTGGGTTGTGCCGTCTTTGACATGCCGCGCGGCGAGGATCAACGTATCAGCGCGAGGCTAAGGGAGCAGGTGGGATGCGTGTCGTTGTCGTGGGTGCCGGGGGCCGGACTGGGCGGCTGATCGTTGAAAGGCTGGTGGCGGCGGGCCACGTGGCGGTGGCCACCATCCGCAGTCCCAAGCACATGGCCGCGATGGTGTCGTTGGGGGCCGAGACGGTGATGCTCGACCTCGAGCTGTCGACTGGCCCAGACTTCCAGGCGCAATTCAAAGGGGCCGATGCCATTGTGTTTGCGGCGGGGTCGGCGGCCGGCGAGTCGAGTGCGCTCGATCGCACCGGTCTCATGAAGACGGTGCGGGCGGCAGAAGCGGCGGGCGTCAAACGCTATCTCGCCATCGCCTCGATCGGCGCATCGACGGGGATGAAGCTCAGCGGCGAGTGGAACACCGAAGAGATGCGCGACTACTACAAGCAGAAGCGCGCCGGAAACAAATACCTCCGCGAGTCTGGTCTCGACTGGATCATCCTCGAGCCCGGCTCGCTCACCGACGACAAACCGACCGGCAAAGTGACGATCAGCGAAGAGGCGATCGAAGAAGCGCCGGTGGACCGCGCCGACGTCGCCGCCGTGACCGTTGCCTTGCTCGAGAGCCAGAAGAGCAGCAAGCACGCATTCCAGCTGGTCGGCGGCAAGACGGCTATCGCTGCGGCCGTGGCGAAAGTGCTGGGCGAGGATGTGGCGGAGAAGGCGGTGGCCAAGAAAGCACCCGCGAAGAAAGCACCGGCGAAGAAGGCGGTCGCCAAGAAGGCGGTTGCGAAGAAGGCCGCTGCGAAGAAGCCTGCGAAGTGAACGGGCGTTCTATCGGGTGAGGAACCGGCCGAGCCGGTCTAGTCCCTGCTCGATCGCGTCGATGGAAACAGCGTGGCACCAGCGGAGCCAGCCTTCGCCTTCGGGGCCGAAGGCGGCACCGGGGGCGAGGCCGAGGCTGGCTTCGCGCACGATGCGCTTGGCGAGTTCCAGCGAGTTGTCGTGGCCCGCGATGCGGAAGAAGGCATACATCGCGCCGCCGGCATCGGGCACGTCGACACCGGGCAATTGGCGGAGGCCGTCGACGAGGACACGGCGCGACGCGGCCAGACGGGCGCGGAGTTTTTCGACTTCGTCCTCGCCCTGCGACACGGCAACGGCACCGGCGCGCTGGGCGGGTTCGAGGATGCAGGACGTGTTGTATTCGATGAGTTTGCCCAGGTCGCCCATCAGCGTTTCGGGCGCGACGAGCCAGCCCATGCGCCAGCCTGTCATGGTCCACGCCTTCGAGAAGCTGTTGGACGAGATGATACGGTCGCCGCTCTCGTAGCGGCGCAAGAACGACGGCGCGGACTTGCGCGTGGGGTCATAGACCAACCGCTCGTACACGTCGTCGGCAAGGATCCAGATGCCGTGCCTGCGGCAATGGGCGAGGAGGATGTCGACTTCGTCGTCCTCGATGGTCCAACCGGTAGGGTTGTTGGGCGAGTTGACGATGAGGAGGCGCGTGTCCGGCGTCAGGGCGTCGAGCGTGCGCTGCAGGTCGAGCGACCATTTGCCGTTGGCGATGGTGAGCGGCACGCGCGTTACGCTCGCGCCGAGGATCTTCGGGATCTCGACCACGTTGGGCCAGAGCGGCGTCACCGCTACCACCTTGTCGCCGGGCGAGAGCACGAGCTGGCTCGCGATCATCAGGGCGGAGACGCCCGAGCCAACCGCTGCGACGCGGCCGGCGGCGATGGGGTGCTCATGCAGGTTGCTGAGATAGGTGGCTATGGCGTCGCGCAGATAGGGGCGGCCGAGGTTCTGCGAATAGAACGTCTCTCCACTTGTGAGCGAGTCGATCGCGGCCTGCCGGATGAACATCGGCGTCGGCTGGTCGGACTCGCCGAACCAGAAGCGCATGATATCGGGGTTGCCCATGCCGGCGTTTGCGACATCGCGGATCAGCGAGCTTTGCAGCTCGCGCACGGCGTCGCGGGCCTGGACGAGGGGGGTGTCGGTCATGGGCGATACCTAGCCGAGCTGCGCGCCCTGCGTCGAGCCCGGCATGGCTGATGTGCGATCACCGGGACTGCTCTCTTGCTGGGCATCCGAAGAATCTTTGCGCCCACGTCGATTCCGCGCTTTGCCGTTCGTCATGTTGATGAAGCCGGTGAGGCGGGGTGGTCTGCTGCCATGATCTGTCAGCAGGATGTTGCATCCTCTCCCTATCGGAGAATCGACGAGGAGATGAAGATGATCGACCTGTCCGGGTCAGACATGGGAGCGGCGCTCCCGGCTTTGAAGGCCATCACATCGATAGTTTCGCAGCAATTTTCGCTTTCACGCCAAGCCGGTTCTGCTATACCGCGCGGCCCAATGCGGCGCCCTTGCGCCCGTTTTCTCTGAAAAGGACGGTACCATGACCTCGGAAACATTCGAGTCGGGCTCTGCTGCCCCCAACACGCCACCGGTCGTCGACAAGGCGACCGCGGCGCGCAACAGTCTCGTCATCAACGTCCTGCTCGCCTCGACCTTCGTGGTGATGCTCAACGAGACGGCGATGAGCGTGGCGATCCCCAAGCTGATGTCGGCGCTGGGCGTCGAGGCCAATGCCGCGCAATGGCTCACCACGGCATTCCTTCTCACCATGGCGGTCGTCATTCCGGTGACGGGCTATCTGCTGCAGAGGTTCAATTCGCGGCCGATCTTCATTCTCGCAATGACGCTGTTCACCACGGGTACGGCGCTCGCGTCGCTGTCGCCCAATCTGGGCGTGCTGATCGTGGCGCGCGTCATCCAGGCCTCGGGCACGGCGATCATGATGCCGCTGCTGATGACCACGGTGATGACGCTCGTCGCACCGCATGAGCGCGGTAAGATGATGGGCAATATTTCGATCGTCATGTCGGTAGCGCCGGCCGTTGGCCCGGTGCTGGCCGGGTTCGTCCTGGCCTATCTCGACTGGCGCTGGTTCTTCGTCATCATGCTGCCGATCTCGCTGGGTGCGCTGGCGCTCGGCTACCGCATGATGGTCAACGTCTCGACGCCGCGCGAGGCGCCGCTCGATATCCTGTCGGTGATCCTGTCGGCCTTCGCGTTCGGCGGCATCGTCTATGGCCTTTCGGGCTTCGGCGTCGAAGCCGGTGCGCAGGTCATCAATCCGCTGATCCCGCTGGTGGTGGGCGTGGTGGTGATGGTGCTGTTCGTGTGGCGTCAGCTGATGCTTGCGCCCAAGGGCAATGCGCTGCTCGACCTCTCGACGCTCAAAGCGGGCAATTTCACCGCCTCGATGGTGATGATCTCGATCCTGATGCTGGCGATGTTCGGCACGATCATCCTGCTGCCGATCTATCTGTCGAGCATCATCGGGTTCGAGACCTGGCAGATCGGCCTCCTGATGATGCCGGGTAGCCTGCTGATGGGTCTGCTCGGACCGTTCGTGGGTCGGCTGTTCGACAAAGTCGGGCCGCGTCCGCTGATCATCCCGGCGATGGGTCTTGTGACGCTGGTTCTGTGGGCGATGACGCTGCTGGGCGTCGGGACGCCGTGGCCGTTCATCCTCGTGGGTCACCTCGTGATGTCGCTGGGCTTCGCGTTCCTGTTCGGGCCGCTGTTCACCACGAGCCTCTCGTCGGTGCAGCCGCAGCTCTACAGCCACGGCTCGGCGCTGCTCGGTTCGATCCAGCAGGTGGCGGGTGCCGCGGGCGTGGCGCTGTTCGTGGCCCTGATGTCGTCGCAGACGGCGTCGCTGGCCGCAGCCGGTACGGTGCCGATGGAAGCTCTGGCGGGTGGTATCCGCCTCGCCTTCACGGTCGGCGCGGTGATCGCGATCTTCGCGTTTGGCGCGTCGTTCCTGGTGAAGCGTCCGCCGGCGCAGGAAGGCGGCTGGGGCGGCGGCCACTAAGGGCTGACGCAGCATCCACAAGCTTTAGCGCCGCCCTTCGGGGCGGCGTTTTTTTGGTCGATATGCTCGCGGAGATTTCCTGCGAAAGCAGGGATCCATGCAGCCGCTGGAGCGTGTGGGGAGTTGGGTCCCAGCTTTCGCTGGGAAGACACCGGGGGTGGGGCGGAGCGTGGGTGCCTAAAGGCGCGACGATACGGTCCCGTGCGCGTGCCGCACACCCACTGACTTCCCTGCGAAAGCAGGGATCCATGTAGCCGCTGGCGCAAATGGGGAGTTGGGTCCCAGCTTTCGCTGGGAAGGCACCGGGGGTGGGGTTGGGCGTGGTGCCTACAGGCGCGACCGTAAGAGGTTGAATGCCGTTGGTTTCGGCCATTGGGCGAGCAGTGCGGCGATACGCTCCACAGCCTGCTCGGGCGACGTCACGGACGTGTCGATCTCGAGATCGTAGAGGCCATGTGCGTGCGGGGCCGTCTGCCAGCGGTGGACAGGCTCGGGGACGGCATCGCCTGCTGCGTAATAGCCGCCGCGGGTGTCGGCGTTGCGCCGGGCCATGATGGTTTCGAGCGGGGCATGCACGCCGATGAAGAGTACGGGCAGGCCGGCGAGCCGGTGCACGGCGTCGGCGAGGATGCCGAGCGGCTGCGAATAGGACTCGTGGAGGCCGAGGTCGCTGACGACGTTCGTACCGGCACGGGCATAGGCGGCGATCGAGTCGAACAGCGCTCCATAGAGCTGCTGGATCAGGGGCTCGAGGTCGGGCCGCTCGCCGCCGGGCCTGAGGCCGATGCCGGGGTGGATCGCCGCCGGCTGAGCGGCCATCGCAACGTCGACGCCGAGATTGATCCAGGTGCCGGCGAGTTGCTCCTGCATGGCGCGGGCGATCGAGCTCTTGCCCGATCGTGGCGCGCCGTTGAGCAGGACGATCGTGCCTGTCACTTGCGCCGGTTGGTCCAGATCAGCAGGGCGATGCCAGCAATGGCCGCGACGACACCGATCCACAGCCACATGCTCTGGCCCGACATGGCGCTGCCGGCAAGGATGTTGGAGCCTTGCAAGGTCCAAAGACCGCCGATGAGGACGAGAATGATCCCGATGATGTTTCCGGCGATGCGCATGGAGGCTCCTACTTGCTCGACTTGAAGCGCTCGATCGATTCGAGGATGATCTTGCGGGCTTCGGCGGCGTCGCCGACATGCGAAATCTTAGCCCATTTGCCGGGCTCGAGATCCTTGTAGTGGGTGAAGAAGTGCTTCACGCGCTCCACCTGGATTTCCTGCATGTCGCCGAGGTCGTTGATCTTGTCGTACATGGCGGTGAGCTTGTGCTGGGGCACCGCGAGGATCTTTTCGTCCATGCCGCCATCGTCTTCCATCACCAGCACGCCGAACGGGCGGCAGCGGACGACGCAGCCGGGGACGACCGGGCGCGAGTTCATCACCAGCACGTCGAGCGGATCGCCGTCGCCGCATAGGGTATGCGGGATGAAGCCGTAGTTCCCCGGGTAGCGCATCGGCGTATAGAGGAAACGGTCGACGAACAGGGCGCCCGAGGCTTTGTCGAGCTCGTATTTGATCGGCTCGCCGCCCAGCGGCACTTCGATGACGACGTTGAAATCGTCGGGGGGATTCTTGCCGGTGGGAATGGCGTCGAGGTTCATGGGCGCAGCCGAAAACGGGGAGGGATGGCCGCGTTGTGGCTCAGAGTCCGCCGCGATTGCAAGGCATAGTTGCGCCTGAGGTCAGGCGAGGCCGCGCGACATTTGCTTGCGCAGCATGGTGCGCTGGCGGGCGGAGACGCCGATCAGCTCGGCGATGCGCCAGACCATGTTGTCCTCGAGCTCGTGGTTCTTGTCGTCGGCGAACACGACCTGCCACATCATGCGGATAATCTCGATGCGCTCGTCCTCGGGGAGCTGCGTGATGGCCGAGGTGAAGCGGTAGAAATCCACCGCGTCGCGTTCGCGCCGGGTGGCTTCGTCAACCAGCTTGCCGACTTCGGCCTCGTTGAGCGCGTAATAGTCCATCAGCGTGTGCCGGACGGCATCGCGCTCGGCATCGGAGGTCGAGCCGTCCACGGCAGCCAGATGGATAAGCAGCGCCGCCACGGCGAGCTTGGGCTCGTTGCTCAGCTCCGGCGTTTCCTTCTCCCGAAACAGCCGGGAAATGGTTTCGAACATGACGCGAGTCTCCTGTCGGTATGGAGATAATGCGGGGAGGGGCCGGGCGGGAAGGGCAGCAAGGCTGTCTCACGCGCTATTGAAGCCTTTGCGCCACAGTGAGGGCGCGGGCTGCTCGTCGATAAGAATCTTTTCCCATCGCATTGACTCCGGAACCGAGTCTGATGTTCACTGTTTGTTCTACATCAAACAGGGAGCCCTCGCCATGCAGGGCAACAGGGCAGAGACAATCGAGGCGCTGAAGGAAAGGGTCGCCGCCTTCGAGACCAAGCCTGTGCTGGCTGATGACACCGATTCCGATGTCCCGCCTACTCTGCTCGCGACGCCCCGCGGTTACCTGCACGAAGTTTTTGCCGACACGCTGACCAACACCGGCGCCGCCTTCGGCTTCGCGCTGGCGCAGGCCAAGAGCATGCTTGCCCCGGCGCGACCGGGTCTGTTGATCCTCCAGCTCAAGTCCGACACGCAGGAAGTTGGGCTGCCTTATGCGCTGGGGTTCAAGACGTTCGGGCTCGAGACGTCGGCCTTCGTCCTGATCCGCACCGACACAATCACCGAGTTGCTATGGGCGATGGAGGAGGCGATTGCCTGCCGGGCTGTCGGCGCCGTCGTTGCCGATATCGCTTATCCGCACAAGGCACTCGACTTCACCGCGTCGCGCAGGCTGGCACTGAGGACAGCGGCTTCCGGCGGCTCGGTGTTTCTCGTTCGCTATGCGCGCGATCGCGAGGCGACCGCGGCGCGCTACCGATGGCGGGTCGAGCCACAGCTCAGCCGACCCCATCCGTTCGACAACAGAGCGCCGGGTCCACCGCGGTGGCGCCTTACTCTTGAGAAGGGAAGCCTCGGCCGCCGCAAGGCAAGCCCGCAAGGCGAACACTATCTGGTCGACTGGACGGAAAATGGCCTCGTTCTGGCAGACATCGGCGGCAGAGATAGCGCCCGGGCTCCGGCCGTCGCGGCGCTATCTCATGCTGCACCTGCCGCGCTGGGCAACCGACTGCCTCAAACGGGCTGATCCCTCGCTCGCCGCGTCTGGCCGTCCCTTTGTCCTGTGGGAACGGCAGCGCGGCGCCATGAAGATCGTCGAATTGGACGATGCTGCGAGCAGCAAGGGGCTGTTGGTCGGACAAAACCTCTCGGACGCCCGTGCCATCGTCGCCGATCTCGAGGCGCGCGAGATCGATCGCGAGTATCTGTCCAATGTGTTCGCAGATTTCGCCGACTGGCACTCCAATGCCAGTCCGATCGTTTCGATCGTCACCGATGTTTCGCCCTGGGGCGATCTGGCCCTCGATATCAGCGGCGTCAGCCATCTGTTCGGGGGCGAAGCGCAGATGCTGCAGAGGCTCAGCGAGCGGCTGACATCGCTGGGCTATACCGTCGTCGGTGCGATTGCCTCGACGCTCGGCACAGCATGGGCCATGGCGCGATATCTGCCCAACCGCATCGTCGTCGAGGGCAATGAGCAGGCGGCGCTGCGCTCACTGCCTGTTGCCGCATTGCGACTCGAAGTGCAGCAGGTCGAGAATCTCAAACAGTTCGGGCTCAGGCAGATCGGGCAGCTCTATCAGCGCGATCGACACGTGCTGCAGGCGCGCTTCGGGACATCGCTGCTGCTGCGGCTCGATCAGGCGCTGGGCTGGCTCGAAGAGAAGGTGATGCCGCGGCTGCCATTCGCCGAGTATTTTGTAGAACGGCGTTTCCCAGAGCCGATCGCACTGATCGAGGACGTGCTGCTTACTGCGCATGACCTAGCCGTCACGCTATCGTTGCGGCTGGAAATGTCAGGTCTCGGGGCGCAGACCTTCCACCTGTTTCTCTATCGTGTCGATCACAAGGTGATGACGTTGTCAGTCAATTCGGCCCGCGCCACGCGTGAGGCCGCCCATATAGGACGGTTGTTCTCCTATCGGGCTGAGCGGCTCGAGGGAGAGTACGACGCTGGCTTCGGGATCGACATGATCCGCCTTGCGGCGAGCTCGCTCAGCCCGCTCGATGCGACCCAGACCGGTGCGTTCGGTGCCGACGATGGCGCCGCGAGTCTCGATACGCTCTACGATCTGATGAGTAGCCGGCTCGGGGCGCTGTCGGTCGTCCGTTCGCAACCAGTCAATACTTACATCCCCGAGCAGGCGGTGCGGCTCGACGCGGCGATCGCGCCGATGCCTGTCAGCGGCGAAATCCCGCCTGCCGTGGTGCGGCCGCGTCCATTGCGGCTTTTGCCGCAGCCCGAGCCGATCCTCGTGACGGCCGAAGTCCCCGATGCGCCGCCCTCGCGCATGATCTGGCGCCGCGTGTCTTACCGCTTTGCCAGAGCCGCGGGACCCGAGCGCCTTGCCATGGAGTGGCAGAACATGCCGCTCCGCCTGCAGCTCACGCCGGCCTCGATCGAAGCGGCGATGGCGGAGGAGACGACCACCAGCTTCTATTTCGAGGGTCACCACACCCGCGATTATTATGTCGCCGAGGATGCCGATGGGCGTCGCTTCTGGCTGTTCCGGCTTGGCCTGCTGGGCATCGCCCATGAACCGCGGTGGTACCTGCACGGGTTCTTCGCATGACCCAGTTGCCGCCACCCCATCACAACGACAACGAGACTCGCGCCGACGTGCCGGGCTATGTCGAGCTGGTCTCGACGTCGAACTTCTCGTTCCTGCGAGGCGGCTCGCATCCTGAAGAACTGGCCATTGCCTCGGCGGTGATGGGGCTCAAGGGGTTCGGCCTCACCGATCGCAACAGCTTTGCCGGCGTTGTCCGAGCCTATGTTGCGTTGCGCGACATGGATCCGCCGCCACCGCGCGACTTCCGTTATCTCGTCGGCACGCGGCTGTGCTTTGCCGACGGCACGCCCGATATCGTCGTTTATCCCACCGATCGTGAGGCGTATGGCCGGCTCTGCAAGCTGATCAGCGTCGGCAATCTGCGCGGCGAGAAGGGGGCGCCCGTTCTTCAATTCGGCGATCTGGCGCCGGCGCTTTCGACCGACACTCTGGTGGATCTGCAAGCCGAAGATTTCACCATCGGCCAGCTCTTCATCTTCATGGTCGACGAGACGAACTGGGAGCGCAGCGAGACAGTCCTCGCAGCGCTTGCAAGGCACGCACCGGGGCGGGTTTGGATCGGTGGTGCGTGCCGTTTCGATGGCGAGGATCGCGCGCGTCTCAATCGTCTTGCCGGTCTCGCACGTCGCGATGTGGCCCCGCTGATCGCGGTCAACGATGTGCTTTATCACGACCCGCGCCGCCGTGTGCTGCAGGACGTCGTCACCTGTATCCGCCAGCATCGGACGATCGCCGAGGCCGGCCGCTGGCTCGAGCCCAATGCCGAGCGGCATGTCAAAGCGCCGGAAGAAATGGCGCGGCTGTTTCGCGAGCACCCGGAGGCCATTGTCGAGACGGAGCGCTTTGCAAGCCGCATCGGCTTCAGTCTCGATCAGCTCAAATACAATTATCCGACCGAAGCCTGGGACAATGGCGAGAACCCCCAAGAGACATTGGAGCGGCTCACATGGGAGGGGGCGGCCAAGCGCTACTACAACAATGTTCCAGAGGAGGTCAAAGAGACGTTATGGAAGGAGCTGTGTCTCATCGCGTACAAGGGTTACGCTCCTTATTTCCTTACAGTTCGCGACGTTGTTCACCATGCGCGATATACATTGGGCATTCTCTGTCAGGGGCGTGGGTCTGCTGCCAATTCGGCAGTCTGCTTCTGTCTTGAAGTCACCGAGGTCAATCCTCACAAAGGGCATCTCGTCTTTGGCCGCTTTCTATCCACCGAGCGTGACGAGCCACCTGATATCGACGTCGATTTCGAGCACGAACGGCGCGAGGAGGTGATACAGTATGTGTACGCCAAGTATGGCGGCAACCATACCGGGCTGACCGCCAACGTCATTTGCTACCGCTCGAAGGCTGCACTGCGCGAAGTCTCAAAGGTCTTCGGGCTGTCGGACGATACGATCGATGCCATCAATCAGCTGCATTGGGGCTGGGGGACCAGCGCCACAAAGGACGAGATGCGCACTGCAGGCATCGATCCTGAAGAGCGCACGCTGGCCATGGTGCTTGAGTGTGCGGGCGACCTGCGCGGCTTTCCGCGTCACCTCAGCCAGCATGTCGGGGGCTTCGTCATCACCCGCGACGAACTCGACCGGCTCGTGCCGATCAGCAAATCGGCGATGGAGACGCGTGCCATCATCGAGTGGAACAAGGACGACATCGATGCGCTGGGAATACTCAAGGTCGATGTGCTTGCGCTCGGCATGTTGACCTGCCTGAGGCGGGCATTTGAATACATGACGCGGCACTACCCGCAGGAGGGCAAGCTCTCAATTCCTCGGATACGCGAAATGGCTGACGAGGATGCAGCTGGGGCAGCGCGTGTTTTCGCCATGACTCACCGAGCCGACACGATCGGCGTGTTCCAGATCGAAAGCCGCGCGCAGATGTCGATGCTGCCACGACTCAAGCCCAAGGTCTTCTATGACCTCGTCATCGAGGTCGCCATAGTTCGCCCAGGGCCGATCCAAGGCGGAATGGTGCATCCCTATCTGAAGCGGCGTATCACTGGCGATGCTGTCACCTATCCGAGCGAGGCGCTCAAGGGCGTGTTGGGCCATACGCTTGGTATCCCGCTCTTTCAGGAGCAGGCGATGCAGATCGCCATTGTCGGCGCGGGCTTTTCACCCAGCAAGGCCGATAAGCTTCGCCGTTCGATGGCGACTTTCAAACGCACGGGTGGCGTCGGCGTGTTCCACGACGATTTCATAAATGGCATGCTCAACCACGGTTACCCACGCGATTTTGCCGAATCCTGTTTCAAACAGATCGAAGGCTTTGGATCGTACGGTTTTCCGGAGAGCCACGCGGCCTCGTTTGCGCTGCTCGTCTATGTTTCGTGCTGGCTCAAGTGTCATTACCCCGACGTTTTCACGGCCGCGTTGCTCAATAGCCAGCCCATGGGTTTCTACGCGCCAGCGCAGTTGATCCGCGATGCTGTCGAGCACGGTGTCGAAGTGCGGCCCGTCGACATCAACCATTCCGATACCGATGCGATCCTGGAGGACGGGTCGCCCGCCGCGCTGCATGTATGGGACCGGCATGCCAACCAACGCGGCGATATCCGCTCGACCAAGGCGATACGACTCGGTTTTGCGTCGATCTCCGGCCTCAAAAAGGATCATGCGTCGATCCTGATTGATGGCCGTCAAAGCGGCTACAGTTCGGTACGCGATCTTTGGCTCAGAACGCGTCTGCCCATCCCGGCGCTCGAAAAACTCGCAGAGGCGGACGCCTTTCAATCTATCGGTCTGAATCGGCGCAAAGCCTTGTGGGCAGTACGTGGTCTGATGGGAACAGATGGGGCCGAGACACTTCCTCTCTTCGAGCAGCTAGGCAAACCATTGCCGCGCAATGAGCTTGAAACCGGTCTCCCCGTCATGCGGCACAGCGAGGATGTCGTCCATGATTATAGAACGATGTCCTTTTCACTTAAGGCGCATCCGGTCAGCTTCATGCGGCAGTCGCTGCGGCGACGTGGCATCATCGCCTGTACGGAGCTTGAGAAGTGCAAGAATGGCCAGCGCGTCGAGGTGGCTGGTCTCGTCCTCGTCCGTCAGCGGCCAGGGACGGCGACCGGGGTGGTCTTTGCGACGCTCGAGGATGAAACTGGCATCGCCAATGTCGTCATCTGGTCCAATGCGTTCGAGAAGCACCGGCCGGTCATACTTAGTTCGCGCATGATGGCGGTGAAGGGGCGGCTGCAGATCGAGGGCAGGGTGATCCATGTCGTTGCCGAGAGTTTCACCAACATGACCGACGATCTGATCGCGCTCGCCGGTGGCAATTCGATCGGCGACAAAGCGCTGGCGCGGGGAGACGAGGGGTTGGACGATACGCCACCCTTCTACGAGCTCCCGCGCGTCCGGCAGGAAGAGGCAGCTGAGCGGGCGGCCCGAGCGGCCCTGCCCAAGGGGCGCAATTTTCATTGATCAGGTGATGAGTTTGTCGATGCCCTGGGCCAGCTCGACGTCTTTGGCGGTGAGGCCGCCGGCGTCGTGGGTGGTGAGGGTGATAGACACCTTGTTGTAGACGTTGGACCATTCGGGGTGGTGGTCGGCCGATTGCGCGAGGAGGGCGACGCGGGTCATGAAGGCGAAGGCTTCCGAGAAATCCTTGAACTTGAAGTCGTGGGAGATCGACTCCGCCGCCTCGTCGTAAACCCAGCCGTTGAGCTTGCTCAGCGCCTTGTCGCGCTCTTTGGCATTCAGTTTCGCCATTGCTGCCTCCTTGCTGTCTCAGGAAATGCGCCGCCTCGCCTTGCCGTTCCTTGACATAACGCTCCACTTCGCCACAATCGGTCAAGATGCTTGACGGTGACAGCAAACCCAGGATCGGCGCGCTTCTTGCCATTGGTCAGGAGGCCTGGCGCCGCTCGCTTGCCGCCGCCCTAGAGCGCCGCAAGGCGCCGCCCATCGGGGCGGCTGCCGATCTCCTGGTGCACCTGTCGCTGTCGGGAATTTCGCAGTCGCTGCTGGCCGAACGGGTCGGGCTGACCAAGCAGGCGGTGCAGCAGTCGCTCGATCAGCTCGAAAAACTCGCGCTCATCCGGCGCGAGCCCGATCCGGTGGACAAGCGGGCGAAATACGTCATCCTGACCGATGCCGGCCTCTATGCGCTCGAAGCGCGACGGGACGCCGAAAAGGAAGTCGAAAAGCTCTTGCGGGACAGCCTCGGCAAGAAGGGCGTGAAACACCTGCGCAAGTCGCTCAGGAAACTCGGGACGAGCGTGGACGAAACCTGAGGCCGCAAGGCGGCGGGCGGAATTGTCAGCAATTTCCCCAAGCATCCGTCAACCATCCGCGCCGATTGGGTCTTTTTGCGCCGGATTGCCGGGGGTTCGGGTTGCCAAGGGCCCCTGCCGAAAGCCGGCATTAACAGCTTTCAGGGCATGATTTCCCCGCAGCTTACGGGATTCCATGTTCGAGCCTGCCAGCAAATCGATGCCCGCGATCGACTATGTGTCGATCGTGACCTCGGTCTACACGGATCGCCGCGCGGCGATGCTGGGTGCTTTGGCGTGTGCCGTGGGCGCTGGTTCGGGCGGCCTCAAGTCCGGCTCCTGGGCGCTGCTTGCCATCGCCGCTGCCTTCGTCGTGATCGGCGTCCTGCGCTACATCTCGATGACGCGGTTCCTCCGCGCCAAGATCGGCCCGACCGACGTGCAGGCGGCGCAGCGCTGGGAGCTCGAGGCCACCTACTACGCCTCTGCCTTCGCCGTAACCTGCGGCGCGTGGTGCATCACCGCCTTCATCTTCGTCGCCGATCCGACGGCCGAGCTCATCGCCATGACCGTTACCATCGCCTGCATGGTGGGCGTGGTGGCGCGCAATTTCGGTCTCGACCGGATGCTGTCGATCCAGCTGTGGATCGCGGTCGGGATGATCTCGTTCGGGCTGCTGTGGAAGTTCGACATCTACCATCCGGTGCTGGCGTTGCTGCTGTTGCCCATGCTGGTGTCGTTCCGCTTTCTTGCCACCGACACGCGGCATGTGCTGCTCGCTTCGGTGCATGCCCGCGTCGAAGCAAGCCGCCTCGCGACCGAGCTCGATACGGCGCTCGACACGATGCATCACGGCCTCGCCATGCTCGATTCCGAGGGGCTGATCGCGGTGGTGAACGGCCGTGCCGAGCAGGTGTTCGACAGCTTCGTGCCCGGCAACTGGCAGGGGCGGTCCTTCGCGGCGCTGATCGCGGCGGCGGCCAGCCGCGGGTCGATGCCGCAGCGTGCCGCCGAGCAGCTGATGCAGGTTGTTTCCGGCCAGCGCGGCGGCAAGGTGATCATCAAGCTCGCCAATTCGCGCTTTACCGAAGTCACCGTCAGCGCCCGCCACAGCCGCGTCGTGCTGCTGTTCGAAGACATCACGGACCGCGTCCGCGCAGAAGAGCGCATCAACTTCATGGCGCATTACGATGCGCTGACGGGCCTGCCCAACCGCGCCCATTTCGCGCAGCAGGTGTCGGCCGATCTCGAGCGGCGCCGCACCGATGCGCCCAACGAGACGGCGATGCTGATGATCGTCGATATCGACGACTTCAAGCACGTGAACGATACTGCGGGCCACCTCGTCGGCGATCGTCTCCTCGTCGAAGCGGCCGACCGGCTCAAGACCGCGGTGGGTATGACCGGGCTCGTGGCGCGCCTTGGCGGCGACGAGTTCATCGTGTACCGCGCCGGCGACGTGACGCCTGACGAGGTCGATGCGATGTCGGCAGCGATCCTCACCGCCTTCGAGACGCCGTTCTCGATCATGGGCGAGAGCCTGTCGTCGAACGTGTCGGTCGGCATCGTGATCTCAAGCGACACGAGCGACGAGCTCGATGGCATGATGACCAAGGCCGATCTCGCGCTCTACAAGGCCAAGGGCGCGGGCAAGGCCCAGGCGCAGCTGTTCCACGACGAGATGGACACCGCCTACCGCTATCGGCAGCGCCTCAAGTCCGAGCTCAAGCTCGCCGTCGAGTCCGAGTCGCTGACCCTGGTCTATCAGCCGCTGATCGATCTCAAGACACGCCGTGTCGTCGCCTGCGAGGCGCTGGCGCGCTGGACGCATCCGCAGCTCGGCTCAATCCCGCCCTCGCTGTTCATCCCCGTGGCCGAAGAGACTGGCCTCATCTCCGACATCACGCGCTGGGTGCTGAAGACCGCCGCCAAAGAATGCATGAACTGGGCCGACCATATTTCGGTGTCGGTCAACGTCTCGGCGCGCGACTTCCGCAATGCCGACGTCGAAGCGATGGTGCTTGCCGCGCTCAAAGAGAGCGGGCTGCCGCCCAATCGGCTCGAGGTCGAAGTCACAGAGACGGCGTTGATCGAAGAGAAGGATACGGCCACCAAGATCCTGTCTGCACTTGGCAAGCGGGGCATCGGCATCGCTCTCGACGATTTCGGCACGGGCTACTCATCACTGAGCTATTTGCAGGCGTTGCCCTTCACCAAGCTCAAGGTCGACCGCAGCTTCGTGATGGATATCGGCAGCAATCCACGCTCGCTGAAACTGCTTTCCAACGTCGCGCAGCTCGGTAAGGACATCAATCTGACCGTCACGGCCGAAGGCGTCGAGACCGAGGAGCAGCTGGCGCTGATCCAGGCTCATACCAAGGTCGACACTATCCAGGGCTATCTGTTCGGCGTGCCGCTGCCGCGCCGTGAAGTGGCCGAACTGATCGCGCGCATGGAGGGAGCGGCCTCGCGCAGCGCCGCTCCGCTGGAATCGCGCATTAGAGTTAACGCGGGTTAACTCCCTCTCACCACACGAATATTCCTGACTGCTTCATTCTGGCACTGGAACGCCAGGGCCGAAGGGTGCATTGTGCGGCTATAAACGTACTTAATTTTTCGTTACATTAATCGTGTGGTTTTGGGGTTTTTAGTATGAGTGCGGCAACTCAAAACCAAGCGTCACCGACATCGAGTTTTGTCGGCACCTTGGTCGATATCCTGGATCGCGTCGAGTACCGTCGGGTCAATCCCCACGAGCATGACGACCCAGTCTACCGTCTTCGCTACGAAGCCTACCGGCGCGAAGAGTTCGTGCCCTTCAGCCCGCTGGGCAAGGTGCATGACGAGTTCGACGATCTCCCGAACGCCTATTGCTACGGCATCTACATCGACGGCCAACTGGTGAGTTCGCTGCGGCTGCACCACATGACGCGCGAGTTCAGGATGTCGCCATCCTACTCGGTGTTCGGCGATGTGCTGGAACCGCTGCTCGATGAGGGGCACACGTTCATCGATCCGGGTCGTTTCACGGCAGACTTCGAGGCAAGCCTTGCCTATCCGGCGCTGCCGTTCCTGACGCTGCGCATCGCGGTGATGGCGACGTGGCATTTTGCGGTGAAGTACTGCCTGTCGACGGTGCGGCCGCAGCATGTCGCGTTCTACCGCCGCGTCTTCAACTCAACGCAGCTGTCGACCTCGCGGTACTATCACGGGCTGACATTTCCAATGGAGATGTGGGCCTGCGACGTCCCCGTCGTCTATCCCAAGCTGATGCGACGCTACCCGTTCTTCGATTCCACCGAAGAAGAGCGGCAGCGCATTTTTGCGCCACCGCATCAATCGCCCTTGTGGATTCACCCGACCGCTCGGCTCGCGCAGGCGGCCGCGTCAACCAGCTGATCTAAGCCGCGTGCTTGACAGCGTGCGCCTGCTTGCGCACGGGAACCATGCGGCGGTTCTGATTGCGCGGCAGATGAACGTGAAGCGCCTTCGCAACAGCGGCTTCGAGCAGGTGATCGAGATCGGTCTTGCGCATGTCTGACGTTCCTTTCTTCAGTGCGCTCATGGGCGCGTTTGACGAAAGCAACGGCGAGGCTCGGCGAGGGGTTGCGAAAACTTAATGTGAGCGCGGCTCGGAACTTCTTGTCATCGACACAATTTGCCACAATCTTACATGCGTGGGCACATGAGTGCCGGTTCGCCGGGGGGCGACTCGGAGAACGACTATGAAGATCCTACCCCGCTTGTTGACCCCGCTCCTCGCCGCGGGGTTCGCGCTGGCCGCTACCGCCGCCATGGCCGCCCCAGGCTACGCCTCCAAGGTTGCCAATGTCCGCTCTGGGCCCGGCACCACCTACAAGGTGGTCGATCAGCTCAAAAAGGGCGAGTACGTCATCGTCAAAAGCTGCGGCGCCAACTGGTGCCTGATCAGCCACATCGGCAATGACGGCTATGTCTCGCGCTCGCTGATCTACAATCCGTATTACGGCTCGAAGAGCTTCTACCAGTTCGCGCCCAAGCATCCGCAGCCGGGCCGCTGATCGTCAGCCGAGCAAAAATGCACGGGTCCGGCCACAGATGGACGGACCCAATCGGCGTGCTGCTCGCCGGGTGGACGGCAAGGGTCAAACGCGGTCTATTGCGCGCCGTCATCGAGGATGAACCACATGCGCAAACTGCTGCTCGCCGCCGTGCCGCTGCTTCTGGCGGCCGGTCCCGCCCTGGCCCAGAGCGTCGAGGCTTACGACGAGGGCTGGTACAAGGCGCCGTTCTGGAGCGGCGAGTACCCGAACGGCTTCAGCGTGGTCAAGACCACCACGGTCCAGCTGCGCCCCACGCTCGACCCGAAGGCGGCGCGATCCATTGCCTGCGACCTGCCGCAGGGCGCGACCTACCAGGTGTGGAACAGCGCTCGTGTCGAGGAGCAGGCGCTCGGCTTTATCTCGTTCACGCGCATCGCCGAGTACAAGGTGAAGGAAGCCTACGAGGCGACCCTCCACCGCACCGATGACGGAACCGAAACGAAGATCGCGTTCAAGCGCGGCGACCAGTGGCGCTATCTGGTCTATTACGCCGAGGGTACGTTCCTGATGGAATATAACGGCGTGAAGTACGACGGCGACCAGAGCATGTTCGATGTGTCCGAGCAGCTCGGCGATACGAACGCTTACGAAGAGTGGCTCCGGATCAACTGCTCCAACAACCAGTGGGGCTGGCTGTTCATGGGCGACATCTCGCTCGACGACGGCAACTTCGTCGGCCCAAATATCACCGAGTACGGCACCGCCAAGGACCTGGAATAGGCTTGCTTGCCACTAAGCCGGCTGCATCTCGGGTTTGACCTCTTCGAGCTCGATCAGCGTGCCGTCGAAGTCCTTGGGGTGAACGAACAGCACCGGCAGGCCATGGGCGCCGATCTTGGGCGTGCCGTCGCCCAATACCCGCGCGCCGCCTGCAGTGAGGGTGCGCGCGGCATGCGCGAGGTCGGGCACTTCGAAGCAGATGTGATGCATGCCGCCGCTCGGATGCTCGGCGAGGAACTTTGCAATCGGCGACGTGTCGCCAAACGGCGTCATCAGCTCGATCTTGCTGTTGGCTGTATCGACGAACACCACCGTGACGCCGTGCTCGGGCAGGTCACGCGCATGATGCACCGTCGCGCCGAGCAGGTCGCGATATCGCGCTGCCGCGGCGGCGAGGTCGGGTACCACAATCGCCACATGATTGAGCCGACCGATCATCTGTTGGTGCGCCTTCCCTCGATCTGGTCCAGCACCGAGAACGCGGCTTCGAGCACATTGGTGCCCGGTCCGAAGATTTCGGCAACGCCCGCTTCGCGCAGGAACGCGTAGTCTTCTGGCGGGATCACGCCGCCTACGATGACGGTGATGTCGCCGAGCCCGATCGCGCGCATCTCGCCGATCAGCTCCGGCACCAGCGTCTTGTGTCCCGCGGCGAGCGAGCTGACGCCCACGGCGTCGACTTTGAGTTTGGCGACGTGCCTCGCCACCTCGGGCGCCGTCTCGAACAGATCGCCCATATGCACGGTGAAGCCGAGATCGGCGAAGGCGGAGGCAATCACCTTGGCGCCTCGGTCGTGCCCGTCCTGGCCCATCTTGGCGATGAACAACGATGGCGGACGCTGCTCCTTGGCGGCAAATGCCGCAAGCCGCCGCTGCATCTGGGCGTATTGTGGGTCGCCCTCATAGCTCTGCGCATAGACGCCCGACACGACGCGCGTCACGGCATGGTGGCGTTCGAAGACATCCTCGAGGGCCGCGGAGATCTCACCCAGCGTTGCGCGGGCTCGGGCGGCGTGGATCGACGCCGACAGGAGGTTGCCGCCATACTTGGCGAAGCTGCGGAGGCCATCGAGCGCTTCGAGTACGCGGCGCTCATCGCGGGTGCGCCTGATCTCCGTGAGCCGCGCGACCTGCTCGTCGCGGACGCGGGCATTGTCGACCTCGCGGAACGGGATCGGCGTTTCGTTGTCGAGCCGGTAGCGGTTGACGCCGACGATCACGTCCTCGCCGCGATCGATCCGCGCCTGCCGCTGCGCGGCCGCCTTCTCGATCTCGGCCTTGGGTCCGCCGGACTGCACAGCGGCCACCATGCCGCCCTGCGCGTTGACCTCGGCGATCAGCGCATCGGCCTTATTCACCAGTTCGGCCGTAAGTGCCTCGATGTAGTAGGAGCCGCCCAGCGGATCGACGACGTCGGTGACGCGGCTCTCATGCTGGAGGATCAGCTGCGTGTTGCGGGCGATGCGCGCCGATTGCTCTGTGGGCAGGGCGATGGCTTCGTCGAACGAATTGGTGTGCAGCGACTGCGTGCCGCCCAGCACGGCTGCCATCGCTTCGATCGTGGTGCGGATGATGTTGTTGTGCGGGTCCTGCTCGGTCAGCGAGACGCCCGAGGTCTGGCAATGCGTGCGCAGCATTTTGCTACGCGGGTCCTTTGCGCCGAGGCCGGTCATGATCTTTGACCACAGCGTGCGCGCGGCGCGGAGCTTGGCGACCTCGAGGAAGACGTTCATGCCAATGCCGAAAAAGAAGCTCAACCGGCCGGCGAAGGCGTCGACATCGAGGCCACGCGCCTGCGCCGCGCGCACATAGGCCGCACCGTCGGCGAGGGTGTAGGCCAGCTCCTGCACCGCCGTCGCGCCGGCCTCGTGCATATGGTAGCCCGAGATCGAGATCGAGTTGAACCTGGGCATGTGCTCGGCGGTGTAGGCGATGATGTCGCCGACGATGCGCATGCTGGGTTCCGGCGGATAGATGTAGGTGTTGCGGACCATGAACTCCTTCAGAATATCGTTCTGAATCGTTCCGTCGATCTGCGCCTGCTTTACCCCTTGCTCTTCCGCCGCGACGATGAACATCGCGAGCACCGGCAGCACGGCGCCGTTCATGGTCATCGACACGCTCATCTGATCGAGCGGAATGCCGTCGAAGAGGAGCTTCATGTCCTCGACGGAGTCGATCGCGACGCCGGCCTTGCCGACATCGCCGGTGACGCGTGGATGGTCGCTGTCGTAGCCGCGATGGGTGGCGAGATCGAAGGCGACGCTTAGCCCCTTCTGCCCCGCCGCAAGGTTCTGCCGGTAGAAGGCGTTGCTCTCGCGCGCCGTCGAGAAGCCGGCATACTGGCGCACGGTCCACGGCCGGTTGGCGTACATCGTGGCGCGCACGCCGCGCGTGAAGGGCTCGACGCCGGGCATGGTCGAGCCCTCGCCGAAATAGACCGGTTCAACGGTGATGCCGCCATAGTCGCGGTTGAGCGCTTCGACCGGCGTGTCCTTCAGCTCGCGCTGCGCGAGTTTTGCCCAGTCGTCGAAGGTGGCGGGTCTATCGGGCATGGGACGGCCCCTCACCCGTCTCGGCTTCGCCGAGCCACCCTCTCCCCAAAGGGGCGAGGGGACGATGGAACCGAAAGCGCGCAGTCGGTTGTCCCCTCTCCCCTCTGGGGAGAGGGTGGCGCGCAGCGCCGGGTGAGGGGCCGTCCGATCCCCGACTCATACCGCCTCGAACTCCAGGATCACCTCATCCACAGCGAGCACAGTGCCGGGGCTCACGCGCACCTTGCTGACGCGGGCGCGGCGTTCGGCCTTGAGCACGTTCTCCATCTTCATGGCTTCGACGATGGCGAGGTTCTGGCCCGCCTCGACCACGTCGCCCGCCTTCACGTCGATGCGGACCACCTGGCCCGGCATCGGGCAGAGAAGGAACTTGCTGAGATCGGGCGGTACCTTCACCGGCATCAGCGGCATCAGGTCGGCGACGTTGGGCCAGAGCACGCGCGCGACGATATCGGCGCCGCGCCAGCGCAGCCGCAGTCCGCCGGTCACCTTGTCGATCCGCACATGGTGCAGCTCGCCGTCGATGCGCGCGATAGCGAGCGACATGCCCGGCTTCCAGCCGCTCTCGACCAGCAGTTTCTTGCCGGCGCTGTCGGTGAGCCAATACTCGATGCCGTCGGCGCGGACGCCGAAGTCCCACCTGGTGTCGCCGATCAGCACCGAGCGGCGCGTCTCGGTGCCCACATGCGCGCGCGTGTCCATCGCGTAGACCGTGCAGCAGGCCAGCGCGGCGAGGCGGGTGAGTTCCGTCGGCGACGGCGCGACGCCCGCAAACCCCTCGGGGAATTCCTCGGCGATATAGCCGGTCGTCAATCGCCCCTCGCGGAAGCGATCCTGAGCCATCACGGCCGAGAGGAACGGAATGTTGTTGCCGACGCCCTCAACCTCGAACTGGTCGAGTGCCTCCTGCATGACGCCAATCGCCGCTAAGCGGTCGGGCGCCCAGGAGCAGAGCTTTGCGATCATCGGATCGTAGAAGGTCGAGATCTCGCCGCCTTCGTAGACGCCGGTGTCGTTGCGTACCGCATGGTCCGCGTCGCGTTCCTCGGCAGGCGGCCGATAGCGCGTGAGGCGGCCGGTCGAGGGGAGGAAGTTGCGATAGGGGTCCTCGGCATAGAGCCGGCTCTCGATGGCCCAGCCATTGATGCCCACATCCGCCTGCGTGAGCGGCAGCGTCTCGCCGGCGGCGACGCGGATCATCAGTTCGACGAGGTCGAGCCCGGTGATCAGCTCCGTCACCGGGTGCTCCACCTGGAGGCGCGTGTTCATCTCAAGGAAGTAGAAGTTGCGCTTGCCGTCGACGATGAACTCGACCGTGCCAGCCGAATAGTAGCCGACGGCCTTTGCCAGTGCGACCGCCTGCTCGCCCATGGCCTTGCGCGTTGCGGCATCGAGGAACGGCGAGGGTGCTTCCTCGATCACCTTCTGGTTGCGGCGCTGGATCGAGCACTCGCGCTCGTTGAGATAGAGCACGTTGCCGTGCTGGTCGCCGATCAGCTGGATTTCGATATGCCGCGGCTCGGTGACGAACTTCTCGATGAAAATGCGGTCGTCGCCGAACGAACTCGCAGCTTCGGACTTCGAACGCTCGAACCCCTCGCGGGCCTCGGCATCGTTCCAGGCGATGCGCATGCCTTTGCCGCCACCGCCCGCCGACGCCTTGATCATCACAGGGTAGCCGACCTGTTTGGCGATGGTCACCGCCTCGACGGCATCGGCGATCAGCCCCATATGGCCGGGCACCGTCGAGACCTTCGCCGCCGCCGCGAGCTTCTTGGACGTGATCTTGTCGCCCATCGCCTCGACGGCTTTCGTCGGCGGGCCGACGAATATAATACCGTTCTTGTCGAGGGCAGCCGCAAAGTCGGCATTCTCCGACAGGAAGCCGTAGCCCGGGTGCACAGCCTCCGCACCGGTCTGCTTGCAGGCTGCAACGATCTTGTCGATCGATAGATACGAGTCGCGAGCAGCGGACCCGCCAATGTGCACGGCTTCATCGGCCATCTTCACATGCAGCGCGTCACGGTCGGCGTCGGAATAGACCGCGATGGTGCGGATGCCCATGCGCCTGGCGGTCTTGATGACGCGGCAGGCGATTTCACCACGGTTGGCGATGAGGAGGGAGGTGAACATCAATGAGCCTAAATACTACTCGGCCGCGACGGCAGGGGGGCGCGCATTGGGATATCGGCGTCCCTTCAGTATACCCTCGATGCTTAAGTCTTCGTCGAGTTCAGGCCAATGGACACCATAGGGCGACAGTTCAATCCTGTTGCGCTGTTCGTGGGAAGCCTCAAGCAGCGGCGGGTACCACCAAAGCGGCGTAACGACCATCGCCCCGTCGGCCAGTTCGACAACTAGCGATGCGTCGGTACAATGCGCGCTCACCGGCTCCAGCAGGTCGAGATCAATTTCCAAAGTGTTCATTCCACCTCTCCAGAAACTCCTGCCGATGCGACCTTACCACATCGACAAGCTCGTTGAGTTCCTTGCTGGTGCATCGCTTGTTACGCGCGATCACCAAGCTTTCCAGCCAGACCTTAGTTTCTTTTCGGTCCTTCCGGATATGAATGTGAGGCGGCTCGGCCCCGTCCAGGCTATAGAACTCAAATCGCCATCCCTTCCATTCGAAGATACGAGGCATAGTGTCCTCACAGCGGGATGTTGTCGTGCTTCTTTGCTGGCACGGCGACCTTCTTGTTCTTGAGTGTCTCGAACGCGCGCGCGACCCGCCGCCTTGTGCTGTGTGGCAGGATCACGTCGTCGATGAAGCCGCGTTCGGCGGCGACGAAGGGGTTAGCGAAGCGGTCTTCGTATTCCTTGGTGCGGGCGGCGATCTTGTCCTTGTCGCCGAGTTCGGCACGGTACAAGATTTCCGTCGCGCCCTTGGCGCCCATCACGGCGATTTCGGCGGAGGGCCAGGCGTAGTTCACGTCGGCGCGGATGTGCTTTGAGGCCATCACGTCATAGGCGCCGCCATAGGCCTTGCGGGTGATCACTGTGACCTTTGGTACGGTTGCTTCAGCATAGGCGAAGAGCAGTTTCGCGCCGTGCTTGATGATGCCGCCATATTCCTGCGCGGTGCCGGGAAGGAAGCCGGGGACGTCTTCCAGCGTCAGGATTGGAATGTTGAAACAGTCGCAGAAGCGGATGAAGCGGGCGGCCTTCTTGCTCGAGTTGATATCGAGGCAGCCGGCGAGGACGAGCGGCTGGTTGGCGACGACGCCCACGGTGTCGCCGTTGAGCCGGATGAAGCCGGTGAGGATGTTACCGGCGTGGTCCTTCTGCAGCTCGAGGAAGTCGCCCTCGTCGGCGAGGCGGAGCACGACCTCGCGCATGTCGTAGGGCTTGTTGGGGCTGTCGGGGATAATGGTGTCGAGCGCGATGTCCTGCCGGTCGATCGTGTCGAACGGGGTAACGTGCGGCGCCTTCTCGTTGGCGTTGAGCGGCAGGAAGTCGAACAGGCGGCGCACTTCGAGCAGCGCCTCGATGTCGTTCTCGAATGCTGCATCGGCGACCGACGAGACCTTGGTGTGGGTGCCTGCGCCACCGAGCTCTTCGTGCGTCACGATCTCGGATGTCACGGTCTTCACGACGTCGGGGCCGGTCACGTACATGAAGCTCGTGTCCTTCACCATGTAGATGAAGTCGGTCATGGCCGGCGAGTACACGGCACCGCCAGCGGTCGGTCCCATGATCACTGAAATCTGCGGGACCGCGCCCGAGGCCTGCACGTTGCGCCAGAACACTTCGGCATAGCCGCCGAGCGCCGCGACGCCCTCCTGGATGCGCGCGCCGCCGGAATCGTTGAGGCCGATAACGGGCGCGCCGTTCTGCACGGCGAGGTCCATGATCTTGCAGATCTTTTGCGCGTGCGTTTCGGACAGCGAGCCGCCGAAGACGGTGAAGTCCTGGCTGAACACATAGGTCATGCGGCCGTTGATCGTGCCCCAGCCGGTCACCACGCCGTCGCCGGGGATCACGGTTTCGTCCATGCCGAAATCGCGGGCCCGGTGCGTGACGAACATGTCGTATTCTTCGAAGCTGCCGGGATCGAGCAGCACCTCGAGCCGCTCCCGCGCGGTGAGTTTGCCTTTGCCGTGCTGCGCGTCGATGCGGCGCTGACCGCCGCCGAGCCGGGCGGCAGTGCGCCGGGCCTCCAGCGCCTCGATGATCTTCTGCATGCTCCTCGGGCCTTCTTTTCGCTCTGTCGGCGGTTTTGGCGCTTAATGCTTTGACCGAAAGGTCAAATCAGAATGTGACGGCGGCGTCAAAAAGGCAATCGGAGCGCGGTTAAGCGGATTGCGCCCAGCTCCGGTGCAGCGGCCAGCCAACGCCGATCCGCAGATGACAAGCGCTTGCCAGTTCCGCTCAGGTCGCTTCATTGTCGCCCGGGATTCGAGGGAGGACCTGAGTGAAGATCACCGACCTAAAGTGCGCCATCATCGCCAACAGCCCGGTGATCCGCATCACGACCGATGAGGGTATCACCGGCTGGGCGCAGATCGAGACGCCCAAACCCTACGTGAAGCCGCAGGTGCTCGATCTCAAGGACTGGATTGTCGGGCAGGATCCGCGCGACGTCGAACGCGTCATGCGCCGCATTCGTGTGCGCGGCGGGTTCAAGCCGTTCGGCTCGGCGGTCAGCGCCATCGAGCATGCGCTGTGGGACATCGCCGGCAAGGCGCTCAACGCGCCGGTCTATCGCCTGCTCGGCGGCAAGGTGCGCAACCAGGTGCGAACCTATCGCACGCTCTACCAGGCGGAAGTGCCGGGCGGCGCGCCGCATACGCCCGAGGGCTACCGGAAGTGGGCCGAATACGGCAAATCGCTCAAGGGCGAGTTCACGCTGTTCAAGCTGCCCAGCGCCTACCATTCCTCGATGGTGCGCGACTTCCCCAATTACTACTACGGCGAGGTGCAGACCGACGCGCCGTTCCCCTATCCGCATAAGGGGACGATGACGCAGGAGGGCTTCGAGCATTTGGTCGCCTGCATCACTGCCGCCAAGGAGGCGCTCGGCCCCGGCTACAATACGGCGGTCGATGCCGGTCCGGGCTTCATGCCGATCGATGCGCTGCGGCTCGCCAAGGCCGTTGAGCACCTCCATTTGATGTGGCTCGAGGACATGATCACGGGCGACTACGTGCCCTACGTGAACCCCGATCTTTATCGCCAGGTCACGCCGCACACGACGACACCCATCCACACCGGCGAGCAGATTTATCTGCGCCAGAACTACAAGGCGCTGATCGAGACGCATGCCGTCGACGTCGTCGGGCCCGATCCCTGCGACGTGGGCGGCCTCGCCGAGATCAAGTGGATCTGCGAGTTCGCCGACCTCCACGGGATCGCCATGGCGCCGCATGGGACCGCCAACGGCATCTTCGGCCTTGCGGCGCTGATCCAGGTTTGCGCGACGATGCCCGACAACCTCATCGCCTTCGAGTATCCGGCGCGGTTCGAGCCCTTCTGGTACGACATCACAGAGGGTTTCGACGGCATGCCCGTGAAGGGCGGGCTGATCGACGTGCCCGACCGGCCGGGCCTCGGCGTCAACCTCGTCGCCAAGGAAGCCAAGAAGTACCTCACCGACGGCGATGCCGATTTCTTCGACTGAGACACCAGCTATGACCGATACCGTTCTCGACCGCTTCCTGCGCTACGTCGTCATCGACACCCAGTCCGATGGTGCGTCGGCGACGCAGCCCTCCACCATGAAGCAGAAGGACCTTGGCCGCGCGCTGGTCGAGGAGTTGCTCGCGATCGGGCTGAGCGACGCGCATCTCGACGAGCACGGCTATGTTTATGCGACCATCCCGGCGAACACCGCCAAGGATGTGCCGGTCATCTGCTTCTGCTCGCATATGGACACGGCGCCCGATTTCACCGGCACCAATGTCAAGCCGCAGATTATTCGCGGCTATACGGGCGGCGACATCACGCTGGTGGGCGACACCTCGCGTGTCATCCGAGTCGCTGATCACCCGGAGCTCGACAACCAGATCGGCAACGACCTCATCACGACCGATGGTACGACGCTGCTCGGCGCCGACGACAAGGCCGGCCTCGCGGAGATCGTCGCCGCCGCCGAGGTGCTGGTCCGCGATCCCTCGATCAAGCACGGCACCATCCGCCTGCTGTTCACCACCGACGAGGAGATCGGTCGCGGCGTCGACAAGGTCGACTTCGGCAGGCTCGGGGCGGACTTCGCCTATACCGTCGACGGCGAGACTGCCGGCGATATCGAGGACGAGACCTTCTCGGCCGACGGCGTCGAGATTGCGATATCCGGTGTCGCCATTCATCCGGGCTTTGCCAAGGACCGCATGGTCAATGCGATCAAGCTCGCCAGTGCCATCGTGGCGCGCCTGCCGCAGGACCAGGCACCGGAGACGACCGACGGCCGCCAGGGCTTCATCCATCCGGTCGGCATCACCGGCTCGATGGCGAACGCGAATGTCAGCTTCATTGTCCGCGACTTTGAGGAAGCCGGTCTGGCGCAGAAGAACGCGCTGCTCGAGCAGATCGCCAAGGACGTCGTCGGCGCGAATCCGGGTGCGACGCATACGTTCGCGGTGCACGAGCAGTATCGGAACATGAAGGGCGTGCTCGACCAGCATCCGCAGATCGTCGAGAATGCCATCGAGGCCATCCGCCGGGCCGGCCTGACGCCGCGCCGCGGCTCGATCCGCGGCGGCACCGACGGGTCGCGCCTCTCCGCGCTTGGCCTGCCGTGCCCGAACCTGTTCGCCGGCGGCCACGCGTTCCACTCGCCGCTCGAATGGATCAGCCGGCAGGACATGGAAAAGGCCGTCGAGGTGATCGTCGAGCTGGCGAAGGTGTGGGAAGAGCGCGCCTAGCGCGCCTTGATCACCACTGTCGGCTTCAACTCGCGCAGCAGCCAGGCCTCGATGATCCGCTCGCGGTTGCCGAGCGTCTCGAACTGCAGCACCGGAAACAGGGCCCTCGCGAACGCCTGAGCATGCTCGAATGTCTGCCGCTGGGCGAGCGGCAGGGCGCGCCACTGCTTGAGCGCTTCGCGCTCGGCTTCGTCTTTGGTCATGAACCCCTCGCGCCCATGCCTATGGCAGACGCCGGTGAGTCGGTCATTTGCATTTGCTGGGCGTCGATGCAGATGCGCTGACGCAACCTGCGCTTCAAGTCGGATTGGTGGCCGGGTGGGGAAGTGGTGCCGCTTAGGTGACTCGAACACCTGACCCCATCATTACGAATGATGTGCTCTACCAACTGAGCTAAAGCGGCGCCGGCGGGCGTTGGCCCGAAGCGGGGCTCTTTTACTGGGCACCTGCGGGAGGCGCAAGCGAAGTTTCGGCAGGCACCGGTGGCGGCGGAACCGGCGCTGGCAGGCGTTCTTCGGCGCGGCTCGGCTCGGCGCGGCCATTGGTCGAGCTCAACGGCACGCGCCACTCGAAGGCGTCGAGCGCGCCGGTGACGGGCGAGGTCGGTTCCCATTCGTCCGAGGTGATGCCGTCGGCGATCCAGACCGGATCGGCCGGCGCCCGCACGGCGCGGGCGAGCCATTCGCGGGCCTTGCCCTGGTCGGAGTTCTGGCCCTCCTCGATCTCGGCCATCAACAGGCACACCGCCTGCGTCGGGTCGGCGACGGAGTAACTGGCGAGCGCGTTGCGGGCCGCGGCCCATTCATAGGCATCCACCGCGGCGCGGGCGAGAACGATGGCGGCGGGCCGGTTGGGCGGCGGGCTGTCGATCAGCTCGCGGACACGCTTCAGCCGGTCCACCGCCGATGTGCCGGGCTGGGCGTTGGCGTAGAGCGTCGCCACATGCGGATGCGAGGTGGCGCGCCAGACGCGGCGGAGAAGGCTCAGCGCCTTGCGCACTTCGCTGCGGTTGGACTGGATGCGCGCCGCGATGAGCGCGGCCGGCACGAAATCGGGCACGAGCTTCAGCGCCGCGGTGGCGTGGTCGAGCGCGCTCAGCGGATTGGTGTCGAACTGCTCGCGGGCGAGCGCCGTTTCGATCACGGCCTGCTTGCGCCGCTTCAGCGTTTTTTCTTCGCGGGTGAGGGCGCCTTCCTCGTTGACACGCGAGAGCGCCAACTCCCACTGGCCGCGACGGGTCAGGTCGTCGAGCACCGCATCCGAGGCCCAGCGCGTCTGCGGCGAGAGCGCGACGGCCTTTTGCGCAAAGCTCAGTGCCGCATCGGTGCGGCCCTGTGTCCGAGCCTGTTCGTAGAGCCCCGCGAGCGCAGCCACTGCGGTCTTCTTGTTGCTGATCAGTGCGCGGTAGTGTTCGCGCGCCGACTGCATGTCGCCGAGCGCGAGATCAGAACGGGCTTCCAGAAGCTGTGCGGCATGGTTGCGCGGCAGGTTGCTGCGGGCTTCGCGCGCGAGCACGCGGGCGCGGCCGGGGTCACCGGCCTGCAGCGCCACGAAGCCGTCGGACAAGGCCGCGACGCCGACATCCCGCCGGCGATCGCGGTTGAGCTTGGCGAAGTAACGTGGGGCGTCGAGGATGCGGCGGAGTATGGCCCAGGCGAGGATGACGGCCGCAAGACCGGCAGCGACGGCGAACGCCGCCATGCCGAGCCGCGGCTGCATCTTGTAGCCGGCGACTTCGATCAGCGCCGTGCCCGGCAGGCTCGCGAGCCACGCGATGCCGGCGGTCAGCAGCAGGCTGACGATGATCCAGGTCGCGAGGCGGATCATGGCGTGGTCGTCGCCGTCGTGGTGGCGAGCGCGCGGGCGCGCAGATCAGCCACGAGCTTGGCGGCTTCGGCGTGGACGCGGATATCGGCGGAAACCAGCGCGGCCTTGTCGCGCATCGCTTGCGGCAGCGCGTCGATCAGGGACAGCGCCGTCGCATAGTCGCGCCGCTCCATCGCGCCTTCGAGGCGAGACACGACGGCCTCGGGGCTGTCGCCGTCCATCTCTTCGGCGGGGCGCAGGGCGAGCAGTGACTTTACCCAGTCGGTGGCGTTCTGCGTCCAGTCCTGGCCGCTCGTGTCGCGCGCCGCGAGGATCTCGGGAAGTGCCGCTTCGAACTTCGCATAGAGCGCATCGGGGCGGATAAGGCCGGCCGCGGACGACGAGGTCAGCGTGCCGGAAATGACAAACTCGGGCAGCACGGATTGCAGTGCCGTGAGCTCCTCCTGGAACGGCCGTCCAGTCGCGAACGCGCCTTCGAGGCCGCTGAGGATCAACGGCAGCTTCAGCGCCGGGCCGACTTCGTTGGGCAGCGCCGAGTCGATATGCTGGGTCAGCGCATTGCGCGCCGCGTCGAGGTCGGTGCGGAGCGAGGCGACGGTCGAGTCCACGCCGTTGAGCCGCGTCGTCAGGCTGGTGATCCCGGTTTCGAGCGAAGCGATGGATTCGGCGATGGCGCCCGCATCGGCACCCGAGGCACCGGCGGCGATGGCGTCGAGCTGCGCCTGCATCGTGCGCATCTGGGTCTCGAGCGGCGCGAGGTCAACGGGTGTCGCCGGCTCGGGGATCGCGGCCCGGACATCGGCGATGGATTTGTTGACGTCCGCGAGGCCGGTGTCGAGCTGGACAATCGTGGCATCGAGCGACTGCTGGGTGCGCGAAGTGCTGTTCTGCAGCGAGGTCAGGGTGCCGCTCAGCGCGTCGATCTTCTGCCCCTGCGCCGTCAGCTCGGGCTGGAGGTCAGGTACATCGGGGCCGCGCATCGGCAAGGGGAGCGCGTTGGCGAGAAGATAGGTGAGGATTGTGCCGAGTACCGCGCCGCCCACGGCGACGCCGCCGAGCAGCGGCCAGTTGGGACTGCTGGCGTCGGTGCGGGGCGTCTGCTGCCGGGTACCCGGAGGGGGTGTTTCGGCCGCAGCCGGGCGCTCTTCGGGCCGCGCATTGGCATTGCGCGCCGTCAAGTCGATCACCGGCGGTTTCACGGGGCCGGTCGAGCGGTCAGCCATGCGTCAGGTCCTTGTTCAATCGATCATGCCCATCTTTTGGTCCCGCGCGAAAGAGAGGGCGAGCGCCATCATGGCTTCCTCGCTGGGGTGATCGGCGAGGCTCACGCGGACGAAATGGGCAGCGAGCAGGGGTTCGGCAACGGTCTCGGAGAGGCAGAGCATGCCGGGCCTCGATCTGAGCGCTCCTTCGGGAGCGAGGCGCGTGAACGTCTCGGCTGTGCGCCGGGAGTAGAACAGGGCGCCGTCGCAAGTTGCGAGGTCGGCAGTTAGCCGTTCGGCCGGGGTCATCTCGTAGATGGCAGCGGTGATGACCATCACGCCACGCGGCGCAAGGGCTTTGGCAAGATCGCCGGCCTGCTGGCGAGCGGTGGGGTAAAGCACAGGACCATCAACTCCGGCCTCCGCGAGTAACGTCACGAGGTTGTCGAGGTTGCCGGCGGCGCTCACCACCCGCGCAAATCCGAAGTCGCGCGCGACGGCGGCGGTACGGTCGCCGACGGCGTAAACCGGCAGGGTGTGGAGCCGGGGAATCTCGCCCCGGTCGTGCAGCGAGCGGAGTGCATTGGCGCTGGTAATGGCGAGGGCGGCAAAGCCGTCAGCCGAGGGCAGGGTAGTAGTCAGCGTCCGGGCAAACAGTAGCGGGTCGACCACGGCCTCGATATCGAGCGCCCTCAGGCGCGCAGCGGTCTCGCTCGCATCGGGTTCGGGCCGTGTGACGAGCAATCTGACCATGCCAGCCGTTATCCGGTGAACAGTTTGAGGAAGTCTGAACCGGCCTTGTCGCGGAGGATTTGGCCCAGTTCGTGGCCGACGGCCTCGGGTGCCGCGGCTGGGCCGGCATGCTGCGCTTCGATTGCGACCTGTCCGTCGGGCGAGAGCATCTGGCCGCGCAACAGCAGGGTCTTTTCGGCGATGTGGCTGACGACGCCGATGGCGGTGCGGCACGAGCCGTCGAGCGCCTCGAGCAGCGCGCGCTCGCCGTGCACGGCGGTTGCCGTCGGCGCATGGTTCAGCGGCGCAATCAGCTCGGCGGCGCGTGCATCGTCGGCCCGGATTTCGAGGCCGATCGCGCCTTGAGCTGGCGCCGGCGGGAAGCGTTCAGGGTCGAGATACGCTGTTATGTCTGCCTGTCGCCCCAGCCGGTTGAGCCCGGCGACCGCCAGCAATGTTGCGTCGGCCACGCCATCGGCCAATTTGCGCAGCCGCGTATCGACATTGCCACGGAAGGGCACGATCTGCAGATCCGGCCGGGCGCGAAGCATCTGGCTCGACCGCCGCAGGGAAGACGAGCCTAGCCTGGCCCCATTGGGTAACTCGTCAAGCGACTTGACCGTGAGCGATACGAAAGCATCACGGATGTCCTCGCGCTCGAGGAAAGCCGCGAGGACCAGCCCGCCCGGCAGCTTTGTTGCCATGTCTTTGCTGGAATGGACACCGAGGTCGACCTCGCCGGCTTCAAGGGCGGCTTCGATTTCTTTGGAGAAAAGCCCCTTGCCGCCCACTTCGCTGAGCGGCGCTTCGGTCAAGCGGTCGCCCGAGGTGGTGATGGTCCGGATTTCGATCGCGTCCAGCGGCACGCCATGCGCTTCGGCCAGCAGCTTCTGTACCAGCCGCGCCTGCACGAGGGCGAGGTTGGAGCCGCGGCTGCCGATGCGCAAAAAGGGCGAAGATTGCAAAGCGGGCGGGTCCCTTGTAGCCAGTGGCGCACGCTCTAGACCTCACGGAACCCTCACGCAATGCGGCTTCTGGGCATCGAGACCAGCTGCGACGAGACCGCCGCCGCCATCGTCGAGCGCGACGAGGCCGGGTACGGCCGGATTCTGAGCAATATCGTCCGCAGCCAGCTGAGCGAACATGCCCCCTATGGCGGCGTCGTGCCTGAGCTGGCGGCGCGCGCCCATGTCAGCCACCTCGACCACATCATTGCCCGTGCTTCGACCGAAGCCGGCATCTCGCTGAGCGAGGTCGATGCGATCGCGGCGACGGCCGGTCCGGGGCTGATCGGCGGCGTGTTGGTGGGGCTCACCACGGCCAAAGCTCTGGCCGCCGCGCTCGGCAAGCCGCTGATCGCGGTCAACCACCTCGAGGGCCATGCGCTCACGGCGCGGCTGACCGATGGCCTCCGGTTTCCGTATCTGCTGCTGCTCGTGTCCGGCGGTCACAGCCAGTTTGTGCTGGTGCGCGGGGTCGGCGACTATGAGCGCTGGGGCTCCACCATTGACGACGCTCTGGGCGAAGCGTTCGACAAGGTCGCCAAGCTGCTCGATCTGGGCAATCCGGGTGGCCCCGAAGTCGAGAAGCAGGCGAAATCCGGCGATGCGGCTCGATTCAAGTTCCCGCGCCCGCTGCTGCACGAAAAGCGGCTCGACTTCTCGTTCTCCGGGTTGAAGACGGCCGTCCGCCTCGCCGCCGAGCCGATTGCGCCGCTCACGCCGAAGGACGTTGCCGACATCTGTGCGTCGTTCCAGCTGGCGGTGACCGACATCGTCACGGCCCGCGCTGCCGCGGCCCTCGCAAGGTTCCGCGCGGAGCTGCCCGACGCCACGCCCACGCTTGTGGTCGCTGGTGGCGTTGCCGCTAACAGGGCGATTGGCGATGGGCTGCGCCGCGTCGCCGCGGAGTCGGGGGCAACGCTTGTCGTGCCGCCGATCCCGCTCTGCACCGACAATGGTGCGATGGTCGCCTGGGCCGGCGCCGAACGCCTGGCGCTGCATGAGACCAACGGGCTCGATGTGTCGGCCAAAGCGCGCTGGCCGCTCGACAGCGCCGATATGAGGCGCAGCGATGCCGCTTGATCGTGTCGCCGTCATCGGTGCCGGTGCCTGGGGCACGGCGCTGGCACAGGCCGCAGCGCTGGCCGGTCGCGAGGTGACCCTCGTGGCGCGCGACCCCACTGTCGTCCACGAGATCAACACGCGCCACACCAATAGTGCACATCTCAAGTCACAGGAGCTGTCGCCGGCCATCGAGGCGACGACAGCGTTCACTGGCGCTGACCTCGTGATCCTCGCGGTGCCGGCGCAAGCGAGCCGCGCAGCGCTTGCCGGTCTTGCGCTCGCCGGCCTGCCCGTGGTGCTTACCGCCAAAGGACTGGAACAGGGTTCTCTTAAGCGGCAGAGCGAGATCCTGGCGGAAGCATCGCCCCGCGCCGTTCCCTACGTGCTCTCCGGTCCGAGCTTTGCCGAAGACGTCGCCGCCGGTCGCCCCACTGCCGTGACGCTGGCCGGCGACGACAACGACGCGACCGAAGCCATCGCCGCCGCGCTCGCCGGCCCGTCGTTCCGGCCCTATGCCGCTGGCGACCGCATCGGTGTCGAGCTCGCGGGCTCGCTCAAGAACGTCTATGCGCTCGCAGCCGGTGCCGTCGATGGGGCGCAGCTCGGTGCCTCAGCTCGTGCCGCGCTCATTGCGCGCGCCTTCGCCGAGCTGAGCCGCATCATTCCGGCCTTCGGTGGCCGTGCCGAAACGTTGATGGGTCTCGCTGGGCTCGGCGACCTTACGCTCAGCTGCACCTCTACTCAGTCGCGCAACTATCGCCACGGCGTCGCGCTCGGCCGCGGCGAGCCGCAGCCATCATCGCTGGCCGAGGGCGTGTTCACTGCCCCCGTGGCACAGATGTTGGCGCACACTGCCGCCGTCGACGCGCCGCTGATCGGCGCGGTCAATCTGCTGCTCTCGGGCAATGTCACCATCACCACAATCGTCGCGGGCCTGATGTCGCGCCCGCTCAAACGCGAGGACTAAAATGCTGTTCGCCCTGGTAGCCCTGGATCGTCCGAACTCCGTCGAGCGCCGCATGGCGATTCGCCCCGAGCACCTCAAGCATCTCGACTCGCTCGGCGACAAACTCGTCCTTGCCGGCCCGTTCCTCGACGACAAGGACCAGGGCGTGGGCTCGATCGTCGTTATCGAAGCTGCCTCGCTCGACGAAGCGCGCGAAATGTTCGGGCGCGACCCGTTCATGCGCGAGAATTTGTTCGATCAGGTCACGATCAAGCCGTGGCGGCTCGGCATCAACAAAACCAAGTGAGCCTTTGCGCGGACCCAAACTCCGTGCATCAATAGCGCGCCGCAGCGGGGAGATGTGACATGGCCTACTGGCTGATGAAGTCGGAACCTGACGTGTTCAGCTACACCGACCTCGAGAACAAGCCGGTCGAAGAGTGGCATGGGGTGCGCAATTTCACCGCGCGCAACAACATGAAGGCGATGGAGGTCGGCGACCTCGCCTTTTTCTACCACTCCAACATCGGCAAGGAGATCGTGGGGATCATGAGAGTGGTCGCCCCCGCCCACCCCGACTCCACGGCCGAGCCCAACGACAAGGGCAAGGTCGTCTGGGAGTGCGTGGACGTCGTCCATCACACCAAGCTGCCCAAACCCGTGACGCTCGAGACCATCAAGAAAACCCCCGAACTCGCCAACATGGCGCTGGTCCGCCTCTCGCGCCTGTCGGTCGGCCCGGTGACTGACGACGAGTGGAAGCTCATCTGCAAGATGGGCGGGCTGAAGAAGGCGCCGTAGGAGATCGAGAGGCCGCTTGAAGTTGGTCGGATTATGACCTAAATTCTGGTCATAATTGGTGGAGTGATCGACCATGTCCATGAGTATAGCAGAGGCAAAGAGTCAGTTCTCTGCGGTGGTGGAGCGTGCCGCAGGCGGTGAGGAAGTGACGATCACCCGACACGGGAAGGTTGTGGCCAAAGTAGTCTCCGCGAACAGCGAACAACCTTTCGATCCGGCGGACTTAATGCGCCAGATGCGTGAAGGGCGGACTGCAACTATCGGCATCAGTGACTGGAAGGAGCTCCGAGACTTCGGGCGGCGGTTCTAGTGCCCCTCGTTATCGATGCCTCGGTAGCCCTGACGTGGATTTATCGGGATGAAGCGTCTGCGAACACAGATGCGCTGTTTGATCGCGTAGTGCTGGAGGGAGCTCTCGTTCCAGCATTGTTTCATCTCGAGGTTGCGAACGCCCTACTGCAAGGCGAACGCCGGGGCCGCATAACTCCGTCGTATACAGGGGAGCGCTTGGCGGTACTTGGACGGCTGCGCCTTGACGTAGATCCCGGCTCGGAAAGCGCTTGGTCCAATACGATTACCCTGGGCCGCATTGAGCGCCTCACTGCATACGATGCGGCCTACCTCGAGCTTGCGCTTCGCCGGGGGGCGGAACTGGCAACTCTGGACGCAAAGTTGGCTGACGCAGCAAAGTCTAGGGGCGTAACGGTCCACTCTAAAAATCCGCCGTGATGCCTTTGATCTCCCAGTCGCCGTAGCGGTTGGGGTCGAGGCCGCCGCGGCCGCCTTTTTCGGATGGGCGTGCGGCCATTTCGGCGTCGATCTGCCGGCGGCGGGCTGCTGCCTCTGCCAACGCGCGCGCTGCGGCCGGCGTCAGGGGCTTGGGCGGGGTTTCGGGCGCCTCGGGTGCGGCGATCTTGTCGGGAACACTCATGGTCCCCATTTTATTGTGCTGTAACGTGTGATGTCGAGGAACCGATGTTCAACCTGCTCCGCACCGGCGTACTGATCGCGGCGTTGACCGCGCTGTTCATGGTCGTCGGCTACTTTATCGGCGGCCAGTCCGGCATGTTCATCGCGCTCGGCGTCGCTGCCGTTACCAACCTCTTTGCCTACTGGAATGCCGACAAGATGGTGCTCTCGATGCAGGGCGCCGTCGAGGTCGATCCGCGCCGCGCGCCAGATCTCTACCGAATGGTCGAGACGCTGAGCCAGCGCGCCGGCATCCCGACGCCAAAACTCTATGTCATCGAAACGGCGCAGCCCAACGCCTTTGCGACGGGCCGCAACCCGCAGAACGCGGCGGTTGCGGTTTCGTCGGGTCTGCTCAACACATTGTCGTCGGACGAGGTTGCGGGCGTCGTCGCGCACGAGCTCGCGCACATCAAGAACCGCGACACGCTGACCATGACGGTCACGGCGACGCTGGCCGGCGCTATCTCGATGCTGGCGCAGTTCGGCCTGTTCTTCGGCGGCGGCAACAACCGCAACAACCCGCTCGGCGGCATCGGTGCCTTGCTGATGGTGTTTCTCGCCCCGCTCGCCGCTGCCCTCGTGCAGATGGCCGTCAGTCGGACGCGCGAATACGAGGCGGATAGGGATGGCGCGATGATCTCGGGCGAGCCGATGGCGCTGGCCTCCGCGCTCAGCAAGATCAGTTCGCTCGCGCAGCGCACGGTGAATGTCCAGGCCGAGCGCAACCCGGCGATGGCGCATCTCTACATCACCAACCCGCTCAGTGGCGCGCGGATGGACAATCTGTTCGCGACGCACCCGGCGGTCGAAAACCGCATCGCGGCCCTGCAGCAGCTGGCGACCGAGATAGGTCGCGACGGCCGCGGCTACCGGGCCGCGCCGCGTCCGGACTTTACGGGAGCGCCGCAGGGCAATAGTGGCTGGCGGGTGCCGCAGTTCACGGAAGGCGATGATCGCCGGTCCCGCGGACCATGGGGCTGATAGCGTCGCGGGGCTGAGTTTGCCGAAACAGAAACAGGTGCCGGGGCTGCCGCTGCGACTTGCAGCCGCCGACAGGCTGCATCAGGTGATCAAAGGGGCGAGCTTCTCGCCCCTTTCGCCGTCCGACGTCGCCGATCCGCGCGATCGCGCCGTCGCCAATCGCCTGATCACGACTGCGCTCCGCTATCATGGCCCGATCACCCGTCTGGTCGGCGAGTTGCTGCAGCGTGGCATTCCCAAGAAGTCGGGCCGGTTCGAGGCGGTGCTCCGCCTCTCGCTGGCGCAGCTGCTGTTCCTGCCCGATCTCGGCGACCACTCGGCGCTGTTCCTCGCCGGCGAGGCGATGCGAGCGGACCAGAAGACGCAGCACCTCATCAAGCTGATGAACGGTGTTCTTCGCGAGGCGCAGCGCCGTCGCGAGACCGTCACCGTCAGCGCGGATACACTGTTCCCGGCTCATCTGCTGAGCGAATGGCGCGTCGCCTATGGCGACGTTGCGGTCGAGGCTTTCGGCGAAGCGCTACGCGATGGCGCGCCGCTCGATCTCACGCTCAAGGCGCCGATTGCCGATCTCGAGGCGAGCCCGGTCCTCGCCGATACGGTCCGCATTCTCGATCGCGATCGTGCCGTCGACCAGCTCCCGGGCTACGCCGAGGGCCAGTTCTGGGTGCAGGACGCGGCTGCGGCTATCCCGGCCCGTCTGATTGAACTCGATGCCGGCGCCCGCGTCCTCGATCTTTGTGCCGCCCCTGGCGGCAAGACGGCCCAGCTGGTGAAGGCCGGCTATGCCGTCACCGCCCTCGACCGGGATCCGGCGCGGGTTGAACGCCTGTCGCAGAACCTGGCGCGGCTGCAATACGCCGCCGATCTCGTCACCGCCGATGCGCTCGACTACGTGCCCGAGGCGCCGTTCGATGCCGTCCTTCTCGATGCGCCTTGCTCGGCGACCGGCACGTTCCGGCGTCATCCGGAAGTCGTCTGGCATCGCGATGCTGCCGATATTGCTGGTCGCGTCGCGTTGCAGCGCAAGCTGATCGCCAGGGCCGCCGATTGCCTCAAACCGGGCGGTATCCTGATCTATTGTGTCTGCTCACTGGAGCGAAATGAGGGTGAGGCGCAGGCGGAATGGGCGATGGGGCAGGGGCTCGAGGTGGTTCCGGTCACCGCCGGCGAGCTTGACGGCTGGTCCGTTCCGGTCACACAAGCCGGTTTCGTGCGTACCCACCCCGGCCAGATCGTTCCTGGGGAAAAGGGCGGCACGCTGGACGGGTTCTTCGTTGCACGCTTTCGCCGCCGCTGAATATGTTGTTTTTTCCGGCCTTTCCAGGTCGCACGCGGTCGCGTCGACCGGGTCAATGAGGGGCTGATTGGCAAACGCACTGGCATACGCGATGAGCCGCGGTAGCAAGCGCTTTGCCGACGCCATGGTCAGCAACCCGCTGATCCGCTGGGTATGGACCGGGCCGGGCAACGAGGACTACTCGACCATCCTCGGCGATTTCCGTCCGTCCGACCGCGAGTCTCTGCTCGAGATGATGCAGGGGCGCTACCTGCTCGCGAGCAAGCTCGTCGACACCAATGGCGCATCGCCCTTTGCCATCGACATGGTGCATGACGACTGGCTCGACGACCTTCAGTCCTTCGCCTGGCTCCGCCATTTCCGAGACGCGCGAACCGACGGCGAGCGCGACTTCGCGCGCGCGCTGGTCATCGACTGGATCGATCGCGATGGCGGTTTCGATCCGCGCATCTGGGGTCTGTCGCTGACCGCGCGGCGCGTCCTCAACTGGATCCGGCACTTCAACATCCTGGTCGAAGGGGCCAATCCCGAAGACGCCAAAGTGATGACGCGCTCGCTCGGCACGCAGATCCAGTCGCTGAAGCTGCGCGCGCCGTTTGCCGACGATCCGGTCGATCAACTGATGGCGGCCATCGCGCTGCTCGGCGTCGCGCTGGCCGACAACGACCGGCACGCGGAGATCACGCCGCGGCTGTTCGCCATGAACATGCTGCTCGATAAGCAGATTGACGACGATGGCCTCCATCGCTCGCGCTCGGCCAAGGTGCAGTTTATGCTCATCGTCGAGCTGACCACCATCCGGCAGGCGCTGCTCCGCCAGTCCGACGCGTATCGCAACGAACTGGGCGACCTGCTCGAGAGCATGCATCGCGGGCTCGACGCGATTTCGTTGGGCACCGGCGAGCCCGCCTACTTCAACGGCACTGGCCAGATGCCGCACGATATCGTCGTCGCCGTTCAGGCGCAGACGCCGACGCGCGCACGCTCGACGGGAACGGCCGGCGGCTATGGCCGCCTAATCTGGGGCAAATCCATCGTCGTTGCCGATTCCGGCCGCGTGCCGCCGCCCGAATATGCGCGCCACATGCACGCCTCGGCGCTCGCTTTCGAGTTCAGCCACGGCCGCGACCTCGTGATCTGCAATTGCGGCCCGGCGCAGTCCGACGAAGAGGAGAGCGCGCTGCTCTTTCGCCAGGGCATCGCGCATTCGGGGCCGACCATCAACGCCATCTCGGCGGCGACCATTCCGACGCGCGGTCCGCTGCAGAACCGGCTGGTCCAGGTTGGCAAGGACCCCGAGATCAGAAGCGAGGAAGCCGATCATTCGCTGGCGATGCGCAATTATGGCTACGCCGATCGTTTCGGCGTCGTGCTCGAGCGGCGGTTGACCCTTCTCGCCGAGGGGCACTCGCTCGTCGGCCAGGAACGCATCCACCGCTCGCGCAGCAAGGTGTCGGGCGCGCTCGCGATCCGGTTCCACCTCGCGCATCAGACCAAGGTCAGCCAGGCCGGCGAGATGCTGAAGCTCAGGCTCGCCTCAGGCGACGTGTGGAACTTCCTCTGGGAAGGCGCGGACATGCGTGTCGAGGAGAGCGTGCGCCAATCGGCGTATTTTGGTCATCACCGCACCCGCCAGATCGTCCTCGACGCCCTCGTCGCGGATGTGAGCGAGATCAGCTGGATCCTGACGCTCGACGAGGATTGAGTTGTGGCCTCCGGGCCTTTCCATCCCGCGCCATTTCTGCGATAGGTCCGGCCGTTCGCGCCACTGGCGAGAAGAGATGGGTCACCATCGGGGAACGCGAACCTCATTTGCCGCTCGCCTGGGCACCCTCGAACCTCACGGGAGCCTCATGTCCGCCGCTAGCCCATCGATCGTCCCCATCAAGCGCGCGCTGCTTAGCGTGTTCGACAAATCCGGCATGGAGGATTTCGCGAAAGAACTGGCGCGGCTTGGGGTCGATCTCGTCTCGACGGGCGGCACGAGCAAGCTGATCGCGGGCACGGGTGCCGCGGTGCGCGACATCTCCGATCTTACGGGCTTTCCTGAGATGATGGATGGTCGCGTGAAGACGCTGCACCCCAAGGTGCATGGCGGTCTGCTCGCAGTGCGCGACAACCCCACGCATAAGGCATCGATGGACGAGCATGCGATCGGCGCGATCGATCTTGTGGTGGTCAATCTCTACCCGTTCGAGGCGACCATCGCCAAGAATGCCTCCTACGACGAGACGATCGAGAACATCGATATCGGGGGCCCAGCGATGATCCGTTCGGCCGCCAAGAATCATGCCTATGTTACCGTCGTCGTCGATCCCAACGACTACGACCAGGTGCTCGAGGCGATCCGCCAGAATGGCGGCGTGCCCTACGAGATGCGCCAGAAACTTGCGGCTAAGGCTTATGCGCGCACTGCGGCATACGATTCGACCATCTCCAACTGGTTCGCGAATTCGCTTGGCTATAACGACATTCCATATCGTGGATTCGGCGGGCAGCTCACCGAGGTGATGCGCTATGGCGAGAACCCGCATCAGTGGGCCGCCTTCTATCGCAATGGCGAGCCGCGCCCGGGCGTCGCGACGGCGCGGCAGCTGCAAGGCAAGTCGCTGAGCTACAACAATCTCAACGACACCGATGCTGCGTTTGAGCTCATCAGCGAATTCGATCCTGCGGTGCCGGCCGTCGCGATCATCAAGCACGCGAACCCGTGTGGCGTTGCGACCGGCACGACGCTCGTGGATGCCTACGCCAAGGCGTATCGCTGCGACCCGACCTCAGCCTTCGGCGGCATTGTTGCGCTCAACCAGGAGATCGACGAGGCGACTGCCGTCGAGATCGTGAAGATCTTCACGGAAGTGATCGTCGCGCCCGCAGCCACCGAGGCGGCGCAGAAGGTCATCGCGGCCAAGAAGAACCTCCGCCTCCTCGTGACCGGTGGTCTCGCCGATCCGAGGCAGCCTGGCGTCACGTTCAAGTCGCTCGCCGGTGGAATGCTGGTCCAGAGCCGCGATAATGGTCGACTCGACGATGTCGAGCTCAAGGTCGTGACGAAGAAGGCCCCGACCGACGCCGAAATGGCCGACCTCAAGCTCGCCTGGAAGGTCGCCAAGCACGTCAAATCCAACGCCATCATCTATGTGAAGGATGGGGCCACTGTCGGCATCGGCGCCGGCCAGATGAGCCGCCTCGATTCCTCGCGCGTGGCTCACCGCAAATCAATCGACGCGGCGGAAGCGGCCGGCATCAAGGGTGCGCTGACGCAAGGTTCGGTCGTCGCCTCCGACGCCTTCTTCCCCTTCCCCGACGGTATGCTCGCAGCCGTCGAAGCGGGCGCCACCGCGCTGATCCAGCCCGGTGGCTCTGTGAACGATCAGGCGGTCATCAATGCGGCCGACGAAAGGGGCGTGGCGATGGTGTTCACGGGGATGCGGCACTTCCGGCACTAGGCCGGATACGTCTCAAGGCCGAGCCGCTGCATATGGGCGAAGTCGCGGTCGCGGTGCAGGAGTTGGTGGCCGTGCTCGATGCAGTACGTCCCAATGATGAGGTCGACGGTGTTGCGAATGGTGATGCCTTTGCTTCGCAGGACACGGTAGTTGCTCGCCGCCCTAGCAGCGATGTCTGCGTCGAGCATGCGAGCGAAATCGAAGCGTCGGAGGTCCTCCTCCATCATCCGCGCCTTTCGCTCCGATTGGGCGCCGCGCAGAACTTCGAGCATGACGACATCGCCTACCAGGATACGCGTGCGATCCTGGATCGATGCCAAAATCTCCACCTCCGGTGTCGGCACGTCGGCGAAGAAGCCGATCCACACCGAACTGTCGACGACGATCACTTTTCGTCGCTGGGGTAGTATGCGGTGCCGTCTTCCCGGAAATGGCGATCCTCCATCGGCGGCGCCTCCCAACCGATTCCGCGAAGGCGCTCCATCGCCTGCCTGAGCTCCTCATTCCGGACGGTCCGGCGCATGGCCTCCTCAACTGCTCCCTTTTTGGTCTTCTGCCCTGTTGCCTTGATCGCTTTGGCCATTAGTTCATCGTCGATATCAATGTTCGTTCGGCTCATCGGAATCTCCAATGTGTATGGTGACGAAAGAACATACACATTCATCCTTTCCTGCTCAACGGCACTGTCTTGTGCCAGTCACCGGGGCCTGCTGAACTGAGCGGAAGGGATTTGGGAAACGTCATCATGGTCGAAACGACAAAGCCGCGGCGGTGGGGGTGGCGGATTGCCGGCGTGGTGGTGCTGGTGTTTGTTGCCTATGTCGCGGTGGCGGTGATCGGGAGCCGGTCGCAGGTGCCGGTGGCGTCGATGACGACGCCGGTTGTGAAGGCGAACCTGCCGAATGCGCTGCCGGCCACCATCACGCTCACGACATGGAACCTGGGCTTCGCCGGGCTTGGCGCCGAAGGAGACGCGATCTCGGATGGCGGCACGCATTTCATCCCGGAGTCGGGCGAGTTCGTGCAGAAGAATCTCGACGGCATCGTCGCGACGCTGAAGACGATCGACAACGACGTGCTGCTGCTGCAGGAGGTGTCGCAGCACAGCCTGATGAGCTGGTGGCGGCCCCTCTATGACAGCATCGCGGCCATCATGCCGACGCGGCAGATCACCTTCCGGCCCGATATCGTCACCTGGGGCTTTCCGTTTCCGCTGGCGATCGATCACGGCACCGTCGTCGCGCTCGATGCCAATCCGCGCAATATCGAGATTGTGCCGCTGCCGCTCGACCCGGAGCCGATCGTCGGTGTGATCAAGCGGCTCTATTCGCTGCAGGTCGTACGCGTGCCGATCGAGGGCCAGTCGTCGGACTGGGTGATGGTCAATCTCCATTTGTCGCCGTTCGACAAAGGTGGCGTGCTGCGCAACCAGCAGGTCGCGGCGCTGATGGAGTTTGCCAAGGCCGAGTTTGCCAAGGGCAGTCACGTCATCCTCGGTGGCGACTGGAACATGGTTCTTAGCGACCCAAACCTGCCGTCGACCACACCGGCCGAGCTGTTGACCTGGGTGGTGCCCTTCCCGTCCGAGATGCTGCCGGCGGGATGGCAGATTGTGGCCGAGCAAGACGCGGCGACCGTGCGCACCACCGACAAGCCCTACGTCAAGGGCGAGAACTACGAGACCGGCATCGACGGCTTCATCGTTTCGCCCAATGTGATGGCGAACTCGGTCAAGGTGCTCGACACAGCGTATGCGTTCTCGGACCACATGCCGGTGACGGCGAGCTTTACCGCCAACTAGGCCGAGCGCGAGAGGTCCGAGAGGAGGCCTGCCGCGACCGAGAGGCGCGACACGCTCATCTCGCCGCCGGTGAGGCCGGCAACCGCCCTGACAACGCGGTCGATCGCTTCGGGCCGCGCGGCTTTCCACGCCGCGAGCCGCGTTTCGATCTCGCCGCGGCCGAAGCCAAGCACGTCGACCGTTAAGTCGCGCTGGGCGCGCATCAGATTGGCGAGAGCGCGGTCGAGCGCCATACGGTCGAACTTGTCGGCGAGCACGATGCGGCTGCCGGTTTCGATGATGCCTGCGAGACCAAACAGGTCGAGTACGCCGAAGAATGCGCCGGCGGCGGCAGAGATCGTGCTCTTGCTCCGATCGGCGACCAGAACGATGTCGGTCGCATAGCGCAGCGCACTGAGCTCGGCGATACGACGCGCAATCGTGCTGGGCGCGCCGCCATCCGTGAAGAACTCGGCACGCGCGGCGATCGCGAGCTCAAGGCTCGGCGGCACGAGGCTCGAGACGAGCCCGGCCACATCGGTGACGCCCTCGGCGTAACGCAGCACGAGGTCGCCCAGCGGCTGGCTGAAATCGGCATTGCGCAGCAGCCACAGCGTTTCTTCTTCGAGCAGCGCGCCGACATCGGCGTAGAGGCCGAGCTGCGTCTTGCCGGCGATCTGCCCATCGAGCGCATCGATCTCGTCGTAAAGGCGCTCGAGCCCATAGGCATCGCGTGCGAGGACGAATGCCGCTGCCACCTGACCGGCATCGGCGCTGGTCGCGGCCATCATCTTGACCACATAGGCCGGGCCGCCGCGGTTGATCATCTGGTTTGAGAGCACCGTCGCGATCACTTCGCGACGCAGCCGGTGCGTCGACACCGCATCGGGGTAGCGGTCCGCCAGCGTCGGCGGGAAGTAGCGGTAGAGCTCGTGCGCCAGGTAGAGATCGTCCGGCGCCTTGCCTGCGAGCAAATCGGCATAGAGCGAGTTCTTGGCGTAGGCGAGGATCACCGCCAGCTCGGGCCGCGTCAGGCCACGGCCGCTTGCCGCGCGCGCGTTGAGCGCCGCATTGTCGGGCAGGAACTCGACCGCGCGGCTCAGTTGGCCTCGCGCTTCGAGCGCTTCGATCAGCGCCCGATGGTCGGGTAGTGCCGCGACCCCCGCGGTCTCGGCAAGCGACATGGCGAGCGGTTGCAGGTAGTTATTGCGGAGGCAGAGCGCGGCGACTTCGTCGGTCAGCACGGCAAGGAAGCGGTTGCGCTGGTCCATCTCCAGCTTGTCCGTCCGCATCACAGTGCTCATCGCGATCTTGACGTTGACCTCGATGTCCGACGCGTTGACGCCCGCCGAATTGTCGATCGCATCGGTGTCAATCTTGCCGCCATCGAGCGCGTACTCAATGCGTCCGCGCTGCGTGACGCCAAGATTGGCGCCTTCGCCAACGACGCGCGCGCGAATGTCCTTTCCGGCGATGCGGATCGCGTCATTGGCCTTATCGCCAACGTCGGCATCGGTCTCGTCGCTGGCGCGCACATAGGTGCCGATCCCACCGAACCAGAGCAGGTCCACCTCGGCCTTGAGGATCGCGATGATCACGTCCTGCGGCGTCACCGGGTCGTTGCCGAGCCCCAGCGCGCGGCGCGCTTCCTGGAACAGAGCGACGTTCTTGAGCGAGCGCGAATAGACGCCGCCGCCCTTCGACAACAGGCTCTTGTCGTAGTCCTGCCAGCTCGAGCGCGGTAGCCCGAATAGGCGCTTGCGCTCTTCGAGGCTCACCAGCGGATCGGGATCGGGATCGATGAAGATGTCGCGATGGTCGAACGCGGCGACGAGCCGGATCTGAGGGCTGAGCAGCATGCCGTTGCCGAACACGTCGCCGCTCATATCGCCGACGCCGACGACCGTGAACGGCGCGGTCTGGATGTCGCGATCGATCTCGCGGAAGTGTCGCTTCACGGCCTCCCACGCGCCGCGTGCGGTGATGCCCATCTTCTTATGGTCGTAGCCGTTCGAGCCGCCCGACGCGAACGCGTCGCCCAGCCAGAAGCCGCGTTCGGTCGAAATCGCATTGGCCGTGTCCGAGAAGGTCGCCGTTCCCTTGTCGGCGGCAACCACGAGATACGGATCGTCCTCGTCGCGGCGCCGCACATCGGGTGGCGGGATCACGACGTCGCCTTCGAGATTGTCGGTCACGTCGAGGAGTGTCTGAACGAAGATCTTGTAGCAGGCGGTGCCTTCGGCAAACACCGTCTCGCGGTCGGCGCCCTTGGGCATCATGCGCGGCACGAACGCGCCCTTGGCGCCCACCGGTACGATGATAGCGTTCTTGACCTGCTGTGCCTTCACCAGCCCAAGCACTTCGGTGCGGAAGTCTTCGGGCCGATCGGACCAGCGGAGGCCGCCACGCGCAATCGCGCCGAAGCGCAGATGGAGGCCCTCGACGCGCGGCGAATAGACGAAGATTTCGCGATAGGGTTTTGGCTCCGGCATGCCCTCGATCTTGGCGCTGTCGAACTTGATCGCGAGGGCAGGGCGACGGCGACCCGCGCCGTCATGCTGGAAGGCGTTGGTACGGAGCGCTGCGTCCACCAGGTTAAGCACGCGGCGGATGATGCGGTCTTCGTCGAGCGACTGCGTCGCCTGCAGCGCTGCCATGATCGCGTCACGCGCCTCGGTGGCGCTGCGTTCTCGGTTGCCGCCAAAGCCCACTTCGAGCTGCGTGCGGAACAGCGTCACCAGCGCCACGGCCACATCGGGGTGAAGGTTCAGCACCTGGGCCAGGTACGCCCGCGACCACGTCACGCCGACCTGCCTCAGGTAGCGCACCAGCGCGCGGAGGATCGCGACATCGGGCCAGGCGAGACCCGCCTGCAGCACGAGCTGGTTGAGCGGATCGCTTTCCGCCTCGGTCTGCCACACCGCGAGGATCGCATCCTCGACCAGCGGTGCGCGATGGAAGAACTCGTCGGGCTTTCCGCGCACGGCGTCGAGCACCATGTCGTGGATGAAGACCTTGTCCTGCCCCGTGGGCTCGACGGTATAGGTGCGCTCGTCAATGACGCGGAAGCCGAAATTCTCGAGCATCGGTACGCGGTCGCTCAGCGGAATGGGCTTGCCGCGGTGATAGACTTTGAGCCCGTAGGCGCCGTCGCCATCGGTGCGTTCGACCAGCTTCAGCGCGAGGCTGGCTTCGCCCTGCAGCTGCTTGATTACGCCGATATCGGCGAGCGCCATCTCAGCCGTGTTGCGCGACTGGTAGGCGGCCGAGAAGGCCTCGAGCCAGGGCACCATGCCCTCGCTGTCGCGCGCCGCGATCTGCAGGCGGTCGCCGAAGGTCAGGATCAGGTCGGCGACTTTCTCCTCGAGCTCGTCGCGGCTCGGACGCGGCGTGCGGCCGCCATTACGCCCGATGATGAAGTGGACGCGGACCAGTTCGCCTTCGGGGAAGTGCGGATAGTAGGCAGAGACGCGACCCTCATAGACCCTTGAGAAGTAGTCACCGATCGCCTTGCGCACCTCCGACGTGTAGCGGTCGCGCGGCACGAACACGAGGATCGACACGAAATTGTCGAAGCGGTCGATGCGCGGCAGCACGCGCACGCGTGGCCTGTCGGCCAGCGCTGCAATCTCCCTGGCGAACTCGAACAGCGTGTCCTGGCTGATCTGGAACAGCTCGTCGCGTGGGTAGGAGTCGAGCGCCGCCATCAGCGTTTTGCCCGCGTGGCCGCCAGGGTCGTTGCCCGAGCGGCGCATCACTTCGCTGATCTTGCGGCGGACCAGCGGGACGTCGGTGTGCGGCGTGGCGAGCGCCATGGAGGTAAAGAGGCCGACGATGCGCAGCTCGCCCGTCACCTCGCCGCCCTCGCGGTAGAGCTTGACGCCCACATAATCCATGTAGGCGCGGCGGTGGACGCGGGTGCGCACATTGGCCTTGGTGACCATGATGGGGTCGGGCTCGTTGAGCCAGGCCACATGCTGTTCGGTCATCTCCACATAGTCGGTGCCGGCGCGGAGGAAATGGAAGTCCTTGTCCTCGAGGATGCCGATGCCGGTCGTGATCAGCGGCTGGAGCTTCCGGTCCGCGCCCTCGCCATCGAGCCGGTATTCGCGCATGCCGAGGAAGGTGAAATTATGCTCGGCCAGCCAGGCGAGGAATTCCTTGGCTTCTGAGGTCGCCGCCGTCGAAGCCTTGGGTGGGTTGAGCCGCCAGTCTTCGACCACGCGCCGCAGCCGTTCAAGCATGGTGCGCCAAGAACGGGTGGCGCGGTAAACTTCGGTCAGCGTGCCGTCGATCTCGTCGAGCAGGTCCTTGCGACGGACGAGGTCCTCGATCGCCTCGAGCTGGATGATCAGCAGGCTCTCATTGACCGAAACCGGCGCCGCCTCGTCGAGCAGCCGGTGCGACTCGGGATCGAGGTGCAGCACCGGGTGGCTCATGAACTTGATCACGCCGCCCTTGGCGCGGATCGCCGCCAGCACCGAATCGACGATGAACGGCATGTCCGCCGAGAAGATTTCGATCAGCTCGGGGTGTCCCGGCGATTCCGGCCGGAAGTCAAAAATGACGTGGCTCTTGCCCTCGCGCTTGCCGAGCCGCGTGTAGGTCTTGCGCAGCATCGTCTCGACCGTGTCCACCGAGCTCGCGTCGAGGTCGCCGGGGTCGGTGGCGTTCACCATCGCCAGCATGAAGCGGGCAAAATTCGGCTCGGTCTCCCGGAGCTCTTCGGCTCGGGACTGGATACGCTGCTTTGTGTCGCTGGGTGCGTCCACTGCCATGGCCCCCTTCACACCATGACAAATCAGGCCGCGGACACAGTGATGTGAACCTCCATCATTGTCCACTGGCCGGTAAGACCTTCTAAGAAAAGAGCGGGCATAGTCGCCCGGCCATGGATCACAATCCCCGCTCGGATTTGCGCAGCCTGCTCAAATCCGGCCTCTCCAAGTCGCTGGTCTCGCTGTTCATCAAGGTCGCGACGGCCGGGCTGACCTACGGGATGTACGTCGTCCTCTCCCGCCTGATGGGGGTGACTGAATACGGCTATTTCGCCTTCGGCCTCAGCCTTGCGACCATTCTCGCCATCGGTGCCAATTACGGGCAGCAGACGGCGATCCTCCGTTACTGGCCGGAAGAAATGGTGGCCGGCCGGCCGCAGAAGGCGCTCGAGGCGCTGCGTTCGGGCGGCGCCGTTACCATCATCGCCGGGTTGGCCATTACCGTCGGGCTTGGGGCGGTCGCTGCTGTCGGCGCCGGCTTCGGTGCTGTAACCGGACACATGTTTGCCGCCGCGACGCTGATCCTACCGCTGGCGCTGGCCGAATACTGGAGTTCGGCGCTCCGCTCGCAGGGCTCGGTGTGGACCGCGCTCACCCCGCGCGACATCGTCTGGCGGGTGGGCGTGCCACTTGCAGTGGTGGCGCTGTGGTACCTTGGCGTCACGCTCACCGGCGCAAACGCCCTGCTGCTGACCGCTGCGCTGTTGGCGCTCGCGCTGGTGCTGCAGATTTTCCTTGCGCGCATGCGGCGCTACGAGATCGCGCCTGGCGCCGCCGGCCTCCGCTCCTATTGGGCGGAGAAGGGCAAGCCCAGCCGCTCGTTCTTCCTCGGCACCGTGCTCGACAGCGCGGCGCTCAATGTCGACATCATCTTCGTGGGCCTCCTTGTCGCGCCTGCCGCCGCCGGCATCTATTTCAACGCGTTCCGCACCGCCGGCCTCCTCACGCTCTTCATGTTCGCCATCACGCTGGTGGTCGCGCCGATGGTTGCCCGCCACTACCACGCCGGCGAAATGCGCAAGGCGCAGGCCATCACGGCGCTCTGCGCCTGGGCCGGCTTCGTGTTCTCGCTGGCGGTCTTTGTCGCCTTCCTGCTGTTCGGTGAGCAAATCCTGGGCCTCTTCGGCCAAGGCCAGGAGCAGGGCAAACTCATCCTCATCCTGCTGTCGGTCGGCCTGCTCGTTGACGCCGCCACGGGGCCGTCGCGCATCGTCCTGATGATGACGGGCCACGAACGGCAATATGTCCGCATCTTCGGCTCGATCGTCGTCGCTGGCATGCTGGTGCAGCTCGCCGTCATTCCGATCTGCGGCCTCGTCGGCGCGGCGCTGGTCAACATGCTGAGCCGCATTGCCGCCCAGCTGGCCATCGCCTGGTTCGCCAACCGCAAGATCGGGCTGGACACGACGCTGCTCGGCGCGTTCCTCGTCAACCGGCTGACGGACTCGCCGGTACCGCGGCCCGTCCCAGCTCCGTGAGCTGGTACACGCCCGGTTTCACCCGCTCGAACCAGCCGTACACATTGCTCAGCAGGATTTTGCCGGCATCCGGTGCCCGTTCGCGCATGTCGCGCGGGCGCAAGGGGCCGGCCGACAGCGCTTCGGCGCACAGCATCGCCTGCTGGCGGTAGGCGGTCATGATCGGCGTCCGTGTGCTGCCGCCCAGCGTCGGGTCGCCGCGCCGGCGCTGATGTTCGCGCACCAGGCGCGACCGCCGCTTGGGGTTGGTGCGCGGCATGGGCGCAACGGCGCTGACGATGATGCTGACGTGGCCGCGGTCCGACACGCCCAGCATGCCGATGCCCATCCGCCGACAGAGGTCGCGGTAGCGCTTGTCCGCTTCGCGCCCGCGGCCCGTCGCCGACACGCGCGCCGCAATCCACACCTCGTCGGCCATCGCCGCGCGGTCGACCGCCTGGAGGATCAGTTCGAGGTTGAAGCTCAGCTTGAGCTCGCAAACCACGACCACTGTCGGGTCGCCGGGCGACAGCCCTACCACGTCGCAGTCGCCGATTTCGCCTTTCACCTCGTAGCCCGCGGCTTCGATGAAGGCTTTGACCGGCAGGTACAGCGACGTTTCCATGGCCCACGCTAGCCGTGCGCCGGTTAACGGGCTGTGGCGAACGCCCGCGCCGTTCGGCCCGCTTGACCCCGCCGCCTCGGCAGGCTTAAGACGCCGGGTCTGTCCAACCCCTAGCGAAATGGGACTTTGACGCCAAATGGGCCGCACGCTGTACGACAAAATCTGGGATGACCATCTGGTCGCGAACAACCCGGACGGCACGTCGCTCATTTACATCGACCGCCACCTTGTCCACGAAGTGACGAGCCCGCAGGCCTTCGAGGGCCTTCGCATGAACAAGCGCAAGGTCCGCGCGCCCGAGCGCACGCTGGCCGTGGTCGATCACAACGTCCCCACCACCGACCGTTCGCTGCCGAACCCCGATCCCGAAAGCGCGATCCAGATCGCGGCGCTCGCCGAGAACACCAAGGACTTCGGCATTGAGTATTACGACCCCTTCGACAAGCGTCAGGGCATTGTTCACATCGTCGGGCCGGAGCAGGGGTTCACGCTTCCGGGCATGACGATCGTGTGCGGTGACTCGCACACCTCGACGCATGGTGCCTTCGGTGCGCTGGCGCATGGCATCGGTACGTCCGAAGTCGAGCATGTGCTCGCGACCCAGACGCTGATCCAGCAGAAGGCCAAGAACATGCTGGTGCGTGTCGACGGCCAGCTGCCGCCCGGCGTCACCGCCAAGGACATCATCCTCGCCATCATCGGCGAAATCGGCACGGCCGGCGGCACCGGCCACGTCATCGAATTTGCCGGCGAAGCGATCCGCTCGCTGTCGATGGAAGGCCGCATGACGGTCTGCAACATGACCATCGAAGGCGGCGCCCGCGCCGGCCTGATCGCGCCAGACGAGAAGACTTTCGAGTACGTCAAGGGACGCCCGCGCGCGCCGAAGGGCGAAGCGTATGAAATGGCGCTCCAGTACTGGAAGACGCTCAAGTCTGACGACGACGCGCACTACGACAAGGTCGTGATCCTCGACGCCGCCAAGCTGCCGCCGATCGTTTCCTGGGGCTCGTCGCCCGAGGACGTGATCTCGGTCAATGGCGTGGTGCCGAACCCTGACGATATCAAGGACGAGAACAAGCGAGCGTCGAAGTGGCGTGCGCTCGACTATATGGGCCTCAAGCCCGGCACGCCGATCACCGACATCTCGATCGAACGCGTGTTCCTCGGCTCATGCACCAATGGCCGCATTGAGGATTTGCGCGCCGCGGCGAAAGTGGTCGCGGGCAAGAAGGTCGCCGCTGGCGTCAACGCTATGGTGGTGCCGGGCTCGGGACTCGTCAAAGAGCAGGCGGAGCAGGAAGGTCTCGACAAGATCTTCAAGGATGCCGGCTTCGAATGGCGCGAGCCGGGCTGCTCGATGTGCCTTGCCATGAATCCCGACAAGCTCAGGCCGCATGAGCGTTGCGCCTCGACCTCGAACCGCAACTTCGAGGGCCGCCAGGGCTTCAAGGGTCGCACGCACCTCGTCTCGCCACAGATGGCGGCGGCTGCGGCGATCGCCGGCCATTTCGTCGATATTCGTGAGTGGAACTGAGTTCGCCTATCGGACGGCCCCTCACCCGGCGCTGCGCGCCACCCTCTCCCCATATGGGGAGAGGGGAAGACGGTGATGGCGTTCCATCGGCCCTCGCCCCTCCGGGGAGAGGGTGCCTTGCAAAGCAAGGCGGGTGAGGGGAAGTCGATGAACAGCTGGACCGACCGCACCGCCCCCACTCTCGACGATTTCGAGGAAATCGCTGCTGCCGCGTGGGAGACTCTTCCGCAGCAGTTCCGTGATCTCGCCGGCAATGTGCCCTGCATGGTGTCCGAGTTTCCGGACGACGAGACCATGCGCGAGATGGAGCTCGAGACCGAGTTCGACATTCTCGGCCTGTTCCGTGGTGTCGGCCTGCCGCAGGGTGGCGCCACGCCGTTCACCGGGCAGCTGCCCAATCAGGTCTGGCTCTATCGCCGCCCCATCCTCGACTATTGGGCCGAGAGCGAAGAGGGCGAGACGCTGGGGCAGATCATCACCCATGTGCTCGTCCACGAGATCGGCCACCATTTCGGCTTCTCGGATGACGACATGGAAGCGATCGAGGCGGCCGCCGCTCGCGAAGACGGGCAGCTCACTCGCCGCTGAGGCCGAGCTGCCGCAGATAGTTGGTGATCGCCGCATTGGAGCGCAGCACTTCGCTGTGGTTGTCGCGCGACACGATCACCCTGTCCGAGCGGGCGCGAATCTCGAAACCCGAGTTGCGCATCGCGGTCAGCGCGTCCTTGGCGGGTGCGCTGATCTGGTTGCGCAGATCGCTGAACAGCGCCGAGCTCTCCTCGCCCTCGAAGATCGGCACGAAGCCGCCATCGAGCACCGGCTCGCGGGCTGCGGTCTTGAGCGTCGGCTCGGTTTTTGCTGCCGCGCGCTGCGGCGCGCTGCGCTTGGGCACGGGCTTGGTGCCCCGCGCATGCACCGGGACGAACCGCGGCGCGCCTGGTTTGTTCATCTGGCGCTTTTGGAGATAGCGCTCCAGAACCAGAATGCCGATACCGGCCGCCATGAGCGGCGCGCCATACAGCGCCCACTGCACGGTGGCGACAATAACCAGCCCCACGAGCAGGATGACCAGCCCGATCACGCGCATGTATCTAGAAGTCCGTCCATTCCCAAAGACGGCGGCTCTCTAGCAATTCGCGTCGAATTTGCCCAATAAATTTGCGTAGTCTGGAGCCATTCCAATGTCGCACACCACGCAGGGCACGCTGTTGCTGCAGAAGCTCGGCATTTCTTTCGGCCTCCACCCCTACGACTACGACCCCGACGCGCCGCGCATCGGCCTTCACGCTGCCGAATCGCTGGGCATCGATCCGGGCCAGACCTTCAAGACGTTGATGGCCGAGGTGGACGGCAAGCCGGTCTGCGTCGTCGTTCCGTCCGACATCGAGGTCTCGATGAAGAAGCTAGCCGTCATTTTCGGCGGCAAATCCGCAGCGATGATGAAGGTCCCCGACGCCGAACGTCTCACCGGCTACAAAGTCGGCGGCATCGGCCCCTTCGGCCAAAAGCGCAAAGTCCCCACCGCGCTCGACGAAACAGCCGAGCTCTACGACACGATCTACATCAACGCCGGCCAGCGGGGACTATTGCTGTCGATTGCCCCGGCGGATGCGGTGACGGCGGGCGAGATGAAGGTGGCGGACCTCAGCGCTTAGCCGGCGATGTCGTCGAAAAGATCATTCCAGTCGGGGTTGGAGTCCTCGATGAGCCTGATCTTCCATTCTCTTCGCCACTTCTTGAGCTGTTTCTCCCGCGCGATAGCGGCACTCGGCTGTGGATGGAACTCGGCGTAGACCAGATCGTGGACATGATAGCGCGAGGTGAAGCCCTCGAGCCACTCTTCGCGATGCGTGATGACGCGACCCAGCAGGTCGCCGGTCACGCCTATATACAACGCGCCATATTTGCGGCCTGCGAGAATGTAGACCGCATACTTGCCGTATCCCTCCATGCCAAACCCTACCACCGGGTCATTCCCGCGAAAGCGGGAATCTCTGTTGGTTGAAGGGCAGTCAGCACAGAAGTTTGGGCCGGGCGTCGCCCGGCTCTTCCCTGCGTAAATCAAACAACGCCCAGCAAACAGAGGTCCCCGCTTTCGCGGGGATGACCTGGTGGTTGGTTCGCGTTCAGAGCACTAGCTAGCTGCATCGCCAGATGATGAGCGCGTCGAAACGCATCACGCCGCCAGCGACGTATCCGCCTTCACGCCCAGCATCAGATTGAGATTCTGCACTGCCGCGCCCGACGCACCCTTGCCGAGATTGTCGTACACCGCGATCAGTACCGCCTGCGCCTTGTCGTCGTTGGCGAAGACGTGGAGCTTCATGCGGTTGGTGTTGTTGTAAATCTCGGGGTTGAGCTCGGGCAGGCGCTCGGCTTCCACATAGGGCGCGACTTCGACGAAGCTGTCGGGGATGTCGGCGTAATGCGCGGCGATCGCCTCGTGCAACTGCTTGCCGGTCGGGATCGTCGCCGCCATCGAGAGCTGCAGCGGCACCATGGTGATCATGCCCTGCGCGAAGTTGCCGACTACGGGCGTGAACAGCGGCGTGGCGTCGAGCCTGGCATAGGTTTTGAGCTCGGGCAGGTGCTTGTGCTTGAAGGTCAGGCCATAGGGCATGAACTCGTTGGCGCTCTCGCCCGCGCCCTCATAGTCGGCGATCATCGACTTGCCGCCGCCCGAATAACCCGAGACGCCGTTGACGGTGACGGGGTAGTCGGCCGGGATCAGGCCGGCTTCGATCAGTGGGCGCAACGTTGCGATGGCGCCCTGGGGCCAGCAGCCGGGGTTGGCGACGCGCTTGCTCGCGGCGATCCGGGCACTCTGCGCCTGGTCCATTTCGGCAAAGCCATAGGCCCAGCCTTCGGCCGTGCGGAATGCGGTCGAGGCGTCGATCACCTTGGTGGTGTCGTTCTCGATCAGCGAAACGGATTCGCGCGACGCATCGTCAGGCAGGCAGAGGATCGCGACATCGGCGAGGTTCAGGAGACGTTTGCGCTCCTCGATATCCTTGCGCTTGTCCTGGGCGATCGAAATGACCTCGAGATCACGCCGGCCGGCGAGCCGCTCACGGATCTGGAGACCGGTCGTGCCAGCTTCGCCATCGATGAAGATTTTCGCGACCATGAGGGCCTCCAGTCAGGGGCTTGAATGCGTCGCGACAGATAGGGTTTCATGGCCACAATCAAAGGGAGGGCCGACATGACCCCGCACAATCACGCCAAAGTGGGCGACTACGCCGAAGCTGTGCTCCTGCCGGGCGACCCACTGCGCGCCAAATGGGTCGCCGAGACCTTCCTCAAAGACGCCAAGCTGGTGAACTCGGTACGCAATTGCCTGGGCTATACGGGCATGTGGAACGGCAAGCGCGTGAGCGTGCAGGCGACCGGCATGGGCCAGCCCTCGCTCTCGATCTACGTGCACGAGCTGATCAACGTCTATGGCCTCAAGACGCTGATCCGCATCGGCACCTGCGGCGGCCTCCATGCGAGTGTCGCGGTGCGCGACCTGATCATCGCACAGGCGGCCTCCACCGACTCCACCATCGTCAAGGATGGGTTCGGCCCCTTCAGCTTCGCACCCATCGCCGATTACGGCCTCCTGCGCTCCGCCGCCGACAAGGCCGAGGCGCGCAAGATGCGCTACCATGTGGGCAACATGCTGAGCTCCGATATCTTCTACCACGTCGAGCCGGGCATGGAGGGCTATGGCCGCCTGCCTAGCCACGGCGTCATCGGCGTCGAGATGGAGTCTGCGGCGCTCTACACGCTGGCGGCGCGCTTCGGAGTCAAAGCGCTGACCATCTGCACCATGACTGACAGCCTCGTCACCGAGGAGTCGATGAGCGCCGAGGACCGCCAGTCATCGCTCAAGCAGATGGTGGAGCTGGCGCTCGACGTCGCCACCGAATGAGCGTGCTCGACAGGCTCGCGTTGGCAAAGAGGGGGCGCGTCGAGCAAGCGTGCAGGACGACAGTGAAGGGCTGATCGGCCCCAAGCTTACCAAACCGCGCGTTTCCCGCCTCTTTCCCGCCGCCTTCGCCCTATTATCGTCGCCGACAACGGGCCAGCCGGCCTTTTCGGGGACAGCTCCATGCTTCGCAGGAACAATGCCGCGCGCATTCAGCAGACGCTGACGGGCGTCGAAACCATGACGCGGTTCTCGCTGGCGGTGCTGGCGCTGGCGTCGGGTGTTTATACGTATCTGGGCGTTCGCGGCCTGCTCGATGGCACGGCGACCTTCGTGTTCTTTGCCGCCATCATCTATTCGGCCGCCGTGTCGGTCGCGATCTACGCCTTCTGGACGTTCATGCTGCGCTTCGTGCCGATCGTCACGTCGGGCGTGCAGCGCGCCGGGCTGTTCCTCACCATGGGCGTCGGTTGCCTGATGATCATGGCGATGTCGTCCTGGCTCAATGCCGCGGCGCTCGCCGGCTCCGCCGCGCTCGAGCAGCACCTTGCGGTCACGCTCCAGGGATACGTGCAGGACCTCGATGAGGCGCATTCCAATGCCCTTGCATCACAGTCGCTGCTGCCGGACGTGCAGCGTGCCGCCGAGCGGTTTGCGCGCCTCGCCGACGACGAGCGCAGTTCCGGCGCGCTCACCGGCACCACCGGCTCGGGCTCGGTGGTCCAGCTCCTGACCCAGATGTCGGCGCAGATGAACGAGCTTGCCGGCACCATCAGCAATTCGCGCGCCGACGTGACGGGGCAGTTCGAGCAGGGCACGGCCCATCTCGCCAAGATGCGCGAGCTGGTCTCGGGCACCGGCGACATCGGCCCACGCGCCGACGAATTCGCCGCCGAGGCCGTGCAGCTCAACGCCATTGTCGCTTCGCTGCAGGAAACCGGCGTCGCCCCGTCGGTCAAGCGCGCCGCCGCCGATCTGTCGGTCGGCTTCATCGCTCCTGTCGCCGACGGCCGGTCCACCGATCTGGTCAGCCGGCAGGATACGGTGATGGGTACGGTCCGCGAGTCCGTGGCGGCGCAGTCCGCCGCGCTCAGCCAGGCCGCCGACGAAATCCTCGCCCAGCCCAAGGTCGAGCCGACCCGCTTCGTGCCGCTGTCGTCGGCCGAAGCCGTGCTCCGCTACTGGAGCGATTTCATCCCCAGCTGGGCCGGCGCCATCTCGATCGACCTGCTGCCGGTCGTGCTCGTCCTCGTGCTGATGATCGCCTATGACGCGATGCGGCGCGAAACCTCCACCATCGAGGAAGCCGAAACCATGACCGCGGCCGAGATGATCCGCGCCATGGACCTCTACCGCCAGCTCTCGGGCAAGCCGATGGTCGAACCCGCTCCGGTCGTCGTGGTCGAAGAGCCCGCGCCGCCGGTGGAAGAACCCGCCGCGCCCGTTGAGCCCGAAAAGCCGGCGGTTGCGGCGAGCCCCACCGACGCCACCGTCACGCCGCTCGACGTCAATCGCAAGCGGCCCTGATGACCACAATCGCCCGCCGCTTCATCAACTGGGCCGCGGCCTTCGAGGACGGCGCGATCATCCGTTCCGCCTTCTTCGGCCTGCTCTCGGCGACGGCGGTGATCCTCTATCTCGATTACACCGAACTCAGCGGCCAGGAGCCGCTCGCGGTCCCGGCCGAGCTCGCGCCGATCCTGCCTGCCTTCGACCCCAGTGCTCCCGGCGGCACGCCCGGTCCGGATGTGTCGACGCCGATGGATACGCTGCGCCAGCCGCTCGAGGTCAAGCTCGGCAGCGGCGGCGAGCTGACCGTCACCGGCACCATCTTGCCGGGATCGGCCGAAACCTTCGCCGCCGCGGTCGACTCGTTTGCCGAGTACATCAAGACCGTCGCGCTCGACTCGCCCGGCGGTTCGGTCGCCGACGCCCTGGCCATGGGCCGCCTGATCCGCGAAAAAGGGTTCACCACCTCCGTCGCCGCCGGTTCGCTTTGCGCGTCGTCCTGTCCGCTGGTCTTTGCCGGCGGCAAGGAGCGGATCGCGACGCCCACCTCTGCCATTGCCGTCCACCAGATTTATGCCGCCGCGCCATCCGACTCGACGCTTGCCTCGCGACTTGCAGCAGCGGGATCGGCGATGAGCGACGCACAGAGCATGACCGCCGAGATATCGCGTTATATGCTAGAGATGGGCGTCGATGCCGAGGTGTGGCTGAGAGCGCTTGAAACCCCGCCCGACCGCCTCAGTTACTTTTCGGCGGACGATTTGACGCGCCTCAAACTGGCCACGCGACTCACTACATAAAGTGGGCGGAACCAATCGCATCTCGCGAGGTTCCCGTTGCGTAGCCTTGGGAGGGGAAACCGATGACACACGCCCATACGTTGACACGCCACCGTGACATCCAGGCCTGGGTGACCGAGCGGCGCGGTTTGCCTGCCGTCGTGCGGGCTCACAACAGTTCCGGCGAGATGCGGTCGCGTCTCGCACTCAAGTTCAATCGCCCGGCGCGCCCGGCCGGCATGCCCAATGTCGATCAAGGCGTCAGCCCCGTCTCCTGGACGGCCTGGCTGGCCGAGCTCGATCGCCAGCAGCTTGCTCTGCGCGTATCCGAAGGCGGCACCACCGACTACGAGTTCGTCGAGCGCAAGACGCTCAACTGACCGTCGTTTCCGGCATCTTTCATGGCCCGGCTGCCGGGCCATTTTCTTTGGAGCGTCCTATGTCCCGCATTCTCAAATCCGCTGACGAAATCCGTAACTGGGCAGGTGCCCGCGGAGGCCAGCCAGCCTGGTCCGAGCTGCCCTCCGGCACGCGCTCGCAGATCACGCTGCGCATCGTTTTCGACCAGTATTTGCTCAATTCGGGCGAGTCGCAGGAGCAGGACCGGCCGGGTGGCCTCGATCTCGTCGGCTGGGACGAATGGATCGCCGAGCTCAAGAACCAGAAGCTGGCCCTCAAGGTCGGCGACCGTGTCGACGGCGTGCTCGACAACGAATTCGAGTTCGTTCCGGCCTAGGCACGCGCCGGCGCCAGCCGGATCCGAACGGGCCGACGGATCATCCACTCGGCGACGGCGAGGTTGATAAGCCACGCCGCGCCCAGCATCAGTGCGCCGATCATGCCGTCGGGCATGCCCAGCAGGGGCGACAGCAGCAGGAAGATCGCCATCTGGCTGGCCGCTCCGAGCCCCAGCGCGTAGCCGCGCATCATCCAGGCCCGGTGCGCCGTCACGTCGCGGTGCATGACGATCGCGACGATGCCCAGCGTGATCGAGACCGCCATGCCGCCGCCGGCCAGCAGCCGGAACACCATCAGCAGCTCATGGTTTTCCGGCGCGGGCGGATAAACCAGCGTCATGAAGATGCCCGACAGGGCCGCGCCCAGTCCCATCGCCGCGAGCAGGCGTCCCACCCGTCGGTGCCAGGGCGTCCGCCGCAGCGCGGGCGAGAACTGCCAGGCGCCGACCACGGTGTAAAAGAACGCCGTCACGATATGGATGACCACCGGCAGCGGAAAGGCATCGATCCGCGGATTGGCTTCCATCACCGCCGGCCCGCCCCCAATCTCCACCAGCCGAAACGCCCCCGGTATCAGCGGCATAATCGCAAAAACCGTAAGAACAGTCGGAAGCACCCACTCGTTTCGACGCATAATATTCCCCAGAGCCGTAGTGTGTTAGTGAACTAGCACAGTATGTAGGATGATGCAAGCGGCTGTCTCCGGCGGTGCTCACCCCCAGTGCGTTCCCAGCGAAGGCTGGGATCCAACTCACCATTTGCGCGGAGGGCTAGTTGGGTCCCTGCTTTCGCAGGGACGACACTGTGGGTGGGCAGCGGTCGCTCCAACTTGGGCCTCCAGGCCTGCCGAACGCTTCGCGCGCCCACAGCTTGATTTCCAGCGCCGTACGCGCCATTACGCCGGCTCGAAAGGGGTCCAGATCATGGATAAATTCACGCACCTCACAGGCGTCGCCGCGCCGTTGCCGATCATCAACATCGACACCGACATGATCATCCCCAAGCAGTACCTCAAGACGATCAAGCGCACCGGGCTAGGTACGGCCTTGTTCTCGGAGATGCGCTACAACGAGGACGGCTCGGAAAACCCGGACTTCGTGCTCAACAAGCCCGCCTATCGCAAGGCGACCATCATCGTTGCCGGCGACAATTTCGGCTGTGGCTCGTCGCGCGAGCATGCGCCCTGGGCGCTGCTCGATTTCGGCGTGCGCTGCGTGATCTCCACCAGCTTTGCCGACATCTTCTACAACAACTGCTTCAAGAACGGCATTCTGCCCATCGTCGTTACCCCAGAGCAGCTGAAGCTGCTGATGGACGACGCCGAGCGCGGTTCGAACGCTACCATCTCTGTCGATCTCGAGAGCCAGACGATCAAGGGGCCGGACGGCGGCACGCTGCATTTCGATATTGATCCGGCGCGCAAGCACGTGCTGCTCGAAGGACTCGACGATATCGCGACCACGCTCAAGGAGAGCGCCGAGATTTCGTCCTACGAAAGCAAGATTTCCAACCAGAGGCCGTGGATCTGATGGTGCAGCGTATTTCGACCGGCTCTCCGTTCGAGTCCAAGTTCGGCTATTCGCGCGCGGTGCGCCATGAGGACACGGTCTATGTGTCCGGCACCACGGGCTATGACTACGCGACCATGAAGATGCCCGAGAGCGTCGGCGAGCAGGCAAGGAACGCGCTTGCGACGATCGACAAGGCGCTCAAGCAGGCCGGCTCATCGATCGAGGACACGGTCCGCGTGGTCTATTATGTCGGCGATGCGTCCTATGTGGATGAGGTCGTCGAGGCCGTCGGCGCCGTTTTCAAGGATATCCGCCCCGCCGCTTCGATGCTCATCGTCAAGATGATCGAAGAGGCCATGAAGATCGAAATTGAGATCACCGCTCGCATCGGCGCGGCCAAGAGCTAAGAGACCAGAACAATGTCCCATAAACTCCTCCTCCTTCCCGGCGACGGCATTGGCGTCGAAGTCATGGGCGAAGTGCAAAAGCTCGTCGACTGGCTCAACAAAGAGGGTAAGGCCGACTTTACCACCGATACGGGTCTCGTCGGCGGCTCGGCGTATGACAAGCACGGCAAAGCCATCTCCGAAGAAGACATGCAGAAGGCGCTCGCTGCCGATGCCGTGATCTTCGGCGCGGTCGGCGGACCCAAGTGGGACAAGGTGGCGTACGACGTGCGCCCCGAAGCCGGCCTGCTGCGTCTGCGCAAGGATTTGAGGCTCTTCGCCAACCTCCGCCCGGCGATCTGCTATCCGGCGCTAGCCGATGCGTCGTCGCTCAAGAAGGAGCTCGTCGAGGGTCTCGATATCCTCATCGTTCGCGAGCTCACCGGCGGCGTCTATTTCGGCGAGCCCAAGGAACGATCACCGATCTCGGCAACGGCCAGAAGCGCGCCGTCGACACGCAGGTCTATGAGACCTACGAGATCGACCGCATCTGCCGCGTGGCGTTCGACCTCGCCCGCACCCGCAAGAAGCTAGTGCACTCGGCCGACAAGAAGAACGTGATGAAGTCGGGCGTGCTATGGGACGAAGTCGCGCACATCGCGGCCAAGGACTACCCCGATGTCGAGTTTCACCACATCCTCGCCGACAACGCGGCGATGCAGCTAGTGCGCAACCCCAAGCAGTTCGACGTGATGGTCACCGACAACCTCTTCGGCGACGTGCTCTCGGACGCGGCCGCGATGCTCACCGGCTCGCTGGGTATGCTGCCGTCGGCCTCGCTCGGTGCGCCGGACGATCAGGGTCGCCGCAAGGCATTGTACGAGCCGGTGCACGGCTCCGCCCCCGACATCGCGGGCAAGGGGGTCGCCAATCCGATCGCGATGCTCGCCTCGTTCGCGATGGCGCTGCGTTATTCGTTCGGCATGATCGAGCTCGCCAACAAGCTCGAGGCTTCGATTGCCGCAGTGCTCGACGATGGCCTCCGCACCGGAGACATCGCGCAGGGCGGCAAGAGCGTCGGCACTGAAGAGATGGGCGCCGCGATCATGAAGAAGCTCGCCGCCTAACGGAGCGCGCTCAGGAAGAATGGTGACCGGTCTTCCGGTTCGAGCGCGCGACCATTCAAGAGAGTCCGAACGCTTCGGCCAGCAGGCGATAGGAGCGGAGCCGCAGGTCGTGGCTCCACACGGTGGTGGTGACGATCACCTCGTCGGCGCCGGCTGCTTCCGCCTGCTCTTCGATCGTGGCCTTCACCTGTTGCGGATCGCCGACGATCCAGAGCCGGCTCTGCTTGTCGACGATCGCCTGCTGCTGCGGTGACAGCGGCCACTTGCTTGCCTGCTCCGGCGCCACGAGCTTGCGCAATTCGCCCGAGTGAAACAGCGCCCAGCTGACCGCCTGAGACGTCGATAGGAATTTCGCTTCGTCTTCCGTCGGGGCAACCAGGGCTGATACCGCAAGGATCGCGTGCGGCCTGTCGAACTGCGCCGAGGGCCGGAACGCAGCGCGATAGGCTGCGAAGGCCGGCGCCGGCGGTGCGGCCGAAAAGTGCGCCGCGAACGAATAGCCGACACCGATTTCACCGGCGGCCGCAGCGCTCGCGCCGGACGAGCCGAGCAGGAAGATCGGCGGCAGCTTCACCCGCTCGGGCACCACATTGATCGGCGCGAACGGATGATCGACAGGGAACGTGCCTTCCTCGAAGGCCAGCAGTTCCGCCAGTTCGTGCGAGAAGTAATTGCCGTCGGTCGAGCGCAGCGCACTCAGCGTCCGCCCATCGCTGCCACCGGCGCGCCCGATGCCAAGGTCGATGCGGCCGGGATGCAGTCCGTTGAGCGTGCGATAGGTCTCCACCACCCGCAGCGGCACGTGGTTGGGCAGCATCACGCCGCCCGAACCGACATTGATGCGCGTGGTGTTCGCGGCGGCGGTCGCGATCAGCACTTCCGGCGAGGACGAGGCAATCGACGGCATGCCGTGATGCTCTGCGTACCAGACGCGCGTGTAGCCCAGCTCGTCGCCGAGCCGGGCCAGGCTCACGATGTTCTGCAGCGCCTCGGGCGAGGTGGTGCCATCAGGCACGGGGGCAAGATCGAGAATCGACAGCGGCAATCCCATCACGCCACCTTCATGCCACGCGTCAGCTCGAGCGCCTGGCGTTCGAACAGCCGACGATAGATGCCGCCGTCTTTCTGCACCAGCGTTTCATGCGTGCCTTCCTCGACCACCTTACCCTTGTCGAACACCAGCAGCCGGTCGAGTGCGCGCACGGTCGACAGCCGGTGAGCAATGACGATGGTGGTGCGGCCCACCATCAGGCGTTCCATCGCCTTCTGGATCAGCAGCTCCGACTCGGAATCAAGCGAGGACGTCGCCTCATCGAGGATCAGCACCGGGCTGTCCGCGAGGAAGGCGCGTGCAATCGCCACGCGCTGGCGCTCGCCGCCCGAGAGCTTCACGCCGCGTTCGCCCACCAGCGTCTCGTAGCCCTTGGGCAGGGCTTCGATGAAGTCGTGGGCGCTAGCGAGCTTGGCCGCTTCCATGATTTCGCGACGCGTCGCACCGGGTCGGGCATAGGCGATGTTCTCGGCCAGCGAGCGGTGGAACAGGATCGGCTCCTGCTGTACGATCGCGATCTGGCTGCGCAACGACGCCTGTGTCATGTCGCGGATGTCGATGCCGTCGATCACGATGCGGCCGCCGGTGACATCGTGCAGCCGCTGGATCAGCTTGACGAACGTCGTTTTACCGCTGCCCGAATGGCCCACGAGCCCGACGCGCTGACCGGCCGGAATGTTGACCGAGAAGTCCTTGTAGAGCGGCGTGACATGCTTGCCGTATTGGAACGTCACATTCTCGAACGCGATGCGGCCGTCCTGGATGTTGGCGGGCTTGGCGTTCGGCCGGTCCTCGATGCCGACGGGCGCGAGGTGCACGTCGACGAGCTCCTCCATGTCGTTCACCGCGCGCTGCAGATTGCGCACGTGCTGGCCGATGTCGCGCAGATAGCCCTGCAGCACGAAGAACGACGTCAGCACCAGCGCGATGTCGCCGGCCTTCGCCAAGCCCTGCTGCCACAAGATGATCGCGAAGCCGATGATCGCCGTGCGCAGCAAAATGAGCATCGCGCCCTGGATGCCGCCGTTGAGCGTGCCGCGCTGCCAGGTGCGGACCGTGCGCGAGCGCCACTTGCCGACGACGTGGCTCAGCCGCTCTTCCTCGCGCGTCTCGGCACCGAAGCCTTTGACCACGGCGTTGCACGAGATCGCATCGGCGAGCGCGCCGCCCATGCGCGTGTCCCACATATTGGCAAGGCTCGCCGCCGGCGACACGAAGCTGACCGACATCCATACCGTGACGCTGATATAGATCACCGAACCGAGGGCGATGATTACGCCCATCATCGGCCAGATCAGGCCCAGCGTGATCGTCGTGCCCACGAGCATCACCAGCGAGGGGAAGAGGAACATGATCAGCACGTCGTTGAGCTGATCGATGCCCCACATGCCGCGCGTCACCTTGCGCACGGTCGAGCCGGCGAAGGTGTTGGCGTGCCAGTCGGTCGAAAAGCGCTGCACGCGATGGAAGGCCATCTGCGCCGTGTCAGCCATCATCTTGAGCGTGAACTGGATGATCGCCATGAAGCCGAGCTGACGCACCACCACGGCGCCAAGGCCGAGCGCGATCAGGATCGCGAACGCTTCGATCGATGCGTTCAGCGCAGCATCGCCACCCTGCGCGACGGCCTCGACGAGGCGGCCGGCATAGAGCGGCGTCAGGACGTCGAGCACTGTGGCGACCATGAAGCCGGCGAGCGTTGCGCCGAGCGTCCAGGGCTGATGCTTCCACTGGCGGAAGGTGAAGCCGAGCACCTTGCGATAGGCGTCACCCTCTTGGTCGAGTTTACGGGCCATGATTGCTGCCGATGCCTCAGCACCGGTCCTTTATGAAATGAAGTTTCGACACTGCCGCCGATGGCTGAAATGGTCGGCGATGGATTCGGATGCGGTCGCGGGGACCGAAGCGGCGGGCTAGGCCGCCATTCCGCCCATAAGGCGAAGCGAGCTGAAATGCATGAACACGCCTCCCTGGGCAGGTGTCGAAGACAAGCCCCTATAGTCCAGCAGCGTTGATGGAGCAAGGGCAGGGGGAAATAGTCGAGATCACCGAGGAGGCGCCGCCATGACCGAACGGCTGCGAGCCATTGCCGGCTCGATCGTCTTCCTGTTCGTCGCGCCGGGGATCGTCGCTGGTCTGATCCCGTGGGCGATCTCGGGCTATCGACAGGAGCCGCCGCTGCTTGGATTCGTGCCGTTCAGCTGGCTCGGCGTCCTGTTGCTGTTGCTCGGCGGCGTGTTGCTGCTCGAAACGTTTGCCCGTTTCGCGCTGCAGGGCCGCGGCACGCCCGCGCCCATTGCGCCGACCAAAGAACTGGTGGTGACCGGCTCCTACCGCTTCGTGCGCAACCCGATGTACGTCGCGGTCGTCTCGCTGATCCTGGGGCAGGCGTTGTCCTTCGGCAGCGTCGGCGTGCTCGCCTGGGGCACCATCGTGTGGCTAACGGTGCATCTGTTCGTGCTGACCTACGAAGAGCCGACGCTGAGCCAGACCTACGGGGCGCAATACGACCGCTACCGGGCGAATGTCCGGCGCTGGATCCCGCGGCTGACTCCCTGGTCAGCTTAGGCCACCTGTCCGGCGGCCCAGCCGCTGGCCCAGGCCCACTGGAAGTTGTAGCCGCCGAGCCAGCCGGTGACGTCGACGACTTCGCCGATCACGAACAGGCCGGGTACGGTTCGCGCTTCCATCGTCGTCGAGTTGAGCCCGGCGGTGTCGACGCCGCCCAGCGTCACCTCGGCGGTGCGATAGCCCTCGGAGCCTGTGGGCTTCAGCGTCCAGCGGGTCAGGGCCTCGGCGATCGTGCCGATCTTCTTGTCGGAGATATCGCCCATCATAGAGCCGATGCCGATGTCCTCGGCCAGCATCTGGGCGAGGCGCTTCGACAGATGCGCCGACAGCACTGTCTGCAGCGCAAGCTTGGGCGTCGCGCTTCGTGCGGCCTTCAGCATGCCGGGCACGTCCATGTCGGGCAGCAAATTGACGACGATGGCGTCGCCCTCGCGCCAGTAGCTCGAGATCTGGAGGATCGACGGACCGCTGAGGCCGCGATGGGTGAACAGCATCGCTTCGCGGAACGTCTTGCCGTTCGCGCTGACCGTCGTGTCCGCCGCGATGCCCGACAGCGGCGCCAGCCGCTCGAGGATGCGTGGCTCGAAGGTGAGCGGCACCAGCGCCGGTCGCGTCTCGGTCGATTTGAGCCCGAACTGCTCGGCCAGCCGGTAACCGAAATTGGTCGCGCCCATCTTTGGGATCGACTTGCCGCCGGTGGCGATGACAAGCGATGTGGCTTCGATCTCGCCCGAGGACAGGCGGACGGTGAACCCACCCGTCGAGGTTGCGACACCCTCGACAGTCGTGCTCAGTTCCAGCGTCACCCCCGCCTTGCCCATCTCGCTGGTCAAGAGGTTGACCACCTGCACCGACGAGCCGTTGCAGAACAGTTGCCCGAGCGTCTTTTCGTGGAAGGCGATGCCGTAGGCCTTCACCAGGTCGATGAATTTCTGCGGTGTGTAGCGGCTCAAAGCCGACACCGCGAATTTGGGGTTCTGCGAGATGAACCGGTCGTGCCGGGTGTTCACATTGGTGAAGTTGCAGCGCCCGCCGCCAGAGATGCGGATTTTTTCGCCGGGCGCCTTGGCGTGGTCGACGACCAACACCGAGCGGCCGCGTTTGCCGGCTTCGATGGCGGCCATCATCCCGGCCGCTCCGGCCCCGAGCACTACGACGTCGATCTTGCGCATGGGCGGGCCCATAGCGCGGACCGGCGCCGGTGTCACGCAGAGGACGTTAGGGATTTGCGGGTAGAGTGCCGCCGTCTCGCGAGTTTTGTGCATGCGTACTCTGCTGGTCCTCATCGCGCTGCTGGTCGCCTCGCCGGCGCTGGCGCAGAATATCGGTATCCAAGTCCGCGGCGGCGGATCGCTGACGGGCTTCAGCGAATTTGGCCAGTTGCTCGATCCGCTGAGCAATGGCCGGCTCGAGAACGCCAATGTCGATCTGATCTGGGATCCGCCGATCAATCCGTTGTTTCTGATCTTTTCGCCCGGCCTCGAGGTTGGCGCCACAAGCAATTTCGGGTCCGGCGAGAGCTTTGCCCATGCCAATCTGCTGTGGCGGACGTGGGTGCCGCTGGCGCCGGTGTTCTTCGAAGGCGGCCTCGGCGCTGCGGTGTTGCTCGAGGCGCCGGCGGCCGGCTGCCAGGTCTTGCCCTACGCCACCGCCGGTGTCGGCGTAGCGCTGGGCGACAATTGGACGGTCAGCGTCGGGGTCGAGCATCTGAGAGACTTCGGCCTCTGCGACAAGACAACCAAGGAAGTCACGACGCTCGGCGCGCAGCTCGGGATCAGCTTCTAGCGGCAGCAGGACTTGCGCATCTGCCACACTGTCGTTCCCGAGCAATGCCGAGAGCGCGGAACGTCTTGACTTCACAGCAAAAAGCTTCAGTTTGACCGGCAATATCGGGGGTCGTCTTGCGCCTTTCTGCAGTTTTGCTCGTCGGAACAGCGCTGCTTGCCCAGCCGGTAGTGGCCGGCGATTTTGGACTATCCGAGCTCCGTGCCGGTGTGATGTCGCACTCGGCCGATCCGTTCACGGTCGAAAATCTGTCGCGCGTCCAGGACGTGAACTTCGAGGCGCTGTTCACCGCGCCATACCTCGACATGTTCACCTGGCTCGATGGCGAGCTGCGGGTCAGCGTTGGCGGCACGGCGAACTTCGGCGGGCTCGAAAGCATGGCTCATGTCGGTCTCAACTGGCATGTGCCGATCATGGACAGCCCGGCGTGGGTAGAACTCACCCTGGGCGGCGCCATCCACAACGGGGCGCTGAGCGGGGCCGTGTTGCCTGCGCGAGACCTCGGCTGTCGGGCGCTGTTCTACGAAGCGGGCAGCATCGGCGTCGACGTTGCCGACAATGCCAGCATCATGCTGACGCTCGAGCACGCCTCGAGCGCCGAACTCTGCCATCCGAACCGTGGGCTGACCAATCTGGGCGTCCGGGCGGGCGTCAAGTTCTAGCCCCTCACCGGATTGATTGACTCTTTGGCATTTGGGCGTAAAAGCCCCGCATTGCTTGAGGTGTTCGCGATGCGCGAAGACATGATGGACATCGAGATGATCGAGCTGGAGACCTTCGGTCCCCGGCGCATTCCGATGCTGCCGCTCGGCCTCAAGACGAAAACCACCAAAACCACCCGCTAAGCTTTTCCCCGGGCAGCTCCCCGCCGGGGAGAGGCCGAAAGAGTTTAGGCCGCCGGATGTCCGGCGCGGGGGATGGGGTCGAAGGAACCAGTCCAAATGGGTTATCGCGTCGCAGTCGTCGGGGCCACGGGCAATGTGGGCCGCGAAATGCTCAACATCCTCGCCGAGCGCAAGTTTCCGGCGTCCGAGGTGATCGCACTCGCCTCCGCTCGCTCGCAGGGCCAGGAAATCAGCTTCGGCGACAAGCGCCTCAAGGTGCAGAACCTCGAGAATTTCGAGTGGACCGGCGTCGATTTCGCTCTGATGTCGGCAGGCTCGTCGATCGCCAAGGAATACGGCGAAAGGATCGGGGCCACCGGCACCATCGTCGTCGATAACTCGTCCTTCTGGCGCTACCACGCCGACGTGCCGCTGGTGGTGCCCGAGGTCAACGCCGCTGTGCTCGACGAGTACATGGCGCGCAACGACCGCAAGAACATCATCGCCAACCCCAATTGCTCGACGGCGCAGCTCGTGGTGGCGCTGAAGCCGCTCCACGATGCGGCGACGATCAAGCGCGTGGTGGTGGCGACCTACCAGTCGGTCTCCGGCGCCGGCAAGGAAGCCGTCGACGAGCTCTGGACGCAGACCAAGGGCATCTTCGTCAACGACACGCCGACACCCAAGAAGTTCGCCAAGCAGATCGCCTTCAACGTCATCCCGCACATCGATGTGTTCATGGAGGACGGCTACACGAAGGAAGAGTGGAAGATGGTGGTCGAGACCAAGAAGATCCTCGACCCCAAGATCAAGCTCACCGCCACCTGCGTGCGCGTGCCGGTGTTCGTCGGCCACTCCGAGGCCGTCAACATCGAGTTCGAAAAGGAAATCACGCCCGATGAAGCGCGCGATATCCTGCGCGAGGCGCCGGGTGTGTCGGTCCTCGATAAGCGCGAGCCGGGTGGCTACGCGACGCCGATCGAAGCGGTCGGCGAGTACCACACCTACGTGTCGCGCATCCGCGAAGACGTGACGGTCGAGAACGGCCTCTCGATGTGGGTCGTCTCCGACAACCTCCGCAAGGGCGCGGCGCTCAATACCGTCCAGATCCTCGAAACGCTGATCGAGCGCAAGCTGGTGGAGCGCAAGGCGGCGTAAGCCGCGCAATCTGGCTCGGGCAGGGGCCGGTCGACCAACCGGAGTCTTCGAGATGTCCCCCAAGGACACCCTGCTCGTCCTCGTTGTCGTCATTGTCTGGGGCGTGAACTTCGTCGCCATCCGCTGGGGTGTCGACGAAGTGCCGCCGCTGCTCCTAACGTCGCTCCGCTATGTCGTCGCCGCGCTGCCGGCGATCTTTTTCATCCGTCGGCCGAAGGTCGCGCTCGGCATTCTCGTCGCTTACGGATTTGCGGTCGGCGTCGGGCAATTCAGCCTGCTGTTCAGCGCTATCAAGCTCGGCATGCCGGCGGGCCTCAGCTCGCTGGTCATGCAGCTCCAGGCGTTTTTCACGATCGCGCTGGCCGTGATGTTCCTCGGCGAGCGGCCGAGCGTGGCGCAGCTCATCGGCGCGCTCATTGCGTTCGGCGGCATTGGGGTCATCGCGCTCGAGCGGCTGGGTGGCGCGGCGCTGCTGCCGTTCGCGATGACCATCGGCGCGGCGGCGTGCTGGGGCGTGGCCAATATCGTCACCAAGCGCGCGGGCAAGATCGACATGCTGGGCTTTGTGGTCTGGTCGAGCCTCGTGCCGCCGATCCCGCTGTACCTGCTGTCGCTGCTGTTCGAGGGGCCCGGCGCCGTGCCGCTGGCCTTGAGCCAGATCACCATTCTGGGGATCGGCTCGCTGCTGTTTATCGGCTGGGGCTCGACCGTTTTCGGCTACGGCGCCTGGAGCGTGCTGCTTGGCCGCTATCCGGCGTCGACTGTCGCGCCGTTCACGCTGCTGGTGCCGATCGCGGGGATCGGGTCGGCCGCGTTGCTGCTCGGCGAGCGCATCAGCAACCTCGAATGGATTGGCAGCGGCCTCGTCTTTGCCGGGCTGCTGCTCAATGTCTTCGGGCCGCGGCTGCTGCGCCGCGCCGCATTCTAGGCGGCTGTGAGGTCCGGCCGACTGAAGTCGCCGGTTTCGTCGTCCATCACCCAGAGTTCGCCGGTCGAGATGTCGAACCAGGCGCCGTGCACCTTGAGCCGTCCATCCGCTTCGCGCTCGCGGATGTAGGGGAAGGTGCGGAGGTTCTTGATCGAGTTGCGGACACTCAGGCGCTCTAGAACTGTCTCGCGCTCAGTGTTTGTGAGGAACGAGTACTTGGCCACTTCCTCGCTCACCGGGGCGAGCATAGCCATCCACTTGCCGATAAAATCGCCCTGGGCGAGGGCGTGGCCCGGATTGAGCGCCGCGCGGATGCCGCCGCAGCGGCCGTGACCGAGAACCACGAGGTTCTCGACCTCGAGCGCGTTCACCGCAAACTCGATGCCCGCCGACGTGCCATGCTGCCCGCCATCCGGCTGGAAGGTGGGGACGAGATTGGCGACGTTGCGGAGGACGAAGAGTTCGCCCGGGCCCGCATCGAAAATCGTCTCGGGTGCGGCGCGGCTGTCGCAGCACGCGATGACCATGGTGGTGGGAGACTGGCCTTCCTTGGCCAGTTTCTTGTACTTGCCTTCGGCCTCGGCATAGGGGCCGTTGATGAAGGCGGCATAGCCGTCGATCAGGTGCTGCGGAAAGCTGTGCATGTGCGGCAATTACCGGTAAGTAAGCCGCCGTTCAACTGGGACGCAGCGCAGGGCTGGGTATGCAGATCTATCGGTTTTTGACGGGCGAGGACGATTCTGCCTTTTGCCACAAGGTAACCAAGGCGCTGAGCGAGGGCTGGGTGCTGCATGGATCGCCCAGCTACGCGTTCAACGCGGTGTCGCAGAAGATGCAGTGCGGACAGGCCGTGACCAAGGTTGTGTCGGACCAGCCCTACGATCCCGACAAGAAGCTCGTCGACTATCGCTAAACCGCTGATGAACAAAGCTTTCACGCTCGGTTCCGGCGCCGGCCTCTAGAACATCCTCAAGAACGCAGCGAGATGAAGCTGCATATGACCCGTGGAGTGTCGGAGCGCGTGCCCACCAGCAAAGGCTGGCCGGGCCGTCTTCCGCCCCGGCGGGGCCGCTAGCGGCGAAATTCGCCTCTAAGTCGTCGGAAGCAACCCATTCAGCGCCGCATACTGCAGCAACAGGACGGTCTTCATGTCGGCGATCTCGCCCGATGCGACCATGCGGAGCGCTTCCGTGAAGGGGAGGCGCAGGACCTCGATGTCCTCACCCTCGGCGTGGAGCCCGCCACCGGCGCTGGCTGCCGGTGCATCGACGAAGCCGACATAAAGCGTAAGCCGCTCGGTGATCGACCCCGGGCTCGCGTAGCAGTCGTAGGCCTTGATCAGTTCGCTCGCACGGAAGCCTGTCTCCTCCTCGGCTTCCTTGCGCGCACAGGTTTCGGGGTCGTCGCCCTCGAGTTTACCGGCGCAAACCTCGATCAGATATGGATTATCGCCGCGATAGAAGGCCGGGTAGCGGAACTGCCTGACGAGGATGACGCTGTTGTCGGACCGATCGCACAGCAGCACGCCCGCGCCATCGCCTCGATCGTAGGTCTCGCGAATCTGGTGCTGCCACTCGCCGTTGCGGCGCTTGAGTTCGAATTCGTGCCGCTGCACGAGCCCCCATTTGTCCGAGAGCGTGGTGGTCTTGAGGGGGCGCAGGAAGTCGGGCACAGGTCACGTTCCGGGTGGGCAGAAAGTCTCAGGCCGAGACTGGCATTCCGCTTTGACCTTGTCATGTCGTGCAGTTAGAAGTCTCGAACCATTCCAATGTACGGGCGGACGCCTTTCCGCGCCGTCCTTCGAGACCGCCCATGGCAGCCCGTTCACGGCCACTTTCCCCGCACCTCCAGATCTACAAATTCACGCTGACGATGGCCAATTCCATCATCCAGCGCGGCACCGGCATGGCGATGTATCTCGGCACGCTGCTGATCGTCCTCTGGCTCGGCGCCGCGGCGCTTGGCGATGGTCCGCTGGGCGTGATGAATGCGATCTTTGGCTTCTGGCTGGTGCAGGTGATCCTGTTCCTCGCCACCTGGGCGCTGTTCCATCACATGCTGGGTGGTATTCGCCACTTCATCTGGGATTCGGGCAATATGCTCGACCCGGCCGGTCGCGAAACGATCACGCGCATCCAGTACGTCCTCGGTATCCTCCTCACGCTGGGCGCGTGGGCAATCTTTGTGTGGTTCGCATGATCGACCGAGCGGCCATCGCCAACCCCAAGACCAAGTATGGCGATGCCAAGCACGCCACTGGCGAGTTCAAGACGCAGCGCATCACCGCGATGCTCAACGTCGTTTTCACCATCTTCTTCGTCTGGTTCGTGGTCAGCCTAGCCGGTGCCGATCGCGCGCAGATGGTCGCCATGGTGCGCAATCCGCTGGTCGCGATCGGTCTCGTGCTGATGATCGTCAATGTCAGCATCCACATGCGGATCGGTATGCACGAAGTGATCCTCGACTATCTCGACGGCGCGCAGAAGAAGCTGGCCGATACCGCCAACACTCTGTTCGCCATTTTTGTGCCGGCGGTGACCATTCTGGCCGTCGCTAAAATCGTATTCTGGGGCTAGTGCCGATGCCGGCTTATGAGATCGTCGACCACGAGTTCGATGTGGTGGTCGTGGGCGCCGGCGGCGCGGGACTCCGTGCCACGCTGGGCATGGCCGAGCAGGGTTTCAACACCGCCTGCGTGACCAAGGTCTTTCCGACGCGCTCGCATACAGTGGCCGCGCAGGGCGGCATTGCGGCGTCGCTCAAGAACATGGGTCCCGACAGCTGGCAGTGGCACATGTACGACACCGTCAAGGGGTCGGACTGGCTCGGCGACAACGACGCGATGGAGTATCTGGCGCGCGAGGCGCCCGCTGCCGTTTATGAGCTCGAGCACTACGGTGTGCCGTTCTCGCGCACCGAAGAAGGCAAGATTTATCAGCGCCCGTTCGGCGGCCACATGACCGAATTCGGCGACGGACCACCGGTGCAGCGCACCTGTGCCGCCGCCGACCGTACCGGCCACGCTATCCTTCACACGCTCTACGGCCAGTCGCTGCGCCATAACGCGCAGTTCTTCGTCGAATATTTCGCGCTCGATCTGCTGATGGGCGAGGACGGCTCGTGCCAAGGCATCATCGCCTGGAAGCTCGACGACGGCACGCTGCATCGCTTCCGTGCCAAGCTCGTCGTGCTCGCCACGGGCGGCTACGGTCGTTCGTACTTCTCGGCGACGTCCGCCCACACCTGCACGGGCGACGGCAACGGCATGGTGGCGCGCGCGGGTCTGCCGCTTCAGGACATGGAGTTTGTGCAGTTCCACCCCACGGGCATCTACGGCTCGGGCTGTCTCATCACCGAAGGCGCGCGTGGCGAAGGCGGTTATCTCGTCAACTCCGAGGGCGAGCGCTTCATGGAGCGCTACGCGCCCAACGCGAAGGACCTCGCCTCGCGCGACGTGGTCAGCCGGTGCATGACCATCGAGATCCGCGAGGGCAGGGGCGTGGGTCCGAAGAAGGACCACATCTTCCTTCACCTCGATCACCTCGATCCGAAGGTGCTGCATGAGCGCCTGCCGGGCATCTCGGAATCGGCCAAGATCTTTGCCGGCGTCGACCTGACGCGCCAGCCGATCCCGGTGCTGCCGACCGTCCACTACAATATGGGCGGCATCCCCACGAACTATCACGGCGAAGCGCTGGACCCCATCGAAGGCAACCCTGATCGCACGGTGCAGGGACTGATGGCCGTGGGCGAAGCGGCCTGCGCATCGGTGCATGGTGCGAACCGCCTCGGCTCCAATTCGCTGACCGACCTCGTGGTGTTCGGCCGCGCCGCGGCTTTGCGCGCAGGCAAGACGCTCGATCGCGGCAAGGCAATCCCGGCGGTCAATCCGAACAGCGAAGCCAAAATCCTCGCCCGCTTCGACCGGCTGCGAAACGCCAATGGCGGCATGCCCACCGCTACACTCCGCGATCGCATGCAGCGCACGATGCAGGAAGACGCCGCCGTGTTCCGCACCGGCGAAACGCTCGCGACCGGCGTTCGCCGCATGAAGGAAGTCTATGGCCTCAAGTCGGACATCAAGGTCTCTGACCGCTCGATGATCTGGAACAGCGATCTGGTCGAGACGCTGGAGCTCGAGAACCTCCTCGCCAATGCGCTGACGACGGTGGTGAGCGCCGAGGCCCGCACCGAGAGCCGCGGCGCCCATGCGCGCGAGGACTTCCCCAACCGCGATGACGTCAACTGGCGCAAGCACACCATCTCGCGCATCGACGACGCGGGCGCGGTGTCGCTCAGCTACCGCCCGGTGCACACCGAACCGCTGACCCCCGAAAGCGAAGGCGGCATCTCCCTCAAGAAGATCGCCCCCAAGGCGCGCGTCTATTGATGAAACGTGCGCTCGCCCTCGCCGCGTTGCTTCTGGGCACGAGCGCGGTACAGGCCGCGCGCATCGACGATGGGCCGCTGCCCGATGCCGGGCGTTATCTCACCGGCTGCTGGCTCAATGCCGAAGGCACACTCAGCCAGCCGGCCGAGCACGTATCGCTGTGCTTCACCGATGGCGTGATTGACGCTGCCCTGCTCGATGAGAGGGGCCAACCGATCGATCCGCAGCGCGGCTCCTACAGCTTCCGCAACGAGAAGATCGTGTTCACCGGGCCCGAGGCGACCCCTTGGGTCCTCGGCCGCGCAACCATCATCTGCGACATCGGCATCCTGCCCTATGTCCGGCTCGGCCTGTTCGACTGCGTCGGAAGCGGCGCATTGCCCGACGGGACGACACCGCCAGCCGAGTTTCTGCCGGAGATGCGGTTTACGTTGCAGCGGCCCGCGGCGACATAGGCTGCCGAATGAAGTATGCTGACCTCTCATGGAGGCTCGAAGATGGGCATCATTGAGAAAATCGAAGTGAGCGACGATGCCATGAGGCGGCTGGAGAGAGATGCGCTCGCGAACGGGCGCTCCGTTGCCGAGGAAGCGGCTGCGCTCATCGAGGCTCCAGCGCCGCCAACTTCGCGCGAAGAGCTGGTTGCGCGCATGAAGGCGTTCCGGGAGTCATTGCCGCCGCAGACGACCGACAGCTTGACCCTGTTGCGGGAAGATCGTGACGGTCATCGTTATTGACAGCTCGGTCGCATTGCAGTGGGTGCTGCCGGAAACCGATGCAGCGAATGCCTATCGCTATGTGCGATCGCCGGACGTGATCTCGGCTGACATTCTGCTGGTCGAGAGCGCCAATGTGCTCGCCAAGAAAGTGCGTGCCGGGGACTTTAGTGGCGCTGCGGCATTGCAGGCGCTTGAGATGATCAGGTCGGCGGTACCGCAATTGGTCCGGAGCGACCAACTCGTCAGAAGGGCGCTCGAGCTTTCGATCTCGCTCAGCCACCCGGTCTACGATTGCATCTTTCTGGCCTGTGCCGAGCAAGCCGATGGAAGGCTCGCGACGCGCGATGCTCCCTTGGTGAAGCGCGCAACGGACCGCGGATTTGGACATTTTCTGGAGGCTGTCGAGTGATCGCCACAGCCTCCGCCGGATACTCCGCCACACCCCTGCCGCAGAAGCTTGGGCTTAAGGATGGGCAGCGGGTGCTGTTTATTTCGCTGCCCAAAGAGCTCAGGGATTTGCGGAAGTCGCGCAATTTCATCGAGATCGCGGAGTCGGGATGGGAGACCTTCACCGATGGCGATCCCGGCTATGATGTGATCCACGGCTTCACAACATCCCGCGCGGTGCTGGAGAAATCGGCGAAGACGCTGATGGCGCAGATCGATCGCGACGGGATGATCTGGATTTCATGGCCGAAGAAGGCCAGTAAGGTTGAAACCGACATCACGGAGGATGTGATCCGCGATGTCGTGCTGCCCATCGGGCTGGTCGATGTGAAAGTTGCCGCCGTCTCCGAAATCTGGAGCGGCCTCAAGCTTGTCATCCGCAAGGAGCTGAGATGAAGAACCTGTTGATCGTTCTCGCTGCGCTGGCGTTCACCGCTCCGGCTTATGCAGCGCCCCCGACATCCGAGCAGAAGGCCGACTTCCTCGCGACCTGCCTCAAGGTGGCGCCGGCCGCCGGCGAGCTTTGCCGCTGCAAGGCGGATGCTGCCATGTCGCTGATCGATACCGAGTTCATGGCCGTCGTCATTGCCTCGATGAAGGGCAAGGATGTGCCGGACAATCTCTACGACACGTACAATGATTACATTGCCCGTTCGACCGAAGCGTGCGGTATGGGGAGTTCGATGTAGGCCATGGCTGGCCCCAAGAAGATCACCTTCGAGAAGGCGGAGCGCGAAGCCATCGTCGGCAAGATCCAGCGCTATTTCGTCGACGAACTCGATTCGAGCATCGGCAACATTCCCGCCGAGCAGTTGCTGCAGTTTTTCGGCGAGGTGATCGGGCCCTATTACTACAATCGTGGCCTCAACGATGCACAGGCGGCGTTCGCCCGCATCGCCGACAATTTCAACGACGAGATCTATGGTCTCGAACAGCGCGAAGCGCGTACCCGGTAGCGGAGGGTGGTCAGGAAAAGTTGCAGACTTTTCCGGTTCGACCGCCCGACAAAGACAGATAGAGCATCCAGATGGTCGAACTCCTTCTCCCCAAGAACAGCCAGCCCACCAAGGGCAAGACCTGGCCGAAGCCTTCAGGCATCCGGCTGCGCGAGTTTCGCGTCTATCGCTACGATCCGGACACCGAGGCCAATCCGCGGATCGACACCTACTTCATCGATCTCGACGATTGCGGTCCGATGGTTCTCGACGGGCTGTTGTCGATCAAGAACAAGGTCGACCCCACGCTGACGCTGCGCCGTTCGTGCCGCGAGGGCATCTGCGGCTCGTGCTCGATGAATATCGACGGGTTCAATACGCTCGCCTGCACCAAGGCGATGGACGAGATCAAAGGTGCGATCCGCATCTATCCGCTGCCGCATATGCCGGTGATCAAGGACCTCGTCCCCGATCTCTCGACCTTTTACGCGCAGCACCGGTCGATTGAGCCCTGGCTCAAGACGACGTCGCCGACGCCGCAGACCGAGTGGCTGCAGTCCAAGCCCGAGCGCGAAAAGCTCGACGGGCTCTATGAATGCATCCTCTGCGCCTGCTGCTCGACCTCGTGCCCGTCCTACTGGTGGAACGGCGAGAAGTATCTGGGGCCGGCAATCCTGCTGCAGGCCTATCGCTGGCTGATCGACAGCCGCGACGAGGCGACGACCGAGCGGCTCGACGATCTCGAAGATCCGTTCAAGCTCTACCGCTGCCACACCATCATGAACTGCTCCAAGACCTGCCCCAAAGGCCTCAATCCCGCCAAGGCGATCGCCGAGATCAAGAAGATGATGGTGGAGCGGCAGGCGGCCTGATGGAGATCATTGCGCGCGTGCCCGATGTGTCGCTGGCGCGTTCGCTGATCGTGGCGCTCCGGGCCTATGGCTTTCATCCAGAGGACGATCTCGACGGCGGGCTGCCCGGGGTGACCGATCCGTTCTTCGGCAAGGGCGTGCCGATCCGGGTGCCGGACGAGGAGGCGGAGGATTGCCGGCTGCTGGCGGCGGACCTGCTCAAGGAAATGCAGGCGCGATAGGCCGCTGGTCCGCTCCCTATAATGGCCACGATCCTGCGGCCATGTGGCTCAACTTAAGGTTTGAGGGCGTTGGACGATTGGTCTATATGCGCACGGCTAATTTTGACCTCAGGACATTGTCGGCATGAACAAGGCACTTCCGCTGCTGGGCCTCTCGGCCATCCTGCTTCTGGCAGGCTGCTCGTCGACCCGCGTCGCCGTGTCAAATGCCGGCCAGACCGAGCAGCTGGCGCCGGTGCAGACCGGATCGGTGTCGACCACTTCGCTGCCGCCGATCGGACCAAATGGTGAAGTGCAGCAGGGCGTCGGTGGACCGGCGCCGCTGACACCGTCCGATCCGATGGCTGACCCGCTGGTGGCCGATACCCAGCCCGGCGTTTCCGGCGGGCTGACGGCCTCGGGCGGCGATTTCAACAGTTCGGGCCGCGATCTTTCGGGTGGGCTGACGATCGAAAAACTGCTCGGCCGCTGGACAGTGGTTTCGGGCGCTGACCAATGCCAGCTCAACCTGACCCAGACGGCCAAGACCGGCACCGGACGTTACCGCGCCAACGCGCCGGCCTGCGGCCTCAAGGGGCTGAGCGTCGTCGCAAGCTGGACGCTGGCCGGCTCGCAGGTGCAGCTGTTCGACGAGAACGGCGACCTCATCGCCGCGCTGATCCTCAGCGGCAACCGCTTCGTCGGCACCATCGCCGGCGGCACTGGTATCTCGATGGTGGGCTAAGGCCCGCCATACCTAAAGACATTGGCGATGAATGAGGGGTATGGCTGAGGCTGTGCCCACTTCCCCGCCTTCCACTCCCGTTTCCGACGCCCTCGCCGCCCTCGTGGCGCGCGGTGGCTTGAGCGCCGACCCCCTGCAGACGCAGGCGGCGACGGCGCTCGACCGGATCGCGGTGGAGCTTGGGCGGCCGTCGAGCCTGTTCCGTAAGCGGAAGCCGGTCACGGGGGCCTACCTCGTCGGCTCCGTCGGCCGCGGCAAGACCATGCTGATGGATCTGTTCTTCGAGGCGGCGCCGGTCGGCGAGAAGCGGCGGGTGCATTTCGACGAGTTCATGGACGAGGTGCATAGCGGCATCGCGGCCTGGCGCAGGGAGCACCAGTCCGACCCGATCCCGGCGGTGACCAAGCCGATCCTCGAGTCGACGCGGCTGCTCTGCCTCGACGAGTTTCAGGTGAGCGATATCACCAATGCCATGCTGCTCGGCCGACTGTTCGAGAAGCTGTTCGCCGGCGGAGTCACGCTGGTCGCAACGTCCAACACGAAACCCGCAGACCTCTATCGCGACGGGCTCAACCGGCAGCTGTTCCTGCCCTTCATCGAGCTGCTCAAATCGGCGGTAGAGGTGGTCGAGCTCGATGGTCCCACCGACTACCGGCGGCTGAAGTTCGGTGGCGAGGCGGTCTATCAGTTCGGCACCGGCGCTGCGGTCGATGCCGCGATGGACCGGCTGTGGCTGCGGCTGACCGGCGGTGCGCCCGGGCGGCCGGAGGCGATCCATTCGCTCGGGCGCGACATTCCCGTGCCGCTGGCGGCGATGGGGGCGGCGCGGTTCCCCTTTGCGGCGCTGTGCGAGGCGCCATTGGGGGCGCGCGACTATCTGCGACTCGCGCATGCCTACGAGGCGGTGATGATCGACAACGTCCCGCAGTTCGGGGCGGCCAATCCGAGCGCGGCCAAGCGGTTCATCCTTTTGGTGGATACGCTCTACGATCGCGGCATCAAGCTCGCGGCAAGCTTTGCGGTGGCGCTCGACCAGCTGGGCGCAAACTCCCGCAATTCCGGGGAATTCCAGCGCACGGCGTCGCGTCTTATCGAGATGCAGTCGGCGGCCTATCTCGAGGCGGCACACAAGCCCGCGACCCCGCCGAAAGCCTGACTTGTTAACGCCATGGCCAGGGGCTATAGGGGCGGCCAATTTCAACCATAAGGCAGGATTAGGGGCTCATGGCGCGCAAGAAGATCGCTCTGATCGGTGCGGGACAGATCGGCGGCACTCTCGCTCATCTGGCGGCGATGAAGGAACTGGGCGATGTGGTCCTGTTCGATATTGTCGACGGCGTGCCGCAGGGTAAAGCGCTCGATCTCAGCCAGTCGGCTCCTGTCGAAGGCTTCAATTCGACCATCAAGGGCACGTCCGAATACAAGGACATCGCCGGCGCCGATGTGGTGATCGTCACCGCCGGTGTGCCGCGCAAGCCCGGCATGAGCCGCGATGACCTGCTCGAAATCAACCTCAAGGTGATGGAGCAGGTGGGCGCGGGCATCGCCAAGTATGCGCCCGAAGCCTTCGTCATCTGCATCACCAACCCGCTCGACGCGATGGTCTGGGCGCTGCAGCGTTTCTCGAACCTCCCGTCCTCCAAGGTGGTGGGCATGGCCGGCGTGCTCGACAGCTCGCGCTTCCGCTTCTTCATCGCCGATGAGCTCAAGGTCTCGGTCGAAGACGTCACAGCGTTCGTCCTCGGCGGCCATGGCGATACGATGGTGCCGCTCGCCCGCTACTCGACCGTTGCCGGCATTCCGCTGACCGACCTCGTCAAGATGGGCTGGCTCACCAAGGAGCGCCTCGAAGAGATCATCCAGCGCACCCGCGATGGCGGCGCCGAGATCGTCGGGCTGCTCAAGACCGGCTCGGCCTACTACGCGCCGGCGACCTCGGCGATCGAGATGGCCGAGAGCTACCTCAAGGACAAGAAGCGCGTTCTTCCCGTCGCGGCATACCTCAAGGGCGAGTACGGCGTGAAGGGCACCTATGTCGGCGTCCCGGCCGTGATCGGTGCCGGTGGCGCCGAGCGCGTCGTCGAGATCACGCTCAACTCGACCGAGCAGAAGGCGTTCGAAAAGTCCGTCGAGGCCGTGAACGGCCTGATCGAAGCCTGCAAGAAGATCGCGCCGAAGCTGGCCTGATCCAACAGGAGCGCACCATGCGCCTCGCTCGTCTCGCAGCTGTTGTCGCCTTCGCCGCGTTTGCAAGCGCGGCGCAGGCGGAGAGTGTCTATACGGACCTCGATCTCGACGCCTGCGATGTCGTCGAGACCTATGAGGGCGGCGGCGCGGACCTTCGCTGCGACGGGCTCGAGGGCTGGGACGTGCTGGTGCATGAGGGCGACGCGCGCACCGATGTCGACTACGGCTTTGCCAACGACAATTTCGAGAGTTTTTCTGCGTTCAACGGCCCCGGCCCGAAGGTCGAGTGGATGCTTGGCGAGAGCGGTGTTCCGTACGCCACCGCGCTGCGCTTTCTCATCGATGTCGATGGCCGCAAGGCCCAAGCACTGGTTGTAAGCAAGCCGGGCAATTCGGAAGTTCCGGGTTGCGTCCTCGGCGTCGTCGATGCTGCCGCCGATCAGGCCAATGGCATTGCGCGCGGGCTCGGTGCCGCGGCGCCATTGTTTGATTGCTCGACCGATCAGGTCATCGTTTTTCCCGGCGCCAGCGAGCTGGTGTCCCAATTCAACGGCGCGAACCGCTAGCCGCTTGCCTCATCAAGGAGTGCGCACTTGAACATCCACGAACACCAGGCCAAGGCACTGCTCAAGACCTACGGCCTGCCGGTCGCTTCGGGCGTTGCGATCTTCAGCGCATCGGAAGCGGAAGCCGCCGCCAAATCGCTGCCCGGTCCGCTTTACGTGGTGAAGTCGCAGATCCATGCGGGCGGTCGCGGCAAGGGCCGGTTCAAGGAACTCGGTGCCGATGCCAAGGGCGGCGTGCGCCTTGCCAAGACGCCGGCGGAAGTCGTCGCCAACGCCAAGGAAATGCTGGGCAACACGCTGGTGACCAAGCAGACCGGCGCTGCCGGCAAACAGGTCAACCGCCTCTACATCGAAGATGGCGCCGACATTGCGCGCGAGCTCTACTGCTCGCTGCTGGTCAACCGTGAAACGGGCGAAGTCGCCTTCGTCGTCTCGACCGAAGGCGGCATGGACATCGAGACCGTGGCGCACGACACGCCCGAAAAGATCGTCACCGTGGACATCGATCCGGCGGCCGGCGTGACCAGCGCCGACATTGGCAAGATCAGCGCCGCACTCAAGCTCGACGGCGCTGCGGCCGAGGATGCGAAGTCGGTGTTCCCGGCGCTCTACAAGGCGTTCACCGAAAAGGACATGAGCCTTCTCGAAGTGAACCCGCTGATCGTCATGAAGGACGGCCACATCCGCGTCCTCGACGCCAAGGTGAGCTTCGACAACAACGCGGCGTTCCGTCACCCCGAGATCGCCGAACTGCGCGATCTCACCGAGGAAGACGCCAAGGAAATCGAAGCCTCCAAATTCGACCTCGCCTACGTGGCGCTCGACGGCAATATCGGCTGCATGGTCAATGGCGCCGGTCTTGCGATGGCCACCATGGACATCATCAAGCTCTACGGCGAAGAGCCCGCCAACTTCCTCGATGTCGGCGGCGGCGCGAGCAAGGAGAAGGTCACCGCGGCCTTCAAGATCATCACCGCCGATCCCAACGTCAAAGGCATCCTGGTCAACATCTTCGGTGGCATCATGCGCTGCGATGTGATCGCCGAGGGCGTCATCGCCGCGGTCAAGGAAGTGGGCCTCCAGGTCCCGCTCGTCGTTCGCCTCGAAGGCACCAACGTCAAGGAAGGCAAGGCCATCCTTTCGGCATCCGGCTTGAACGTCATTCCAGCCGACGACCTCGACGACGCCGCGCAGAAGATTGTTGCCGCCATCAAGGGCCAGAACTGACCATGTCCATCCTCGTCAATAAAGACACCCGCGTCCTGGTCCAGGGCCTCACCGGCAAGACCGGGACCTTCCACACCGAACAGGCGTTGGCCTATTTCGGTACCAAGATGGTTGGCGGCGTGAACCCCAAGAAGGCCGGCGAAACCTGGACGTCGGGCGTCGATGGCACGCCGCTGCCGGTGTTTGCCTCGGTCGCCGAGGGCAAGGAGCGCACCGGCGCCACCGCCTCGGTGATCTATGTCCCGCCGGCAGGTGCTGCCGCGGCCATCGAGGAAGCGATCGAGGCGGAGATCCCGCTGATCGTCACCATCACCGAGGGTGTACCGGTGCTCGATATGGTGCGGGTTAAGGCGAAGCTCGAAAAGAGCAAATCGCGCCTGATCGGGCCGAACTGCCCGGGCGTCCTGACGCCTGAGGAATGCAAGATCGGCATCATGCCGGGCTCGATCTTCAAGAAGGGCTCGGTCGGGATTGTTTCGCGCTCGGGGACGTTGACCTACGAGGCGGTGTTCCAGACCTCCAATGCCGGGCTCGGCCAGACCACCGCTGTCGGCATCGGCGGCGATCCGGTCAAGGGCACCGAGTTCATCGACGTGCTCGAAATGTTCCTCGCGGACGAGGCCACCAAGTCGATCATCATGATCGGCGAAATCGGCGGTTCGGCGGAGGAAGATGCGGCGCAGTTCCTGATCGACGAAGCCAAGAAGGGCCGCAAGAAGCCCATGGCGGGGTTCATTGCCGGGCTGACGGCGCCGAAGGGCCGGACGATGGGCCATGCTGGCGCCGTAATTTCGGGAGGTAAGGGCGGCGCCGAAGACAAGATTGCCGCCATGGAAGCGGCTGGCATCAAGATGTCGCGTTCGCCTGCCAGGATCGGCGTCACTCTCGCCGAAGTCCTGAAGGGCTGAACAGCGGCAAAATGAACCGAAACGTGCCGGAAACACGCGAGGAAGTGAACTAGACAAGGTCTTTCAGACCGAAGTCGCAATGCCCAAGTTCTTAGCAGGATGCTAATCTAACACCGTCATAGTCCGCCGCAGCGGAACGGACGCCCTCTCCGGACGTCCGGCACATAGGGAACACGGGGAAAAGCCCCGCCTTACAGATAAGATGACCCGACAGGAAAAGAACGAGCAGTTCTTACTCTCCTCCTTCCTCTATGGCGGCAACGCCAGCTACATCGAGGACCTCTACACCCGCTTCAAGTCCGACCCGAAATCAGTCGACCCGACCTGGGCGAGCTATTTCGGCCGTCTCGAAGACTCCGCGGCGGACGCCCGGAAGAACGCCGACGGCCCCTCCTGGGCACGCAGCGACTGGCCGCAGCCGATCAATGGCGAGTTGGTCTCGGCGCTCGACGGCAATTGGGGCGACCTGGTCGTCAAGACGAATGCTGCGCTCGGCAAGAAGGCGGCCGCCGAAGGCGCCCCCGCGCCGAGCCCGGCCGACGTCCATCAGTCGGCCCGCGACTCGATCCGTGCGATCATGATGATCCGTGCGTACCGCTCGCGCGGTCACCTGCACGCCGATCTCGATCCGCTGCGCCTGAAGCAGGACGATCCGGCGCCGGAGCTCGACCCGCAGACCTATGGCTTCACGGACGCCGACAATACGCGCCCGATCTTTATCGACAACGTGCTCGGTCTCGAGTTTGCGACAATCCCGCAGATGCTCGAAATCCTGCAGCGCACCTACTGCTCGACCGTTGGCGTCGAGTACATGCACATGAATGATCCTGAGGCCAAGCAATGGGTCCAGGAGCGCATGGAAGGGCCGGACAAGGAAATCCGGTTCACGCCGCAGGGCAAGCGCGCGATCCTCAACAAGCTGGTCGAAGCCGAGGGCTTCGAGAAGTTCCTCGACGTCAAATATACCGGCACCAAGCGCTTCGGTCTCGACGGCTCGGAGTCGTTGATCCCGGCGCTGGAGCAGATCATCAAGCGTGGTGGCGCGCTCGGCGTGAAGGACATCGTTCTAGGCATGGCCCATCGAGGTCGCCTGAACGTGCTGACGCAGGTGATGCAGAAGCCGCACCGCGCGCTGTTTCACGAGTTCAAGGGCGGAGCCTACTACTCCGAGGACGTCGAAGGCTCGGGTGACGTGAAGTATCACCTTGGCGCCTCGTCGGACCGCGAGTTCGACGGCAACGAGGTGCATCTGTCGCTGACCGCCAATCCGTCGCACCTCGAGATTGTCGATCCCGTGGTGCTGGGCAAGGCGCGCGCCAAGCAGGACCAGCGGGCTGCCGTAAACGGCAAGTTCGTCGAACCCAGGCAGGTCGACCGTGGCGTCGTGCTGCCGCTTCTCATCCACGGCGACGCGGCGTTTGCCGGCCAGGGTGTCATTGCCGAGTGCCTCGGGCTTTCGGGCCTCAAGGGGCATCGCACGGGCGGTTCGATCCACTTCGTGATCAACAACCAGATCGGCTTTACGACGTCGCCGATCTACTCGCGCTCTTCGCCCTATCCCACCGATGTGGCCAAGATGATCGAGGCGCCGGTGTTCCATGTGAATGGCGACGATCCGGAAGCCGTGGTCTATGTGAGCAAGGTCGCGACCGAGTTCCGGCAGCGTTTCGGCCGTCCTGTCGTCATCGACATGTTCTGCTACCGTCGCTTCGGTCACAACGAAGGCGACGAGCCGAGCTTCACGCAGCCGCTGATGTACTCCAAGATACGGAGTCACGAGACGACGCTGGAACTCTATTCCAAGCGCCTGATCGGCGAAGGCCTGGTCACGGCCGAGGAGATCGAGGCGCTGAAGGCCGAATGGCGCGCCAAGCTCGAGGCCGAGTTCGAGGTCGGGCAGGATTTCCGCCCGAACAAGACGGATTGGCTCGATGGTCAGTGGAAGGATCTGAAGCGCGCTGACGCCGATGGTCCGCGACGCGGCGACACCGGCGTGCCGCTCGATGTGCTGGTCAAGATCGGCACCGCTATCACTAAGGTCCCAGCGAGCTTTTCGGTACACAAGACCGTCAAGCGCTTTATGGACAGCCGTCTTGCTGCGATCGAAAGCGGCGAGGGCATCGATTGGGCCACTGGCGAAGCGCTGGCGTTCGGCACGCTGCTTGCCGAAGAGCACCCGGTCCGCTTGAGCGGCCAGGACTCCGAGCGCGGCACCTTTACGCAGCGTCACTCCGTGCTCAACGAGCAGGAGACGGGCGAAACCTACACGCCGCTCAACAATCTGGGCATGGACCAGGAGCGCTACGAGGTCATCAACTCGATGCTTTCGGAAGAGGCGGTGCTCGGCTTCGAGTACGGCTATTCGCTGGCCGAGCCGAACACCCTGACGCTCTGGGAAGCGCAGTTCGGCGATTTCGCCAACGGGGCGCAGGTCGTCGTCGACCAGTTCATCTCGTCGGGCGAGCGGAAGTGGTTCCGCATGTCGGGCCTCGTGATGCTGTTGCCGCATGGCTATGAAGGGCAGGGCCCGGAGCATTCCTCCGCCCGCCTCGAGCGCTATCTGCAGCTTTGCGCCGAAGACAACATGCAGGTCGCCAATTGCACCACGCCGGCCAACTATTTCCACATCCTGCGCCGGCAGGTGAAGCGCGACTTCCGCAAGCCGCTGATCCTGATGACGCCCAAGTCGCTGCTGCGCCACAAGCGGGCCACCTCGACGCTGAGCGAACTCGGACCTGACAGCACGTTCCACCGTCTGCTGTGGGATGATGCCGAGGCGCCGGGGCCGCGCAAGACCACCATTCAGCTGCAGCCGGACGACGAGATCCGCCGCGTCGTGCTGTGTTCGGGCAAGGTCTATTACGACCTGCTCGAAGACCGCGAGAAGCGCGGTATCGACGACGTGTACCTGCTGCGTCTCGAGCAGCTTTATCCGTTCCCGGCCAAGGCCCTGCTCGACGAGCTCAACCGCTTCAAGAACGCCGAAGTGGTGTGGTGCCAGGAAGAACCCAAGAACATGGGCAGCTGGGCCTTCGTTCAGCCGTACATCGACTGGGTGCTCGAGCAGATGGGCCGCACGCATGATCGCCCGCGCTATGTTGGCCGGCCGGCTTCGGCGTCGACGGCAACGGGTTTGATGCGCAAGCATCTTGCGGAACTACAGGCTTTCCTCGAAGAAGCGTTCGCGAAATAAAGCTTAGTCGCGTGGCCGAACCGCGGAAGTCTGCAACTTCCGCTGGCCACGCTCCAGGGTAAGGGACGAGAGACATGGCAACCGACATCCGGGTTCCGGCGCTGGGCGAAAGCGTCACCGAGGCAACGATCGGACAGTGGTTCAAGAAGGTGGGCGACGCCGTCGCTGCCGACGAACCCGTGGTGGAACTCGAGACCGACAAGGTCACCATCGAAGTGCCGGCCCCGTCGGCCGGCGTGCTGCACGCGATCTCTGCCAATCCGGGCGATACCGTCAATGTCGGTGCGCTGATCGGCGCCATCGGCGAAGGTGCCGCGGCGCCTGCACCGAAGGCCACTGAACCGCCAAAGGCTCCCGAGCCCCCGAAAGCGGCCGAGCCCGCATTCAAGCCCGAACCGGCTCCCCCGGCACCGGTCAGCAACGGCGCGGCCCCGGCTCCTGCGCCGTCGGCACAAAAGATGATGACCGAGAACGGCCTCAGCGCGTCCGACGTCAACGGCTCGGGCAAGCACGGTCAGATCCTCAAGGAAGATGTGGTCGCTGCGGTTTCTGCCGCCGCTCCGGCGGTCGCTGCTCCCGTTCCGGCGACTGCTCCCCCGGCGCCAGCTGCGGCTCCCGCGCCCAAGCCGGCTCCGGCGCCCGCTCCGATGCCGCGCGCGCCTGTCGCCGTTGCCGACGAGGCTCGCGAAGAGCGCGTGAAGATGACGCGTCTCCGCTCGACCATCGCGCGCCGCCTCAAGGATGCGCAGAACAACGCGGCCATGCTGACCACCTTCAACGAGGTGGACATGAAGCCGATCATGGACCTGCGCGCGCAGTATAAGGACCTGTTCGAAAAGAAGCACGGCGTGAAGCTTGGCTTCATGGGCTTTTTCACCAAGGCGGTGGTGCACGCCCTTAAGGAGATCCCCAACGTCAACGCCGAGATCGACGGCGAAGAGATCGTCTATAAGAACTACGCCCATGTCGGCATTGCCGTCGGTACCGACCGCGGCCTCGTGGTCCCTGTGGTGCGAGATGCGGACAAGATGTCGATCGCCGGCATCGAGAAGGAAATCGGCCGGCTCGGCAAGCTCGCCCGCGACGGCGCACTTGCCATGGCCGACATGCAGGGCGGCACGTTCACCATCACCAATGGTGGCGTTTACGGCTCGCTGATGTCGACACCGATCCTCAATGCGCCGCAGTCCGGTATCCTCGGCATGCACAAGATCCAGGACCGTCCGGTCGTGGTCGATGGCGCGGTCGTCGTGCGGCCGATGATGTATCTGGCGCTGAGCTATGATCACCGCATCGTCGACGGCAAGGAAGCCGTGACGTTCCTCGTCCGCGTGAAGGAGAGCCTCGAGGCTCCGGAGCGTCTGGTCCTTGACCTCTAGGGGCGGGAACCCATGCCTCAGCAAAACGGTGTTCTTGTCGTTACAGGTGGTAGCCGCGGCATTGGTGCTGCGACTGCGCTGATGGGTGCGGATCGCGGCTACAAGGTCGTGGTCAACTACGCCAGCAATGTCGACTCCGCCGAGAAGGTGTGTGCCTCGATCCGCGCAAAGGGCGGCGAAGCGGTAGCGGTTCGCGGCGATGTCGCCAGTCCCGAAGATGTCGAGCACATTTTCGAGGCCGCGGATCGGCTTGGGCCGCTGGTGGGCCTCGTTAACAACGCGGGGATCATCGCGCACCCGTCTCGCGTCGTCGATATGACCGCCGAGCGGATCAACCGCATGCTTGCCATCAATGTGACGGGCTATTTCCTCTGCGCGGCGGCGGCGATCAAGCGGATGTCGACGAAGACCGGCGGCGCCGGCGGTGCCATCGTCAATCTCGGATCGGCGGCGTCCAAGCTTGGGGGCGCCACGACCTATGTCGACTATGCGGCCGCCAAGGGCGCCATAGACACGTTCACCGTCGGCCTTGCTCTCGAAGTCGCGGAAGATGGCATCCGTGTCAATCTGGTGCGCCCCGGCGTTATCGATACGGACATTCACGCATCGGGCGGTGACCCCGATCGTGCGGCCCGGGTTACACCGAGCTTTCCTATTCCTCGGCCCGGGACCAGCGAAGAAGTGGCCAAGGCCATCCTCTGGCTCCTCTCGGACGAGAGCTCCTACTCAACCGGTACGGCCATCACTGTCAGCGGTGGTCGCGCCATATTCCCCTAGGTAGTTCATGACCGCCGAACTCTGGCTGCTGTTCCTCAGCTTGCCGCTCTACTCGCTTTATCTGGGTGCGCAGTCGCTGATCTACCGCAAGGATTACGGCGTCATGTACGCCGCTACTGCGCGTGACGAGAAAAAGCCCGAGGGCGTGATGCTCGGCCGCGCCGAGCGGGCGCTAAAGAACTTCCAGGAGACATGGCTCGTCTATGTGATCCTGATCCTCATCGCGCATCTGGCGATGCCGGGCGACGCCGTGATCTTCTGGGGCGCGATCATCTATCTGGTCGCGCGGGTCGCCTATCTGCCGCTCTACCTTGCGGGCACCTTCGGCGTTCGCAGTCTTGTGTGGAATATCGCCACGCTCGGGCTTGCGGCGATGTTCTTGGGCGTTCTGTTCTAGTCATCGCTTCCGGCAGCGACTACATAAGCGTCAATCCATCGAGAGCAGGATTTTCCCCATGGCGGACCAATTCGACCTCACCGTGATCGGTTCGGGCCCCGGCGGCTATGTATGCGCCATCCGCGCGGCGCAGCTGGGCATGAAGGTCGCCGTGGTCGAGAAGATGCCGACCTTCGGCGGCACCTGCCTCAACATCGGCTGCATCCCGTCCAAGGCGCTGCTGCATGCGAGCGAGCTGTTCGAGGAAGCCGGGCACAATTTCAGCCATTTGGGCATCGATATTCCGCCGCCGCAGCTCAACCTCGCGCAGATGATGACGCACAAGGACGAGACGGTTTCGGCCAACGTCAACGGCGTCTCGTTCTTGTTCAAGAAGAACAAGATCACGCCCTTCACCGGCATGGGGTCCATCGCGGGTCCGGGCAAGGTGAAGATCGCTTCGGCCACCGGCGAGCAGGTGATCGAGAGCAAGCACATCGTTATCGCGACCGGCTCCGTCCCCGCGACGCTGCCGGGCATCGAGATCGACGAGGAGCGCGTGGTGACCTCGACGGGCGCGCTGGCGCTTGGCGCAGTCCCCAATCGTCTCTTGGTGATCGGTGCCGGCGTGATCGGACTGGAACTTGGTTCTGTCTGGGCGCGGCTCGGTGCAAAGGTGACCGTGGTCGAGTTCCTCGACCGCATTCTGCCCGGCATGGATTCGGAAGTCGCGCGGCAGTTCCAGCGCATTCTCCAGAAGCAGGGCATCGACTTCAAGCTCAGCTCCAAGGTCAAGTCCATCGACAAGCAGGACGATGGTTCGCTGACGGTCCGCATCGAGCCAGCGCAGGGCGGCGACATGCAGATAATCGATGCGGACGTGGCGCTTGTCGCCATCGGCCGCAAGCCGTTCACCGAGGGGCTCGGTCTCGACACCGTCGGCATTACAGTCGATGAGCGCGGCCGCGTTCCGGTGGGCTCGCACTACGACACCAGCGCTGCGAACGTTTACGCCATCGGCGACGTCATCGTCGGGCCGATGCTGGCGCACAAGGCCGAGGACGAGGGCATCGCCGTCGCCGAGATCATCGCCGGCCAGGCCGGGCACGTGAACTACGGCGCGATCCCCGCCGTGGTCTATACCAACCCTGAGATCGCGTCGGTCGGCAAGACCGAAGACGAGCTCAAGGCGGCCAATGTCGACTACAAGATCGGCAAGTTCCCCTTCACCGCCAACGGCCGCGCCAAGGCTCAGATGGCGACGCAGGGCTTCGTCAAAATCCTTGCAGACGTCGCGACCGATCGCGTGCTCGGTGCGCACATCATCGGCAAGAACGCGTCCGAGATGATCGAGGCGCTGACGGTGCTGATGGAATTCTCAGGCTCCGCGGAAGACCTGGCCCGCACAACTGCGGCTCACCCCACGCTCAGCGAAGCGATCCGCGAGGCGGCCCTGATGTGCGGCGACGGCGCCATCCATATCTAGAGGCCGGCGGCTTCGATCAGTGGTCCCAGGTGATGGCGGTAGGGCTCCGCCATCCCCACGGAGTCGGCATAGAGCGGCTTGCGAACCTGCGCGAACGAATTGGTCACGACCCCGCGCTCGGTTCGATGGAACTCGAGGCACGCCGGGTCCCAATCGAGATTGCAGTAGCTGAGCAGCTTGCGCATCTCGCTCTCGGGGCTGGCGATCATGTCCTCGTAGCGCTGGTGGTAGACGAAGCCGGGTAGAATCCGGTCCCAGTGCTGCATCATCTTCGCGTAGAGCCGAAAATAGGCGCCAAGCTCCTGTTGATCGTAGCCATAAGCCACGTTCTTGCCGGCGAACAGGCGACGCCAGATCGTGAACAGGTGGTCGAGCGGATCTCGTACGCAGTGCACGATCCGCGCGTTGGGGAATAGAAGCTTGATCAGTCCGACGCGCTTGAAGTTGTCGAGCTGTTTATCCGTAAACCGTTGCTTGCCCGTCTGCCGAAGGGCCTCCCGCATGGGCTCCATGTAAGCCGCTGCCCAAGGGCGGTAGTCCTCGGCGCTTGCAACGAACGCCGCAAGCGAGCCGCCATGCTGTTTCATCGTGCCTTGCACGCGGACCATCAGGGACATCTCGCCACCGCCGAGAACGCTGTCATGGCTGGCAAGGATCTGTTCGAGCAAAGTGGAGCCCGATCGCGGCAGGCCCACGATGAAGATCGGCTGCGTCGTGGTGTCGGTCGGAGGCGGCGGTTTGGCGAACAGCTCCGCCGAGAAAATCTCCATCATCGCTTCGAAATCGGCCGCGTCGCTCGCCGTAGAGTAGGCGAGCCCGGCGCGGTGCGATGTGTTGGCTTCGGCGTAGTACGCGTAGGATCGTTCGAAGTCGCCGCTGTCCTGAAAGATCTTGCCGAGCGCGAAGCCGAGCTTGGCCCGCGTTTCCTCGTCCGTGGTTTGGCGGTGCAGCTCGACCATCCTTTCGGTCTCGTCTGCCGTCGCGGCATCGGACAGAGCGACCTGCAGATAGCTGCCCGGTTGATCCGGATGCATCGCGATGATGCGGCGGAAGATCTCGACGGCTTCGTCCAGGCGACCGAAGCGTCGGTGCAATAGGGCGACCTGTCCCATCTCACCCTGGTTCGTCGCTTCGGCCAGCGCCTGCTCGAGGAACGGCATGGCGGACGCAGCATCGTGCCGCGAGTAGGCGAGCATGCCCTCCTGCAGGAAGTGTTTGAAACGCGACTCAGACATCGACGGGCACCATAGGCATTTTGCCGAGAGAGTCGAACTCAGCCGGCCTTGCTCCGCGGATGCGCCGCCCGATAGGCGTCCATCAATCGCTCGGTGTCGACGGCGGTATAGATCTGCGTGGTCGAGAGCGACGCGTGCCCAAGCAATTCCTGGATAGCGCGCAGGTCGCCGCCGCGGCCGAGCAGGTGTGTCGCAAAACTGTGGCGCAGTGCGTGCGGCGTGGCACTGGGGGGCAGGCTCAGCGCGCTGCGCATTTCCTCCATCCGCAGCTGGATCAGGCGTGGCGAGAGCACGCCGCCCTTGACGCCGCGGAACAATGGCTGGCTTGGCGTCAGCGGGAACGGGCAGAGGCGCAGATAGGCGTCGATGCTGGCGCGCACGCTCTCGATCAGCGGCACGAGCCGCGTCTTGCCGCCCTTGCCGGTGATGCGCGGGGCAGGTCCATCGAGATCGGCGCGGCTTAGCGACAGGGCCTCGGAGATACGGAGCCCGGCGCCGTAGCAAAGGGCGAGCACCGCCATGTCGCGCGCCGCGACCCACGGCGTCTCCTCTTGTTCTTCGACCTTGGCGATCGTGTCTTTCGCCTCGAGCACCGTGAGGGCCTTGGGCAGCGACTTCTTCGCCTTGGGCGTACGCACCGTGTTGAGCGCCTCGGTCGAAACGATGCCTTCGCGCTCGAGGTATCGGAAGAACGACTTGATCGCGCTGAGGCCGCGGGCCAGCGAGCGTGCTTCGATCTGCTCTTCGCGCCGGCTCGCCATGAAGGCGCGGAGGTCGGCCGCGCGCATGTCGCGCAGCGTCGCGATCGAGACGGCGCCGCCGGTGTGCGGACCGAGGAAGTTGAGAAACTGCCCGAGGTCGCGCCGATAGGCCTCGAGCGTCTTGGGCGCGAGGCGGCGCACGCTCCCCATGTCGCGGACCCATCGCGCAACCTGGGCGTTCACGTCATCGTCGGCGATCAGGGCAGTGGACATACTTCGAGCCTAGGCGTTGCATGTGAACGATGGGTTGAAGCAGCGCATGATGCCGATCGGAACCGTGACATTGCCGGATGGCGAGACTGTGCCGGCGCTGGGGCAGGGCACGTGGAAGATGGGCGACCGCCGCAGCCAGCGCGCCGAGGAAGTGCGTGCGCTGCAGCTGGGCATCGATCTCGGCATGACGCTGATCGATACGGCAGAGATGTATGCCAATGGCGTCGCCGAGGAGATCACGGGCGAGGCCATTGCGGACCGCCGTGGCGAGGTGTTCGTCGTGACCAAGGTGTTGCCCGCGAACGCCAGCCGGGCCGGAACTGTGGAGGCGTGCGAGCGCAGCCTCAGGCGGCTCAAGATCGATGCGATCGATCTCTATCTGCTGCACTGGCCGGGGCATCACCCGGTGGCCGAGACCATCGCCGGCTTCAAGGCGTTGCAGAAGGCCGGCAAGATCAGGCATTGGGGCGTCTCGAACTTCGACGTCAGCGAGATGGAGGAGGTGCTCGCGGTCGGCGGCAAGGACGTTGCGGCCAATCAGGTGCTCTACAACCTCAGCCGGCGCGGCATCGAATACGACCTTGTCCCCTGGCAGATGGAGCGGCGCATTCCGCTGATGGCCTATTCGCCGATCGAGCAGGGGCGGCTCGCCGCCCATTCGGCCCTGAGCCGGATCGCAGCGCATCACAACGCTACCTCCGCGCAGATTGCCCTCGCCTGGGCGCTGGCCCAGCCGCAGACAATGGTGATCCCCAAGGCCGGCAACGAGCCACATGTTCGCGAGAATCGCGCCGCCGCGGACATCTCCCTGACGCCGGAGGATCTCGCTGCGCTCGACGCTGCGTTTCGTCCGCCCAGGCGGAAGTCGTCGCTTGAGATGATCTAGCCCGATCGCGGGTGCAGAATCAGCTTGCGCCGCCTATATCCCACGTGAACAAAGCGTGGACGAATGTCTGAACTCGGCAACATCGTTGCGGTGATGGTGAGCGTGTCCGTGGACGGGCCGTACTCCTACCGCGTGCCGTATGGAAAGAGCGTCGTCCGCGGCTCGATCGTCGCTGTACCCTTGGTCGGGCGGCTGACGCTGGGCGTCGTCTGGGGCGAGCCCAAGGACAACTACGCGCACAACCGGCTCAAGGACATCGAGATCATCTACGACGTCCCGCCTCTTTCGGATGAGCTGCTGAAGACCGTCGACTGGGTGAGCCGCTACACGCTGGCGCCGCCGGGCCTCGTGCTTCGCGGTGTACTGCGGTCGACGGAGGCGCTGGAGCCCGATCGTCCGGTGACGGCGTTCCGACGCACCGGCGTCGATCCCGGCCGGCTGACGCCGGCTAGGCTGCGCGTGCTCGAGACTGTGGCCGACGGTGAGGCGTGGACAAAGGTCAACCTCGTCGGCGCCTCGGGCGCATCGCCGTCCGTGATCGAGGGGCTGGAGCGCGCGGGGGCGCTGGAGCGGCTCGAGATCCCTGCGCCTCCCGTCGCGTTGCCGCCCGATCCCGACGCTGCGCCGCCGGTTCTCTCGGCCGAGCAGTCGGCGGCGCTGGCGCAGTTTCGCGAACTCGATGCGCAGAAATTCGGCGTGGCGCTACTCGATGGCGTCACTGGTGGCGGCAAGACCGAGGTGTTCTTCGAGGCGGTCGCCGACACCTTGCGCGCCGGTCGACAGGCGCTGGTACTGCTGCCCGAGATCGCGCTGACGGGGACGTTCCTTGATCGCTTCACCAGGCGGTTCGGCACGCGGCCTGCCGAGTGGCACTCGGACATGACGCCAGCGCAGCGCACGCGCACCTGGCGCGGCATCAATGACGGGACAGTCCGCGCGGTGGTCGGCGCGCGCTCGGCGCTGTTCCTGCCGTTCCACGAACTCGGGCTGGTCGTGCTCGATGAGGAGCATGACCAGGCCTACAAGCAGTCCGACGGCGTGAACTACCATGCCCGCGACATGGCCGTCGTGCGCGCACGTTTCGCCGATGCGCGCGTGATCCTATCGTCGGCGACTCCGTCGGTAGAATCGCGTAACAATGCGAACTCCGGCCGCTACAAGCATGTCGTGCTTACCTCCCGCTTCGCGGCGCAGGCTCTACCCGACATCACCGCCATCGACATGCGCGAGGACCCACCCGAGAAAGGGCAGTGGATCGCGCCGCGCCTGGCCCGCGAAGTCTTCGCCACGCTTGATCGCGGCGAGCAGGCGCTGCTGTTTCTCAACCGCCGCGGTTATGCCCCGCTGACGCTGTGCAAGTCGTGTGGGCATCAGTATCAGTGCCCCGATTGCGATGCCTGGCTGGTCGAGCATCGATTCCGCGGCGTGCTGATGTGCCATCACTGTGGTCACGAGCAGCGACGCCCCAAGGTCTGCACCGAATGCGGGACCGAGGATTCGCTGGTGCCGATCGGTCCGGGCATCGAGCGCATCGCAGAAGAAGTCGCCGAGCGCTTCCCCGATGCGCGGACGGTGATCCTCTCGTCGGATATGGGGTCGAACGCGCAGCTGCGCGAACGCTTCGCGGAGATCGAGCGCGGAGACTACGATCTCATCATTGGCACGCAGCTTGTCGCCAAGGGACATCATTTCGAGAAGCTCACACTGGTCGGCGTGCTCGATGCCGATCTCGGTCTCGCCCATGGCGATCCGCGCGCGGCTGAAAAGACGTTCCAGATTCTGACTCAGGTGACTGGACGCGCCGGCCGGGCCAGCAAAGCGGGCCGTGCCTTCCTCCAGACCTACCATCCGACCCATCCGGTGATGGAAACGATGGTCAAGCAGGATCGCGAAGCGTTTTACGCGCATGAGCTGGAGGTGCGCGAGGACGGGCAACTGCCGCCGTTCGGTCGCCTCGCGGCGCTGATCGTGTCGGCCAACGAGCACGAGGACGCAATTGCCTTCGCGCGCAAGCTGCTGAGTGCCGCTCCGCAGGCCGAAGGCTTGCGCCTGTTCGGTCCAGCCGATGCGCCGGTGGCGATGGTGCGCGGTCGGCATCGTGTGCGCCTCTTGGCGCAGTCGCCGCGCGACTTCGATCTCAGCGGCTATGTGCGGTTCTGGCTGACTTCGGCAGAAAAGGTCAGCGGCAATCTGCGCGTGCAGGTCGATATCGACCCGATGAGCTTCTATTAGCCGAAGCTTCGAACATACTCCTGCATGTCGATAGATTGACCGCTGCGCGCGCTCTCGATGGACGCAAAGACCAGTGCGCTCGCCTGCACGTTCTTTTCGACGATCGTCTCCATTTCCTGGCCGCCATCGAGCCAGGCGCAGAACTTCTCGATCAGCCAGGTGTTCAGCCATTTGGGTTGGTTGAGTAACTGAATCTTCTGGCCCTGGCCCTCGCGGGTCTGCTGCCGGCGAATGCCGGCGCGCTGGAAGATTTCGATTTCGCGGCTGTTGAGGATCGCCGTACCGTTCTCGCACTCGATGCGGACGTATTCCTTGGTCCAGTCGTTGAGACCGGTTGCGGCACTGGATGAGCCCTCATAGACGCCGCGCACACCGTTCTCGAACACCATCGTGACGATGCCATCGGTATCGCCGGCATAGGCGGCCCAGTCGGGCTTCCAGGTCGTTGCGAACAACGTCTTGCACAGTGAACCCGCAAAGTCAGCGACGATGTCGAGGTGGTGCACGGCGCCCTCGATCAGCAACGGGTCCTGCATCGTGTGGCGGAAGGGTGCGCCCCAATCGAGATGGCCGCGCATGTCGGAGTAATAGCGGCAGCTCACCGCGCTTACCTTGCCGAGCGTGCCGGCGCGGATGATCTGGCGAAGCGTTGTTTTGTCCTGATCGAAGCGATGGCTCATCGTCACCGCCATTTTCCGTCCGGCGGCGCGAACTTTCTGCGCGATGCGGACCGATCCGGCCATCGTATCGGCGATCGGCTTCTCGCAAAGAATGTCGACGCCATGTTTGAGCGCCACATCCACGATTGCCTCGTGTGTATCGGGCGGCACGACGATCGTGCAGAAGTCGGCCCTGTTCTCGGCGAACGCTTTTTCCGGATCGGTGTAGCACTTGTCGGCCGGCAACTTCAGAAGCGCCGCGCCAGCTTTGAGCGCCTCCTCGCTCACATCGACAATCGCGACAACGTCGACCGTGCCGTCGGCGATGTTGCGCTGCAGGAATTCGCTGCACCAGCGCTGGCCGAAGCGGCCGACGCCGACATGGATGATGCGTTTGGTCATAGGGATGCCTCCTCCCGCACGGCCGGGCCGTGGGTGTGTTGCCACAAATGCCCGGTGCGCTTGAGGCCCCTGAGCGTGGTTTCGAAATAGACCGCCTTCACCGGCTTGGGAGCGTCTGGCATATCGTGCATGGCGCCCATCGGGATTGGCAGGCAGTCGCCTGGTCGCATCCTGAGGTGCTGGCCGTCGACCGCGACGCCCGCCTCGCCTTCGAGCAGCAGCCAGAACTCCTGGCAGTCGTGATAGTGCGCGTCGATGTTGGTCCGCTTGGGGTAACTGACGAGGTCGCCGCGGTCGGCGGGCAGGGTGACGTTCTCGGCGCGGAACAGGCCGCAGCCGCCGAGTTCGTCGCCCCATGTGCCGTCGAACAGGACGGCCTGCGCGGGCGAATTTGCTGTCAGCATCGCCGATCCCTTGTCGAGGGCGACAAACTGCCCCTCGCGCAAAACCTGCGAGCGCGTGCCCTGCCGCACCTGGCAGGTCCCCGACGTCACCAGCAGCCGCCCGCGATGCCCGACGGTCGCCAGACGCTCCGCATGGAGGCCGACATCGTGCAAGGAAAAGCTTTTCACGTCGCTCCAAGCGGGGAATCGCGCGCGCTGTTTTATGAGTTCGATCATTGAGAGGCCCCCACGACCCGTAGCCTATGTAAATCTGGCCGTCCCGCAAGCCATCCGTTCGGCCAGTTGCCGGTGCTGATTTTCCCCAGCGACAAAACGCGCGAAAACGCCCTCTGGCCGTGCCTTGCGCACCGTAAAGTCCCCGTGTTAGAGGGGGCGCGATTTCGGGGGCCGGGGTCCGCTTCCGACAGAACAAAACGCGCCGCATGCCTGGTGTTTGAGGGCTTAAGAGCGCGTCCAGCGACAGGGATGAAGCGGCATTGGCAGAGCAGAGTGGTGTGCTGACCCAGATCGCGCGGCCTTATGCGGCGGCGCTGTTTGATCTCGCCAAATCCGAGGGCAGCATCGATGCCGTCGAGGCCGGCCTCAACGATCTCCAGAAACTGGCGTCCGAAAGCGAAGATTTCCGCCGTTTTCTGCGCTCCCCGGTGATCGCGGCCGACGCCAAGGCCGGTGTCGCCGATACCATCCTCGCCAAGGCCCAGGCCAATGCGACGGTCGCCAACTTCGTGAAAGTGGTGGCCCGCAACGGCCGCCTGTTCGCGCTGCCGGCGATCATCAAGGCATTCCAGGGGCTTACCGCTGCCGAGCGCGGCGAAGTCAGCGCCGACGTTACGTCCGCCGCGCCGCTGTCGAGCGCGCAGCTCAAGTCTCTCGCCGATACCCTCAAGGGCAAGATCGGCAAGACCGTCACCCTCACCGAACATGTCGATCCCAGCTTGATTGGCGGCCTTGTCGTCAAGGTCGGCTCGCGAATGATCGATAGCTCCCTCAAAACGAAACTGACTGCGATGAAGATCGCCATGAAAGAGGTCGGATAATGGACATCAAAGCCGCTGAAATCTCCGCGATCCTCAAGGACCAGATCAAGAATTTCGGCCAGGAAGCCGAAGTTTCGGAAGTGGGCCAGGTGCTGAGCGTCGGCGACGGTATCGCCCGCGTCTATGGCCTCGACAACGTGCAGGCCGGTGAGCTCGTCGAGTTCCCGGGCGGCATCAAGGGCATGGCGCTGAACCTCGAAACCGACAACGTCGGTGTGGTTATCTTCGGCGCCGACCGCGGCATTCGCGAAGGCGACACCGTCAAGCGCACCGGCTCGATCGTGGACACCCCGGTCGGCAAGGGCCTGCTCGGCCGCGTCGTCGACGCGCTGGGCAACCCCATCGACGGCAAGGGGCCGATCGTTGCGAGCGAACGCCGCCGCGTCGACGTGAAGGCCCCGGGCATCCTGCCGCGCAAATCGGTGCATGAGCCGATGTCGACCGGCCTCAAGGCCATCGACGCGCTGATCCCGATCGGCCGCGGCCAGCGCGAGCTGATCATCGGCGACCGCCAGACCGGCAAGACCGCCGTGATCCTCGACACCTTCCTCAACCAGAAGCCGGCGCACGCTGCCGGCGCGTCCGAGACCGACAAGCTCTACTGCATCTACGTCGCCGTGGGTCAGAAGCGCTCGACCGTGGCGCAGTTCGTCAAGATCCTCGAGGACAATGGCGCGCTCGAATATTCGATCGTGATCGCCGCCACCGCGTCCGATCCGGCGCCGATGCAGTTCCTCGCGCCCATGACCGGCGCGGCGATCGGCGAATACTTCCGCGACAATGGCATGCACGCCGTGATCGCGTTCGACGACTTGACCAAGCAGGCCGTCGCCTACCGCCAGATGTCGTTGCTGCTGCGTCGTCCGCCGGGCCGCGAAGCTTACCCGGGCGACGTGTTCTACCTGCACTCGCGTCTGCTCGAGCGCGCCGCCAAGCTCAACGAAGACCACGGTCTCGGCTCGCTCACCGCGCTGCCGGTCATCGAGACCCAGGCCAACGACGTGTCGGCCTACATTCCGACCAACGTGATTTCGATCACCGACGGCCAGATCTTCCTCGAAACCAACCTGTTCTTCCAGGGCATCCGTCCGGCGGTGAACGTCGGTATCTCGGTGTCGCGCGTGGGCGGCAACGCTCAGATCAAGGCGATGAAGCAGGTGGCCGGTTCGCTCAAGGGCGAACTCTCGCAGTACCGCGAAATGGCGGCCTTCGCGCAGTTCGGTTCGGACCTCGACGCCGCAACGCAGCGCCTGCTGAATCGTGGTGCCCGTCTCACCGAGCTCCTCAAGCAGCCGCAGTTCTCGCCGCTGAAGCCCGAAGAAGAAGTCGCGGTGATCTTTGCCGGCGGCCAGGGCTTCCTCGACGACCTGCCGGTCAACAAGGTCGGCGCGTTCGAGAAGGCGCTGCTGAGCGCTCTGCGCTCCAAGCACCAGGACATCCTGACCAGGATTGCTACCGAGAAGGCGCTGTCGGACGACCTCCGCGCTTCGCTCAAGTCAGCGATCGAAGCCTTCAAGAAGACCTTCACGGCCTAATTCGGCTCTAGGAGAAACGTGGCCCTATGGCTTCGCTAAAGGACCTCAAGAACCGGATCGTCTCGGTCAAGTCGACCCAGAAGATCACCAAGGCCATGCAGATGGTGGCCGCGGCGAAGCTTCGTCGCGCACAGGACGCAGCGCTTGCTGCCCGGCCTTACGCCGAGCGGATGACGCAGGTTCTCGCCTCGCTGGGCGCTGCCTATGCGGGCCGGGCCGACGCGCCGACCCTGCTGGGCGGTACGGGCAAGGATCAGGTGCATCTGCTCGTCGTGGCGACGGGCGAGCGCGGCCTTGCCGGCGGCTTCAACTCGTCGATCGCGCGCCTCGCCCGCGATCACGCGAACCGGCTGCTCAAGGAAGGCAAGACAGTCAAGATCCTGACGGTCGGCCGCAAGGGCAACGATATCCTCAAACGCACCTTCGCCAGCAACATCGTCGAGACGGTGTCGTTCCGCGATGTGCGTCAGATCGGCTACGTCAACGCGCAGTCGGTGGGCCAGAAGGTCCTCGAGATGTACGCGGCGGGCGAGTTCGATGTCGCGACGCTGTTCTTTGCGACCTTCAAGTCGGTGATCAGCCAGGAGCCGACGGCCCTGCAGCTCATCCCCGCCAAGTTCGATGCGCCCGTCGAAACCGCCGGGGCGTCGACCGTCAATTACGAATACGAGCCCGATGAGGAAGCGATCCTCACCGACCTGCTGCCGCGCAACATCTCGGTGCAGGTCTTCCGCGCGCTCCTCGAAAACAACGCATCGTTCTTTGGCGCGCAGATGAGCGCCATGGACAATGCGACGCGCAATGCCGGCGACATGATCAAGCGGCTCACGCTTGTTTACAACCGCCAGCGCCAGGCGCAGATCACTAAAGAACTCATCGAAATCATTTCGGGCGCGGAAGCGCTCTAAGCAGGAACGAGGTACCAAATGGCAGACGCAGGCAAGCCGGTCGGCAAGGTTTCCCAGGTCATCGGCGCTGTGGTGGACGTCACCTTCGACGGTCACCTCCCCGCCATTCTCAACTCGCTCGAGACGACCAACAACGGCAACCGTCTGGTGCTCGAAGTTGCGCAGCACCTCGGCGAGAACGCCGTTCGCACGATCGCCATGGACACGACCGAAGGTCTGGTCCGCGGCGCCGTCGTGACCGATACTGGCGCTGCCATCTCGGTGCCGGTTGGCGACGAGACGCTGGGCCGCATCATGAACGTCATCGGCGAGCCGATCGACGAAGCCGGCCCGGTGCAGAGCAGCTCGCGCCGCGCCATCCACCAGGATGCGCCGAGCTTCACCGAGCAGTCGTCGGAAGCGCAGATCCTCGTCACCGGCATCAAGGTCGTGGACCTGATCGCGCCGTATGCGCGCGGCGGTAAGATCGGCCTCTTCGGCGGCGCCGGCGTGGGCAAGACCGTGCTCATCCAGGAGCTGATCAACAACGTCGCCAAGGCGCACGGTGGTTACTCCGTGTTCGCCGGCGTGGGCGAGCGCACCCGCGAGGGCAACGACCTCTACCACGAAATGATCGAGTCCGGCGTGAACAAGGACCCCAAGGAGAACAACGGTTCGACCGCTGGCTCCAAGTGCGCCCTTGTGTTTGGCCAGATGAACGAGCCGCCGGGTGCGCGCGCCCGCGTGGCGCTCTCGGGCCTCACCGTCGCCGAACACTTCCGCGACCAGGGCCAGGACGTGCTGTTCTTCGTCGACAACATCTTCCGCTTCACCCAGGCAGGCGCCGAGATGTCGGCTCTGCTCGGCCGTATCCCGTCGGCCGTGGGCTACCAGCCGACGCTCGCGACGGACATGGGCGCGCTCCAGGAGCGCATCACCACCACCGACAAGGGCTCGATCACCTCGGTGCAGGCCATCTACGTGCCCGCCGACGACTTGACCGACCCCGCTCCGGCCACCTCGTTCGCCCACCTCGACTCGACGACGACGCTCAACCGCGCCATCTCCGAGAAGGGCATCTATCCGGCGGTGGACCCGCTCGACTCGACCTCGCGCATGCTCGACGCCAACATCGTCGGCCAGGAGCACTACGACGTGGCCCGTTCGGTGCAGGCGATCCTTCAGCGCTACAAGGCGCTGCAGGACATCATCGCCATCCTTGGCATGGACGAGCTTTCGGAAGAGGACAAGCTCACCGTGGCCCGTGCCCGCAAGGTCGAGCGCTTCATGAGCCAGCCGTTCCACGTGGCCGAAGCCTTCACCGGCGCGCCGGGCGTGTTCGTTGCTCTCGAAGATACCATCAAGGGCTTTAAGGGCCTGGTCGAAGGTCAGTACGATCACCTGCCTGAAGCGGCGTTCTACATGGTCGGTACCATCGACGACGCCGTCAAGAAGGCCCAGAAGCTCGCGGCCGCGGCCTAAGCTTCAGTAAGGACAAGAACCGATGGCCGATGGCGTCAAGATCGAGATCGTCTCTCCGGAGCGGCTGGTGCTTTCCGAGCAGGCCCGCTCGGTGGTCGTGCCGGGTGCCGACGGCTACTTCACGGTCATGGGTGACCATGCGCCGCTGATGACCACGCTGAAGCCCGGCTTCATCACGGTCACCGACAACGCCAATGTCGCGCACGTGTTTTACGTGCGTGGTGGCTTTGCGGATGTGGCGCCGACCGGTCTCACGATCCTTGCCGAAGAAGCCCGTCCGATCGCGGACTTCAACCGCACCGAGATCGAGGCCCTGATCGCTTCGGGCATGACTGCGCTCGAAGCGGCCAAGACCTCGCTGGAGCAGGATCGCCTCCAGAACGAGATCGACCAGTGGAAGAATCTGCTGCTCGACGCCTCCGTGGGCCGCGACGTCGCGCACTAAGCGACCGCTCGGTTTCGGACAATTTGCGAGGGCGCCCCGGTGGCGCCCTTTTTCTTTTGGCCCGGCGGCTCGATCGACGGCATGCTTCACGGGTCCTTAACGCGGCTCTGCGAATGCTTGCTGCGGGAATGCCATCACTCGATCAGCCGATAGCGTCATCGGCGTCTGAACATGAAACCGCCGCGCCTCGCTCCGGGTGCGGCCGAGCCTTTGCACGTGGGAACACCGCTCCAAAATGAAGTTGCGTACCAAGATACTGCTGATCGTTGCCGTGATGGGTTTTGTGATCGTCGGCATCGGCGGCATGGCCGTTTACATGACCGATGTGTACTCGCGGCAGGTGAGTGAGCTCGAAGCTGCGTCGGCGCGCGCCTTCAATGGCGAGCACCTCAACCGGCTGGTGACCGCGGTCGTGATGGATGCCCGCGGCATCTACGCATCCGATACGGTCGAGCAGGCCAGGCCCTTCGGCGAAGGCATCCTCGGCTCGCTCGACAAGATCGACGCGCACCTCGCCGCGTGGCGGCCCCTGGTCAAGCCCGAGGACATGCCGGCGTTCGAGAAGGTGGTCGCGCGCACCGATGAGTTCCGTGCCTTCCGCGCCGAGACAGCGCGCCTCGGCACGATCGATCCCGCGCAAGCCAACGCGCAGGGCAACAACGAGGCCAACCGCGCCAACCGCAAGGCTTACCAGGCCGAGATCGACGAGGTGGTCAAGAAAGACAGGGCGGACTTCGAAGCCCTCACCGCCGATCTCGCACGCTTCCAGGCCATCGTGTTGCCGGTGACGCTCGGCGTCATCCTCTTCGGCCTCGTCGCCGGCATCGCCACCGCACTCTTTATCGCCACCCGTCACGTGGTACGGCCGCTTTCGGCCATGACCGGAGCGATGGAAAAGCTGGCGCGCGGCGAGCTCGACGCCGAAGTGCCCGGCCTCGGCAAGACGGACGAAATCGGCCAGATGGCATCCGCCGTCGAAGTGTTCAAGGAGAACGCCATCCAGGTCGCGCAGCTTTCTGCACTGGAGCGTGAAGGTCTCGAGCGGGCACGGGCGCGCGCTGCCGCGATGGAGGCGTTCCAGTCGGGCTTCGACCAGGTCGCGACGGCGACCGTCGAAGGCGACCTGTCCAAGCGCATTCCGACCGCCTTCGGCGAAACCGATCTCGAGGCTCTCGCCGTAAAGTTCAACACGCTGATGGAGACCGTCGATAGCGGTCTTCGCAATGCCGGCGACGTGCTCTCGGCCCTCGCCGGGGCGGACCTCAGCCACCGTATGGAAGGCGAGTATCGCGGCGCATTCGCTCGGCTCAAGGACGATACCAACTCGGTGGCCGACAAGCTCACCGACATCGTTGGCCGGCTCAAGAAGACGTCCGTCGACCTCAAGATCGCAACCGGCGAAATCCTCGCGGGGGCCAACGATCTCAGCGAACGTACCACCAAGCAGGCGGCCACGATCGAGGAGACATCGGCAGCGATGGAGCAGCTGGCCGATACGGTGCTCAAGAACTCCGAGCGCGCCAGCGAAGCCTCCGTCAATGCTGCAGCGGTCACGGTCGCAGCCACCGATGGTGGCGGTGTCATGATGCGGGCCAATGAAGCGATGGAAAAGATCACCGCCTCGTCGGGCAAGATCAGCAACATCATCGGCCTCATCGACGATATCGCGTTCCAGACCAACCTCCTCGCGCTCAACGCCTCGGTCGAGGCGGCGCGCGCTGGCGAAGCGGGCAAGGGCTTTGCAGTCGTCGCCATCGAAGTGCGTCGTCTCGCGCAGTCCGCGGCGCAGGCGTCGGCCGAGATCAAGGGGCTCATCGAGCAGTCGGCGCAGGAAGTCACCGCCGGCTCGCGTCTTGTCTCCGATGCAGCGGCCAAACTCTCGGGGATGCTCGAAGCGGTGCAGCGCAACCACGCGCTGCTCGAGTCGATCGCCGCCGAGAGCCGCGAACAGGCCACGGCCATCAACGAGGTCAATGTCGCCGTCCGCCAGATGGATGAGATGACCCAGCACAATGCCGCGCTGGTGGAAGAAACCAACGCCGCCATCGAGCAGACCGAAGCACAGGCCGTCGAGCTCGATCAGGTGGTCGACATCTTCCACATCGAGGGCGCTCACCGCGCCCCCACTCCCGCGCCGATCGCGCGCGTGATCGACGCGCCGAAGGTGAAAGCGGCGGCGCGCACGTACCTCATACAGGGCAATGCGGCGCTCGACTGGGAAGAATTCTGACGCCAGTTCAACGGCCTGGCGTTCATAGAGCCGCAAATATCATGGGCCGCTCCCTCCCCGGGGCGGCTCTTTTACTGTGGCTTAAGGACGACCGGCGATACTCGCTGTCGGGAATGCACTCGATAGATCGGGTACGCCGCTGGTCTGGCGTGCGGGAGAACGGCATTCCACTGCCGCGTGCTCGCCGGTCTCCGAGTGACATCCGTGCCGTACCACCCGGCACGAGCGTCATACGGGGAAACTGATTTTGAACAGCACCGAACCGGCTCCTGCCGGCACGTCCGAAGCACGTCGCGGCCTTTCGCTCCGCTTCGGCGCCATCGCCATGATTGTCTCCGCCGTCGTCCTGGTCGTCGGGGTCGCGATCGCCCTCAGCGGCTTCTTCGTATCGAGCGGCTTCAAGAAAAGCAGCGCGGAGTCTGCAACTCTGATGAGCTCGATGCGCTACCACATGACCGCCGACATGCTGCACGACAGCATGCGCGGCATCGTCTTCCGTGCCATGTATGCTGCGCTCCAGAACGACGGCGCGATGCTGGCTGACGCGCGCTCCGAAGTGAACGAATACGGCGCGAACTTCCGTGCCCAGATCGCCGCGCAGGACACATTGGACCTGCCGCCCGACGTCGTGGCGGCGCTCACGCGAGTCGTTGCGCCGCTCGATGCCTATATCGCCAGCGCGGGCTCGCTCGTCGATCGCGCCCTTGGTGGCGACGTCGCCGGAGCACAGCGAGATCTCGCCGCATTCGATGCGTCCTTCAAGGCGCTCGAGAGCGAAATGTCCCACGTCTCCGACGCGATCGAGGCGGCAAATGCCGCGGCCGCCGAGCGCTCGCTCGCCAACTCCACGATGTCCGACATCGTCAACTGGGGCGGCGTGGCGCTTTTCGTGCTGCTGGCGGGGGCGGTCGCGGTCCTGTCGCGCAGTCTCATCGCCAAGCCGTTGTCCGAGACCACCACCAGCCTCACCATGCTCGCGCAGGGCGATCTCGACGTTGCGCCGAGTAAACGAAATGCGGTGCGCGAAGTCGCCGAAATGGGTGCAGCGCTCGATGTGTTCCGTGGCGTGCTGCAGAACCGCGCGGAGCTCGCCAAGGTCGCCGATGCCGCGGCCGCCACCAACACCACGCGGGTCGAGCGCACCAGCGCCCTCAATGCCGATCTCGCCGATGTCGTCGGCGCCGCCATCTTGGGCAATTTCGGCAAGCGCGTCGGCAGCGACTTTGGCGATGCCGAGCTCAACACGCTGGCGCAGAGCGTCAACAATCTGGTGGAAACGTTCGACCGCGGCGTGTCGGAAACCGGCAGCGTGCTCGCCTCGCTCGCCAGGGCCGACCTCACGCATCGTATGAACGGCCAGTTCGCCGGTGCCCTCGCCAAGCTCAAGGACGACACCAACGCGGTCGGCGACAAGCTCACCGACGTGGTCACGCAACTGCGCGGCACGTCGCGCACGCTGAAGACGGCGACGGGCGAAATCCTCGCCGGTGCCAACGATCTCAGCGAGCGCACCACCAAGCAGGCCGCGACCATCGAAGAGACGTCGGCGACCATGGAGCAGCTGGCCAGCACCGTCGCGCAAAACGCGACCCGCGCGCAGGAAGCCAGCCTCAACGCACAGTCGGTCACCAACACCGCCGAAGCCGGCGGCAAGGTGATGATGGCCGCCACCGAAGCGATGGAGCGGATCACGGCCTCCTCCGCCAAGATCAGCAACATCATCGGGCTCATCGACGACATCGCGTTCCAGACCAATCTCCTCGCGCTCAACGCGTCGGTCGAGGCGGCCCGCGCCGGCGATGCCGGCAAGGGTTTTGCCGTCGTCGCTGTCGAAGTGCGACGGCTCGCACAGTCGGCGGCCAGCGCATCGTCCGAAGTGAAGGCGCTCATCGAGCAGTCGGGCACCGAAGTGGCCGGCGGCTCCAAGCTCGTCGCGGAAGCTGCGGGCAAGCTCGGCGCCATGCTCGATGGCGCGCGCAAGAACTACGAGCTGCTGCAAGGCATCGCGCGCGAAAGCCGCGAGCAGGCGTCCGCGATCGACGAGATCAATGTCGCGGTCCGCACCCTCGATGAAATGACGCAGCACAATGCGGCGCTGGTCGAAGAGACGAACGCAGCGATCGAGCAGACCGAAGCGCAGGCAACCGAGCTCGACCAGGTCGTGGCGGTGTTCCGCACCGCAGGTGGCGACAGCTTTGCGGCGCGCCAGCCAGCCCGCAAGCCGGCTCGTCCCGCCGCTCAGCCGCCCAAGAAGGCAGTCGCCCCCAAGGCTGCTGCCAGGACCTATCTCACCCAGGGCAACGCAGCTGTGGAGGCCGATTGGTCGGAATTCTGATCGGGGTAAACCCGTAACCGATCCTTAGCCATGCACGAATAGGATTCCCGGCGCCGATCCACTCGCCCACAGTGGACGGTGTCCGGGGGCCATTTGTGATGAAGTTTATTCCGTCCTTGCGTATTTCCCAGAAC
>JBGAKM010000031.1:0-17011 GCA_044224395.1 Devosia sp.
CGGCGCGACCGATCCGGTGATCTACAAGATCGTACCGACGCTCGTGCGCGAGATGGGGCAGGCCTATCCCGAGCTGGTTCGCGGCGAGCATATGATCGAAGAGACGGTGCGCCTCGAGGAGCAGCGGTTCGGCAAGACACTCTCGCGCGGGCTGCAGCTGCTCGACGAAGCGACCACCACCCTCGGCAAGGGCGACATGCTCGACGGCGTCACCGCCTTCAAGCTCTACGACACCTATGGCTTCCCCCTCGATCTGACGCAGGACGCGCTGCGGCTGCGCGATATCCATGTCGACCTCTCCGGGTTCGAGGACGCCATGGCGCGGCAGCGCGCCGAGGCCAAGAAGAGCTGGGCCGGTTCTGGCGAGGCGGGCGAGGACAAGGTCTGGTTCGCGGTCGCCGACAAGGTCGGCCCGACCGAGTTCCTCGGCTACGAAACCGAAACCGCCGAAGGCGTCGTTACGGCGCTGGTCAAGGGCGGCCAGATCGTCGATGCGCTGAACGAAGGCGATGAGGGCTTTGTCGTCCTCAACCAGACGCCGTTCTACGGCGAGAGTGGCGGCCAGGTCGGCGACACCGGCAAACTGTCGGGCGATGCGATCGGCGCCGACGTGCTCGAAACCGTCAAGCACAACGGCGTGTTCGGGCACCGGGTGAAAGTCACCGCTGGCCAGATCAAGACCGGCACGCCGCTGAGCCTGCTCGTCAACCACGAGCGCCGCTCGGCCATTCGCGCCAACCACTCGGCGACGCACCTGCTGCATGAGGCGCTGCGTCTCGTCCTGGGCGATCACGTCGCGCAGAAGGGCTCGCTCGTCTCGCCTGACCGCCTGCGGTTCGACTTCGTGCACACCAAGCCCATCACGCCGCAGGAAATGGCGCAGATCGAAGAGATCGCCAACGATATCGTGCTGCAGAACTCCAAGGTCGAGACGCGCCTGATGGGCGTCGAGGAAGCCAAGGAGTCGGGCGCCCGTGCGCTATTCGGCGAAAAGTACGGCGACGAGGTGCGCGTCGTCTCGATGGGCGACCCGACCGGCAACGCCGTCGGCTGGTCCGTCGAGCTCTGCGGCGGCACCCATGTGAACCGCACCGGCGACATCGGCATGATCACCGTGCTCGGCGACTCCGGCGTCGCGGCCGGCGTGCGCCGCATCGAAGCGCTCACCGCCAAGGGCGCGCGCCACCATGCGCGGGCGAACACCAATCTCGTTGCGAGCGCCGCCGATGTGTTGCGCACCGTGCCGACCGAAATCCTCAACCGCATCGAAGCGCTGCAGGATGGCCTCAAGAAAGCCGAACGCTCGCTCAGCGAGGCGCAGAAGAAGCTTGCGCTCGGCGGCGGTGGCGGCGCGTCTGCTGCGCCCGCCGATGACAAGGTCAACGGCGTCACCTATGTGGGCCGCGCGGTCGAGGGTGTCTCGCCCAAGGACGTGAAGGGCCTCGTCGATGCCGACAAGAAGCGTATCGGCTCGGGCGTGGTCACCATTGTGCTCAAAGGCGAGGATGGCCGCGGCACCGTCGCTGTCGGCGTGACCGACGACCTGACGTCAAAATACTCGGCCGGCGAGCTGATCAAGCTGGCAACTGTCGCGCTTGGCGGGCAGGGCGGCGGTGGCCGCCCCGACATGGCGCAGGGCGGTGGTCCGGATGGATCGAAGGCCGACGCGGCGATCGCCGCGGTACGCTCAGCCCTTTGAGGCTGTCGCCTCGGAGGCTCCAGCGATGGGGTCTTCGAGCGGCGTATCCGGCGCCTGCATCGCGGCGGCCCGCTCCGCCTCGCGCAGCGTCGATGGCCCGGCCCCCGCCGGCGCGTTGCGCGAGAAGATGCGCAGCCGCGCGTCACCGCTGATCACATTGAGCACGCCGGCCACGACGATCACTGCGAGACCCGCGATGCCGATAGCGTCGGGGTACTCGTAGTAGAACACCGCGCCAAACAGGATCGCCCAGAAGATCTGCGAATACTGCAGCGGCGCGATCTGGCTGGCCTGCACGGCGCGCGTCGCCGCGATGAACAGCATATTGCCCGTCCCGCCCAACGCGCCGATCACCAGCAGCCAGGCAAGCTCCGTCCAGGTCAGCCAATGCGCCTGCCGCGTGATGATCATCAGCGTTCCATTGACGACGAGAATGTAGAGCGAGGCCATGCCGATCAGGCTGACGCGCGTCTCCTGATTGGCGACGCGGCGAAGGACCGTCGTGGTGATGGCGCCGCAGACGGCTGCAATGATCGCCGCGATGTGGCCGGGGTGCAGTTCGCGGAAGCCGGGTCGCACCACGATCAGCACACCGATGAAACTGGCGGCGAGGATGAGCCAGCGCTGGAGGCTGACCGTCTCCTTGAGCACGAACACCGAGATGAGAACGATGAAGATCGGCGCAAGGAACGCGATCGAGTAGGCCTCGGCGAGCGGGATCGTCACGAACGCAAAGATGATGCAGGCGTTGCCGATGACGCCGCTGAGCCCGCGCAGATGGACGAGCTTGGGGTTCTTCAGCTTCCAGAAGCGGAGCCAGCTTTCGCCTTTGGGCGTGGTGAGGAACACCGGCACCAGCGAGAACAGCGTGGTGAAAAACGCAATCTCATAGACCGACAGGCCGTGGCCGAGCCCCTTGATGATGGCGTCGCAACACGAATAAAGCGCATATGCGCTGAAGGCGAAAATGACGCCGGGCGGCATCCTGGAATATCCGAGAAGAAGTCGCGGGGGATAACTGAGCTATACCGATCGCACGGAGTCGCGTCGATCCCTGACATGTTAGTTTCTGGCCCCGAGAATAAGCGCAATTGTCGCAATCTCGAGCCCAGTCGCCAGGTGTCCCGCCTATTTCGCCCGCGCCCGATTGTTCTTCGGGTTGTGCTCCAGCTCCACCAGGCCGAGCGCCTCGGCTACGGGCGTCACGTAGTTGGCGAAGCGGCCGCGGAGGCCCTTCTTCAGCCCGTACCACCCCCTTTTGGGATTGTCGGACGAGCGGGCCCAGGCTTCGATCGTGCCGGCCTTTGCCTCCTTCTGCTCGTCGGCGTTGCCCAGCTCCATCCAGTCGCCATGCGCCTTGAGCATCGCGGCCAGATCCTCGGGCGCGCTGATGTGGTAGCGGAGTTCGGTGCCGCCGGCGATGCAGACGAGAGCAGGGGGACTGGCATCGGGATCGCGCCAAAGCGTGATGTCGGACGTCCCCGGTGGCGTCTTGAGTGTCCACGGGTCGTCTTTGGTCCCTTTTGCCATAGTCCGCCTCCCTGCGAATGATCCTCACAAGAGTAGAATAAAGCTCTAGTTGCGGCGCTACGCCATCGCCTTCTGCAGGTTCGCGTCGATCGCGTCGAGGAAGCCGAGGGTCGACAGCCATTGCTGGTCGGGACCGACGAGCAGCGACAAATCCTTGGTCATCTTGCCTTCTTCGATCGTGTCGACGGTGACCTTCTCGAGTGTCGCCGCAAACTTCGCCAGCTCCGCATTGTTGTCGAGCTTGGCGCGATGGGCGAGGCCACGCGTCCAGGCAAAGATCGAGGCGGTCGAATTGGTCGACGTCTCCTTGCCCGCTTGGTGCTGGCGGTAGTGACGCGTCACCGTGCCGTGCGCCGCTTCCGCTTCGACGATCTTGCCATCGGGCGTCATCAGCACCGAAGTCATGAGGCCGAGCGAACCGAAGCCCTGCGCGACGGTGTCGGACTGCACGTCGCCATCGTAGTTCTTGCAGGCCCACACATAGCCGCCAGACCACTTGAGCGCCGACGCCACCATGTCGTCGATCAGGCGATGCTCGTACCAGATTTTCAGCTCGTCGAACTTGGCCTTGTAGTCGCGCTCGAACACTTCCTGGAAGATATCCTTGAAGCGACCGTCATAGGCTTTCAGAATGGTGTTCTTGGTCGAAAGATAGCACGGCACCTTGCGGTTGATCGCGTAGTTGAACGACGCGTGCGCGAACTCTTCGATCGAGGAATCGAGGTTGTACATGCCCATCGCGACGCCGGCGCCCGGTGCGTCGAACACGTCGTATTCCTGCACCTTGCCGTCTTCGCCGGTGAACTTGATGGTGAGCTTGCCCTTGCCGGGGAACTTGAAGTCGGTGGCCTTGTACTGGTCGCCAAAGGCATGACGTCCGACAATAATCGGCTGCGTCCAGCCGGGCACGAGGCGCGGCACGTTCTTGCAGATGATCGGCTCCCGGAAGATCACGCCGCCCAGGATGTTGCGGATCGTGCCGTTGGGCGACTTCCACATCTTCTTGAGCTTGAACTCTTCGACGCGCTGCTCGTCCGGGGTGATAGTGGCGCACTTGATGCCGACGCCGTGCTTCTTGATGGCGTTGGCCGCGTCGACCGTGACTTTGTCTTCGGTCGCGTCGCGGTTCTCCACGCTAAGGTCGTAATACTCGATCGGCAGGTCAAGATAGGGCAGGATCAGTTTGTCCTTGATCGCCTGCCAGATGATCCGGGTCATCTCGTCGCCGTCGAGATCGACGACCGGGTTGGCAACTTTGATCTTGGACATTGAGGTCTCCTACCTGAGTTGCGCGAGCCTATAGCACGAAACGACAACGGGAAAAGGCAGGCCGGCTAAGACTTCCGGTGGCCCGGGGGATGCACCGACGTCATAACACCCACGGTGCCTTCCCTGCGAAAGCAGGGACCCAAACCTCCGCAAGCGCAATCGGTGCCTTGGGTCGCCAGCTTCCGCTGGAAGGCACCGGGTCTGCGAAGGCGCGATGGGCGCGAATGACGGAGCCACACCCACGGTGCCTTCCCTGCGAAAGCAGGGACCCCAAACCTCCTCAAGCGCAATCGGTGCCTTGGGTCCCATCTCTGCTGGGAAGGCATCGGGGGTGGGGGAGGCGCGGTGGCAAGGCAAGTGCCAAGACCTACCAAGGTGTCGTCCAATCGGGATGCACCACATGCCCCTCCCGTCCCGACAATCCTCCGCTTGACATCGTGTATCTACACATTATCTACCCGCGCATGGCCGACGACTTCACCCACTGCATGGTCTCGAACTCCCGCATGGCGGCGCGGGCGATCACACGGCGCTACGATGCCTATCTGCGGCCGTATGGCGTCACCGCGACGCAGCTCTCGCTGATGGGCGGGGTGCACATGCTGCCTTGTGCGACGGTCAGCCAGCTGGCCCAGGCTCGGGGGTTCGAGCGGACGACCCTGACGCGCAATCTCGACAAGCTGGAGGAGATGGGGCTCGTGATCTCGGGTGCACAAGGGCGCGCGCGGATCGTCGAGCTGACCCGCAAGGGCAGAGACCTGCTGAGTGAACTGCTGCCGCTCTGGCGGCAGGCACAGGCCGAACTGCGCGCCGAACTCTCACCCGGCACATTCAACGACTCTCTCAAGACTCTGCAGAGACTCGCAAAAGTCTGATCATCAAAAACGTGTAGATACACGGAAGGATTCTCCACAATGGCTCCTGATACCGATCCGATCGTCATCACCGGCATGGGCGCCGTGTCGCCCCTCGGTGTGGGCGTCGAGGCGAACTGGCAGGCTTTGATGGAGGGACGGAGCGGCATCGTCATGAACGATCGCTTCGATGTGAGCGCCTTCGGCGCGAGGATCGCCGGGCTGGTGCCCAAGAGCTTCGATCCGACCACGGTGATCGACCCCAAAGACATCAAGAAAATGGACCTGTTTATCCAGTACGGACTGGTGGCGGCCGACGAGGCGCTGAAACAGTCGGGGTGGGTAGCGGACACGCCGGAAAAGCAGGCCGTAACCGCCACCATCATCGGCTCGGGCGTCGGCGGCTCGCCTGTCATGGCCGAGGCGGTCGACACCATCCGCGACAAGGGCCCGCGCCGGCTGTCTCCGTTCACCGTGCCCTCGTTCCTCGCCAATCTCGCAGCGGGCTGGATTTCGATCCGCTGGGGCTTCAAGGGGCCGATCGGTGCACCGGTCACGGCGTGTGCCGCGAGCGCGCAGGCCATCGGCGACGGTATGCGGTTGATCCGGACCGGCGAAGCCGAGGTGGTCGTCTGCGGTGGCGCCGAGGGCTCGGTGGACCCCATCTCGATCGGCGGATTTGCGGCGAGCCGGGCGCTCAACACCAGCTTCAACGACGCGCCCACGGAAGCCTCGCGGCCGTTCGACAAGGGGCACGCCGGTTTCGTGCTGGCCGAAGGCGCCGCGGTGGTGGTGATCGAGCGGCTGAGCCACGCGCTGGCGCGCGGAGCCACGCCGCTTGCGATCGCGGCGGGTTATGGCACGTCGGCGGACGCCTATCACCTGACGGCGGGTTCGCCCGATGGGGCCGGCGCCCAGGTGGCAATGAACCAGGCGATCCGCAATGCGGGCGTGACGCCGGACGACATCGGCTATGTGAATGCGCACGCGACCTCGACCGAGGTCGGCGACAATGCCGAGATCAACGGCATTCGCGCTGTGTTCGGCGATCGCGGGCAATCGCTGGCGGTGTCTTCGACGAAATCGGCGACGGGCCACATGCTGGGTGCGGCCGGCGCGATGGAGGCAGTGATCTCCGTGCTGGCGCTACGCCACCAGACCCTGCCGCCGACACTGAACCTCCACGATCCGGAGGAGGTCGCCAGGCAGTTCGATCTCGTGCCGCTGAAGGCAAAGCCAAAGGCGCTCAAGCACGTGCTCAGCAACTCGTTCGGGTTCGGCGGCGTGAACGCGAGCCTGGTCTTCTCGGCGGTCTAGCCGACGATATCAGTCACGCGGCCTTCGGCATTGGTACGGCAGCTGACATTGCTGCCGGCCTCCGTCTGACCGCCCATCTCGTAGCCCGAGCCCCGCTTGTTGACTGGGAATTTCTTGATATCGGCGCGCGTGGCGTCAGTCGAAGCGACAAGGTATTTGGTGCAGTTCGCCCGAACGGTGTCCTTGATGTCGGCGGCGGAGAGGGACGGAAGCGTGCCCAAGACGATGGACGAGGCGAGGATAAATGCAGTTGCGAGTTTCACGGCGGAACTCCACGACGGCGGCGGTAACGGCAGCTTAATCCTTCGTTTACCACAAATGAGCCGACGCTGAACGGCCGGTGGGTGGGCGCCCGGCGCCCTATCGCTTGGACGCGGCCTTCTTGGCCGGAGCCTTCTTTGCCGGCTCCTTCTTTGCCGGCGCGTTCTTGGCCGGCTTATCGTCCTTGGGAGGTTTCTTGCCGACGGCCTCGAGGGCGAACTCGACCCAGTTCCGCAGGTCCTCGTCGTCCTCGATGGCGTCGGCGTCCACCCAGAAGAAGCCGGTCATGGTGCGGTTGTTGTGCTCCATCGCCGTCGCGCCCGGACGGGTCGCGGCGACCTCGGCGTTCTCCTTGCCGACGGAGATGAGGATCCGACCGTCCTTCTTGGTGCCGACCAGGATGTGGCCATTGAGCAGGAACGTCAGGCCCCCGAACATGGTCTTTTCGGTGATGCGGGGATCGTCGCCGACGAGCATGCGGACACGCTCTGCGAGGTGGGCCATCGTTTCGTTCATTTGACGGGCAGTGTCCTTGCGTAATCGAGGGCGTAGCGAACCCAGGCCTTGAGCTCGTCGGGGTCGTCGACGATGTCAGGTCCCACGGCGAGGTAGCCGAGCATCTCCCGCTCGCCCATCTTGGGTTGGAAGGCGCCGGAGCGGGCAAGCGCGGATTTGGCTTTCGCGGGATCGATGCGGACGAGCAATTCACCTCGCGGTGTCGTCCCCACCGCCAGGTTGCCGTTCAGCATGAAGCCGATCCCGCCGATGATGCGCTTTTCGACGACCTCCGGTTTCTTGGCAAAGAGCGGACGCAGCTTCTTGGCGAGGGCGTCGGAAGCGATGCTCATGCGGCAGGCTCCTCGTCGCGATAGGTCCGCCACCGCGGGATGCCCTCTGCGAGCATGTCCCATTCGCGATGGCTGCGTCCGAAAATCAGCTGCGTCGGCATGAACCAGGCGACGTTGTCCTTGCCGAACAGCCCGACCGGAAGCAGCCACGCATCCGGCGCCCGGCTCGAATAGCCATAGAGCGGCGTCCCGCAGGTCGGGCAGAAATGGCGGGTGAACGTCGCCCCCGAATTCGACGGCCGCGCAAATGCTCTCGCCTCACCCGTCACACGGACGTCTGAACGGTTGCACATAGCGACGGTGGAGTGCCCCGTTCCGCTCGCCTTCTGACAGTCCTCACACGCACACATAAACATCGATTTCACCGTGCCGGCAAAGCGCACCGTGACCGCCCCGCAGGCGCAAGTGGCGGTGAGGTCGACGACAGGTCGGGGTTTCTTGTCCATATCCCGAGGCTGCACCGCTAACCGACGCGCCGCAAGCCGGTTGATTCCCGGGCGGTGGAGGAATACGCCGCTGCCATGAATTCGCCGGTTCCGCTTCCCGCGACGGTGCAGTTTGCGCCGGACTATCCGATCGTCACCGAGCGCCTGCGGCTCCGCCCGTTCAGCCGCGGCGACGTCGATGCGGTCTACGCCTATCGCAGCCGGGCCGACGTCGCCGAGTACCTGTTCGACGCGCCGATGAACCACGAGGAATGCGCTGAGGCCGTGCGGCTGCGCACCAGCCAGATCGCGTTCAGTGGAGAGGGCGACAAGATGGTGCTCGCGGTCGAGCGTATCGAGGATGGCAGGCTCATCGGCGAGGTGTCGCTAATCTGGCGCAGCCTCGCCGACCAACAGGCGGAAGTCGGCTACATCTTCCACCCGGATGTGCATGGGCAGGGTTATGCCAGCGAGGCGGCCCGCATGCTGCTCGCCTTCGGCTTTGAGGTGATGGGGCTGCACCGAATTTACGCGCGCTGCGATGCCCGCAACGACGCGTCTGCCCGTGTAATGAAGAGGCTGGGCATGTCCCAGGAAGCACACTTCCGCGAACACATGCAGGTGAAGGGCCGCTGGGACGAAGAGGTGATTTGCGCGATCCTCGATCGCGACTGGTTCGGACCGCGCTGATCGCGACGGATTTGTGTCCACCGCAGGAAATATTAGTTTCGGTGTGACCTTGCTGGCAGAGGAACCGGTCGGGAAACGTCACGTTCATCGATCAGGGGCTAAGCGCGCAGCGGAGGGCGCGTAAAAATGGCTACTGACATGACATTGAAAACGGACAGGCTCATTCTGCGCCCGTTCGAACGTTCCGATCTCGACGAAGTTCTGAGCTATTACTCGCTCCCGGAAGTGCAGCGCTATCTGGACTGGAAGGCCCGGGACAAGATGGAGGCCGAGGCCGCTTTCGAGTCCATGCGCAAGCAGAAGCGGCTGACCCGCCCCGGAGAAATTCTTACGCTCGGCATCGTTCGCAAGGCGGACGGTGCGTTAATCGGGCACGTGTCGTTGCGCTGGACAGACGCGACGGCAGGGCAGGGCGAAATCCGGTTTGCGATTGCCCCGCACTTTCGCCGTCAGGGCTACTGCCGCGAAGCCGTCACCGCCATGCTCGATCTCGCCTTCGACGATTACAAGCTCCATCGCGTCTTCGCCGTGACCGCCGGGGATAACCTGGCGTCCGCCAAACTGCTCAAGAAGCTCGGCATGCGGCTCGAGGCTCACTATCGCGAGCACGTGCTGTTCCAGGGCGAATGGGATGAGGAACTGCACTTTGCCGTTCTGTCTCGCGAGTGGTTGCGCGGCGCCAAGGTGCATGAGCTGTCTCGCCACAAGGTCGCTTGATCTAGCAGTAAGTTAGGCCGTATCTGCCGCTCATGGCCGGTACCGACAAAACCCAGCAGTTCAACTTCCGCCCGTCGCCGGCGGTGATCCTCTGCGAGCCGCAGTTGGGACAGAACATTGGCACGACGGCACGGGCGATGGCCAATTTCGGGCTTTGGGACCTACGCCTCGTCAATCCCCGCGATGGATGGCCGAACGACGAAGCGATCGCCGCCGCGTCGCGGGCCGAGCATGTGCTCGACAAGGTGAGAGTGTTCCCGACGGTGGAGGAGGCGATCTCCGACCTCTCGCTCGTCTACGCGACCACCGCTCGGCGCCGCGACATGCAGAAACCAGTATTCGGGCCAGAGGAAGCCTCGCAGCGCGTGATAGCGCACATTGCATCGGGGCAGGGCGCCGGCATCCTGTTCGGGCGGGAAAAGTGGGGCCTCAACAATGAAGAGGTGGCGATCAGCGACGCGATCGTCACCCTGCCGGTAGAAGCCGCCTTCGCTTCGCTCAACATCGCGCAGGCCGTCCTGATCATCGCTTATGAGTGGCGGCGCCAGACCGACCTGGGTAAGCAGTTGCCATTCTCTGAGACCCTGGCGGAGCCGGCGACCAAGGGCGAGCTACTGAAGCTGTTTGAGCACCTCGAGGAGTCGCTTGACGAGGCCGGCTTCTTCACCGCCGCCGACAAACGTCCGACCGTGATCAACAACCTCCGCGCCATGCTGAGCCGTGGAACGCTGTCAGGCCAGGAAGTGCGCACTCTGCACGGAGTGATTTCCTCCATCGAGCGCCGGCACCTGAGGCCAAAAGCCAACCGCCCGAACAAGGGGCAGACCGGCGAGCCGGTTTGACTGTGTCCCACTAACATGTCAGGGAGCGGCCATTATGACCGCTTCCGATGTGCCGGCGAATTCTCCGCGGGCTTACGACTATCGAAATTACCGCTTCTTCTGGTTGGCCATTTGCTGCGCGAGTTTTGCGGCGCAGATCATGGCCGTCTCAGTGGCGCTCGAAGTCTATTTGCTGACGCGCAACCCGTTCTACCTCGGGCTCGTCGGGCTGGCGCTGTTCCTGCCCGCCCTGTTACTGGTGCTGGTGACGGGCCTTGTGGCGGACCGGTTCAAGCGGCGACACATCCTTGCCATCGGCGGTGCGTTCGAGATCGCTTGCGCCCTCGCGCTGCTGTTTTACACGGGCTACGACGAGAATGGCGTCGGACCGGTGTTCGTGATCCTCGTTGTGCTCGGCACGGCGCGGGCCTTCATGAGCCCGGCCGCTTCGTCGCTGGCGCCGAACCTCGTGCCACGCGAGGCTTTGGGCAGCGCGATCTCGCTGAATGCGGCGGCCTGGCAGTTGGCCAACATCGTGGGCCCTGTGGTTGGCGGCATCCTTGCGGCGATCTCGCTGCAGCTGGCGTTTGGCGTCGCGGCGGCGTTCTCCGTGTGCTCGGTTCTGAGCGTCCTGATGATCGTCGCACCGCCGCAGCATTCTGAGGGCCAGCAGACGAGCCTCACCGACATGCTTGCTGGTTTCCGCTACACCTGGCGCGAGAAGGTGGTGCTGGGCGCCATTTCGCTCGACCTGTTCGCGGTGCTGATGGGTGGCGCTACGGCGCTGTTGCCCGTGTTCGCGCTCGACGTGCTGCACATCGGTGAGGCCGGGCTCGGCTTCCTCCGCGCGGCACCGGGCATCGGCGCCATCCCGGTGGCGCTTTATCTCGCGCGCAATCCGGTGAAGGACCATGCGGGGCGCATCCTGTTCGTATTTGTGGCGCTGTTCGGGCTGTTCACCGCCATCTTCGGCCTCTCGACCAGTATTTGGCTCAGTTTCCCGATGCTGATGCTGATGGGCGCGTGCGACATGGTGTCGGTGTCGATCCGCGAGACGATTATGCAGCTGTGGACGCCTGATGAGGTGCGCGGGCGTGTGAACGCGGTCAACTCGGTGTTCATCGGAGCCAGCAACGAACTCGGCGAGTTCCGTGCCGGGACGATGGCCGCTTATGTCGGCGGCGTCGCGGCGGTCGCGATCGGCGGCGTCGCGACGATGGGCGTGTCGCTGATCTGGTCCATCGCGTTCCCTGGGCTTCGCAAGGCGCGTTACCTAGACCGCAAGGAAGAGTGAGAATCAAAATCGGACGGGCATTGCTGCCACATCCTGGCAGCGTGGCGGGTAATCGTGGTCCTGTCACAGACAGGAGACAACATGAACCTCGCTTCCATCCGGCTCGTCACCAATGATGTCGATGCGCTCGCCGCATTCTACAGTCGGCTAACGGGCGTCACCCCGCTGCGCCCCAGTCCGGCTTTCGCCAATTTTAGTTTCGGCGCCGCCGCGCTGGCAATTTCCTCGCAGGATCTGGTGGAGAAGTTCAACGGTGGTGCCGCCGTCGCGGCGGCGAACCGCTCCGCGATGATCGAGTTCGAGGTCGACGATGTGGACGGGCTGCGCCGGCAACTGGGCGCCGACACGGACGTCGCCATGGAGCCCGCGGACATGCCATGGGGCAATCGCTCGATGCTTTTGCGCGATCCGGACGGAAACGTGATCAACATCTTCCGCCGTCCGCGCGGGTGATGCGGCTCGCGGCTTGACTCGCGGGGCGTCGGCGTCTAGGTAGCCGCCACTTTCCGGGCTTTGGTCCGCGAAGCGCACCCGGGATTCCCTGAATGACCAGAGAATCTGTCGGCCCTGTCGCAAGGCAAGGCAGAGGAGGGCGCAATCACTTTCGACGATCTATGAAAGGATTACGATGTCGAAGCGCATTCAGTCGAAGCACAAGATCGACCGCCGTCTTGGCGAGAATCTGTGGGGCCGTCCCGGCTCGCCGCTCAATGCCCGCGCCTACGGTCCCGGCCAGCACGGTCAGCGCCGCAAGGGCAAGACCTCCGACTACGGTCTGCAGCTGCGCGCCAAGCAGAAGCTCAAGGGCTACTACGGCTCGATCACCGAGAAGTCGTTCCACAAGCTGTACGTCGAAGCGTCGCGCGTGAAGGGTGACACCGGCGAGCGCCTGATCGGCCTGCTCGAGAGCCGTCTCGACGCCATCGTCTACCGCGCCAAGTTCGTGCCGACCGTGTTCGCGGCCCGCCAGTTCGTCAGCCACGGCCACGTTCTGGTCAACGGCAAGCGCGTCACGATCCCGTCGTACCAGGTCAAGCCGGGCGACAAGGTCGAGCTCCGCGAGCGTTCGCGCCAGCTGGCCATCGTGCTCGAAGCGAACCAGCTCGCTGAGCGTGACGTTCCCGACTACGTCGAAGTCGATCACTCCAAGCAGTCCGCCACCTTCGTGCGCGTTCCGGCCCTCGCCGACGTGCCGTATCCGGTGCAGATGGAACCGAACCTGGTCGTCGAGTTCTACTCGCGCTGATCGGTTCGATCCGGCATATTCGAAGGCCGCCCCTGTGGGCGGCCTTTTGTTTTTGCGGGCGGTGAATGGTCGGCTACTTTGGAACTGACGCGCAGCAGCACCTGCAGAGGGCGGCCGAGGACGTGGCGTCCATCGAGACGACGCCCGGCGCCTGCCAATCGGGCCGAGCCGTCGGATGCGATGATCCGGAGGCGTTTGGCTGGGAGCGCATTGACTCGTTTCTGGCGCGCGATGGCGTGTTTTCGTTTCGATTACTGAGCTTGGCTCAGGCGGACGAAGTGCGCAAAAAGTTACAGAGGCGCGGCTATCGGTTCGACACATGGGATGTGTTTGCGGGCGATCGAGAGTCGGTGCTTGAGAAGAGTTCGGCCATCGATGCGGATGGCGTTCTGGGGGAGCTGGTTGACGTGTCGCTGCGGGGCGAGCAGCCGGAGGGCGAGGCGGTCCGCGCGGTCCAGGACTTGATGCTGCGCAGCGGGATCGTCCCGTTCTCGGGCACGCTTCTGACCAGCGCTGTTACGATCGGGCTACGGGACGGTCACGGCAAGCTCGTCGCCACCGCACACAGCTACCTGCCGCACACGCCGGCGAGCCGTCATGAGGCTTGGGCGTGGGGCGGCCTGGTCGCGGTCGATGAGAGCCAGCGCGGCCGCGGGCTCGGGACCTACATCAATGCCAAGGTGCTCGTCGCGGCATTTCGCGAGCTTAGGGCGCACCGCGTTTACGAGCTCGTCTCCAGCGGCAACATCGCGTCGCGCAAAATGGTCGAGGCCTGCGGTTTGGCGTTCGATCCGGCTTTGATCTGCGGCCTTGCAGTGGCGGAGAGCGGTCAGCGATTTACCAAATAGCGGTCAGCCGAACGGCGTTCCGAGCGGGTACTTGGAAACGAGGTTTTCCTTCGTGTACCAGTCTTCCGGGTAGGCGGCGTATCGGCTCGGGATCAGGTGCTCGACGAGTTCGGTCAGGTTCCGCAGGCGCGGAGCGGCCGCGGGGATCAGCTCGATTTCGGGGACGCCATCCGCGATCCGGGTGAGCCCGATTGCACCTCCCTTGTCGCTCACGCGGATGCAGAAGAGACGCTCGACGGCATGCTCGAGTTGTTCTTTGCCGATGATGGGATCGTCGAAGCGGCCCATGGGAAATGTGTCCGCAAAGTCGGCGAAGATCGACGGGCGTGTCCAGAACATCGTTCCGGCGAAGAAGCCGTACGCTGCGGGGAGATCTGGATGCAGGGACCGCAGGGTGGCCCCGGTGGTGTACTCGTGCAGCGGGCCATCGACATAGAGCGAAGCGGTGCTCGCCATCATCAAGTCGGGCGAAGCGTCGAACACGTTGACGATGAGTGAGGTCAGCGTTGGACCGCCGAGGAGGCCGCGGAGCATCTCGATACGCCACGCGCGCGCCCAGTAGTCTTCTCGCTTCGCGTGAATCTTGCAGACGAGGTCGTACGCCTGCAGTTCGGGAAGCAGTGCGATGAACGGAGCGACGTCGCGTCCGCGATTGGGAAACGGTCGCACCTGCGCGTGAGGAAAGTCCCGGGTGATGGCAGAAAGCGGAGCAGCGCTCTCAGGCACGGTCACGAACAAAGAAATTGGCTCGGGAACATTGCGGATCATAGCCGCCATCTCGGGCCATCGCTCCGGATGGAACAGGTGCAGCACGATCGCGATCCGAGGGCCGGCACGCAAGCTCAACTGACCAGCACCATTCTCACGAGAAGACGGGCTCCCTGGCCTATCGGCGGTGGCGCGATCCGTGACCACGCCACCGCCAAGTTGTCGCTACTCCGGCACAACCACGGGGGTGGCGACCGGAGCGACCGTTTCCGTCGCGAGGTAGCGCGGATCGTCGTAGTCGTTGGCGTAGACCAGCCCATCCTTGGGGATCTGCCGTTCGAAGCCGCGCAGACGCTGGTAGATCGAGATCAGGTTGATGATCGTCGTCCACGAGTTCATCAGGAAGCGGAACGACGACGACACCTGGCCGAAGGCCTGCAGGATCTGCTGGAAGATGCCGAAGGTGATCGCACCCGTTACGACAGACGGTCCGACAGCCAGATATGGGAAGAACTGGCTGGCGTTGAGGTAGGCGTAACGGAACACGTTGAAGTACGTGTAGTGGAAGTAGATGCGGTAGTAGTTCCGCTGCACGTTCTTGAACAGTTCGCGGATGGTGACTGGCTGCGCCCGCTCCCCGTTGTCCTCTCCGTAAACGAGTTCCTTGCGGTAGGCCGCCTCGACGCGCTGGTTGGCGAAGTTGAGGCCCGGCAGGCGAATACCGGCGACGGCGAAAAGGACCGTACCGAAGATCGCGGAGAAGAGCGCGAGCCACACAAGGCTGCCGGGTACGAAGCCGACCCATGGAAGCACCTGGAGGTGCTCCGACAGGCCCCACAGGATGGGGATGAACACCAGCAGCGTCATCACCGAAGAGATGATGTCGAGGCCGAGGTTTTCGACGATCGAGGAGAAGTTCTGCGTGTCTTCCTGCACGCGCTGGGCTGCGCCCTCCACGGTGCGCACCCTCTGCCAGTTGGCCATGTAGAAGAAGTTCATGGCGCGACGCCACCGGAACAGATAGTGCGCGTTGAAGAACGCGTTGAGCACCAGTACGAAGATGTTGACCGCGAGCACCGCCGCGACGGTCCAGATTTTCCCCACATACTCGTCGAACGTGTAGGTGTTGGGCGTCTGCAGCGACGTCTGGATCATGTTGTAGAATTCGCCGTACCAGTCGTTGAGCCACGCATCGACCTGAACGTTGAAATAGACGATCTCGATGATGGTCACCGAGCCGACGACGCTCCACCAGAACCAGCGCCGATTGTCGCCCAGGAAGTACCATGGGATGCAGAAGCCGTAGCCTGCCATGATCACGAACTGGTAGAGCCAGACGCGGTCGGCGCTGAAGAATGGCTCCGGCACCGCCTCGGTAGGGGCGATGGCGAGCCACGGCCCGAGGCTTAGATAGGGCTCGAGAAAACTGCCAGCCGTGAACCAGATCGTCATCGCCACAGCCGTCCAGGCGAGGGCGGATATGAAGAAGTTCACCGGGCTGGGAAAGAATGAGCGGAACACGACAGAGGTCTCCTCGAGGGCGCGTTACTGGCTGTCATCTAACTGACAGCAACGAGACTCAGCAAGGAAACTGCGTCTGCGTTACACCGAGTTAAGCTGGGTTACGCCGTTGTAATCCGGGCCTTGCAGCGGTACGAGACCGGTGCATGGAGGGCGGTGCCCTCCATGCGGCTTGGGCGTTCGGTCAGTGCCGGATGCGGAGTGGCGCAGGGACCGTTCCGCCGCCATTGGGACGGATGCCGAACTCGCGCTTGTTGCAGTCGAGGCAGATGCCGTTGCCGATCAAGTTGCCATGCGGCGCGCCGCAAATGGAGCAACAGAGAGGACCGCGTCGAGCGGCCAGTGCTGTGGTCGAGTTTGTAACAAAGTCGAATGACGTCAATAAAATGCAGGCGAGTATGACTTTCATTATTCCCCCAATTACTTCGAAAGCGCCGGACAAACTCCGGCGGCCAAGCAGGTTAGGGGAAATGCGTAAACATCGGGCCCGGCGATGAACGAGATCGTGCCGCAGGAGCAGATCGAAGACGGCGCCGACGACGTGCTGCCCATGTTCCGCACCACGCCGCGGAGCGTCGAGTTCAACAAGCTCAGGAAGCGCCTCGTACGACTGACACGCGAGGCGATCGACAAGTTCGGCATGGTCAAGCCGGGCGAGCGCTGGCTCGTGGCGCTGTCGGGCGGCAAGGATAGCTATGGACTGCTGGCGATCCTGCTCGACTTGAAGTGGCGCGGGCTGCTGCCGGTCGAACTGCTGGCGTGCAACCTCGATCAGGGCCAACCAAACTTTCCCAAACACATCCTGCCCGAGTTCCTCACGGCGAACGGGATTCCACACCGGATCGAGTATCAGGACACGTACTCGATCGTGACCCACAAGCTGCCGGAGGGGGCGACCTATTGTTCGCTCTGCTCGCGGTTACGGCGTGGACACCTCTATCGCATCGCGCGCGAGGAAGGATG
>JBGAKM010000015.1:0-87373 GCA_044224395.1 Devosia sp.
GTGAGCTTCGATGTGGACTCGATGGACCCCTCGATCGCGCCGGGCACGGGCACGCCGGTGCCCGGCGGCCTCACTTATCGCGAGGGGCATCTGATCATGGAGATGCTGCACGACAGCGATCTCGTGGGCTCGCTCGATATCGTCGAGGTCAATCCGTACCTCGACCGCCAGGGAGAAACCGCGCGGCTCGCCGTGGCGCTGATTTCGTCGCTGTTCGGCCGGAAGATCATGGCGCGCGGCAGCGTGTTCGACACCCAGCATCCAACCACGGACGGCGGCGTGCCGCTCCGCCCAGCACTCAAAGCCTAAACCAGGAGACTGAAAATGACCCAGTTCATCGGCGTCGCAGAGATGGCGAGACTGGTCCGGACCATCGGGATCGAGACATTCCTCACTGAGCTTGCGGAGCACATCCGCGAGGATTTTCTGCGATGGCCCGAGTTCGGAAAAATGGCGCGCATCGCGACGCACTCCGCCGAGGGCGTGATCGAGCTGATGCCCGCCTCCGACAGCGCGCTCTACGGCTTCAAGTATGTGAACGGCCACCCGAACAATCCGGCGAAGACCGGGCTGTCGACGGTGATGGCATTTGGCGTGCTCGCGGATGTCACGACTGGAATGCCGCTATTGATCAGCGAGATGACACTGCTGACGGCGCTGCGGACGGCGGCAACGTCGGCGATGGCGGCACGAGCCTTGGCGCGGCCGGAGTCGACGGTTCTCGCGATGATCGGCGCTGGCGCGCAGAGCGAGTTCCAAGCGCTGGCGATGAGGGCGATCGTCGGGATAGATGAGGTCCGCGTGTATGATCCCGATGCGGAGGCGGTCGAGAAGTTTGTGCGCAATCTGCGCGGCTCGGGCCTCAAGATCATCGTCGCAACGTCGGTGCGCGAGGCGGTGCGCGGCGCCGACATCGTCACGACCGCGACGGCGGTGAAGGGCCGCGCGGCGGTGATCACGCCGGACATGCTGGAGCCGGGCATGCACATCAACGCCATCGGCGGCGACTGCCCCGGCAAGACCGAGCTGCATCCCGATGTGCTGCGGCTGGGCACGGTGTTCGTCGAGTATCCACCGCAGACCCGCATCGAGGGTGACCTCCAGCAGGTGGAGCCGGATTTCCCGGTGACCGAGCTATGGCAGGTGCTGACGCGGAGCACGGTGGGGCGCTCGTCGCGCGACGAGATCACGGTGTTCGACAGCGTGGGCTTCGCGATCGAGGACTTTGCCAGCCTGCGCTACGTCGCCGGGCTGCTCGAGGCGGAAGAGCACCGGATGGATCTGATCCCAAAGGTGGCCGATCCGAAGGATTTGTTCCGCGAAGTGCTCGGCGATCAGCTCAGCGCGCGCAACGCGTTGCCTGATGGGAAGCCGTCGGCCGTCAGCCCTGCCCTTGCCTGATAATCCATCAGTGCGGCGCGGGTTTTGGGGCCGATGACGCCGTCAGGCGTGCCGATCTCGTAGCCGCGTTTGCGGAGCAACGACTGGAGCTCTGTGCGCTGGGCTTTGGTCAGCGCGCTGTCGTCTGGCCAGCCGTTGACGAAGCCCTTGCTGCCCAGGATGCGGTCGGCAAGGTGGCCGACGGCGAGCGCGTAGCTCGACGAGTCATTGTAGCGCTTGATGACGTCGAAGTTCGGCAGAACAGCGAAGACCGGGCCGTTGCCACCCATCGGCATGTAGAGGCTCGCAATGTCGCCCTGGCGCGGGAACGCCTTGCCGTTGGCGCGCTTGACGCCGATGGCGGCCCAGTCACCCAGCGTCGCTGAAGCGTCGTTCCAGATGTTGTTGTAGTTGAAGTCGCGCGGCAGGGAGACCTCATAACCCCAGGTTTCGCCGGTACGCCAGCCGAATGCCTTGAGGTAGTTCGCGGTCGAGGCGAGTGCGTCCGGAACGGAATTCCAGATGTCCTTGTGCCCCTCGCCCTTGAAGTCGACTGCGTACTTCATGAAGCTCGACGGCATGAATTGCGGGTGACCCATGGCCCCGGCCCACGATCCGACCATCTGCTTGGGCGCGACGTGGCCCGCCTCGAGGATTTCGAGCGAGGTGATCAGCTCCTTGCCGAAGAAATCGGCGCGATAGCCGGCCTGGGTGAGTGTCGCGAGGCCGTGGACGGTGTTGGTCGACCCCATGAAGCCGCCGAAATTGGTCTCAATGCCCCAGATCGCAAGGCAGATCTCGGGCTGGACGCCGAAACGCTCGGACACCGCCGTAAGCGTCTGCTTCCATTCGGCGCGCATGGCCTGCCCTGTCGCAGCTTTCGCGTCGTCGACGCGCTTGCCGACATAGCTCGCGGCCGTGCTGACGAATTCGGGCTGCTTGCCGGTGAGTTTCAGGACCGAGTTGAGCGGCTTGAAGCCACCCATCGCCGCGTCGAAAATCTTGCGCGAGACGCCGCGGCCCTTGGCCGTCTGCCAGGTGGCATCAACGAAGTCGGAAACCTTGGCTCCAAAGGCGGGGCTGATCGCGGCGGATGCGGCGAGCGCCGTAGCACCCAACAGGAACGCACGACGGGAGGGGACAACGCGGGACATGGCGGCCTCGTACTCAAAACAACACGCGTGGCGACGCTGAGCCCCATCGGCTGCCACACCTTGCATTTTGCCCATCCAACTTAAGGTTGTGTTAAGCGCGTGCCGGCGGCGGACAGACTCGCAGGATCGTGATGGCGGAGTTCAGGGCGAGCGACGAGTTTTCAGCCCGGCTGAGTGCCGCGATGGCGCGCTGGTCGCTGGACGCCGCGATGCCGGTGGCGGAGACGGCAACGAGCTGGGTGCTGCGGGCGACGTCGGAGCGAGGCGCTCACGCCCTCAAGCTGTTGAAGCCCTATGGGCATGAGGAGCTCAACGGCGCCCTCTTAATGCAATGGTGGGGCGGCGACGGCGCGGCACGCATCGACGCCATCGATGGTCAGGACGTGCTGATGGAGTGGCTCGACGGCGGCACCCTGGGCGATGACGTACGGGCAGACCCTTCGCCCGACGCCGAAGCAGTGGATGCGCTGTGCGACGTGCTCGCAAAGCTGCAACAGACGCGACCGGCTCCATTCCCAGAGCTCTGGCCGATGGACCACTGGATGGCGCCGCTGGCGAGCTCGGACCTTCTGTTCCTGCCGGTCGACGTGCGGCCGATGTGGGCACGGACGCAGCAGATTCTCGCGGACTTGCTGGCGACCACAACCGATCCGAAGCCGCTCCATGGCGACCTGCACCATGACAATGTCATCGGAGGTGCCGGGCGTTGGCACGCGATCGATCCCAAGGGTCTGCTTGGCGATCCGGTGTTCGACGTCGCCAACATCTTCCGCAACCCCTATGGCGCCGGTGAGATGATATTTCAGCCCGAGCGGATCGCGAGGCTGGCGGCGACATTCGCCGACCGGTTCGGCTGGGAACGACGGCGGATCCTCGAATGGTCCTGCGTCCTCACCGCGATCTCGGCTGTCTGGAACAGGGACGCGGACTTCGCATGGGAAATGCGGATGGTGCCGGTGTTGCTAGGGGTACTGGATCGGAGGGCCTAGTTGGCTTTCTTAGGCAGGTACACAACCCCGGGCAGACCCTCGAAATGGGCGTCGCACGTTACGATGTCGGCCCCATAGGCTTGGGCCGACGCGTAGATGATCGCGTCCGCCACGGCGAGATTGTGAACACGCCCATAGTAAGCCGCGGCCATCGCGACCTCGGTAGTTAGCGGCGCCACCACGCATCGGGTGGAGAAAGCGATCAGTTGCTGTCCACGCTCGACCGAAGCAGCGCTTCGCAACAACCACTTCGAGAGTTCGAACTGAACTATCGTGGGAACGAGCCACTCGGACTGAATAGGCAGCAGCGCCGCGATCTTCGGCTGCAGCGGTCCAGCGGCGATCCATTCGATCCAAGCGGAGCTATCGACGAGCCGCATCAATAGCGGTCGGTGTGGTCGCGAATGTCCGAGGTGTCGGCGCCCTTGAACATTCCCTGCAACTCTTCTCGGGTCGGGACTGGGACGAGCTCAACCCCGCCATGTCCGGTGGGCACGAACGCGAACTCCTGCCCTGCCTTCCAGCCCTGCGCTTCTCGCACGGCCTTCGGCACCGATATCTGAAATTTACTCGAAAGCTTTGTTCCGGTCCGGGCGCTCATACGACCCTCCCATCGATCCACAAAGCGTAAGATAAACTTCCGATGCCGTAGAAGCAAACGCCGGGGACGGTCTCGGCGCTTCAAACTCTTGCCTACCGCTCAGCTCAGGCGCTGGCGGCGGGGAGCTCTTCTTTTTTGCGCTCGCTGTAGATGTAGAGCGGGCGGGCTTCCTTGTTGTTCACGACCTCTTCCGAGATCACGACCTCTTCCACGCCGTCGAGGCTTGGGAGGTCGAACATCGTGTCGAGCAGGATGCCTTCCATGATGGAACGAAGGCCGCGCGCGCCGGTCTTGCGCTCGATGGCGTGCTTGGCGATGGCCTTGAGCGCGTCCTCGTGGAAGGTGAGCTCGGTGTCTTCCATCGCGAACAGCCGCTGGTACTGACGGACCAGGGCGTTCTTGGGTTCGGTGAGGATCTGGATGAGCGCGGGCTCGTCGAGATCTTCAAGGGTCGCGATGACCGGCAGACGACCGATGAATTCCGGGATGAGACCGAACTTCACGAGATCTTCCGGCTGCACGTCCTTGAGCAGATCGCCAACGCGGCGGTCGCGCGGGTCCTTGACGGTCGCCGAGAAGCCGATGCCAGAACCCTCGCCGCGGGCGGCGATGATCTTTTCGAGGCCGGCAAAGGCGCCGCCGCAGATGAACAGGATGTTGGTCGTATCCACCTGCAGGAATTCCTGCTGCGGATGCTTGCGGCCACCCTGCGGGGGCACGGAGGCAACGGTGCCTTCCATGATCTTGAGCAGAGCCTGCTGCACACCCTCACCCGACACGTCGCGGGTTATGGACGGGTTGTCCGACTTACGGGAAATCTTGTCGACTTCGTCGATATAGACAATGCCGCGCTGAGCCTTCTCGACATTGTAGTCGGCCGCCTGGAGCAGCTTGAGGATGATGTTCTCGACGTCCTCGCCGACGTAGCCGGCTTCGGTGAGCGTCGTCGCGTCGGCCATCGTGAACGGCACATCGAGGATACGAGCGAGCGTCTGCGCAAGCAGCGTCTTGCCGGTACCGGTCGGGCCGACCAGCAGAATGTTGGACTTGGCCAACTCGACGTCCTGATTCTTGGTCGCGTGCTGGAGCCGCTTGTAGTGGTTGTGCACGGCCACCGAGAGATTACGCTTGGCGCGCATCTGGCCGATCACGTAATCGTCGAGGACTTTGTAAATCTCCTGGGGCGTCGGAACGCCTTCGGTCGACTTCACCATCGAGGTTTTGTTTTCCTCGCGGATGATGTCCATGCAGAGTTCGACGCATTCATCGCATATGAACACGGTCGGACCGGCGATCAACTTGCGCACTTCGTGCTGGGACTTGCCGCAGAACGAGCAGTACAGCGTGTTCTTGCTTTCGCCGGTGGAAGATTCTTTGGACATCCGTCACTCCATCGGGGCCACCCGCCCCGCCCTCCGCGCATCGATCAAGGCTAACGCGCGAGACTTAAAGAATATGTTGCCGGGCCGACTCTAGCGAGGGGTCCGGCAGGTCACAATGACAGGAGTGTCACACTCCCGTGCCTGTTCTCGGCAACCTTAACACGCCGGATTTTAGGCAGTCGCGCCTTCGGGAATGGCGCGCTTTTCGAAGATCTGGTCGATGATCCCGAAGTCCTTGGCCTCTTCGGGGCTCATGAAACGGTCGCGCTCGAGAGCGTTGTGGACCGTCTCGTAATCCTTGCCGGTGTGCTTGACGTAGATCTCGTTGAGTCGGCGCTTCAGCTTCTCGGTGAACTGGGCGTGGATCAGGATGTCCGTCGCCTGGCCCTGGTACCCGCCGGACGGCTGGTGAACCATGATCGAGGAGTTGGGCAGCGACCCACGCATCCCGGCGGCGCCGCCAGCGAGCAGAAGCGAGCCCATCGAGGCCGCCTGGCCGGTGCAGAGCGTCGCCACGGGCGGGCGAATGAACTGCATCGTGTCGTAGATCGCCAGACCCGAGGTGACCACGCCACCCGGGCTGTTGATGTACATATTGATCTCTTTCTTCGGGTTTTCGGACTCGAGGAAGAGCAGCTGGGCGACGATCAGGGAGGCCATGCCGTCCTCGACCTGCCCGGTCACGAAGATGATGCGCTCCTTGAGGAGGCGCGAATAGATGTCGAAGGCGCGCTCGCCGCGGTTGGTCTGTTCGACCACCGTGGGCACGAGGTAGTTGGTGAAGGTGTCGATAGGATCACGCATGTCCTGATGCCCCTGAGCTGTGGAGTTTTTGCCGAATCGCGATGGCGACAGGCTGAGGTGAGACGTGGCCGCGTTAAGGCGCGGTAAAGCCAGAGATAGGCGGGACTGTGGCGCGTCACAAGTCGGGCACAGACGTGTAGCTTAACGCCGCAATTCGCCCTTACTGCTCACTGAATTTGCGTGCCATAGTCCCACCCAGCGTCGCAAACACTACGCTTCTTTGGGGGAAATCCTTGACCAGACTGATCTTTACGCTGGCAGCGCTGGTTGCGCTGACACTGGGCTCGTCGCACGCCTACGCCCAAGGCAAACCGAACAATCCCGACAACCCGAACCTCGAAGAGCCCGCACCGCCGCCGCCGGACGAGCCCAAGGACGAGACCGATCCGCCCAAGCCCGGGCCGCTTTCTGATATCGTGACCTCCCGCGATTCCAAGAGTGTGGTCGCGGCGCTCGAAGGCTTGGGCCTGACCGTGGAAGTGGGCAAGACGTCTGCCGGACGGACGAAGCTGTCGTTCCGGTATCAGGACGCCAACAGTTCACTCTATCTCTTCGACTGTCACGACGGCATGGGCGACTGCGACAGCATCCGCTTCCTGCACGGCCTCAATTTCCCCGACGGGGTTACGCTCAAGGCCGCCGACGACTGGAACAGCCAGGAACTGTGGGGCCGAGCGTTCCTCGACGAGAACGGCGATCCTTGGCTCGACACCATGATGTGGGTCGGCGAAGGCGTGAGCAAGACGCAGTTCTCGGAAGTCCTCGCGAAGTGGACCAAGGCGGTAACGCTGTTCCGCGCGCATTTCGAGAAGAGTTGACGTCATGTTGCGGAAGGTAGGGAATTTCCTTACCTCCCGATCTCATGATCAAGAGCAAGCTCACGACCAAAGCGCAGACGACGATTCCGCAGCCCGTTCGGGCCGCGTTGGGACTTCAGGAAGGTGACGAGCTTGCCTACGAGATCGATGGCAAGCGCGTGATCCTCACGCGCGCCAATGCCGGGGCCGTCGACGATCCCTTCGCGATGTTTGACGAGTGGGCCGGCGAGGCGGACACGAAGGTCGGCGTCAGTCTGCTGCAGCGTTAGCAAAGCTCACAGCGACGCCCTTCTTGCGAAAGTAGGCGACCAGGAGTTTGCGGCCCTGCCGGTTGGGCTGGACCAGCTTGCCCACTTCGAGCACGGCCTCTTGGCACCCGCGCGGGCCATCGCCGACTTGAGCGCAGCGATGTGGAGATCGAGGTCGGCGTTGTCGTTCTGGAGCGAGGTGTAGATGTTGGCGGTTGCCTCGGTCAGGGTCAGGTCGCTCATCGGCGGCTCCAGTCAGGTGTTCGGGCGCCCTCACCTAGCGAATTTCGGGCGATAGGCAAGGCGGGCTCTTGAACGGCGCATCGCCTCGGGCTCACATGGGCTCATGACCGCTTATTCCATCGACGCCCCCGCCCGACGCGCCACCGCCAAGCCGCGTGATGCGGCCTTCTACCAGAACCCCTACGCCTTCTATGCGGAGCTGCATCGCGGCACGCCGACCTTCGTGTGGGACGATTACGGCCACTGGTGTTTCACCGGCTTCAAGGAGGTGAACGCCCTGCTCCGCGACAAGCGGTTCGGCCGCCAGATCCTCCACGTCGCGACGCGCGAGGAACTGGGCTGGGCGCAACCCAAGGAGCACACCCAGGCGTTCGACCTGACCGAGAAATACTCGCTGCTGGCGCTCGAACCGCCGGCGCATACGCGGCTGCGAAATCTCGTCAACCGCGCGTTCGTGTCGCGCAATGTCGAACAGCTGAGGCCACGCATCGAGCGGCTGGCCAACGAGATGATCGATGGGTTCGAGGCCTCTGGTGGCGTGGAGCTGATCAAGGCGTTCGCCGCGCCGATCCCGGCGGTGGTGATCGCCGAGATGATCGGGCTGCCGGCGGAGATGGCGCCGCAGCTGCTGAGCTGGTCCAACCGCATGGTCCAGATGTACATGTTCGGCGTGACGCGCGAGACCGAGCTCGACGCCAATCAGGCATCCGAAGACTTCATGGCGTATCTGCGCGAGGTCATTGCGGAGCGGAAGCGCGCGCCGAAGGAAGACCTTCTCACGCACATGCTGACCTCCGAGATCGACGGGCAGAAGCTCGACGAGGAGGAGGTCGTGTCGACCGCCATCCTGCTGCTCAATGCGGGGCACGAAGCGACCGTGCACACGACGGGCAACGGCGTGAAGACGATCCTCGAGAGCGGGCTCGATCCGGCAAAACTGTTCGCGGACGACGCGCAGACGGCGGCAACGGTGGAAGAATGCCTGCGCTTCGATGCGCCGCTGCACATGTTCACGCGCTATGCGCTGAGCGACATCGAGTATGACGGAATGGCGTTCAAGACGGGCGACGTCATCGGGCTGATGCTCGGCGCCGCGAACCGCGACCCGGTGCGGTTCAAGGACGCCGATCGCTTCGACCCGTTCCGCACCGATGGGCAGAATGTCAGCTTTGGCGCCGGCATCCACTTCTGCATCGGCGCCCCGCTGGCGCGGATCGAGCTGCAGGTCGCGATGGCTACGCTGTTCAGGCGCCTGCCCGGACTGAAGCTCGCATCAGAACCGCGTTACAACAATGTTTACCATTTTCATGGGCTCGAACGGCTGGACGTCAGCTGGTGAGCGACGCGAGGACATCGTCAGGTATTGCGAGCGCGAGGGCCGATGGGCGAGAAGCCTAGGGCGACCGCTGGCCCCGCCGCACACATGGCCAACGCCAACGTGAAAACCAGAGTTCCGCGACGGTCCCTACCAAGGTCGGGGCTGTAGCTTGGCATGGCATACAAGTAGAGCTCGTAGGCGTCGAACGCCCAAAGGCACGCAAGGGTGGCTATCAAGACAGCAATCCCGCCGCGTCCAAGCTCCTGTGCGCCACTGCGACGAGAAGGAGGCAGTGCAAGAATAGCAATGCTCAGTGCGGTCGCGATGGGAAGGAACCATTGAAGCGCAACTCGCATGGCACCGTATTGGGCGGCCGATGCTTGGCTGTTAGTCGTGGCGAGCGAACCAACTACGGTGTCGATCCTCTCGCATAACACGCACGCGACACGCGCACCCGCGCCGTACCAGAATTCCGGAGAAGCCGTCGCGGCAATGGCGATCGCCGGCGCCGCAAAAAAGATCATATAAGCCAATACTCGACGAAATTGTGCGGCGATCATTGCAGTTGCCTCAGCAATTCGGGGATCAGGTCCGGCAGGTCCTCTGATATGAGGCCCGGATGGCCGAAATGGTTCGCTGCTTCGGCGTGGACCCAAACGGCCGCTGCGGCTGCCTCGAAGCCGGGCATCTTCTGCGCCAGCAGTGAGCCCGCGATGCCGGCCAGGACGTCGCCGGAGCCGGCGGTGCCGAGGCTCGGCGGGGCGTTCGAGTTGATCGCGGCGCGACCGTCTGGTGCGGCAATGACCGTGTCAGCGCCCTTGAGGATCACGATGGCGCCAGATAGCGACGCGGCAGTACGCGCGCGGTCGAGCTTGCTGCCTTCGAGCCTGCCGAACAGGCGCTCGAACTCGCCCTCGTGCGGCGTAAGGATGACGGGGCGCTCGCGCCGCGACTTGACGGCGGCGAACAGGGTCTCGGGGTCGTCCTTGAAGACGCTCATCGCATCGGCGTCGATGACGGCGGCAGGCGCGGCGCCAAGGGCAGCGAGCGTGTGCCGACACGTGGCGTCGTTGACGCCAGCTGCGGGGCCGATGACGATACTGTCGACCTTGCCCGCGAGGAGATGGCGGAACTCGTCGTCGGAGGCGAACGGCTTCAACATGATCGCCGTCACGTGTGCAGCGTGAACCCGCAGGGTGTCCTCGCTGCCGACGAGGGTGACAGCCCCTGCCCCGGTCCGCAGTGCAGCGGTGGCGGTGAGGCGGGAAGCGCCGGTCTGAAGCGGGTCGCCCGACACCACGAGGCAGTGGCCGCGCGTGTATTTGTGGGCGTCTGGCGTGAGCGCGGGTACGGGCCAGAGGCCCGGATGGTTTGCGACGGCCAGCGGCTTGATTTCGCTCAGGACGCTGGCCGGGATACCGATTTCGGCGAGAACGAGCTCCCCGCAATGGTTGCGACCGGGAAGCAGCAGGTGACCGGGTTTCCTGCGGAAGAAGCTGACGGTGAGATCGGCCTGGACAGCAGTGCCGCGAACCTGGCCGCTGCCGCCATCGATGCCGGATGGGACGTCGATCGCGACGACTGGAACGCCGCTCGAGTTGATCGCGTCGATGGCGACCGCCATTTCGCCGACGACGTCGCGATCGAGACCGGCGCCGAGCAGTGCGTCGATGATCAGGGCGGGAGCCCCAAGCTTTCCGTCGTCCGTACCCCAGCGGCTCGCATTCACGGCGGCGTCGCCCTTGAGCTGCGCGCGGTCGGCGATGAGCCTTGTGGCAACGCGCCAGCCGGCATCGCGCAGCTGTCGTGCGACCACGAACCCGTCGCCGCCATTGTTGCCGGGGCCGCAGAAGACGACCACCTGCCGCTTGCCGTAGCGGCGGAGGATTTCGTTGGTGACCGCGCGACCGGCCGCTTCCATCAGGGTCAGCGAGGGGATGCCGGAGGACTCCGCAAGACGGTCGGCGCGGGACATTTCGGCGGGGGTGAGGAGTTCGTGCATGGCGCGATCTTAGCACATACGCCTCGACCGTCATGGCCGGGCGAAGACCCGGCCACCCATCCGATGCCGCGACTAGACGCATCTTCAGCTGGGTCCCCGGGTCAAGCCCGGGGATGACGGTCCGGTGATGAACGAAAAAGGCCGCCGGTTTCCCAACGGCCTTTCATCAAACTCTCACGCGCGATCAGTGATCGTGGTGGTGGTGCTCGTCCGGGACCTCGTCGCCTTCGTCCTGGATGATCTTGGCGAGTTCTTCGCGGGTCATCTTCTTTTCGGTCTGGGTGGCGAGTTCGGCGACGTAGTCGACGACCTTGTTCTCAAAGACCGGAGCGCGGAGGCCGGCGAGGGCCTGCGGGTTCTTGCGGTAGTAGTCGTAGACCTGCTGTTCCTGGCCCGGGAAGCGGCGTACTTCGGCGATCAGCGCCTGCTGGTGCTCGTCTTCGGTGACCTGCACGTCGTTCTTGTTGCCGATCTCGGCGACCACCAGGCCAAGGCGCACGCGGCGCTCGGCGATCTTCTTGTACTGCTCGCGGGCTTCCTCTTCGGTCGTGCCCTCGTCGGCGAAGCTGCGGCCGTGGCCCTCGACTTCGTGCTGGACGCGCTGCCAGATGGTATCGAACTCGGCATCGACGAGCTGCTGCGGGACGTCGAACTTGTGGCCCTCGTCCAGCGCGTCGAGGATCTGGCGCTTGATCGCAGCGCGGCTCATCGACTGGAGGGCCGAGCCCATCTGGTCTTTCACCGCGGTGCGGAGCGCATCGAGATTCTCGACACCCAGGCGCTTGGCGAAGTCGTCATCGAGCGCGCCGGCACTCGGCGCGTCGATATGGAGGATCGTGACGTCGAACTTGGCTTTTTTGCCCTGCAGCTCTTCGTTCTGGTAGTCCTTGGGGAAGGTAACGTCGACCTCGCGGGTCTCGCCCTTCTTCATGCCGACCAGCTGCTCTTCGAAGCCGGGGATAAACTCGCCCGAACCGACGACCAGATGGGCATGGTCCGAGGAACCGCCCGGGAAGGTCTTGCCGTCAACCTTGCCGACGAACGACAGGCCGAGATTGTCGCCATCGGCGACGACGCCGTCTTCGCCCTTGGACTCGTAGCCGCGGTTCTGACGGAACACGCGCTGCATTTCTTTGTCGACGTCGGCGTCGGCGATCTCGACCACCGGCTTGTCGAGCTTGAGGCCCTTGAAGTCCATCAGTTCAACCGGCGGCAACACTTCGTAAGAGACGTCGAAGGCGAGATCGGATTCGCCATCGAGCACCTTGTTGAGGGCGCTCTGATCTTCCGGCAGGTCGACCTTGGGCTGCGCGGCGGCACGCTCGGAGCGCTCGGTCAGCGCGTTCGACACGGTCGCGTTGATCGCATCCTGCATCACCTCGGCCATAGCCGACTTGCCATAGACCTTCTTGAGGTAGGTGGCCGGGACCTTGCCGGGGCGGAAGCCCTTGATGTTGGCGCGGTCCTTGAGCTCGCCGAGGCGGGCGTCGAGCCGGGTGGTGAGGTCGCTCTTGGGAATGACCACGCTCAGCTTGCGCTTCAGGCCTTCATTGAGGGTTTCGGTGACCTGCATAAAGAGATTCCGTTGTGTTTCGTGGTGCCGAGGCGGACGGGAGACCGGCGAGCTGGTGCGGGTGATAGGACTTGAACCTACACGCCTTGCGGCGACGGAACCTAAATCCGTTGCGTCTACCAGTTTCGCCACACCCGCATCGCCCTGCGGCCGGGCTGGCGGTCAGATATATGAACTGCCTGTGCCAGTCAAAGCCTAGGTGTGCACGCGCGGGAGCATCTAGAAAACTCAACACGCCACTGTCGCCGCACAATGTAGAGGCAACCTGTCGGGCATACCCATTCGATATTGAGCATTACGCAGGCACACTGCATATTTTGTGTGCAATGCGCGCTATGGCTCGTTCGCAAACTGCTTGCAGAGTAGCCGCCAACAGATTGGATTTGCACCCGTTATCGACACTAGACGTGGGGTGGCATGCGCCGTGCATGCTGATGGGCGAAACCCGAAAGGGCGTAGTGGAGGCCGGCAATGAAGAAGATCGAGGCTATCGTAAAGCCGTTCAAGCTCGACGAGGTCAAGGAGGCGCTGCAGGAAGTCGGGCTACAGGGCATCACGGTCACCGAGGCCAAAGGTTTCGGCCGCCAGAAGGGTCACACGGAACTCTATCGCGGCGCGGAATACGTCGTGGACTTCCTGCCCAAGGTGAAGGTCGAGGTGGTGTGCCCCGACGAACTCGCCGAAAAGGCAATCGAAGCCATCCGCACGGCCGCGCAGACTGGCCGCATCGGCGACGGCAAAATCTTCGTGTACTCGATCGAACAAGCCATCCGCATCCGCACGGGCGAATTCGGCGACGACGCCCTGTAGGGCGCCGCTGTCACATCAACAACCAACGGGACTCTCAACGGGGAAAACCATGACGACCGGAAACGACATCCTCAAGAAGATCAAAGACGAGAACATCAAGTACGTCGATCTGCGCTTCACGGACATCCGCGGCAAGCTGCAGCACGTGACCTTCGATCAGACCATGATCGACGAGGACATCTTCGAAGAAGGCACGATGTTCGACGGCTCGTCGATCGCCGGCTGGAAGGCCATCAACGAGTCCGACATGGTGCTGATGCCCGATCCGGACTCCGCCTATATGGACCCGTTCTTTTCGGCCTCGACGCTCGCCATCAACTGCGACGTTCTCGATCCCCTGACCTACCAGCCCTATAACCGCGATCCGCGCACCACGGCCAAGAAGGCCGAGGCCTACGTCAAGTCGACGGGTCTGGGTGACTCGGTCTACTTCGGTCCCGAACCCGAATTCTTTATCTTCGACGACGTGAAGTACTCGAACACGACCTATAAGGTCGGCTTCGAAGTCGATCACTCGGAACTGCCGTCGAACAACGACACGGACTACGAGCAGGGCAACCACGGCCACCACATCGGCCTCAAGAAGGGCTACTTCCCGGTCCCGCCGCTGGACAGCGCGCAGGACATGCGCGGCGAGATGCTGGCCGCGATGGGCGCCATGGGCGTGCCGATCGAAAAGCACCACCACGAAGTTGCCTCGGCCCAGCACGAACTCGGGATCAAGTTCTGCCCGATCATCAAGGCTGCCGACTCGGTCCAGATCTACAAGTACGTGATCCAGAACGTCGCCCACGCCTACGGCAAGACCGTCACTTTCATGCCGAAGCCGGTCTATGGCGACAACGGCTCGGGTATGCACTGCCACCAGTCGATCTGGAAGGAAGGCAAGCCGCTGTTTGCCGGCGACCAGTATGCGGGCCTGTCGATGGACGCCCTCTACTACATCGGCGGTATCATCAAGCACGCCAAGGCGATCAACGCCTTCACCAACCCGACGACCAACAGCTACAAGCGCCTGGTCCCCGGCTTCGAAGCCCCGGTGCTGCTGGCCTACTCGGCCCGCAACCGTTCAGCCTCGTGCCGTATCCCCTTCGGCCAGTCGCCGAAGTCCAAGCGCGTCGAAGTCCGCTTCCCCGATCCGCTGGCGAACCCGTATCTCGGCTTCGCGGCGATGCTGATGGCCGGCGTCGACGGCATCCGCAACAAGATCCATCCGGGCGACGCCATGGACAAGGACCTCTACGAGCTGCCGCCCGAAGAGCTCAAGCAGATCCCGACCGTTTGCGGTTCGCTGCGTGAAGCCCTCGAGTCGCTCAACGCCGACCGCGACTTCCTCAAGACCGGTGGCGTGTTCGACGACGACCAGATCGACAGCTACATCGACCTCAAGATGGTGGAAGTGATCAAGTTCGAGCACACGCCGCACCCGGTCGAGTACGAAATGTACTACTCGGCCTGAGGCCAGTTGCATCGACAGAATACAAAAGGGCCCTCCGGGGCCCTTTCTCTTTTCGGCCGGTGTCAGCTAAGGCTCGGCCATGACCGAAGCCGACGCCACCGCCAAAGCCCCTGCCCCGCGAACCCCGCGCAGTCTTGCCGCCAATCTGCGGGGGCTCGGCGTGGTCGAGGGCGACATTGTGCTGGTGCATTCGTCGCTGGGCGCGATCGGCTGGGTGGCCGGCGGCCAGGTCGGGGTGATCGAGGCGTTGCTGGCCGCGGTTGGCGTGGCGGGCACCATCGTCATGCCGGCGCATAGCGGGCAGATGAGCGATCCGGCGCATTGGCAGAACCCGCCAGTGCCGGCGGATTGGGTCGAGACGCTGCGCGCCGAGACACCGGCATTCGATCCGCTGAAGACGCCGACGCGGCAGATGGGCGCGATCGCCGAGCTGTTCCGGACCTGGCCCGGGGCGATCCGCAGCAATCACCCGACCTCGTCGTTCGCGGCACTGGGGCCAGCGGCGAAGGCGATCACCGATGACCATCGCCTCGAGAGCCCGCTCGGCGAGCATTCGCCGCTGATGCGGCTCTATGAGCGAGGAGCGAAAGTCCTGCTGCTGGGCGTGGGGTTCGACCGCTGCACGGCGCTGCATCTTGCCGAACAATGGGCCTGGCCCGACATGGAGCCCGAGCGTTCGGGCTCACCGATCATGGTCGACGGGCAGCGACGCTGGGTCGCCTACGATGCTCCGGGTCTTGGCGACAGCGATCAATTCGGCGCAATCGGAACGGTGTTCGTGTCGGCCGGGCACGCCGCCAGCGGCGACATCGGCTCGGCGCCATCGCATCTGTTTGGGCTGCGCGAGATCGTTGATTTCGCTACAGAGGCGTGGCGGACGCGGCCGGTGGGGCACTACTAGACGCGTCTTCGTCGTAGTTGTCGACGAGGTCGGCGATCTCGGCGCTGGCTTCGGCCTGGCGGACGCGCATCTCACGTTCCCACTCGTCGGGAGCGCGAACCACGTCCTCGACTACATCGCGCCCGATAGGTTTCAGGAACTGGACGGCAAAGCCGACGTCGAGTGAGCGGACAACGCGGCCGATGGCCCTCCCAATGGCAAGCGGTTCGCCCACTTGCGGTTGGTGATCGACCGAGACCGCTGCGCCTGACGACGAGAGATCCATCACGAGGCAAGGCAGCACGCGGCCATCCTGGAGGATCACAGCGGACTTAGGCTCGCGCGGCAGGAAGCGCTTGTGTTCCCGCTGGTCGCTGACGCCCGAATAGACTCGCTGCTTGTACCATTCGATCCGCGCGGCAAGCTTCCTGCGCCGCGCGTTGTCCATGGCGATGTCGATGACGAAGCCGTCCTGGATATGGCGTGCGACCCGGCCCTTGATGTTGCCGAACGGAACAAAGTGCGCGGTGACCTCCTCGCCCAGATTGCCGACGACGGGCGCTGCGGCCGAGAACATCATCGGGGAGATCGACTGCAGGCGAACGGCGAAAATCTGCACCCCTTCCGGCCTGATGCGACTTTCGAGCGTGTAGCGGCCCATGACGGGGCCGATGAACCGAATGTCCGCTACGCGTGCCAGGAGCGTGGGCATAGAAAAATCTCGTCTCGCGGGCTCTCGCCCCTAAGCTGCACGCATAATGGCCCCGTTTAGCTAAGCGACGGTTGACGAACAGGAGTGGAGGCCGCCGCCCCATTCACGCCGCCGACGCCGCAGCCGCGAAGAAACCCTCCGGGCTATCGACCTCCACCAGCCGCTTGCCGGAAATCTCGAAGAAGCGCGTGCCCATGTTCCGCACGAACGAGCGGTCGTGGGAGACAAGGATGCAGCTTGCGCCATGATCGAGGATTTCCGCCTCCAGCCGCTCCTGCCCGGAGATGTCGACATGGTTTGTCGGCTCGTCCATCAGATAGAAATTGGGCTCCGTGAGCCGGAGCGCCAAGAGCGTCAGACGGGCACGCTGGCCGAAGCTCAGCGTGCCGATCGGGCGCCTCTGTTTTTCGACCGGAAAGCCGGCGGCAGCGAGCAGCGCCTTGGTGCGCTGGTCGCCCTGCCCGAACGCCGCGATGAAGTCGAACGGCGTTCCGGTCACCGGCAGTTGCGACATCTCCTGGTCGGTCGCGCCAAGCTTCAGCGAGGTCGTCACGCGGACTCCCGGCACCTCTTCGCCCGACATGGCGCGTGTCATCGCCTTCATGAATTGCGACTTGCCCGTCCCATTTCGGCCTAGCAGCACCACGCGGTCGCCCTGGAAGATGTGGAGCTTGGGGATCGAAAACAAATCACGGCCGTCCGGCGTCCGGACCGCAAGATTGTCGATGGCGACCAGCACTTTGGCGTGCGTTCCGGCGTTCGACAGCCGGATTTCCCCGCTGCGCTCCTTGTGCAGATCGACCGCAGAAGCCTCGATTTTCGCCGCCCGTTCCTTGAGTTGCTTCGCCTTGACCGTGAGAAGGTCGGAGCCTGAATTGATGCCGATATTGGTCAGCTTGGAGGCCTGCTGGCGGAGCTGCTTTGCTTCCTTGAGGTCCCGCTCCTGCTGCCTGGCCGCCGCCCCGTCGGCCTCCGCCAGCGATGCGCGAGCCCGGGTGAACGGCAGCGCAAAGGAGTGCGACGCGACCGGCCGGAGGAACAGCGTTCGGTTGGTGACGGCGTCGAGGAAGCCGCGGTCGTGGCTGGCGATGATGACCGGCATGTTGCGCGTCGAAGCGAGCAGCCAGCGCTCGAGCTGGAGTATCTTGCCCAGATCGAGGTGGTTGGTCGGCTCGTCGAGCAGCAGCGCGTCGGGCTCGTTGATCCAGACGCGGGCGATCAGCATCAACCGCTGCCAGCCGCCGGAGAGACGCGACACGGCCCGATCGCGCATATCCTCGGGCGTATCGAACTCGTCGAGGACCACATCGACGCGCCAGGAGTCGGTCTCCTGCAGCTCGGACGGCAACGCATCCAGCACCGCCTCGCGCAGGGTCGGCGAGAGCAGACGCTCGGGGACTTCCTGCTCGACGAAACCGATGCGAAGGCCACGGGAACGAACGATCTCGCCATGTGTGAGGTCCTGCGTTCCGACGATGCAGCGGAGCAGCGTGGTCTTGCCACCGCCATTGCCGGCCACGAGGCCAACGCGATCCCCCTCCCCGATGACGAGGCTGAGATTGTCGAAGAGCGGATTGGTGGCGACGACGCCGGCGGAGTTGAGGCTGATGGAGCCCATGTCAGTGTCTCTGGTCTAGGAGTAAGCCAAGGCGCGCAAGGCGCCACGAGGGGCAAACCAGAGAGATGAACGGAAGCGTTCGGACCCTTTGGTCAGCCCTGCAACGACAGCTGCAGGGCCTGAACAGGGCCACGCGTACGGTGGAAATCCGGCCGGGCGAACAGAGTGAACATGCGGCCAGCTTTAGCTGCGCGAGCGCGTGAGTTCAAGCAAGGAAGAAGACAAGCACGAGAGTTCCGACAACAGCCGGATGGGCAGCGCGAAGGTGGGCAAGCCGGTACGCAGAACTAGAAAATCCGGCCTGCAGCCACCCCAGACGCAGGAACTCGAAAGCGCTCTCCGATCGGGGGCGCAACGGCTACTCCAGACACAAAAACCGTATGCCCATAGGTGTAGCCGAGCACGCTTAAGGAAGTGCTTCCAAGACCCTTAGCATTGGTAAAGAGGCTGCGCCGTTTCGGGCCGGATCGTACGCGCAAAGGACTGTCATAAAACAGCAATCCCGGCCCGAGACTGGCTCGGACCGGGACTTTGGTGCCGCTTTGGAGCGGTGTCTTAGAACGTGAAGGTCAGGTTGAAGCTGTTGCCATTGTTCTTGGGGTAGATCTTCTTGACCTGGTCGACCTTGCCCGAGCAGCGGTCAACGCGCAGCTGGTACCAGTCGCCATTCTTGCGGCCGACCGCCCAGACCTTGTTGGTCTTGTTGGATTCCTTGACGATCTTGACCTGCTTGTAGCCCTTGTTGTTCAGGCCCTTCACGATCTGCTTGTTGGTCCGGCAGTAGTCCCAGTAGTCGTCATCGCCGAAGTGAAGCGTGATGCCACCATTGCCGCCACCGAAGTAGAGCTGGAAGTTGGCGCTCGGCGGCGCCGCCTGAACGGGGGCGGCTGCGGTAAGAGCAGTACCACCCAGGGCGAGGGCGACGACACCAGCTTTGAGTGTGTTAGCGAGGTTCATTCTGAACTCCTTGGTAAGTAGTGATCGCTCGGATAAGCGTTGGGACCTCCATAGCGTTCCTCTTTAAACCTCAGCGAAACCGGGCGTTCATCTGGCGTTCAGGAACCGACCCCTGCGGCCACTGTGCGCGGCTTCCTCGGTGACGGAAGCGCCGGCCCAACAAGGCGTTTGCTGCGCCGACGCCGAAATCGCCGTTCACCACGCCTTCACGACACAGTGAGCCAAAACTGTCGTACCGTGAACGGAGCGGCAACGAGCCGAGCGCTCTGTGCTAGAAGATGCCGACGATTCGAGTGACCTGAGATGCCCAAAGACGATTTGTTCGCCGACGCGCCGGAGCCCGCTCCCAAAAAGAAGGCCGCCTCGCCTGCCGCTGCGGGCACCTCGTCCTATTCGGCAGCCGATATCGAAGTGCTGGAAGGACTCGAGCCCGTCCGCCGCCGGCCCGGCATGTACATTGGCGGCACGGACAGCAACGCGCTCCATCACCTGTTCGCCGAGGTCATCGACAACTCGATGGACGAGGCGATTGCCGGGCATGCCAGCCGCATCGAGGTCGATTTCGACGCCGACGGCTATGTGACGGTGATCGACAACGGCCGTGGCATCCCCGTTGAGCCGCACCCCAAGAACCCTAAGATGTCGACGCTCGAACTGGTGCTGACCAAACTCCATGCCGGCGGCAAGTTCGACTCCAAGGCGTACGAGACGTCGGGCGGCCTCCACGGCGTGGGTGTATCGGTGGTGAACGCCCTGAGCGACGACATGATGGTCGAGGTGGCGCGCGACCAGATGCTCTATCGCCAGACCTATTCGCGCGGCGTACCGACCAGCAAGGTGGTGCCGGTGGGCAAGGTGCAGAACCGGCGCGGTACGACCACGCGTTTCCATCCCGACCCGCAAATCTTCGGCGATAAGGCCGAACTCTCCGCGGCGCGGCTGTTCAAGATGACGCGCGCCAAGGCTTACCTGTTTGGCGGCGTGGAAATCCGCTGGTCGTGCGACCCGAAATACGTAACGCCGGACATTCCCGAAAAGGCGACGTTCCACTTTCCCGGCGGCCTGCGCGAGTTCCTGGCAGCCCGGATCGAGGGCGAACAGCGCATCGTCGAGGACATCTTCTCCGGCCAGACCGGCAAGCCCGGCAGCCATGGCGCGGTCGAGTGGGCGATCAGCTGGAACCTCGCGGACGGGTTCGTGCAGTCCTACTGCAACACCATTCCAACGTCCGAAGGCGGGACGCATGAACAGGGCCTGCGCACCGCCATTCTCCGCGGCATCCGCGCTTACGCAGAGCTCAAGGGCGACAAGCGGGCGGCCAACCTCACTGTAGAGGACGTGCTTGTTCAGTGCTCGGCGATGCTCTCGGTGTTCGTCCGCGAGCCCGAATTTGTCGGCCAGACCAAGGACAAGCTGAGCTCGCCGGAGGCGACCCGTATCGTCGATACCGCGCTCCGCGACGCCTTCGACCACTGGCTCACGGCGGCTCCGCAGCAGGCCAACCGCCTGCTCGATTGGGCGGTGGAGCGCGCCGAGGAGCGCCTGCGCCGCAAGAAGGAAAAAGAGATCGACCGCCAGTCGGCGACGCGGAAGCTCCGCCTGCCCGGCAAGCTGGCCGACTGCACCCAGTCGGCGGCCCAGGGCGCGGAAATCTTCATCGTCGAGGGTGACTCGGCCGGTGGCAGTGCCAAATCGGCCCGCGACCGCGCCAGCCAGGCCGTGCTGCCGCTCCGCGGCAAGGTGCTGAACGTGGCGGGCGCGACGCGCGACAAGATCACCGCCAACCAGCAGATCGCCGACCTCGTGCAGGCGCTCGGCTGCGGCACGCGCGAGCGCTACCGCGAGGACGACCTCCGCTACGACAAGATCATCCTGATGACCGACGCCGACGTGGACGGCGCCCACATCGCCTCGCTGCTGATGACCTTCTTCTTCCAGGAGATGCCCAAGCTGATCGACGACGGGCACCTCTATCTCGCCATGCCCCCGCTCTATCGCATCAGCTCGGGGCCCAAGGTGCTGTACGCAATGAACGACGCGCACAAGGACCAGCTGATGGCCACCGAGTTCAAGGGCAAGAAGCCGGATATCACCCGCTTCAAAGGCCTCGGCGAGATGCCCTATGCGCACCTGCGCGAAACGACGATGGACAAGAAGAGCCGCAGCCTGCTGCGGGTGCAGGTAGCGCAGGACCAGGTCGAACGGGAAGAGACGCGGTCGCTGGTCGATCGCCTGATGGGGACCAAGCCGGAGGCACGCTTCGAGTTCATCCAGGAGAACGCCGCGTTCGTCAGCGATCTGGACATTTGACGGAAACGTTCCCACATTAAGGAAACCCTAGGGAATCCCGTTGACTCGGGAGGGATTCCCACTATGTTCCCGGTCCGTCGGGAACCACTCCGCCGCTCGGCTTATGCAGCCACAACGCCGGCCCTCCCAACCCTCGAGTGGACGAACACATTGTCAGACGACTTTTCCGGGCTTGGCCTCAGCGCCAAGGTGACCGCAGCGGTTGCTGCAGCCGGCTACACCAAGCCCACTGAAATTCAGGCGCAAGCCATTCCGCATGTCCTCGAAAAGAAGGACATCATCGGCATTGCGCAGACGGGCACAGGCAAGACCGCCTCTTTCGTGCTCCCGATGCTTACCCTCCTCGAGAGCGGCCGCGCACGCGCCCGCATGCCCCGCACGCTGATCCTCGAGCCGACGCGCGAACTCGCCGCGCAGGTCGCCGAGAACTTTGAGAAGTACGGCCAGAACCATCGCCTCACTATGGCGCTGCTGATCGGCGGTGTCAGCTTCGACGACCAGAACAAGGTGCTCGACCGCGGCGCCGACGTGCTGATCGCAACGCCGGGCCGCATGCTCGACCAGTTCGAGCGCGGCCGCATCCTCTTGACCGGCGTCGACATCCTCGTGATCGACGAAGCCGACCGCATGCTCGACATGGGCTTTATCCCCGACATCGAGCGGATCTGCGGCCTGCTGCCGCCACGCCGCCAGACGCTGTTCTTCTCGGCGACGATGCCGCCCGAGATCGAGCGCCTGACCAAGCGCTTCCTGCGCGATCCTGTCCGCATCGAAGTTGCCCGCAAGAATTCGACGGCCGAAACCATCGACCAAAAGCTGGTGAAGGTGTCGAGCAAGCCGGACGAGAAGCGCGCTGCCTTGCGCCAGCTGATCCGCGGCGCCGAGAACCTCACCAACGCGATCATCTTCTGCAACCGCAAGCGCGATGTAGCCACCCTCGCCCGCTCGCTGCAGCGCCACGGCTTTTCCGCAGGTGAACTCCATGGCGACATGGACCAGAAGAACCGCATGGAGACGCTCGACGCGTTCAAGACCAACAAGATCACCCTGCTGGTGGCCTCGGACGTCGCGGCGCGCGGCCTCGATATCCCCGCGGTGAGCCACGTCTTCAACTTCGACGTGCCCACGCATGCGGAAGATTACATCCACCGTATTGGCCGAACGGGCCGCGCCGGACGGTCGGGGACAAGTTATACGCTGTCCGCGCCAGCAGATGGAAAGTATCTCGATGCGATCCTCAAGTTGATCCAGAAGGATATTCCACTACTCAAGCTCGATGGCGCGACGGAGCCAGACGTCGAAACCGGCGAGAGCGAGCCGCGCAGCGAAGGCAGTCGCAGCCGGGGCCGTACGCGCGGACGGTCGAACCGGACCGCTGCGGCGGCGGAAAGCGCCGCCGCCGAGCATGCCCCGCAGGAGCCCAAGCGCGAGCGTCGCGAGCGCGATCAGCGTCCATCGAGCAAGCCTGATCGAGTTCCCGAATACACCTCGGACACACCCTTCGGCTCGGACGGCCCGGTACCGGCATTCCTGTTGCGATCGGCCGGTGGACAATAGCTTTGGTGCGTGAATCGCATTATCGCTGACTGAAAGAATTGCCCGAACATCGCCTTATTGCCCGCGACTTTTACTGACCCTTAATTGACTCATCGGAAAAGTACCAAGGACTAGAACTAGGTCACGTCAGGGGCCGGGGGCACAGTGTCGGAACAGGAATTCAGGCGCGCGCTGGGCTATGCCAACTCGGCGATGGATCTGCTCAAGCGTGGGCAAATTCCGCCCTATCCTCAGTTTTACGAACTGCTTTACACGTATGCGACCGGGGTGAACCCGTCGCTGAACCAGCGTGTAAACCACATCTTCCGCGACGGTACGGCGTCGGCGGAACTGGCCGAGCGGCTCTATAACGAGTTTCTGAAATCGCAGGACGCCAACGAGCGCATCTCGAGCGTCTCCGAGCGCATGGCGACGCGCATCGAGGCCGTCAACGACGCGATCGATACCGCGATGGCGACAGCGAACGCCTACTCCGGCACCCTGCAGTCCGCGAGCGGTGACCTCGGCCAGCACATGACCGAAGCCGAACTCCGCGCGACCGCCCAGCGGCTGCTCGGCGAAACCCGCCGCATGCAGGACGCCAACGCCCAGCTCGAGCAGAAACTTGAAGCCTCACGCGACGACATCGCGGCTCTGCAACGCGATCTCGACGAGGTGCGGCGCGAGTCCATGCTCGACCCGCTGACCAAGATCTTCAACCGCAAGTCGTTCGACGAGGGGCTGCTCAAGAGCTTCACCGAGGCCAACGAGCAGGGCACGCCGCTTTGCCTGATGCTGCTCGATATCGACCACTTCAAGCGCTTCAACGACACCTGGGGCCACCAGACGGGGGACCAGGTGCTGCGGCTCGTGGCCATGACGCTCAAGTCGAACATCAAAGGTCGCGACATGGCGGCTCGGTACGGCGGTGAAGAGTTTGCTGCGATCCTCCCCGAGACCGATCTTGAAGGCGCGCTGATCGTGGCCGACAACATCCGCAAGGCCATCCAGGCCAAGGAACTGCTCAAGCGCTCGACCAACGAGAAACTGGGCCGCATCACGGCCTCGTTCGGTGTCGCGATGTTCAGGAAGGGTGATACACCCGGCTCGCTGATCGAGCGCGCCGATCGTTGCCTCTATGCCGCCAAGCACGCCGGTCGCAACCGCGTGCACAGCGAGAACGAACTGAAGGACGACGACATTAAGATTGTCGCCTAGTTCGCTGTCACCTTCACTCCGAGACTTCTGAGCGCGTCCCAGTAGCCAGGATATGTCTTGCCGACGCAATCGGGATCGAGAATGACGATCCCGCCCGTCCGGAGGCCGGCGAGCGCGAAGCTCATAGCGATCCGGTGATCCTCGTACGTCTCGATCTTGCTGCGGGCGTTACGCGATGGGTCAGCTAGCCGTGGATCGCTGTTGACCACGAGGTCGTCGCCCTCTTCACGCGCCAGACCCGGCCGAATGCGGTTGAGTTCGTTCGACAGCGCGCGAATACGGTCGGTCTCCTTGACCCGCAGATTGGCGATGCCGACGAAGCGAACCGGCCTGGTGTTGTATGCGGCGAGGACCGCGAGCGTTGGAACGGCGTCCTGCATCTGCGAGCCGTCGATCACCTCAGGCATGTTGGGAAACAGGCGGATGAATGCCGCAGCTTTCGCGTCGGGCTGCGTGAAGGCGTCCATCGGCACGCCGAGATCGATCTTGCCGTTGGTGAGCGCCTCGGCGGCCCACAGATACGTGGCAGCGGACGCGTCGGGTTCGATGACGAAATCCGTGGCGCGGTAGCCGGTCGGCTCGACGCGCCACGTCGTGTGATCGACCTGCGAGACGCGTGCGCCGAACGCCGTCATCGCCGCAACCGTGAGATCGACATAGCCGCGAGCGTCGAGGTCCTTGCCGGTGAGCGCGACGTCGATCGGGCCGTCACCGAACGGAGCAGCCATCAGCAGCGCCGACACGTACTGGCTCGACAACCCGCCATCGATCTCGACGCGTCCCGCGCCGAAACGGCCGTTGCCGTTGATAGTGACGGGCGGACAGCCGGTCGGGCACGACGCGTCTATGCCGAGCATGCGAAGCGCATCGACCAGCGGACCGATCGGGCGTTTGCGCATCGCCTCGTCGCCATCGACCACGACGGTGCCACTCACCAGCGCGACCGCGGCGGTGAGGAAGCGCGTCGCGGTGCCGGCATTGCCCAGCATTAGAGGTGCGCTGGGAGCGCTGAGCCGGCCGGCGCTGGTGACGGTGAAGCTCGTGTCGTCGGGCTCGTCGACGGTGACACCCATCTGGCGCAGCGCCGCTGCCATCAGCTTGGTGTCCTTGGACTTGAGCGCCCCGGTCAGGCGACTTGTCCCCTTCGCCAGCGCGGCCAGCAGCAGCGCGCGATTGGTGATGGACTTGCTGCCCGGCGGCGTAACGCGGCCGACGAGCGGATGGTCAGGCGGGGTGATGGTCAGCGGCGGCGAGGACATGGGCGGCAGTTCGCACTTCCGCCCATGGAAGGCAAGTGGTCGGCTATTCCACAGTCACCGACTTGGCGAGGTTGCGCGGTTGATCCACGTCGGTGCCCATGAACACGGCCGTGTGGTAGGCGAGCAGTTGCACCGGGATCAGGGCGAGGATCGGCGCGACGAAGCTCGAGACCTTTGGGATCACGATGGTTTCGGCGACGCCGTGACCGATATGCGCCGCGCCCTCTTCGTCGGTGACGAGGATGATCTTGCCGCCGCGCGCCGCGACTTCCTGCATGTTGGAGAGGGTCTTTTCCATCAGCTCATCGGACGGCGCGACGACGATGACCGGCATCTTCTCATCGACCAGCGCGATCGGCCCGTGCTTGAGCTCGCCGGCCGGATAGCCCTCGGCGTGGATGTAGCTGATCTCCTTGAGCTTCAGCGCGCCCTCCATGGCGACGGGGAACATCTGGCCGCGGCCGAGGTACAGCACGTCCTTGGCCTTGCTCAGGCCCTTGGCGATCTTCTCGACCTGGCCTTCGGTACCGAGCGCGGCGGACACCGCAGCCGGCAGCGCAGTGAGCGAACGGACGAGTTCGGCCTCCTGCGCGGGCGACAGGACACCGCGGGCGACACCCGCCGCGATCACGAGGCTCGCAAGAGCCGTGAGTTGCGCGGTCAGCGCCTTGGTGGAGGCGACGCCGATCTCGGGGCCGCAGAGCGTAGGGAACACGACCTTGCTCTCGCGGCCAATGGTGGATTCCGGCACGTTGAGCAGCGACACGACGTGCTGCCCCTGCCCGGCGCAATAGCGCAGCGCCGCAAGCGTGTCGGCGGTCTCGCCCGACTGCGAGATGAAGAGCGCGAGGCCGCCCTTGTCGACCGGCGGTTCGCGGTAGCGAAACTCGGAGGCGACATCGACGTCGACCGGCAGGCGCGCATACTTCTCGAACCAGTACTTTGCGATGAGCCCGGCATAGTAGGCCGTGCCGCACGCCGAGATGGTGAGGCGCGGAAGGGCTGCGAAATCGAACGGCAGCGCTTCGCGCAGCGCGACCTTCTCCTCACCCATATCCACATAGTGGCTGAGCGTGTGCGAGATGGTCTCGGGCTGCTCGTAGATTTCCTTGGCCATGAAGTGGCGGTGGTTGCCCTTGTCGACCATCAGCGCTGAAGCCTGCGAGACCAGCGTCTCGCGCCGCACGATGGCGTCGGAGCCATCGCGGATCGTGACGCCCCTGGGCGTGATGACCGCCCAGTCGCCATCGAGCAGATAGCTCAGGCGCGAGGTGAAGGGCGCCAGCGCCATGGCGTCGGAGCCCAGATACATCTCGGTCTCGCCATAGCCGACGGCCAGCGGCGCACCGTGACGCGCCGCGATCAGCAGCTGGTCGTGGCCCTTGAACATGAAGGCGAGCGCGAAGGCGCCGCGCAGCTTCTTGAGTGTGGTGGCGACGGCCATCTCGGGGTCCAGGCCACGGTCGATCTCGCGGGTCGTCCAGAGCGCCACGGACTCCGTGTCGGTCTGGGTCTTGGGCGTGTAGCCGTCCTTGGCGAGGTCGGCGAGCAACTCGCGGAAGTTCTCGATGATGCCGTTGTGGACCACGGCCACTTTGTCGGTGGCATGGGGATGGGCATTGCTCTCGGTCGGCGCGCCGTGGGTCGCCCAGCGCGTGTGTCCGATGCCGATCTTGCCGTCGAGCGGCTCCATGCCGAGCTTGCTGGCGAGATTGCCCAGCTTGCCCTCGGCCCGTCGGCGCGCAATGGAACCGTGTTCCAGCGTGGCGACGCCCGCACTGTCATAGCCGCGATATTCGAGCCGCTTCAGCGCATCGACCAGGCGCGGCGCAACGGGCTCGACCCCGATGATCCCTACGATCCCGCACATCAGGCTTTTCCTTTCGCAGCTTTTCTGGCGAGAGCCTTCTCGCGCAGTTTGGGCGCATAGCCCGGCTTGTTCTCCTGGCGCGCGCGCCCGAAGGCGACCGCATCCGCGGGCACGTCGTCCGTGATGACGCTGCCCGAGGCCGTGTAGGCGCCATCGCCGATCGTCACCGGCGCCACCAGCGAGGCGTTCGAGCCGATGAAGACGTTGTCGCCGATGATCGTCTTGTCTTTGTTCAAGCCGTCGTAGTTGCAGGTGATGGTGCCGGCGCCGATGTTGGTCTTGGCGCCGATCTCGGCGTCCCCGAGGTAGCTGAGATGGCCCGCCTTGGTACCGGCGCCGATCCTAGACTTCTTCACCTCGACGAAATTGCCCAGGTGCACATCCGGCCCGAGCTCGGCACCGCCACGGATACGGGCGAAGGGGCCGATGGTCGCCCCTGCTCCGATCTTGACGTCCTCGATATCGCAGAAGGCGCGGATCTCGACATTGTCGGCGATTTTTACGCCCGGGCCGAAGACGACATTGGGGAAGATCGTCACGTCGCGGCCGATTTCCGTGTCCCACGAGAAGTAAACCGTGTTCGGATCGCGTAGTGTCACGCCCGCCTGCATGAACTCGGCGCGGCGAAACTCCTGGAACGTCGCTTCAGCCTTGGCGAGCTTGGTCCGGTCGTCGACGCCGATCACTTCATCGGCGTCCGCCTCGACAAAATCGACGCGGCGGCCGTCGGCATTGGCGAGCTCGACGGCGTCGGTGAGATAGTACTCGCCCTTGGCGTTGGCGTTGCCGATGCGGTCGATGACCGAGCGCAGCGTCTCGGCGCGAAAACCCATGATCCCGGAGTTCACCAGCCCGATGCGGCGCTCGTCCTCGGTGGCGTCCTTGTGCTCGCGGATCGCATGCAGGCGTCCATCGCTCGTCAGCAGGCGTCCGTAACCGGTCGGATCGCTCGGGCGGAAGCCAACGACGACAATGTCTGCGCCGGCATCGAGACGCGCGGTGATATCGGCGAGCGTGTGCGCGGTGACGAGCGGCGTGTCGGCGTAGAGCACGACGATGTTGCCCTCGGCGCTTGCGTAGGCACTGGCGGCCTGCCGGACCGCGTGGCCCGTGCCAAGTCGATCCATCTGTTTGGACATCGACGCAGCCGGCGCGATCTTCGTGACTGCCGCCTCGACGGCTTCATGATTAGGGCCGACGACAACGGCAATCTTCGCCTGAGCGGCGAGCGAGGTGCGCAGCACGTGGCCCACGACGGGAAGTCCGCCAACGGGGTGCAGCACTTTGGGCATCGCCGACCGCATACGAGTGCCCTCACCCGCCGCCAGAATGATCGACAACAATTCGGCCATGCCCGCCCCGTTTTCCACGCGAGAATCTGCCGTATTTTATGGCAGCAGCATGGTTGGGAAACCATTACTCCGCCGCGATGGTAAAGTTTGGTGGGCGCGCGATTCGAGCGCGCGCGGCGGGGCTTTGGGTTTGGCGAAACCGGTCGATCACTTCCGGGCATCGGATATTACGTTCTGGGGCATCTTCGCGCTCGTGGCCTGGACCATCGCGGTCTTGAGCGCGAACGTGTCAGCATTCATTCCGGCCAGCGTGTTCGGCGGCTTGCACGCTTCGCGGCTCGACGGCGCGAACATGAACCAGCTGCGCGGCCAGATGGCGTCGCTCGAGAGCGAGACGGCGCGGCTGCGGCAGGAAAACCTGGTTCTGCTGCAGCGCTTTATGCTCAGCGAACAGGCGAGCGGCGAGGTCACGCGACGCGTCGGTGCGCTCGAGCTGACCGTCCCGCAGATGCGCGACGCGCTCAATCGCGGGACCGGCATCGACCCCGGCACGACGGCCAGCACCTCGACCAGCCCCGTGACCACCTTCGACGCGGAGGGCGGCACGGTGAGCTATACCCAAACGCCGATGTCGAGCGTGGTGAACACGGAAAAGTCGACCGCCAACCAGCCGATGCCGAGCGCCCTGAGCCCGATCATGCCGGACTCCAGCGCCTTCGGCATCGCCCTGGGACCGCCCATCGACGCCGAGGAAGGCGAGGCCGCCTGGCGCAGCATGAGCGACAAAGTCGGCACACTGCTTCTCGGCATGGGCCCGCTGTTGGCAAACGTCGAAGGGACCGCGGGCAAGCGCCTCGTGGTCGGCCCGATCTCGTCGGAAGCCAACGCGCGTCAACTCTGCGGCCGCATGGCCAAAGTCGGCATCGCCTGCGCCAGCGTCCCGTTCATCGGGACACCGCTGCCGCTCACCAACTGACGCGATTGAAATGGTAGGCCGGGCGGGAATCGAACCCGCGACCATTCGATTAAAAGTCGAATGCTCTACCCCTGAGCTACCGGCCCCCATTTAGGAGAAGTCCGCGGTCAGGGCCGCGGATTGCGGCGGAACATAGCGGCGAAGCCCCTCAAGTCAACCGCATTCGGACGCAACCCTAAGCTGTTCGCAGAGTTGCGTTTTCAGATGCGGCGCGCGTCAACCGGACGCGGCGGTATGGGAAACGGCGCGATTTTTCCGGTTTCTCGCGCCGGCCAACGAAATGGCAGACGAGTCCATGTCCCGTCCGCGCTGCGTCACTTCCCTCGCAACGCGTGGTAGTGCCGCAGGAGGCCGACGGTCGAGCTGTCGTTGCCGGCTGCCGGCGCCGAGCCCTCGACCTTCGGCAGCAGGGCCTTGGCCAACTGCTTGCCGAGTTCGACGCCCCACTGGTCGTACGAATTGACGTTCCAGATCGTGCCCTGGACGAAGACCTTGTGCTCGTAGAGCGCGACCAGCGCGCCAAGAATCTCGGGCGTCAGCTTGGGGTAGATCAGCGTGTTGCTCGGACGGTTACCGGGGAACACCTTGTGCGGGGTCAGCGCCTTGATCTTGTCCTTGGCTAACCCCTGTGCCGTGAGCTCCGCGACGACCTCGTCCTTGGTTTTGCCCAGCATCAGCGCTTCAGACTGCGCGAAGACATTGGCGACCAGCTTCTCGTGATGCGGCGCCATGTCCTCGTGGGGATTGGCGGCGATCAGGAAATCGGCGGGAATGACCGACGTGCCTTGGTGGATCAACTGGTAGAAGGCGTGCTGACCGTTGGTGCCCGGCTCACCCCAGATGATCGGGCCGGATTCGTAGTCGAGCGGCTTGCCCTCGAGGTTCACCGACTTGCCGTTGGACTCCATGTCCTGCTGCTGGAGATAGGCGGCAAACCGGCTGAGGCGCTGGTCGTAGGGCAGCACGGCGTGCGTCGCGAACCCCCAGGCATTGCGATACCAGACGCCGAGCATGCCCATGATGACCGGCAGGTTCTTCTCGAGCTTGGTCTTGAGGAAATGCCGGTCCATCTCGTAGGCGCCGCGGAGGAAGGCTTCGAAATTGTCGAAGCCCACGGCGATCGCCACCGGCAGACCGATGGCTGCCCAGACCGAGTAGCGGCCGCCGACCCAATCCCAGAAGCCGAAAATGCGGTCCGACTTGATCCCGAAGGCGTCGCACGCCTTGAGGTTGGTCGAGAGCGCCGCAAAATGGTCGCTCACCGCTTTGTCGCCGAGGGCGTCGGCGATCCACTTCCGCGCCGAGTTGGCGTTGGTCATGGTTTCGTCGGTGGTGAAGGTCTTGGACGCGACGATGAACATCGTGCGCTTGGGATCGAGGCCCGCCAGTGTGTCGTGCATGTGCGCGCCGTCAACGTTCGACACGTAGTGAAGGCGCAGATTGGGCCGCGTGTAGGGCGCGAGGGCCAGCGTCACCATCACTGGGCCGAGGTCCGAACCGCCGATGCCGATGTTGACGACATCAGTGAACGTCTCGCCGGTGGCACCCTTGATCGAGCCGTCGCGCACCTTGCCCGAGAACGTCTTCATCGCCGCGAGCACCGCGCGAATGTCCGGCATCACGTCCTTGCCATCGACCTTGACCGGCTTGTCGCCAATGTAGCGCAGCGCCATGTGCATCACCGCGCGATCTTCGGTGATGTTGATGTGCTGCCCGCTCCACATCGCCTTGCGGCGGTCTTCGACACCGGCCTTGCGGGCGATGTCGAACAGCAGTTCCATCACCTTGGCGTCGATGCGGTTCTTGGAATAGTCGAGCAGGATGTCGCCGGCTGAGGCGGTGAACGTCTTGAACCGGTTCTTGTCCTCCGCAAAGAGCTGCCGCATCGGCTTGTCCGCCAGGCGGGCGCGGTGCTTCATCATCGGGTTGAGGAGAGATTTGCGGTTCGACGCCATTGTCATGCCCCGTTGTGTTCCGGCAGATCGCCGTGCGCCCAGCGGGCGCGGGTTGCTTGAGCATAGTCGTTCATCGTGCCCGCTTCGATAGCGGCGCGGGCGCCGATGCAGAGTTCCTGATAGTAGCTGAGATTGATCTGGCTCAGGATCATCGCGCCGAGGATTTCTTCGGTCTTCACCAGATGATGGAGGTAGGCGCGCGAGAAGCGCCGGCAGTTCGGATTGGGCGACTCCTCGTCCAGCGGACGCGGGTCATCCCTATGCCGGGCGTTCTTCAGGTTGATGACACCGAACCGGGTGTACGCGTGGCCGTGGCGTCCGGCGCGCGTGGGATGCACGCAGTCGAACATGTCGATACCGCGCTCGATGCCGCCGAGAATATCGTCGGGCTTGCCGACGCCCATCAGGTAGCGCGGCTTGTCGGTCGGCAACTCTGGCGTGATCTCGCTGAGCACACGGAACATCGTCTCCTGCGGTTCACCGACCGCGAGGCCGCCGACCGAGTAGCCGCTGAAGCCGATGGATTTGAGGCCCGCCGCCGATCTGGAACGGAGTTCCGCATCGTCGCCGCCTTGCACGATGCCGAACAGCGCGCGGTGCGGCTGGTCGCCGAAGGCGTCCTTCGAACGCTGCGCCCAGCGGAGCGACAGCTCCATCGCCCGTTCCATCTCCTTGCGCTCGGCCGGGAGGGCGATGCACTCGTCGAGCTGCATGATGATGTCGCTGTCGAGCAGCGTCTGGATTTCGATCGAACGCTCCGGCGTCAGCTCGTGGGCGGACCCGTCGATGTGCGAGCGGAAAGTGACGCCCTTCTCGGTGAGCTTGCGGAGTTTTGCCAGCGACATCACCTGAAAGCCGCCGGAGTCGGTGAGAATTGGCCGCGCCCAGTCCATGAAGACATGGAGGCCACCCAGCGCGGCTACCCGCTCGGCGCCGGGGCGGAGCATCAGATGATAGGTGTTGCCGAGGAGGATATCCGCGCCGGTGTCGCGCACCTGCTCGGGATACATGGCTTTGACCGTGCCTACGGTACCGACCGGCATGAAGGCGGGGGTGTTGATCTCACCGCGCGACGTGTCGATGCGGCCGCGGCGCGCCATGCCGTCGGTGCGAGTGAGAGCGAAGGAGAAGTCGGTTTTCATTGGCGGGCGCTATAGCGGCTGCGCCCAGCGCTGTCACGGCCCCTCACCCGCGTTGCTGCGCAAGGCGCGTGGCGCCGGGTGAGGGGCAGTCGGATCACTCATCCTCCTCCGCCTGCTCCTGCCGGAACAGTAGCGAGGAATCCCCGTACGAATAGAACCGGTACTTGAACCGGATCGCATGCGCATAGGCCGCTTTCATTGTGTCCAGCCCGGCGAAGGCGCTGACGAGCATGAAGAGCGTCGATTTGGGCAGGTGGAAGTTGGTCATCAGCACGTCGACGGCGCGGAAGCGGAAGCCGGGCGTGATGAAGATGTCGGTCTCGCCGATGAACGGGCGTAGCTGGCCGGTGGCACGGGCGGCCGTCTCGAGCAGGCGAAGGCTGGTCGTGCCGACGGCGATGATGCGGCCGCCCTTGGCTTTGGCCGCAGCGAGCCGGTGGACCACGGCCTCGGTCAGCTCGCCCCATTCGGCGTGCATGACGTGGTCCCTGGTGTCGTCGACCTTCATCGGCAGGAATGTCCCTGCCCCCACGTGCAACGTGACGCGCTCTAGGGTGACGCCTTTGTCGTGTAGCTTCTGGATCAGGCTTTCGGTGAAATGGAGGCCGGCCGTCGGCGCAGCGACCGCACCGTCAACAGCGGCATAGACGGTCTGGTAATCGGTCTTGTCGCGCTCCTCCGAGCCGCGCTTGGCCTCGATGTAGGGCGGCAGCGGCATGGCACCGTGCGACTTGATCGCCTCGTCCAGTTCGGCGCCGCCGAGGTCGAATTCGAGCGTGACTTCGCCGGTCTCGCCCTTCCCTGCCACGGTCGCCAGCAGCGAGCCGTCGTCGCCCAGTTCAAGGCGATCGAGCACATGCAGGCGCTTGGCCGGACGGGCAAAGGCACGCCAGGTCTTGGTGTCGACGCGCTTGTGGAGGTTGAAGGAGACCGTCGAACGGTTGTCGCCGCGGATGCGGGTGCCTTTGAGCTCCGCCGGCAGCACCTTGGTATCGTTGACCACCAACACGTCGCCCGGCTGCAGGATCTCGAGCAGATCGGTGACGTGGCGGTCGAGTAGTGGCTCGCCGGGGCGGACGAGCAGCATGCGCGCGCTGTCCCGCGGTTCTGCGAGATAAAGGGCGATGCGCTCTTCGGGGAGGTCGAAATCGAATTCGGAAACTAGCATGGCCGGGAAATAACGCCCGACCACGCATTTGGAAACCCGGCCCGATCACGGGCTCTCGCAGTTCACCCTTCGGTGGGGGCGCACGCGACGGGCCAGGCGCCGACGTCGGTGATGCGCAGGACGCCACCGTAAGCGGTGGTGTCTCCTTCAATGGCCTTGAATAGCTTGAGATCGGCGACTTCGTTCCCGGCCCCATCGTCCGCGTCGACAAAGGTCGCGGCGGCATTGTCGAAGACATCGCCCACAACGATCGGATCGCCCGGGCCGTTTGCCGGATCGCTCGCCCAGACGCGCTCACCGGCCGTAACCGTGACCGCGGTGACCGTGAACTCAGTCTGGTCGCCGACGAAATAGTCGATCGTCGCCAGCCCGCCGGCGTCACTGCACGACATCCAGCCGGCGGCTGCGGCCGGGGACGCGAGCAGCGCCCCCAGCACGAAGATTGACGCCGCGCGGATCATGCGTCTGCGGCGACCTTGACCGAGACCATCTTGTCGGGCTCGCGCACCGGCTCGCCGCGCTTGATCTTGTCGACATTGTCCATGCCTTCGATGACCTTGCCCCAGACCGTGTACTGGCGGTCGAGGAAGCGGGCATCGTCAAACACGATGAAGAACTGCGAATTGGCGCTGTTGGGGTTCTGCGCACGGGCCATCGACACGACGCCGCGGGTGTGCGGCTCGGCGTTGAACTCCTGCTTGAGGTCCGGATAGTCCGAACCGCCCATGCCGGCGCGCGAGGTGTCGGCGCCCTTGCCGAACTTGACGTCGCCCGTCTGCGCCATGAAACCGTCGATGACGCGGTGGAACACCACGCCGTCATAGGCGCCTTCGCGGGCCAGCTTCTTGATATGCGCAACATGGTTGGGCGCGAGGTCCGGCCGCATCTCGATAACGACGTTGCCCTTGGTGGTCTCGATGAGAAGCGTGTTCTCGGGATCCTTGTAGTCGGCCATTTTGTCTTTTCCTTTCGTCGCGCTCGCGAACCGCGGAACCGGAAGACCACTTCCGCTGCTCGCGCTCCGCGTGCTCCTTACTTCTGTTCGATCTTGGCGGAGACGATCTTGTCCGGATTGGCCGGCGGCTCGCCTTTGGTGATGGCGTCGACCACATCCATGCCGGCAACGACCTTGCCGAACACGGTGTACTGGCCATCGAGGAAGGTGCAGTCCTGGAAGCAGATGAAGAACTGCGAGTTGAAGGTGTCGGGGTCCTGCGTGCGAGCAGCGCCCACAACGCCGCGGACGAACGGCTCGGCGCTGAATTCGGCCTTTACGTCCGGCAGGTCGGAACCGCCCATGCCAGCCATGCTGAGGTCGGTGCCCTTGCCGTACTGCACGTCGCCGGTCTGGGCCATGAAGCCGTCGATGACGCGGTGGAACACAACGCCATTGTAGTCGCCACGCTCGGTGAGCGTGATGATGCGTTCGACGTGCAGCGGCGCCAGTTCAGGCAGCAGCTCGATGTCGACGACGCCCTTGTCGAGCGTCAGGATCAGGTGCGGCTTGGTCTCCTGCCCGATCGAGGCCGATGGAGTGGCGATGGCTGCGCCGAACATGGCCGCCGCGATGACGGCCATGGCGCCGAGAATGGCGCCGGCGCGCTTAAACGGTGAATTCATTTGGTCCCCCGAGCTGCGCGATCTGGCGCACGAGCGTGGCCGAGAGGTGGCGGACGGGGGGCGACGAAGGCAGGAACACGGTCTGCAGATCGGGCGCCATCTGGGCGTTCATACCCACCATCTGCATCTCGTAATTGTAGTCGGTGGTGTCGCGAAGGCCGCGGATAATGAGCTTGGCGCCATTCTCACGCGCGGCATTCACCGCCAGCCCCTCGAACTCGACAATCTTGAACTCGGTCTCGGTGCGGCGCCCGACCGGCTCGAGCGTCGCCTTCAGCAGTTCCAGCCGCGCTTCGTGGGAAAAGAGCGGGGTCTTGGTGGCGTGGCGACCAACCGCGACGACGAGCGTGTCAACGAGCTTGCAGGCGCGCTCGATGACGTCGAGGTGGCCGTTGGTGAGCGGGTCGAACGATCCGGGGTAAAAGCCGACGAGCCGGGTCATTGGGCGCCTCCCTGTCGCGCAACGCGGGTTGGCGGGGTTCTGTCACGCGCGCTGGGGTTAGGCAAGCGGCGCGGTCGCCATGGATCGCGGCAGTTTCCGTAACCCGGCTTAAGTAAGGATTCAGTCGAGCGGGCTAGTGCTTAGCCTCATACTGTGGGGGATTCAGTTGATGTCGGCGCGTAACATGGTGCGCAACCTGCGTGACAGCGGCCTGTTGACGGCCCCGCGCGCGCAGCCATGGCGCGGGCCTCTTCTGTTGATCGCTGCGCTGCTGTTCGGCGCCGTGCTTTATCTCGGCGGCGCTTACGCCATGCCCGGGCTGATGCGGGCCATGGAGAAGAAACCACCGCCGATTAGCTACGCTAAGCCGCTCGGTGACATCGAGGTCGTCGACGTCCCGTAGGTCGTTCAGGCGCGCTTCTGCAGCGCCAGCCAGACGCCACCGACCATCAGGATGGCACCCGAGACGCGGCTCACGACCTTGACCCGCGCTGCCGACAGCAGGTTCCGCGCCCGACCGCCGAGTACAGCGTAGATCGCGTCGGTCGTGCCGGCGACGACCATGAAGAACAGGCCAAGGACCATAACCTGAGGGAAGGTGGCCGCTTCGTCGGTGACGAACTGCGGCAGGAAGGCACCGAGGAAGATCAGCGCCTTCGGGTTCGACCAGATGACCAGGAAGCCATCGAGAACGAGCCGAGCGTTGCTCTTGGCCGGGCCTGCTGCCGCCTGACCGAGCTCGCCGGACGAGCGCAGCATATTGAAGCCGAGCCAGATCAGGTAGGCGGCGCCAGCGAGTTTGATCCAGTCGAACGCGAAGGCCATGAAGCCCATCACAGCCTCGAGCCCGAGTGCCACCACGCCGATCATGGTGATGAGGCCGAGCTGCGTCCCAGCGATGATCGAGAGCCCGGCCAACGTGCCGCTTCGCAGCGAATTGGCGAGGATCACGGTGACGGTGGGCCCAGGCACGATGGCGAGGATGAAGCAGGCGCCGAGATAAGGGATCAGAGTGGAGAGATGGAACATGGCCGAGTCCTGTTTCGTCCTTCGTCGCGCAAGATTGTCCGTAAAACAAGCGCGAATGTTAGGTATTCGCCGGATGATTTACGGATTAAGGTTGAGGGCGTAACCGACTTCTTGCCCGGGCTCATCCGCCCAGACGAGACCAAGCCCGAGTTTTGTGAGGAGCGCAACAGAGGCTGTGTTGGCGGGGTCGAGCGTCGCGGTGAGGCGCGTCACGCCGTAGATCGAACGCAGCTCGCCGATCATCGCGCGGCACGCGGCAGCACCATAGCCCTTACGCCAATGCGCCCGGCCGAGGACGTAGGCGATCTCGGCGGAAAGGTCGGGCGTCACGGTCGCCTGCACATAGCCCACGACCTCGCCAGCGGGATTGCGAACGACCCAGTTGAGCCAGTGCTCGGTGCCGTCTGGGGACCTGCGGGATTCGATACGTTGCAGCCGTTCGCGGAGGGCGGCTTCGCTCGCCGGCTCCTTATTGTCGATGAACTCGTAGAGCGTCGGGTCGGAGATGACGGCGTAGAGCTCCGCCGCGTGCGAGGCGAGTTGCGGCTCCAGCGTAACCCCCTCGCCCGCGATCGTGCGCACTACTCGCCGCTTTCCTCGCTGTCGCCTTCCGGCTCGCTGATGCGCTCAACCGACACGACCTTTTCGTCGTCGGCGGTCTTGAACACGATCACGCCCTGCGACGAGCGACCGACGATGCGGATCGGCTTGTCGCCGCCCACCGGCAGGCGGATGGTCTGTCCGCCATCGGTGATGACCATGATCTGGTCTTCCTCAGCGACCGGGAAGGAGCCGACCAGCGGACCGTTGCGGTCGTTCATCGCCATCGCGACGATGCCTTTGCCGCCACGTCCCGTGGTCCGGTACTCGTGGCTCGACGTGCGCTTTCCGTAGCCATTCTCAGAAACGGTCAGGATGAACTGCTCGATGGCACTCATGGCCGCATAACGCTCCTGCGGCAGCTCGCCCGCCGCAGTCTCCTCGAGATCGTCGGACGCGGTGTCCTCGCCCTCGACCTCCCCGCGCACGGCGCGGCTCATCTTGAGGTAGGCGGCCCGCTCTTCGGACGTTGCGTCGAAGTGGTTGATGATCGCCATCGCGATGACCTTATCGCCATCGGCCAGCGAGATGCCGCGCACACCGGTGGAGTCACGTCCCTTGAAGACGCGGACCTCATCGACCTGGAAGCGGATCGCCTGCCCGAGCGACGTCGTCAGGAGCACGTCGTCGTTCGCCGAACAGGTCTCGACGCCGACGATCGTGTCGCCCTCGTCGAGCTTCATGGCGATCTTGCCGTTCTTGTTGATCTCGACGAAGTCGGCCAGCGAATTGCGGCGCACGCCGCCCGAGCGGGTGGCGAACATGATGTCGAGCTTCTGCCAGTCGGTCTCATCCTCCGGGAGTGGCATGATCGAGGTGATGCGCTCGTTCTCGTCGAGCGGCAACATGTTGATGAGCGCGCGGCCGCGGCCCTGCGGCTCGGCGATCGGCAGGCGCCAGACCTTGAGCTTGTAGACCTGGCCCAGCGACGAGAAGAACAGCACCGGCGTGTGGGTGTTGGCGACGAACAGGCGCGTGACGAAATCCTCGTCGCGCGTCGCCATGCCTGACCGGCCCTTACCGCCGCGCTTTTGTGCCCGATAGGCGGTCAGCGGCACGCGCTTGATGTACCCACCATGCGTGACGGTGACGACCATATCCTCGCGGGCAATGAGGTCTTCGTCCTCGAAGTCGCCAGCGGCCTCGTCGATGGTCGTGAGGCGCGGCGTCGAGAATTCGTCCTTGATCGCCACAAGCTCGTCGCGGACGATCTGCAGCACGCGTTCGCGCGAACGCAGAATGTCGAGGTAATCGGCAATGTCCTTGCCGAGCCCGTCAAGCTCATCGCCGATCTCGTCGCGGCCGAGCGCAGTGAGGCGGCTCAGCGTCAGCGCGAGGATGGCGCGGGCCTGCTCGTCGCTGAGCTTGAAGGTGCCGTCTTCGTTGATCTTGTGGCGCGGGTCGTCCACCAGCCGCATCAGCGGCTCGACGTCGCGCGCCGGCCAGTCGCGCGCCATCAACCGCTCACGCGCCACACCCGGATCGGGCGAGGTGCGGATCAGCGCGATAACTTCGTCGATGTTAGCGACGGCGACGGCGAGGCCGACCAGAACATGGGCGCGGTCGCGCGCCTTGTTCAGCTGGAACTTCGTTCTACGTGTGACGACCTGCTCGCGGAATTCGACGAACGCCACGAGCATGTCGCGGATGTTCATCAGTTCCGGCTTGCCGCCATTGAGCGCCACAAAGTTGCAACCGAACGACGATTGCAGCGGCGTAAAGCGGTAGAGCTGGTTGAGGACGACGTCCGGCACCGCGTCGCGCTTGAGCTCGATCACCACGCGGATGCCGTGGCGGTCGGACTCGTCGCGAATGTCGGAGATGCCCTCAATGCGCTTCTCGCGCACCAGTTCGGCCATCTTCTCGATCATCGCCGACTTATTCACCTGATACGGGATCTCGGTGATGATGATCGCCTCGCGGCCGCCGCGCATTTCCTCGATGCTCGACTTGCCGCGGATCAGGATCGACCCCCTGCCCGTCTCGTAAGCTTGGCGGATGCCCGCGCGACCCAGGATGATGCCGGCGGTCGGGAAATCCGGCCCCGGCAGCACCTGCATGATCTCGAGGACCGTCGCATTGCGATTGTCGAGCACCATCAGCGTGGCATCGATCGTCTCGCCGAGATTGTGGCTCGGGATATTGGTCGCCATGCCCACGGCGATGCCGCCGCCGCCATTGACGAGAAGGTTCGGGAACTTGGCGGGGAGAACCGTCGGCTCTTCGCGCGAGCCGTCGTAGTTCTCCTTCATGTTCACCGTGTCGTTCTCGAGGTCGTCGAGGAGCGAGTTGGTGATCTTCTCCATGCGCACTTCGGTGTAGCGCATGGCCGCCGGCATATCGCCGTCGATCGAGCCAAAATTGCCCTGCCCGTCGACCAGGGTCACACGCAGCGAAAACTCCTGCGCCATGCGGACGAGCGAGAGGTAAACGGCCTCGTTGCCGTGCGGGTGATACTTGCCGATGACGTCGCCGACGACGGTCGCGGACTTATGGTAAGGGCGGTTGTAGACGAAGTTCTGCTCGTGCATCGAATAGAGGATGCGCCGATGCACCGGCTTCATGCCGTCGCGCACGTCGGGCAGCGCACGGCTCACGATCACGCTCATAGCGTAATCGAGATAGCTCTTGCGCATCTCGTCGGTGATCGAAATCGGGGAGATATCGGAGGGCAAGGACGCGCCCGAACCGTCGTCTTCTGGGGTATCGGCCAAGGAACTGTTTTCTGGCTGTTTCGGCTGGCTGCGGGTCTATTCGATTCCCGCGTGAAGAACCAACAATTCCGGGCATTTGCGCCCGTTCTGACGCCGGTCTTCCACTGCTAATCCAGATAGCGTCGCAATGGGGCGATTTCGAGGGCGCGATCAGGCGGCCGTGGCGTCGAAAGCCCTGCGCGCCGACGTGATCGCCGGATGGTTTTCATCCGCCCACGCAACCAGCGCGCCGAACGGGGTCAGCAGTGACTGGCCCGTCTCTGTCAGCCGATAGCTGACCGACGGCGGGACAGAGGGATGGACTGTGCGACCGACCAATCCGTCGCGCTGCAGGATGCGCAGCGTCTGCGTCAGCATCTTCTGCGAAATGTCGGGAATCTGGCGCTTCAACTCGGAAAACCGGGTCTCTCCGCCGGCCAGTTCGAGGATCACCAACATGCTCCATTTGTCGCCCAGCTTGTCGAGGACGCCCCGGATTGGGCAGCGCTCGACCAGCGGGGCAGCGCCCTGCTCGGCCTTCCAGGCGTCGAGCCCTGTCTTTGCCGCGGCTATCGCAGAAGATGTCGTCATCGGTTATCTCGCAGTGCCCTTATGAGTTTGCGGTGCCGTCTTTCGCATCGCTGCAACGTCCACTAGATAGGCACTCTCTTTTCGATACCTACTCTCTACTGGGGAGCGGGTCCAGTGGAGCAAGGAAAAATGGCAGACTTTACCAATTCAGTTCTCGGTGTGAGCGGTGCCAGCGGCTATGTGGGCCGCGCAGTGATCGCCAATCTCAAGGCCCGCGGCGCCAAGAAGATCGTCGCGATCACACGCGATCCGGGCAAGATCGCAGACATTGAGGGTGTCGAAGCCCGCGCCGGCGACTTCGCCAAACCCGAGACCCTCGACGCGGCATTCAAAGGCATCGACCGGCTTCTGCTGATCAGCACCAGCGAGATAGGCGTTCGCATCCCGCATCAACTCGCCGCGATCGACGCGGCCGAGCGCGCCGGCGTCAAGCACATCATCTACACCTCCATCGCCAGCCCTTATCCGCACTCGACCCACGGCGTGTCGAACGACCACTTCTGGACCGAGGCACGGCTGTTCCAGACGAAGGGCGGCTGGACGTCGCTGCGCGACAACATCTATGCCGACTTTATCGTCTGGGAGGCGGCCAAGACGCTGGAGGCGGGCCAAATCTTCCACGCCGGCGGCAACGGCAAGCGCGCCATCGTCTTCCGCGACGACATCGCAGCCGCGGCAGCCGGCGCGCTGTTGACCGCCGAAGGCCGCGAGATCGTCGAGGTATCCGGGCCTGACGCGCTGTCCTACGCCGACATCGCGGCGCTGGTCTCCCGGATCGGCGGCAAGCCCGTTGCGGCGGTCGATGTCGGCTACGAAGGTCAGCTCCAGGGCATGATCGGAGCGGGCCTTCCGCGGGATCTTGCCGAGGCGCTGGCCGGTGTCGATGTGGCCGTGAAGCAAGGCAAACTGGCGGTCGTCGGCGACGGCGTGCAGCGCTTTGCGGGGCGCGAACCGCTGTCGCTCGAGGCCGCGCTGACCACGGCGCTCATGGGCTGAGCGCCGGGCGGCGGAGTGGAGGGGTCCGCCGCCCTCCCCTAGAAATCCGCGCGATTTCGATTGGGGGCGTTGAGTCCATTGGCGGAGCGGGGCGTCTTCGGAGCGATCGGAAACTGGCTGTTCGGCCACGACCGCTCGATCGGCTTCGGCCTCGAGAAACTCGGCCACCTCACACTTCGTTACCCCGCTGCCCTCGCGGTCTTCGTGGTCGCGGTCACCGCCTTCTGCTTCTGGCAGTTGCCCAAGGCGAGCGTCGATGGCGACCTGCTGCGGGTGTACGCGCATTCGGGTCCGGACTACGACGCCTATCGCGAGCTCGCCGACACCTTCGGCACCTTTGAGAACGACATCTACGTCCTCGTCCGCTCGCCCAATCTGACCGATCCGCAGACGATCGAAGACATCCGCTCGATGGCGCTGGGCCTGACTCTGTCCGACTATCTCAGCGGCTCGATGTCAGCCTTCACCCTGCGAAAGCCAGGCCCCGATGGCGGGACCTTGCCTGTTGTGCCCGAGGGCATGACATCGCCCGAAGAAGTGCGGGCCGCGCTGACCGACCTGTCGCAGAACGATCCGCTGATGCGGAACCTGATCAACCCTGACCTGTCGGGCGTGGTGATCATCCTGTTCCCGAACCAGCAGCTCGTGAACGAAGTCGGCACCAAGCCGATGATCGAGGACTTAAGGTCGACCCTGTCGCTCTATGCCTCTGAAAACCTGCAGATTGAGCTCACTGGGCCGCCGATCTGGACCGCGGAAATGCTGGGCGCCACCGTCGACGACCAGATCAAGTTTACGATCTACGCCTTCAGCCTTGGGGCGCTGATCGCCTTCCTGTCGCTGCGATCATTCTGGGGCGCGCTGATTGTCTCGGCGACCCCGTTCCTCGCCGTGTTCTGGATCATGGGGCTGATCATCGCCCTGTTCGGATCGTTCACGTTCCTGACGATCATCGTGACCACCATCATCCTCGTCATCGCATTCGCGGAGAGCCTGTTCTTCGTCTTCAACTGGCTCGCCTACTGGCGCGACGGCATGGACCCGTACGAGGCGGTGGACGAGACGGTACGAGTCATCGGCCCGGCAAGCGCGCTGACCATGCTGACGACGCTTGTCTCCTTCGCTTCGCTGTCGTTGACGGCCGGCCAGGGCATTCGCGAGTTTTCGTTTGCGGGCACGGTCGCCTGCCTCACCAACTTCGTCTGCCTGATGACCTTCCTTCCCTTGCTTCTGAAGGGCGCCATCCGGCTTGGCCTCAAACTGCCCAAGACGCCAAGCTTTGCCATCCGCGCGCTAATCCCCGTGTCCTGGTGGCTCGCGACGAAGCTGGGTCGGCCGCTGGCGGCGCTGGCGATCATCGGTACGGGGCTGCTGTTCATCCCCTATGCCTTGATCGAGCCGCGCTTTTCGATCGAAGACTACATGACCAAGGATTCCGCGGCCTTAGCGGCGGCCGAGAGCATTGACAGCGGGGTCGGCGGCGTAGCCCCGATCTACATCAGCGTGCCACTCAAGGAAGGCATCCCCAATATTGGCGACCAGGACTTCGAGACAGTCAAAGCCGTCCACGCGATCGTCGAAAAGCACCTGGGCGCCAACAAGGTGGTCTCGGCCGCCTCCTACAAATTCTACGAGGATTCAGGCTTCACCCGCGACGACATCCTCAATGCCGTCGGCGAGCTCAAACGCCGGTTCGTGACGCCGGACGGCATGCAGGCCCTCGTGACAGGCTTCATGCCCACCATCATCTCCTCCAACGAGATCGAGCGGTTGGTGGAAGCGATCGGCGCCGATATCCGCGCGGCAGGCATCGAGGGCGCCAAAGTGGGCGGATTCCGGATCCTCACCACCTACGGCACCGAAACAATCGTCCGGGGCCTCCAGCTCGATCTGACGCTGTCCGTGCTGGTCAACCTGTTCCTGATCGGCCTCGCCTTCAGATCCTGGCGCGTCGCGCTGGCGACGGCAATTCCGAACCTTTTCCCGATTCTGGGCACGGAAGCCTGGCTCTGGAGCACCGGCCAGGGCCTTCAGCTCTCGACGGTCCTGTCGCTCACGATCGCGTTCGGCATCGCGGTGGACGACACCACGCATTTTTTGAGCCATTACCTCCACGCCCGGCGGGAAGAAGGCAAAGATCACCGCGAGGCCGTAAGGTTCACGATGGACCGTATTGGCGGAGCAATTGTTGCGACAACTTTGATCCTTTGTTCCGGAACAGCCATCGTTATGTTCTCCGCGCTCCCGCAAGTGGCCTTGTTTGGGACGCTTTTTGTGATAACCCTCGGGCTTGCTTTGCTAGGGGATGTCTTCATCCTCCCAGCCCTACTGATCGCCGGGGGGCGATTCTTCCATCCGCTTGGAGGCGTGAAAAAATGAACCTGTTCGGACCCGTTGCCCGGGCTGCTGCCTTAGCCGGCGTCATGCTGGTGGCCGGCGCTGCGCCCGCGTTTGCCGGCCCGGCTGAAATGTCTCTCCTGGAATCCTATGCCGGCTCCTGGAACGGCAAGGGCACCCTCACCGGTGCACAGACCGAGACCGTCGTGTGCAAGATGTCCCTCAGCAAGGGCAACGGCACCAAGCTCAATTACACCGGCCGCTGCTCGCTCGCCGGCGCACAACTCTCTGTGACCGGCACTATTGCCTATGTCGACGCGAACAAGCGTTACGAGGCGGTGATGAACTCCGGCATCGGTGACTTCCGCGGCGTGGCCATCGGCCAGAAGAAGGGCGACGGGATCGTCTTCGATCTCAAGCAGCGCGGTACCGATGACTCGGGCAACGACATGCAGATCGCCTCGACCGTTACGCTCTCGGGCGGCAACAAGATGGCCGTGACCTTCCACGCCAGCTTCGTGTCGACCGGCGACACCATCGACGCCAATGTGCCCTTCACCAAGAGCTGATCTTAACGCATAGCTGGAATTGCAAAGGGCGGCCACGAGCCGCCCTTTTTGTTTGCCAAAAGTGCGACTACATTGGCCGCACCAGGGGATTGACGCTTTGTTGCTGGAACGAACTGAGGAAATTGCTCAGGAGTTGAGGGCGATGGGTCGCCTTGCCCTCGATGAGGCAAGCGCAGCAGGTGCGGCGGCGTACTTCATGGCACCCGAGCTTGGAGAGGGGATCATCCGCCGCTCTCCGGACGGAACGCTGCATCGCGTGCGAATCCTTCCGGACGGCACTATTTTCGTGCTCGAGAAGCTGCAGCGCGGCGTTTAGTGCCACTGCTGACCGTCATCGCTGGACCGAACGGCGCAGGAAAGTCGACGGCGATTAGGCAGCTGAAGCCGCCGGGCACGGTTGTTAATGTCGACGATATTGCCCGCGAGCTGCATGGCTCCTTCAACAACCCGTTCGGCGCCTGCCCTGTCTGCGACGGGCTCGGCACCGAACAGAAGATCGACCCCGACCTGATTGTGCCGGACGTGACGCTTAGCCTCCGCGACGGCGCCATCTCGCCCTGGAGCAAGACCAGCGCGCCGTATTACCAGCAGACGCTGCAGGCGGTGGTGAAGCACTATGGCGGCTCGACCGGCACCGCATGGGAGGAACTGCCCAAGGAAACGCAGGACGCCGTGCTGTTCGGCACCGGCAAGACCGACATCAACTTCGTCTATGACGACGGCCTTCGAACCTACAAGACCAAGAAGCCCTTTGAGGGCGTGATCGGCAATCTGGAACGGCGTTACAAGGAGACCGAGAGCGCAGGCATGCGCGAGGAAATCGAGAAGTACATGTCGAGCAAGCCCTGCTTGGCGTGTAACGGTTTCCGCCTGAAGCCCGAAGCCCTGGCCGTCAAGATCGACGGGCTGCATGTCGGCCAGGTCAGCGACATGTCGATCCGCGCGGCGGCAGAGTGGTTCAAGGGGCTACCCAAGCGGCTCACCGCGACGCAGAACCAGATCGGCGAGCGCGTGTTCAAGGAAATCCGCGAGCGTCTCGGCTTCCTCAACGATGTTGGACTCGACTATCTCACACTGAGCCGCGGTTCCGGTTCGCTGTCGGGCGGCGAGAGCCAGCGTATCCGTCTGGCGAGCCAGATCGGTTCCGGCCTTACGGGCGTGCTCTATGTGCTCGACGAGCCCTCGATCGGACTTCACCAGCGCGACAATGAGCGGCTGCTCGAAACGCTCCGCCGCCTGCGCGACATCGGCAACACCGTCATCGTCGTCGAGCACGACGAGGACGCGATCCTGACCGCCGACTATGTGGTCGACATCGGTCCCGGTGCAGGGGTCAATGGCGGTCGGATCATCGCCGAGGGGACACCCGAGGACATTCTCAAGTCCAAGGCGTCCATCACGGGCCAGTATCTCAGCGGCAAGCTTCAGATCCCGACACCGCCAGAACGACGGAAGGCCGTGAAATCCAAGAAGATCCACCTCGACGGCGCCACCGGTAATAACCTCAAGAACGTCTCGGTCGACGTGCCGCTTGGGCTGTTCGTGGCGATCACCGGCGTCTCGGGTGGCGGCAAGTCGACTCTGATGATCGATACGATGTATCAGGCGATGGCGCGCCGCCTGAATGGCGCGCGTGTAAACCCGGCGCCGCACAATCACCTCACCGGCCTCGAGTTCCTCGACAAGATCATCGATATCGATCAGTCACCGATTGGCCGCACGCCGCGCTCGAACCCGGCCACCTACACGGGTGCGTTCGGTCCGCTCCGCGAATGGTTTGCCGGGCTGCCGGAAGCGAAAGCGCGTGGCTATGGCCCCGGCCGCTTCTCGTTCAATGTGAAGGGCGGCCGGTGCGAGAAATGCGAAGGCGACGGGGTCATCAAGATCGAGATGCACTTCCTGCCCGACGTCTATGTGACGTGCGAGGTCTGCAAGGGCCACCGCTACAATCGCGAGACGCTAGAAGTGCAGTTCAAGGGCAAGTCGATTGCCGACGTGCTGGACATGACGATCGACGAAGCAACGGAGTTCTTCGCCGCCGTCCCCTCGATCCGCGAAAAGTTCGCCACACTACAGCGCGTCGGCCTTGGCTATGTGAAGGTCGGCCAACCGGCGACGACTCTTTCGGGTGGCGAGGCTCAGCGCGTAAAGCTGAGCAAGGAACTGAGCCGCCGCGCGACGGGCCGCACGCTCTACATGCTCGACGAGCCGACCACGGGCCTCCACTTCCACGACATCGCCAAGCTCCTCGAGGTGCTGCACGAGCTGGTGGATAGCGGGAATACCGTCGTCGTGATCGAGCACAATCTCGAAGTCATCAAAACCGCCGACTGGATCATCGACATGGGCCCCGAGGGCGGCGATGGCGGCGGCGAGGTGGTGGGCGTGGGCACGCCCGAAGACCTGATCGAGAACAAGCGCAGTTACACCGGCAAGTTCCTCAAGGAAGTCATGGAACGCCGCCCGGTGAAACGACGCGCGACACGGCAGGCGGCTGAGTAGCGGACGAATGGCGAATTGACATGCGCTTTTCGCATGGCCCGAATGCCCTCTGTCGGGTGGAACCAAAGGGCAAATCAGACAATCTTACTGTGGTCCTGCAACTTTAGTATAGGAACACGCGCATGTTTGTCCGAGCTGTATGGCGCATAAAGCGCCTGGTGAACGTCAAGCAGACGTTGCGGGAGATGGAGGTTCCGTCCACGCGAAATGCCGATCTTCTCGGTATTTCTGGGCCGGATTTCTCCAAGATGACCCGCGGACTGTTTGATCGTCAGCCCTGATCCAGCCTACCTGTCTAGCGGGCGGTCGTCGGAAACCCGGCGGCCGCCTTTTCTTAAGTTCAGATGAACATCGGCAAAAAGAGCTATGCGTTTTCTGCAGCCGAGTTCTGATCAATCTCCCTCTGCTCAGACTCCATGCATGGGACTATCTCTGCATTCGTAGCGAGCGGGAACGGTCCCGAGCGCGACGAAGGAGAAAATGAAATGGGCATTCGCCAGACTCTGAAGAAGTGGTCGGCCTACCAGCAGACCGTCCGTGAGCTCGCCGCTCTCGACAACCGTCAGCTCAATGACCTCGGCATTTCGCGCGCCGACATCTCGAAGATCGCCCGCGAACATGCGCGCGCCCTCTAAGGTTCTCGCGCACGTCCAGCCGACGACTTCGGTAAATCGAACGCTCGCTTCCTTCTAAGGTAGCGGGCGTTTTGATTTTTCGGGCTCTTGTTGTAGGAGCCCGGCATGACTCCCTCCCCCATTCATATCATCGGCGCGGGCCTCGCTGGCTCGGAAGCCCCCGGGCAGGCCGCCGAATCCGGCGCGCAGGTCATCCTTCACGAAATGCGCCCGCAGAAGCTGACCGAGGCCCACCTCACGGGTGGCTTCGCCGAGCTCGTGTGCTCCAACTCCTTCCGCTCCGACGACCATGAGCACAACGCCGTGGGCTTGTTGCACGAGGAAATGCGCCGCTGCGGATCGCTGATCATGCGCATGGCCGATCAGCACAAGCTGCCTGCCGGCGGCGCGCTGGCGGTTGATCGCGTCGCTTTCTCGGACGCGGTGACTGCCGCGGTTCACGCGCATCCCAATGTTAGGGTCGAATTTGGCGAGATCGCGGGCCTGCCTCCGGCGGAGTGGGACAACGTGATTGTCGCCACCGGCCCGCTCACGTCGCGGCCGCTGGCCGAAGCGATCCAAGGCCTTACTGGTGAAGCAGAGCTCGCCTTCTTCGACGCGATCGCGCCGATCGTCCATGGCGAGTCGATCAACATGGACATCGCTTGGGCCCAGTCCCGCTACGACAAGGCCGGCCCGGGCGGCACCGGCGCCGATTACCTCAACTGCCCGATGGACGAAGCCCAGTACAACCGCTTCGTTGATGCACTGCTCAGCGGCGAGAAGCACGTCTATCACCAGTGGGAGAACGTCCCATATTTCGACGGCTGCCTGCCGGTCGAGGTGATGGCCGAGCGCGGACGTGACACGCTTCGCTGGGGTCCGCTCAAGCCGGTCGGCTTGACGAATCCGCGCAACCCAACCGTCAAACCCTACGCCATCGTGCAACTCCGGCAGGACAACGCGCTGGGCACGCTCTGGAATATGGTCGGCTTCCAGACCAAGCTCAAATACGGTCGCCAGGCCGAGATCTTCCGCCTGATCCCCGGCCTCGAGCAGGCGCAGTTCGCGCGCCTAGGCGGCTTGCACCACAACACTTTCCTCAATTCGCCCAAAGTGCTGGACCGCCAGCTTCGACTCAAGGCTCAGCCTCGTTTGCGCTTTGCCGGCCAGATCACGGGCGTCGAGGGTTATGTCGAAAGCGCGGCTATCGGACTTGTGGCCGGACGCATGGCGGGAGCGCAGGCACGCGACGAGACCGTCGATGCGCCGGTTGCGACGACTGCGCTCGGCGCCCTGTTCGACCACATCCTCGGCGGCCATCTCGCAGCCGAGGGCGAACCGGGGCCGCGCTCGTTCCAGCCGATGAACGTCAACTTCGGCCTGCTGCCGCCCGTCACCCTGACCAAGCCTACGGACCACGAAGGCCGCTGGCGCGGTCCGGAGAAGGCGATGGCCAAGAAGAAGGCGATGAGCGTCCGCGCGCTGGCGGATATTGCGGCCTGGGCCTAACCCCGGGTTAGCTTCCACCAGCCGAGCGTCGCAATCTTCTGCCAATCCGCAAGGTCCGGTTGCGGCGCGAACGGCGCGTCGAGGTCGAGACGCTTGAGTTGCGCGGCAACCAGCGCGGTCGGTGCAAATGCCGCTCGCACGTCCCGCGGAACGGCCGCGATGGCCGCATCGGCCTTCCGAAGGTGCTCCGCTGCGAGTTCGGCGAACCGCGTCAGCGCCACACTGAGGTTTTCGCTCTCCTTGCCGGCCCGCATGTCGGCCTCGCTGACCCCGCAGGTCGTGAACACGTCGCGCGGCAACACGATCCGCCCCTTGCTCGCATTGTAGCCGAAGGCGCGAATATGCCCGGCCAGCGCGTGGGCGACACCGAGATGGCCAGCCGCATCGCCCGGCTCCACCGGCCCGCCTTTGAGGATCATCGCCGCGAGTTGGTACAGCGCGGAGGTCGTCTCGCCTGCGTATCCCTCGAAGGTCGGCATATCAGGCATCGGGTCGTCGTAAAGATCGAAGCGCCGTGCCTCGATCATGCGGCTCAACGCCGGTACCGGGAGACTGTACTCGGCAATCGTATCCAGCAGGGCGTCGGCCAATGGGTTGGCCCGCACCGCACCATGCCCCTCACCACTGAGCGCATCGGCCCACCACTGGAGCCTGATTTCACCTGCTGCCGCCTCCTTCGCGCGATCGCGAACCGAAGCGATATCGGCGTTGAACGCATAGAGTGCCGTGACCGCCGCGCGCTCCTTCTCCGGCAACACGAGGGTTGCGAAATAACGGTCGCGATCGTTGGCGCGAAGCTGCTCGGCAGCGAACGCCGCGCTTTCGGCCTTCATTTGATGGAGTCGACTGCGATGAGCGCGGCACCCACAGCGCGATCCTCGCCGAGGAGGATGTTGTAGGTCCGCACGGCGCCACCCGTCGCGATCGCTTCAACAATGATGTTGCGATCGCGCAGTGCCTGCCGGATCACCTTGGGGAAGCCGGCGATATCCTTGCCGAGACCGACGAGTAGAACGTCGATCTTGTCAGCTGCGTCAAACACCGGCGCGAGGCTTTCCATAGTGATGTCGCTCGCCGCCGCCACGTCCCATTTGTGCATCCCCGTGGGCAGGCACAGCAGCGAGCCGCGATGGCTCATCTGCGCAAAGCGGAAGCCACCATTGCCATAGCCGTCGATGCCGGCCTGGTATGGGTAGAAGCCCTGCCCCGGCTCCGCCATCGATCAGACAGCGGCGCCGTCGGCGCGCTTGGGTGTCACGGCCTTGGCATCCGTCGGTGCGTCGCTGCGCGCCTTGAGCCCAAAGTAGATCAGGATGGGCCCGCCGATGAACACCGACGAGTACATGCCGAAAATCGAGCCGAAGGTCATAGCGATCGTAAAGCCACGGATCGCTTCGCCGCCGAAGAACACCAGCGGGAACAGCGCCAGCAGAATGGTGAACTGCGTGAGCGACGTTCGAACGATGGTCTGGTTGATCGACAGATCGATCAACTCAGGCAGCGACATCTTCTTATACTTGCGCAGATTCTCGCGTATTCGGTCGGAGATGACGACGGTCTCGTTCAAACTGAGGCCCACGAGAGTCAGCACCGCCGCAATGGAGGTGATGTTGAACTCGAGCCCAACGAACGAGTAGAGCCCGATGGTCATGATCACGTCGTGCGCAGTTGTCGTGATGGCGGCGAGCGCGAACTGCCATTCGAAGCGGAACCAGACGTAGATCAGAATCGCGCCCATAGCGACGAGCACCGCGATCACGCCCTTGGTCGTGAGCTCGCCGGAGACCGTGCCGCTCACCGCTTCCGTGCGGCGGACGGTATATTCGACGTCGGCCAGCGTCTGCGTCACCTTGGCGACCGCGGCCTGCTGCTCGGCGTCGCCGCCGGGCTGCAACTGGATACGCACGAGGAAGTCCTGCGGCGGACCGAACTGCTGCACCTGAACTTCGCCGAGGCCCAGCGGATCGAGAGCCTCGCGAATGACACCAGCGTCGGGCGTGCCGGCACCGGCATACTGAACTTCGATGGCAGAGCCGCCGATGAAGTCGATGCCAAGGTTGAAACCTTTGGTGAAGGCCGAGCCGATCGCGCCGATCGAGATCAGGATCGAGAAGATGATCGCAAAGCGCGAGATCTTCATGAAGGGGATCTTGGTGCCGTCGGGGATGAAGCGGAAGACCTGGATCTTGAGCGTCTTCGGACGGCGGATGCGGAACCACAGGCCGACGAAGTAGAGCGTCACCGTGTAGGACGTGAACAGCGACGTCAGGATGCCGAGGGCGAGCGTGACGGCAAAGCCCTGCACCGGGCCCGAGCCGAGGAAGTAGAGCACGATCGCGGCGATCAGCTGCGTCAGGTGCGAGTCGATGATGGTGCCCCAGGCGCGCTGGAAGCCCGCATCGATTGCGGCAAGAATCGATTTCCCTGCCTTCAACTCTTCGCGGATGCGCTCGTAGATCAGCACGTTGGCGTCGACCGCCATGCCGATCGTCAACACGATGCCCGCGATACCGGGCAATGTGAGTGTCGATCCCAGCAGCGAGAGCGACGCGACGATCAAGAGAATGTTGAGAACGAGCGAGATGTCCGCGAACAGGCCGAACAGGCCATAGGCGATCACCATGAACATAACCACGAGTATCGCGGCGACGATACCGGCGGTGATGCCCGCGCGGATCGAGTCCGCACCCAGGCTCGCACCGACTGAACGCTCTTCCACCACGTCGAGCGTGGCGGGCAGCGCGCCGGCACGCAGCAGCACTGCGAGGTCGTTAGCCGTCGCAGGTGTGAAGTTGCCGGTGATCTGGCCCGAGCCGCCGGTGATCGGCTGCTGGATCGTGGGCGCGGTGATGACCTGATTGTCGAGGACGATGGCAAAGCGCTTGCCGACGTTCTTGGACGTGATCTCGCCGAAGACGATGGCGCCGCGCGTGTCGAAGCTGAAGCTCACAACCGACCGGCCGGTCTGCTGGTCGAAGCCAGGCTGCGCGTTGGTCAGCGACTCGCCGCCGAGCTCGACGTTCTCGTTGATCAGCTCGTTGCCACCATCGGCGCTGGGGACCAGCATATATCCCGAGGGGACGCCACCGGACTCGGCCTGCGCCGCCGACATCGTCGGATGGACGAGGTGGAAGGTCAGGCGCGCCGTTTTGGAGATGAGTTCCTTGAGGCGCGAGGAATCGTCGAAGCCCGGCACCTGCACCAGCACGCGATCCTGGCCCTGGCGCTGGATGATCGGCTCGGTCGTGCCGACTTCGTCGACGCGCTTGCGGATCACTTCCATCGACTGTGAGATCAGCGCCGACATGCGCTCGGTCACGCCGTTGGAGCTGAGCTTGACCGTGAGCTTGCCGTCCGTCGTCTCACCGAATTCGAGCTCGGGTGTGCCGCCGATACCCGCCGTGCCACCGACATTGTTCTGCAGCGTCTGCAGCGCCGTGCGCGCCGCTTCCTTCTGCGTCGGGTCGGTCAACTCCACCGTGATGCCATCGGCATCGGTAGTGATGATGTTGCCGATGCCGTTGGTGCTCGCGAGCAGCTGGCGCGCGTCGCGGCGCAGTTCCTTGAGCCGCTCGGTAACGATCGATTCGCGGTTGACCTGGAGCAGCAGATACGAGCCGCCCTGCAAGTCGAGACCGAGCGTCATGCCATCATGCGGCAGGAAGCTCGGCCAATTGGCTGTCGTCTCTTTCGAGAAGAAGTTGGGAATCGCCAGGAAGATACCCAGCACCGAGACGATGAGGATGATCGCGGTGCGGATGGGTGTGAATTGATGCAGCATAAAAAGGTATCGTCCTGGCAGGCGAGCCGATTAGCTCGCCTTGTTGTCGTTGACCGGGTTCGACTTCGACCGCACGTCCGAGATCATGCCGCGCACGATCTTGACGCGGGTGCCCTGCGCGATCTCGACTTCGAGGTCTTCGCCATCGACGGCCTTGGTCACCTTGCCGACGATTCCGCCGGTGGTCACCACAGTGTCACCACGCGCAATGGCCGAAAGCATGGCCTGCTGGGCCTTCATGCGCTTCTGCTGCGGACGGAAGATCAGCAGCCAGAAGATCACCACCAGCAGCAGGATCGGGGCGAACTGGATGAGAAGGTCCGTTGCGCCCATTGCGGGGGCTGCGGGAGTGGTGGTGTCCTGCGCCATGGCAGAAGTCACGAACATGTAGGTCTCCTTGTCGAATGGACTGTCGGCTTGTCAAAACGCCGCGGTTGAGGTGCCCAAAGGCTGCGTTTCCGGCAATGGAACATTCCACCCGGCCAAAAGCGGGCGGACTATATAGCCGCCTCCTTGGCTTGCAAAGCCGTTCAGAACCCTGCAAACGGCCATTTCGACGCAGGAAATGGTCCGGACATGAGCGATCCCACTCTCACCCAGATTGCCGCTTCTCTACAGCGGATTGCCGACCGCCTCGAGGCGATGGCCCCCGGTGATTCCGACGCGGGCCCGGTCCTGACCGATGCCGACGCCTATCACTGGGATGCTGCAGCAGACCGGCTGATGCCGGTGCCGAAGGTGTCGCGCGTACCGTTCGGCCTGCTCAAGGGCATCGACAGCGTCCGCGATACGTTGCTCGCCAACACGCTGCAATTCGCCAAAGGCTTTGCGGCCAACAACGCCCTGCTGTGGGGCGCACGGGGCATGGGCAAGTCGTCGCTGGTCAAGGCGGTGCACGCTGAAGTTGCCGAGCACATCGACGGCCGGCTGATCCTGATCGAGATCGCGCGCGAGGACATCGAGACCCTGCCGCGGCTGATGCGCATGATCGCCCGAGAGGCCGACACCCGCTTCATCGTGTTCTGCGACGACCTCAGCTTCGACAAGGACGAGACGAGCTACAAGTCGCTCAAGACCATCCTTGACGGCGGCCTCGAGGGGCGGCCGGAGAACGCGCTGTTCTACGCAACATCCAACCGTCGCCACATGATGCCGCGCGAGATGATCGACAATGAGCGTGCCACGGCGATCAATCCTGGCGAGGCTGTCGAGGAGAAGGTCTCGCTCAGCGATCGCTTCGGCCTCTGGCTCGGCTTCCACAATTGCGACCAGCCGACGTTCCTCGCCATGATCCGCGGCTACTGCGATGCCTATGGGCTCGATATTTCCGATGAGGACCTGCAGGCCCGCGCGATCGAATGGTCGCAGACGCGCGGCGCTCGCTCGGGCCGCGTCGCCATCCAGTTCGTCCGCAATCTTGCGGGCGAAATGGGCAAGGCCGTCTGAAACGGCAGAGGCCCGCCAATGGCGGGCCTCAAAATTCACATTGGGACTGGGATCAGCCGGCGAGCAGCGGCACCGGATCGACCGGCGTTGCGCCCTTGCGCAGTTCGAAGTGGAGCTGCGGGGAGCTGACCGAACCGGTCATGCCCGCCTGCCCGATGTTGTCGCCGCGCGTGACGTTGTCGCCCTTGCTGACGCCGACCGACTTGAGGTGCGCGTAGGCCGCGACATATATCACCTGGCCGTTCTCGGCCGCGCGCACCGAGGTGCCTTCCGGCGCAGCGATGTTGATGCCAGTGCCCTTGGAGGCGATGAAGTCGGTGATCACCTTGCCCGAGATCGGCCAGCGGAACTTGTCGGCGCCCGACATCACCGGCTCGACGACTGCCTGCTTGGTCGGCACGGGCTCGGCCTTCGACGTCTCGGGATCGACCAGAGCGGGGTTCTGGATCGCAGCGGTCTTCTCGGCCGCCGGAGTCGACTTGGCAGGCGGCGCAAGAGCCATGGCGGCGGGAGCCGGCGCGGTCTTGCCGGCGGCCGGCGCCGGAGCAGTCTTGGCAACTTCAACCGGTGCGATCGAGGCGACCTGCGTCGGCGCGGGCGCGGACTTCGCCGTCATCCCGGGGATGATCACCTTCTGGCCGACGAAAATCTTGTCGGGCGAGCCCATGCCATTGGCCTGGACGATCGACTGCGCGGTCACGTTGTAGCGACGCGCGATCGTATAGAGCGACTCTCCGCTCTCGATCACATGAATGTAGGCGTTGTCGGGAACGACCGAGAGGGTCTTGGCGGCGGCCGGTGCCGGGGCGCTCAGCGTCGCGGACTGGGTCGGGGCCGTAACCGAAACGAGCGAGGGCTGGGCTGACATGGTTTCACTTCCTGTGAGAGGCGGCAAAGCAGAACTCGAAACAACACCCACTGGCGCGGTGCCCGTGACGAGGTTGCCGTCACCGGAGCCGCCACCGATATCCGCCGGTGGAACGAAAGGACCCGAGGCAACCTCAGTACGGTTGCCGATCGGTTTGAGCGTGGGCGGCATGGACTGCTGACCGCCGGACGTCGTGGTGGGCGATATGGAGCCGGTGACGTCGCCGCCACCCATCCCCAGACCGAGAGAGGAGCAGCCCGCAAGCGCGGTCGACCCCAACAGCACGCCAGCGATGGCAGCAATTCTCAGCGCCTTGCCGGCTACGCGATTACTCATCAGTCCAACTCGTCACGCAGTACTCGATGGACTTGACGATAGGCATTTTAGGTAAAGACGAGTTTAAGCCACTCGCGATTTGCGCGAATTGCCCCTGCCCGGATTCAGACGTGATTAGGGTTAAGGCCGCGATGGCCTAAGTGAGCGCGATCTTCCCGTCGATCGCCGCCGCGTGGTCCACGTCGCTGCCCTGCAACCGCATCGGCGTCACGGTGATCGCATTGCCGTGGAGCAGCTGGAAGAAGTCGTTAGCGGGGTCAAACGGCGTCGGCGTCTCGGGGATCGCGATGAAGAACTTTCCCGGATTTTCAGAGGCGTAGTACTTCATCGGTGAGCGGTCGAAGCGCTGCGTCGGCACAACGCGCACGGCGCTGACTTCATCCACGGGGCAGAACGGGAAGTTCACATTGTACCACGCGCCATGTCCGGCATGTGCGCGGATGCCTTCGACCACGCGCTTGCCGAATGTCCGCGACACCGCCCAGCCGATCTCGATGCCCTGCTCATAGTCGACGCCCTGGCTCATCGCGATGCCCAGCGCGCCCTGCAGCGCACCTTCGCGCGCTCCAGCGGCGGTGCCCGAGCAGTTGACGATGTCGCCAATGTTCTGGCCGTTGTTGACGCCCGACAGCACGATGTCCGCCGGTCGATCCTTCAACAGGAACGTCATTCCAGCGACGACGCAATCGGCCGGCGACCCGCCGGTCACACCGAACACCCGCGACCGCCGCTCGATCAGCTCGAGCTCACGACCAAACGTAAAACGGTGCGATGCTCCCGACTGGTTGCCATCGGGCGCGACGATCCAAACGTCGTCCGTCAACTCGCGGGCGATCGCCTCCATTATGGCGATGCCCGGCGCATCGACGCCGTCGTCATTGGTGATGAGGATGCGAAGGCTCATTTCGTGATGACTTTGAGCCCGCCCATATACGGCCGCAACGCCTCGGGAACGGCGATCGAGCCATCCTCCTGCTGGTAGTTCTCGATCACCGCGATCAGCGTCCGACCGACGGCCAGCGCCGAGCCATTGAGCGTGTGCACGTGACGGACCTTGCCGTCCTTGTCGCGGAACCGCGCATCCATGCGCCGCGCCTGGAAGTCGCCGCACACCGAGCACGACGAAATCTCGCGATACGTGTCCTGCCCCGGCAGCCACACCTCGATATCGTAGGTCTTCTGTGCGCCGAACCCCATGTCGCCGGTCGACAGCGTCATCACGCGGTAGTGCAGCCCGAGCTTAGTCAGCACCGCCTCGGCCGAGGCCAGCATGCGCTCATGTTCATCCGCCGACTGCTCCGGCGTCGTGATCGACACGAGCTCAACCTTGTCGAACTGATGCTGCCGCAGCATGCCGCGCGTATCGCGCCCGGCCGACCCTGCCTCCGAACGAAAGCATGGCGTCAGTGCGGTGAAGCGCAGCGGCAGATCTTCCTCGCGCTGGATGCTTTCGCGCACGAGGTTGGTGAGCGGCACTTCGGCGGTTGGGATCAGCCCCAGACGGCCATCGCCATGCGGGACGAAGAACAAGTCTTCCTCGAACTTCGGGAGCTGGTTCGTCCCGAACAACGCGTCGTCGCGAACAAGATACGGCGGCTGCACTTCCATGTAGCCATGCTCGGTCGTGTGCATGTCGATCATGAACTGGCCGAGAGCACGTTCCATCCGGGCAAGCCCGCTCTTGAGCACGGTAAAGCGAGCGCCCGAAATCTTCGCGCCCGCCTCGAAATCCATCATGCCCAGCGCTTCGCCGGTCTCGAAATGCTCCTTCGGTTTGAAGCTGAAGCTTGGCTTCGGCGGACGCGCTTTGGCGGCCGTGGCAGCGTTCCCGTTGGGGCCGTAGTACTCGACGTTGTCGCTCTCGTCCTCGCCGGCCGGAACCTCGTCCTTAGGGACGTTCGGCATGATCAGCAGCGCCTGACGCAGCTTTTCGTCTGCGGCGCGGCGTTCGTCCTCGCCCTGCTGGATCGCGTCCTTGAGGTGCGCGACCTGATCCATCAGCTGACTGGCTTTGGCTTCGTCCTTCTGCGCCTTGGCCTGGCCGATCTGCTTTGAGAACGCATTGCGGGCCGCCTGCGCTTCCTCGAGGCGCGTGATGACGGCCTTGCGCGCATCGTCCATCGCGATCAACTCGGAGGCGGAAAAGGGCACGTTCTTGCGATGTGCGAGCGCGGCGTCGACGGCCGCCGCATTGGCCCTGATCCAGTTGATGTCGAGCATGACGAGTCCCTAGGTGAAGGGCTGTCTATTGCTTGGAAGGCCGAGACTAATCAAGCCCGGCGGAGAGCCCCCAGAGACTAGCTGGCTGTCGCCGCCTCAGCCGCGAGCTTCTTCGCGCGCTGCTTCTCGACCCACTTCACCGACAGGATCGACAGCTCATACAGTGCATACATCGGCAGGCTAAGCCCGATCTGGCTGATCGGATCGGGCGGCGTCAACAGCGCGGCAAGCGCCAGGATGATCACGATCGCGTAGCGGCGGCCCTTGGCAAGCTGCGACGTGTTCACCAGCTCGATGCGCGCCAGCAACGTCAGCACCACAGGAAGCTGAAAGCAAATCCCGAATGCGAAGATCAGGGTCATGATGAACCCCAGATACTCGCTGACGCGGGTTTGCATCTCGATCTGGACGGCCTGCCCCTCGCCCACCTGCTGCATGCCGAGAAAGAAATGCAGCGCCATCGGAGCGACGATGAAATAGACCATCAGCGCGCCCAGAATGAAGAATACGGGGGTCGCGATCAGGTACGGAACAAACGCATTCCGTTCCCTCTTGTAGAGGCCCGGGGCTATGAAGGCGTAGATCTGACTGGCGATGAAGGGGAAGCCGAGGAACAGCGCACCAAACAACGCCACGTTCATCTGCGTAAAGAAGAACTCCTGCGGCGCCGTATAGATCATGTTGGTGCCGCCGGCCGACGTGAACGGGATGACGAGCACATCGTATATCTGGCGGCCGAAGATGAAGCAGATGACGAAGAACACGCCGACTGCGATCATCGAGTAGATCAACCGCTTACGCAGCTCGATCAGGTGGTCGAGCAGCGGCGCTTCCGAACCCTTCAGTTCGTCCTCTTCCTGCTCGGCATTGGGCAGCGATTTGGTGTCGGCCATCTCAGGCGTCCGTCGCTGGTTTCTTGGCACGCGGCTTGCGCGCCTTTGGCGTCTTTATGGGCGGAACGCCGTCGAGCAGGTCGAGCGGCGCCGACGCCGGAGTGTCGGCAACGGCCTGCACCTTCGGTTTTCGCGGAGCTCGGGGCTTCTTGGCCGGCGCCGGAGCAATGGCTTCGACCGGCGCGGGGCTCTCGACGTGCTTGGGTATTTCGGCCGCTCTGGTGGCGGCAGCAGGCTTTGCCTGTTCGGCGCGGTATTTGTCCTGCGCCTCCTTGGTGAAGGGGGTGTAGGGCTGCGGCGCGGGTCCGGTCGAGGGCGGGCTCATGCCGACCTTCTCGTGGATTTCGTCGACGACGCTCTCGACCTTCGGGTCCTTCGGCTTGATCGCGCCGGACGGTGCTACACCACCGCCCGTAAGCGGCTTGTTGAACTCGCCGCGGATTTCGGCAGCGGTCTGCTTCAGCGGTTCGGTGATAGATTTCCGCAGGTCACGGATTTCGTCGAGCCCGGTCGCCTTGTTGATCTCGCGCTGGAACTCGTTCCCCATCTTCCGGATGGCGGAGACGGCCTTGCCTATGCGATTCATCACAACAGGCAGGTCTTTCGGCCCGATCACAATCAGCGCAACAACGCCAATGACGAGCAGCTCAGTCCAGCCGAGTCCGAACATAGATCGTCCTTAGTTGAGCGGCGGCGCCGCTCAGGCGTCCTTGGCTTTTTCAGTCTCACGCGGGACGTCGGCCTGTGTCGAAGCAGTCACCTGCGGCGACGGCTTGTCCTCGTCGCGCATGCCCTTCTGGAAGGCTTTGATACCCTGCGCCATCTCGCCCATCATGCCGGAAATCTTGCCGCGGCCAAACAGCAGGATCACCACGGCGGCGACGATGATAATGCCCCAAAGTCCGGGACCGTGCATGAGCTAACTCCTCTAACGGCGCACACGAAAGTGCAGCCAGAAATAGGTTCAATCGGCCTTGAACACAAGAACACCAGTTGGGTTCGGAGCCGGCCCGCCGCCGTCACGGATATCATCCCAGGAGCTGGGACCGATCTTCCCGTCGATCGCCGTCATGGCCGGCGGTCCAGCGTCAGCTGCGCTGGGTCCCCGCATGACGGACGTCAGGGTGATCGCATTGCCGTGGAAAGTCAGCGGATGGAAGAAGTCGTTAGCGGGGGTCCGGGAGCGTCGGCCGCGCCTAGCGGAGGATGGAGCGGTGAAGAACTATCGAGGCTCGGATTTTCAGAGGCTGCGTAGTCACTACCCTCCCCGCGATCGGTGAGCGGTAAGCGGTCAGCGCAGCCCGATCTTCCTGCCGGTCCGCCGCCCACGCCACATCGCTCGTAGGCACGGCGCTCACGGTGATCGCGTTCCCATGGAGCAGAATCGTTCGCCGGATCGAACGGCGACGGTTCACATTGTGTCCGAGGCGAAATACTTCATCGGCGAGCGGTGGAAGCATGTGCGACACGGATGCCTTCGACATCGGCTGGCGGGCGCTTGCCAGAATGTACTGCGCCGGACGACGACGCGCACGCCGATCTCGATGAGCACGCCGCCGCCCTCATAGTCGACGCCCTGGCTCATCGCGATGCCGAGCGCGCCCTGAAGCGCACCTTCGCGCGCGCCCGCTGCGGTGCCCGAGCAGTTGACGATATCGCCGATGTTCTGGCCGTTGTTGACCCCCGAAAGGACGATGTCCGGGTCGATCCTTCAGCAGGAACGTCATTCCAGCCACGACGCAATCGGCCGGCGAGCCGTGCGGTCAGCGCGAAGACGCGCGAGCGCCGCTCCGATCGCTCGAGCTCACGACCAAACGTAAAACGGTGCGATGCTCCCGACTGGTTGCCATCGGGCGCGACGATCCACACGTCGTCCGTCAACTCGCGGGCGATCGCCTCCATCACGGCGATGCCCGGCGCATCGACGCCGTCGTCATTGGTGATGAGGATGCGCAGGCTCATTTCGGCGATGACTTTCAGGCCGCCCATATATGGCCGCAGCACCTCGGGAACGGCGATCGAGCCATCCTCCTGCTGGTAGTTCTCGATCACCGCGATCAGCGTGCGACCGACGGCCAGCGCCGAGCCATTGAGCGTGTGCACGTGACGGACCTTGCCGTCCTTGTCGCGGAACCGCGCATCCATGCGCCGCGCCTGGAAGTCGCCGCACACCGAGCACGACGAAATCTCGCGATAGGTGTCCTGCCCCGGCAGCCAGACCTCGATGTCGTAGGTCTTCTGCGCGCCGAACCCATGTCGCCGGTCGACAGCGTCATCACGCGGGTAGTGCAGGCCGAGCTTCTGCAGCACCGCCTCGGCCGAGGCGAGCATGCGCTCATGTTCATCGGCCGACTGCTCCGGCGTCGTGATCGACACGAGCTCAACCTTGTCGAACTGATGCTGCCGCAGCATGCGCGCGTATCGCGCCCGGCCGACCCTGCCTCCGAACGAAAGCACGGCGTCAGTGCGGTGAAGCGCAACGGCAGATCTTCCTCGCGCTGGATGCTTTCGCGCACGAGGTTGGGGTGAGCGGGGTTTTGAAGGGCAAACTCTTCGGCGGTTGGGATCAGCCCCAGACGGCCATCGCTCCATGCGGGACGAAGAACAAGTCTTCCTCGAACTTAGGTAGCTGATTCGTCCCGAACAACGCGTCGTCGCGAACAAGATACGGCGGCTGCACTTCCGTGTAGCCATGCTCGGTCGTGTGCATGTCGATCATGAACTGGCCGAGAGCGCGTTCCATGCGGGCAAGCCCGCTCTTGAGCACGGTAAAGCGAGCGCCCGAAATCTTCGCGCCCGCCTCGAAATCCATCATCCCCAGCGCTTCGCCGGTCTCGAAATGCTCCTTCGGTTTGAAGCTGAAGATTGGCTTCGGCGGACGCGCCTGGCGGCCGTGGCGGCGTTCCCGTTGGGGCCGTAGTACTCGACGTTGTCGCTCTCGTCCTCGCCTCGCCGGCACCTCGTCCTTAGGGACGTTCGGCATGATCAGCAGCGTTGACGCAGCTTTTCGTCTGCGGCGCGGCGTTTTCGTCCTCGCCCTGCTGGATCGCGTCCTTGAGGTGCGCGACCTGATCCATCAGCTGACTGGCTCTGGCCTCGTCCTTCTGCGCCTTGGCCTGGCCGATCTGCTTTGAGAACGCATTGCGGGCCGCCTGCGCTTCCTCGAGGCGCGTGATGACGGCCTTGCGCGCATCGTCCATCGCGATCAACTCGGAGGCGGAAAAAGGGCACGTTCTTGCGATGTGCGAGCGCGGCGTCGACGGCCGCGGCATTGGCCCTGATCCAGTTGATGTCGAGCATGACGAGTCCCTAGGGTGGCAAGGGGGAGGACACGGTGTCGGCTCGTTTCTGCTTGGAAAGGCGAGACTAATCAAGCCGGGCGTGCCCGGCGTCGTCAAATGCCGACTGAGCACCGGGTAGTCCCGCTTTCGCGGGAAGACTAGCTGGCTGTCGCCGCCTCAGCCGACGCAAGCTTCTTCGCGCGCTGCTTCTCGACCCACTTCACCGACAGGATCGACAGCTCGTAGAGTGCATACATCGGCAGGCTAAGCCCGATCTGGCTGATCGGATCGGGCGGCGTCAACAGCGCGGCAAGCGCCAGGATGATCACGATCGCGTAGCGGCCCTTGGCAAGCTGCGACGTGTTCACCAGTTCGATGCGCGCCAGCAACGTCAGCACCACAGGAAGCTGAAAGCAAATCCCGAATGCGAAGATCAGGGTCATGATGAACCCCAGATACTCGCTGACGCGGGTTTGCATCTCGATCTGGACGGCCTGCCCCTCGCCCACCTGCTGCATGCCGAGAAAGAAATGCAGCGCCATCGGGGCGACGATGAAATAGACCATCAGCGCGCCCAGAATGAAGAAGATCGGGGTCGCGATCAGGTACGGAACAAACGCATTCCGTTCCCTCTTGTAGAGGCCGGGCGCGACAAAGGCGTAGATCTGACTGGCGATGAAGGGAAGCCGAGGAACAGCGCACCAAACAACGCCACGTTCATCTGCGTAAAGAAGAACTCCTGCGGCGCCGTATAGATCATGTTGGTGCCGCCGGCCGACGTGAACGGGATGACGAGCACATCGTATATCTGGCGGCCGAAGATGAAGCAGATGACGAAGAACAGCGCCGACTGCGATCATCGAGTAGATCAACCGCTTACGCAGGCTCGATCAGGTGGTCGAGCAGCGGCGCTTGGAGCCCTTCAGTTCGTCCTCTTCCTGCTCGGCATTGGGCAGCGATTTGGTGTCGGCCATCTCAGGCGTCCGTCGCTGGTTTCTTGGCACGCGGCTTGCGCGCCTTTGGCGTCTTTATGGGCGGAACGCCGTCGAGCAGGTCGAGCGGCGCCGACGCCGGAGTGTCGGCAACGGCCTGCACCTTCGGTTTTCGCGGCGCGCGCGGCTTCTTGGCCGGCGCCGGAGCAATGGCTTCGACCGGCGCGGGGCTCTCGACGTGCCCGTATTTCGGCCGCTCTGGTGGCGGCAGCAGGCTTTGCCTGTTCCGCGCGGTATTTGTCCTGCGCCTCCTTGGTGAAGGGGGTGTAGGGCTGCGGCGCGGGCCGGTCGAGGGCGGGCTCATGCCGACCTTCTCGTGGATTTCGTCGACGACGCTCTCGACCTTCGGGTCCTTCGGCTTGATCGCGCCGGACGGTGCTACACCACCGCCCGTAAGCGGCTTGTTGAACTCGCCGCGGATTTCGGCAGCGGTCTGCTTCAGCGGTTCGGTGATAGATTTCCGCAGGTCACGGATTTCGTCGAGCCCGGTCGCCTTGTTGATCTCGCGCTGGAACTCGTTCCCATCTTCCGGATGGCGGAGACCGCCTTGCCCATGCGATTCATCATCACGGGCAGGTCTTTCGGCCCGATCACAATCAGCGCAACAACGCCAATGACGAGCAGCTCAGTCCAGCCGAGTCCGAACATAGATCGTCCTTAGTTGAGCGGCGGCGCCGCTCAGGCGTCCTTGGCTTTTTCAGTCTCGCGCGGGACGTCGGCCTGTGTCGAAGCAGTCACCTGCGGCGACGGCTTGTCCTCGTCGCGCATGCCCTTCTGGAAGGCTTTGATACCCTGCGCCATCTCGCCCATCATGCCGGAAATCTTGCCGCGGCCAAACAGCAGGATCACCACGGCGGCGACGATGATAATGCCCCAAAGTCCGGGACCGTGCATGAGCTAACTCCTCTAACGGCGCACACGAAAGTGCAGCCAGAAATAGGTTCAATCGGCCTTGAACACAAGAACACCAGTTGGGTTCAGCATCAGGAATACGTCATTGCCTGGCACGAAGTGCGGGTCTGAGCGCTGCCTCAGTTCCAGCGGCCGATCGAGCCCTTCCACCTTAACTTCGCACAAATCGATGCCGATCGCGTCGCGCTTCGAGACAATGCGGCCCGCCACCCCGGCGCCGGATTTGGCCATTTCCAGCACTCCGACGGGCCGGATGGCGACGATCACGCGACTGCCGTCGGCGTGGCCGGCCGCATCCACCTTGCCGAGCGGCGTATCGGCCACGCCACTGCGCACGGTTGCGGCAATTTCGCCCAGGGGCGAAAAGAACCGCGCAGCATTGAGGTCGACCGGCGCGCCGTAAATCGCGGCCGCGGTGTCGATCTGCGCGATCCGCCCGTGCCGCAGCAGGGCGATCCGATCCCCAAGCAGCATCGCCTCCTCAGGGTCATGCGTGACGATGATCGTGGTCGCGTGAGTCTCTCGCAGCACGGCCAGCGTCTCGTTTCGTACGCTCTCGCGCATCCGCGCGTCGAGACTCGAGAACGGCTCGTCGAGCATCAGGATGCCGGGCCGCGGCGCGATGGTCCGCGCGAGCGCCAGGCGCTGCTGCTGGCCACCTGACAGCATATGGGGATAGTCGGCTTCGCGGTCGCCCAACCCAACGCGCCGCAGCGCCTGGCGCGCCTGGATCAGAGCATCCTTCCGGCCGAGAGGCTTCAGCCCGAACATGACGTTGCCCAGCAGCGTCAGGTGCGGAAACAGCGCGAAGTCCTGGAACATCAGGCCGACTCCGCGGCGGTCCGGCGGCAGATGCACGCCCTGCCCCGACACGATCCGGTCGTTGATACGGACCGCACCGGAATGGATGGGCTGGATGCCGGCGGCGGCACGCAGGATCGTCGACTTCCCCGATCCGGATTCCCCGAGAAGACAGACGATCTCGCCCGGCGTCAGCGCCAGCGAGAAACTGTCGAGGACGGTGCGACCACCGAGCTTGACGTCGACGCTGTCGAAGCTGAGCGCCGCGGCGAACGAGACGCCGGCCGTGCCGCGTGGCCCCCAGTCGGCGAGTTCACTCACCTCGCCGTCGGCGCTCATTGCTCCTCGTCCTGCCCCTCGATGTCGTCGGGGTCGAGCGGGTCTTCGTCTTCACGCAGCGGGCCGTCGAAAGGCAACGGGATTTGCATGTTGGGCGGCAATCGGTTGCTCAGCAGCCCCGCTCCCTTGAGCTCTTCGAGCCCCGGCAGATCGCCGAGCGACTCGAGACCGAAATGGTCGAGGAAGGCTTCGGTGGTGCCATAGGTGACGGGCCGGCCCGGCGTGCGGCGGCGCCCGCGCATCCTGATCCAGCCGGCTTCCATCAACAGGTCCAGCGTCCCCTTGCCGGTCGCGACACCGCGAACCTCTTCCACCTCCGCGCGGGTCGTCGGCTGGTGATAGGCGATGATGGACAGGGTTTCGAGCGCAGCGCGGCTCAACGGCTTGTTGTCCGTCGTCTCGCGCAGCAGCAGGAAGCTGAGGTCCGGCGCGGTGCGGAACGCCCATTTGTCGGCGCGACGCACAAGATTTACCCCGCGGCTAGCGTACTCGTCCTGCAGCGCCGTGAGCAGGTCCGTCGCATCCATGCCATCGCCGAGATGCGGTGCCAGCTCGGTCACCGCGAGTGGTTCGGCGGACGCGAACAGCAGCGCTTCGAGTATCCGCAGATTGCGCCTCCGAACGTCTGTGTCGGGACGGGCGTCTGCTCCACTCGCGGGGAGGTCATCGGCGGGAACGTCGATTTCGTCGGACATCAATTCTTGGTCTCGGGGCCGTCGGTCTTGCGTCGGCGCATCAGAAGCGGCCCAAAGGCCAGCGTTTGGTGGATTTCTATCTGCCCCAACCGCACCAGCTCAAGGCTGGAAGCGAACGTCGAGGCCATCGCCGTCAGCCTCTGCTCCGGAAGCGCAAGGAATTCAGACAGATAGCTGTCGAGCGGCACCCAATCCATACTGTCGCCGATCAGCCGGTTGAGGATTTCGCGGGCGTCCTGCAGCGACCAGACATGCCGCTCGAACGGCACATAGTCGGTCGGTATCCCCCGCTCCCGCTGTACAGCGTAGGCCTTGAGGAGGTCGAACAGCGATGCTTCCCACAGCGCGTTCCGGCGCACGGTGATCGGTTCCGGCTCGCCGCGGGCAAACACCTGCCGGCCCAGGATCGGACGGTTCATCAGTTGCATGGCGGCCTTGCGCATCGCTTCGAGACGCTTGAGCCGGAACTGCAGCAGCGCCGCCATCATCTCGCCGGTCGGCTCGTCGTCGCTTGCGACCTGCGGCACCATCAGGCGGCTCTTGAGATAGGCGAGCCACGCCGCCATCACGAGATAGTCGGCCGCGATCTCGATCCGCTTCTCACGCACCGTCTCGATGAAGCCGAGATACTGCTCCGCCAGGGCGAGAACGGAAATCTGCGACAGATCAACCTTTTGGCGGCGCGCAAGATCGAGCAGCAGGTCGAGCGGGCCTTCGTAACCGCCCACATCGACGTACATCACCTCGTCGTCGGGAGGAGGTGTCGGCTCGAGCCACTCGGCGGATGGATCGACCATGAAGCTGCCACAACAAATCAAACGCGGGGCTCGGAGGCCCCGCGATCGAGCTTTTACACAAAGTCCGGCGCGCGAAAGCGCCAAATCCAGCGATCAGGCCCCGGGCTCACAGAAAAGCGCGGGCTCAGCGGGCGCTGACGATGCAGTCGCCGCCATTCGCCTTGATGCTGGAGCAGATATTCTGCGCATCGCCCAGCGACCCAACCGGCAGCTTGACCCGGTACCATGTGCCCTTCTGCCCCAGGTCAGCCGACTGAACCACCAGCTGGTTGCCGCCGAAGAGGCTGCCGAAGCGGTTGGTCAGCGAGCGGACCGAAGCCTGGGCATCGGACTGGGACGGGCTCGACGACAGTTGGACATAAGCTGCCGCGCTGCCGCTATCCACGGCTACAGGTTCCGTAGCCGCGACCGCGACCGGCTGCTGGATTTCGCCACCCAACAGATCGATCTGTCCTGTCGGTGTCCGTGCGCCGGTCAGCTCGCCAACGACCGGTGTGTCGTTGGTGGCGGGCTCAGCCGCGAACGCCGTCACGGCCTCACGGCGGACCGGGAAGGCTATCGGGGTAGGCGCAACGCCACCGGCGTTGGCAATGGGTTGGATGGCGGTCTCGGCCGTCTGAACGGTGCCGGTCGTCGAAGGCGCCAGCGGTTCGACGCTGGTTCCCGCCAACGCGCCGTTCTCAGTGGCAGGATCGGTCATCGCGACGGTCGTCGTATCGCCAAGAAGATTGGTCGTATCCGTCGTCGGCACTTCGGGCACGTTCGGCCGGTCGACCGGCAATTCCTCAGCGCCGGCAACGGCGTCGTCACCCGAAACGATTGTGCCGTCGGGGCGAACGGTGACAGTGCGGACCTTGCGGTTCGCGAGGCCACCTTCGCTGTCATCAGTGGCGGCGACATTTGTCACGTCGCGCGTAACCGGCGTCGTTGTGGTCTCGTCGGTCGACACGAGCTGCTCGGCACTCGGCGCGGTCGTCGTGCCGGCCATCTGCTCGAGAACCGGCGAGCGCGCAGCGTCGGTCTCGTCCGTGGTCGACGCCGCGGGCACTTCCTTGACCGGGGTCGCGTCAGCGGTGAGCTGCGGAGCGTTGTCGCCCGTCGCGAGGGAATTCGCGCGGCCCATATTGAGGACCCAATAGAGGCCGAGGCCTGCGGCAAGCAGCAAGGTGCCGGCAACCGCCATGCCTACGTACTGGCGAACACCGCCAGACGCGAAGGACGACCGCGCCGGCTTCACTTTGAGGCGACGGTACGGCGTCTCGTCGCCGACTTTGGGCTCCACATGGTCGACCTTGGCGCCACTGGCCGCAGCGGCCAGAATGGCGTCTTCGGCACTGGCCTGGCCGACGTCGTCCTTGAGCCCGGCGCGACGCGGCGCGAAGTTCGAATTCAGCGGTGGCACGACCGGCGCGGGCTGGGACTTGCTCGGCATGATCTCGTCGAGATCGCCGTCCTCGTTGAGGTCGAAGTTGGAGGTGATGCCGACCTGCGGCGCCACCTTCTGCTGCACAGCCTGCACACGAACCGGGCCCGGTGGCGCAAGTTCGACGCGCACGGCCTCGCCGATCAGGCTTTCGATCTCGGCCATCGGATCGGAATCGTCGGAGCCGTAGGCCGGCGTCTCATGACTACGCGATACCGGCGGGTTCACCGGCGCCTTGACGCTGATGCCAGTGCCGGGAGACGACGCGAACCGATCGGGCTCAGGGGCGCGCGGAGCAACGCTCACCGGCTTGAGCGGAATGGGCTGTGTCGTGGCTGCGCGCGCCACTGCTGCATTTATCGGCGCGATGTTCGGCCGCTGCACGGGCTGCGTCGACTGCATCGCGCGAGCGATTGGCGTGATGCTCGCGGGCTTGGGCGGCTCCTCGTCGCGGACGTCATCCTCGACGTCGTCAGAGGACTCGTCCATCGACGAAGCGATCAGGTCCGCGATGGGGTCGTTCGCCGGCACTTCCTCTGTCGGACGCGGCGGAGCCGCCGAAACCGGCGGATTGCGGCTGAAACCGAAGTCGAAGCTGTAATCTGCTTTAGGCGTCGGCGCGGGAGACGCCGGAACGGGTGCTGGTGACGGCACAGCGACGGTCTGCGGATTGACCGACAGCGCCGGACCCTGCGCGAACGAGCGGTTCTCGCTGACCGGCTTGAGGTCGGACGGGATACGGATCGGGACGGGAACCGGCTGCGGCGCGACCGGGCCCGGGTTGGACTCGACGCGTGCCATCGGGTTCTGCGGCGCAAGACGTTCCGCCAGCGACGAGAGCGGCTCCTGCTTGATCGGAGCCGCGGCAACGGGCTTGGCCCCGAAGTCGAACTTGCTCACCGGAACGCTCGTCGCGACCGGAGCGGGATTGTCCATGCCGGGAATGCGGATGGCGCCGGTGACCGGCGCCCGCGGCACCGGGACGGGTGCCGCAGCGGCGGAGGGAGCGGGCGCTGCCGAAGCGACTGCGGCCGGGCGCTGATCCATCCCAGGGATACGAATGGGCATCGGCGCGGTAGGTCCAGGCCCTGTGGCCATCGCCTCAAGCGGCGCGGACCTGGGAACGGGCGCTGCCGCCGGCCGGTCACCGCCGGGCGCCACAGCCATCAGCTTTGCCAGTTCGGCGATAAGGTCGTCTGATTTATCGGCCGGATCGGACATCTGCTGCGGTCTCGCTGCGGGCATTGATTGGGCTCACGATGGTGTTGGTACCCCTGCCCGGCCCCCGCCAGGACTGTGCCTGAGCACCACACCAATGCGCCCGAATTATGAAAGCTCCTGTGGAGCGGACACTCCCAACACCGTGAGCCCGTTGACCAAAACCTGCCGGACGGCACCCACGAGCGCGAGTCGCGCCAACGTCAGTTTCAAGTCCTCAGGGTTAACAAAACGTAACGACTTGTCGTCCTTTCCTTTCGCCCAGAAGGAGTGGAAGGCCGCCGCGAGTTCGAACAAGTAGAACGCGATCCTGTGCGGCTCGTGCGCAAGGGCCGCGGCAGAGACCGTCCTAGGCCACTGCGCGACGACTTTGATGAGCTCGATGTCTGCCGGACTCACCAGCAGTTCGAGCGGCGCGGTCGCAAGGTGAGCTGCGTCGAGGTCGAGCGCTGGCACTTCGGATTCTGCAGTGCGGAACACCGAGCATGTACGCGCATGCGCGTACTGCACGTAGAACACAGGGTTGTCCCGCGTGTGCTCCTTCACCAGCGCGAAGTCGAAATCCATTGACTGCTCGTTCCGCCGGTAGAGCAGCATGAAGCGCGTGGCGTCCCGTCCGACTTCTTCGACGACGTCGGAGAGCAGAACGAGGTCGCCGCTCCGCTTGCTCATCTTGAACGGCTCGCCGTTTTTGAGCAGCCGGACGAGTTGCATGATCTTTACGTCCATGTCGGCTTCGTTGCCGGACACGGCCTTAACCGCTGCCTGCAGCCGCTTGACGTAACCCGAGTGATCGGCGCCCAGCACGTTGATCATGTGCTTGAAGCCGCGCAGATACTTGTTGCGGTGATAGGCGATATCGGCCGCGAAATAGGTGTAGCTGCCGTCCGACTTCACCAGCGCCCGGTCGACGTCGTCGCCAAAATCCTTGGCGCGGAACAGCGTCTGTTCCCGATCCTCATAGTCGTCATCGACCTGGCCCTTTGGCGGGTCGAGTCGACCTTGATAGACGAGCCCCTGTCCTCTCAGCCATTCGAGCGTGAGGTCGATGTCGCCGCCCTGCCCATGCAGAGTCCGCTCCGAAAAGAAGACGTCGTGCTTCACACCGAGGTCGGCGAGGTCGGCCCGGATGAGCTCCATCATCGCGTCGAGGACGCGGTCTTTGACGAGCGGCATCCAATCGGCTTCGTGCATCGACAGCAGCCTATCGCCGAACTCTCTGGCGAGGGCAGCTCCGACCGGCTTCAGATAGTCCCCCGGATAGAGACCTTTGGGAATCTCAATGGTCTCGCCGAGGGCCTCCCGGTACCGCAGGAACGCCGACTGGGCGAGCACGTCGACCTGCCCGCCGGCATCGTTGATGTAGTATTCCCGCGTCACGTCGTAGCCGACATAATCGAGCAGCGAGGCCAGCGCGTCGCCGAAGACCGCGCCCCGGGTATGGCCGACATGCATCGGGCCCGTCGGGTTGGCCGAGACGTACTCGACATTGACCTTCTCGCCCATTCCCAGATCGGACTTGCCGAACGATGCACCCAGCGTCTCGACGGACTTCAGCACCCGATGCCAGACGGGCTCGCTCAGCCTGAAGTTCAGGAAGCCGGGGCCAGCGACCTCGACGGACGTTACGTCCGGATCGGACTTGAAGTGCTCGGCGAGGGCCGTCGCGATCTCGCGCGGATTCTTGCCCAGCGGCTTGGCGACGACCATCGCAGCGTTGGACGACAGGTCGCCGTGTCCGGCGTCGCGCGGCGGCTCGACGACTGCTCGCGCGATCAGCTCAGCGGACGCCTCGGGATAGAGTGTCTTGAGCGCAGCCGCGACCCGCGCGGCGAAATCGGCGAAAATGTCCATGGTCGTTCCGAAGTGAAGGGTGCGAGCCCCCTACTCCACCGGCCCTTTGCCGTCAAACAGCCGGGCGTGCTCGGCCTCGGCATAGGGGTCGGTCATGCCCGCGATGAAGTCGGACACGATGCGCGCCCGCGTCGCATCGGTCCGCGCAGCATGAGCCGCCGTGCCCCAGCGGCCCGGCATATCGGCAGTCTCCACGTAGCGGTCGAACAACTCGGCCACTAGCTGCTGACTGCGACGGACCGGCACCATGACATCTTCGGATCGGTAAACCTTCTCGAACATGAAGGCCTTGAGACCACGTTCCGTATCGGCCGTCTCATCGGAGAAATGAATGAGCGTGCGTCCAGCCGCGCGCACGTCGTCGGCGGACTGCGGCGCCGCAGCGGCAATCTCGAACTCGGAGGTCGCGATGACGTCTTCGATAGCGCGTGTGATGAGCCGACGCTGCACTTCGTGGGCCTGGCGGCTTCGCTCGATGTCGGGATAGGCCGCCAGCACCTCCCGAACGATTGGGCCGGCGAGCGGGACGTCCGCCAGATCGTCGAAGCCGATGAGCCTCGCGCGTAAGGCGTCGTCGATGTCGTGGGCGTTGTAGGCGATGTCGTCGGCGATCGCCGCCGCTTGGGCTTCGAGGCTGGAGTATGAACTCAGCATCAGATCCTGGCTGGCGGGGATGTCGTTGATCCCGAAAGGCAGCCAGGTTTCGAGATAGCGGCCAATCGGGCGATCATCGGCGTCGATCAGCGGGCCATTGTGCTTGAGGATGCCCTCAAGCGCCTCCCATGTGAGATTGAGCCCGTCATGCGCCGCGTACCGGTTCTCGAGCTGCGTGACGACGCGGATCGCCTGCATGTTATGGTCGAAGCCACCATAGGCGGCCATCTTCTCGTGCAGCACGCGCTCGCCAGCGTGGCCGAAGGGCGTGTGGCCAAGGTCGTGCGCCAGCGCGACGGCTTCCGCCAGATCCTCGTTCAGTCGCAGAGCGCGGGCGATGGACCGCGCCATCTGACTGACTTCGAGCGTGTGGGTCAGCCGCGTGCGAAAGTGCTGCCCCTCATGATGCAGGAAGACCTGCGTCTTGTACTGCAGGCGGCGGAAGGCCGTGGAATGGATGATCCTGTCGCGATCGCGCTGGAATTCGGAGCGCGTGGGGCTTTCGGACGTTGAGTAGCGCCGGCCGCGGCTTTGGGCAGGATCGGACGCATAGATCGCCTGCTCGCTCATTGAACCCTTTCCATCGGCACTTAACGATATTAAGTTGCACGCATGACCGACGCCGCTCTAGCACCAAATCCTGTCGTCCTCACGGACCGTGCCGCGAAAAAGATTGGCCGCGTGCTGGCCAAGCAGCCTGAAGGGACCGTGCTGCGCATCGCGGTCGCCGGTGGCGGCTGCTCTGGATTCCAGTACGAATACAAGATCGTGCAGGAAAGCCCGACAGCGGACGATCTGGTCCTGAGCAAGGACAACGCCACGGTGCTGATCGACTCGCTCAGCCTCGGATTCATGGGCGGCGCCGAGATCGACTACGTCGACGACCTGATCGGCCAGAGCTTCCAGATCAAGAATCCGAATGCCGTGATGGGCTGCGGCTGCGGCACCAGCTTCTCGGTCGCGCTCTAGATAACAACACGACTTCGGAGGAAGAACTCATGGGCGTAGCGGAACGCGCGGACGCGGTGATCGACGCTGCGGTGCGCAGCGATATCGTGGGCTGCGTGGTGCTGATCAACCAGGGCGGCAAACGCATTTGCGGACGAGCTGCCGGCTACTCCGACCGCGAGGCAGGACGGCCGGTCGCCGAGGACACCATCTTCCGGCTGGCGTCCGTCACCAAGCCCATCGTCGCGACCACGGCGCTGCGGATGGTCGATCTAGGACTGCTGTCGCTTGACGACGCGGTCACCAAGTACCTGCCGTTCTTCACGCCCAAAGCTCCCGACGGCACGACGCCAACGATCCTCATCCGGCATCTGCTGACCCACACCTCCGGTCTCACCTACGCCTCGGCGCCGGACGACGTCACGCGCGGCTCCGATACCAAGCCGATCATCCCGCTCGAAGAAAATCTGCGCCGCCTCGCCCGTGCCCCGCTGCAGTTCGCGCCGGGCACGCAGTGGGAATACGGTATGTCCATCGACGTGCTGGGCGGCGTGCTCGGCGCCATCGAAGGCGATATCTCCAATGTCGAAGCCGCGGTGACCAAATATCTGAGCGGCCCGCTCGGCATGACGGACACGCGTTTCAGCGTGACCGACCCTGCACGGCTCGCGCACCCTTACGCTGACGGCGCGCCGCCGTTCCGCATGAGCGAGCCGCAGCGCATGGTGAACGCAAAGGGCGACGTCTCGATCATGTCGCCCGGCCGCGTCCTTGTCCCTGGACAGACGCAGTGCAGCGGCTCGGCAATGGCAGGCACCGCAGGCGATTTCATGAAGGTGCTGGATGCCGTTCTCGGCGACTATCTTTCGCCGGAAATGCGGAAGCAGGCGGTTAGCAACCAGATCGGCGCTGTCGCGGGCCCGCCCAACCGACCGGGCGCGAAGTTCACTTTCCTCGGCGCGCTCGTCGGCGATGCCGCGGCCTCCGGATGGCACCGCAACGGCATCATCGAATGGGGCGGCATCTGGGGCAACAGCTGGGTTCTCGACCCCGCTTCCGGAACCGCGCTGGTGGCCTACACCAACACGATGTGGAGCGGCTGCGACGGCCGCTTCCGCGATGCAATTCGCGACGCCGTATTCGGCTGAGGTTGCCGCCTCGAACCGACGCAGTTAGGGTCGCCGCATGCGTATCGCGACATGGAATATCAACGGCGTCAAAGCCCGCATGGGCTGCATGATGAAGTGGCTTGAGGACGTCAAGCCCGACATCGTCTGCCTGCAGGAAATCAAGGTCATCGACGGCGAGTTCCCGCGGCTCGAGATCGAGGCCATGGGCTACAACGTCGAGACCTTCGGCCAAAAGAGCTGGAACGGCGTTGCAATCCTGTCGAAGAACCGCTTCGACGAGGTAACCCGTGGTCTGCCCGGCGACGGTGGCGATGAGCAATCCCGCCTGATCGAGGGGGTATTCTCGACCGAGACCGGATCGGTGCGCGTTTGCTGCATCTACCTGCCCAACGGCAACCCGGTGAAGACCGACAAGTTCACCTACAAGCTCAGCTGGATGGATCGTCTGCTGACCTTCGTCGAAGGCCGGCTCGCGCTGGAGGAGCCGTTCATCCTGCTCGGCGATTTCAACATTATCCCGGCAGCGATCGACGCGACCTTCCCCGAGAAATGGGTCGGCGACGCTGCCTATCGTCCCGAAAGTGCGGAACGCTGGCGCGCCCTCCTCAATATGGGCCTCGTCGATGCGCAGCGCGCGGTCAGCGATGAGCCCCATCTGACCTTCTGGGACTTCAAGACGTTCGGGTGGGAGCGCAAGGACGGCATCCGCATCGACCATCTGCTGCTGTCGCCGCAGGCGGCCGACCGGCTGCAGGATGTGTTCGTACACACCGAAGTGCGCGGCTGGGAGAAGCCCAGCGACCACGTGCCCGTGGAAGGCACGTTCCTGTTCTAGGGTTCGGTTCCGCCGAACTGCGTGCCCAGAGAGTCGGCCAGATCGACGGCCTGCTTGCGCTCGGCCGGGTTAGCAATCGACATCGCGGAGTTCAACAGGTCATCGATCCAGCTGGCGTCCGATGTCCCGGCCGAACGGCGGCTCGCGACGGTGAGCCACATCAGCCCTTCGACGGGATTGGCTTCGAGGGCGCCATCGCCGTTGAACAGCATGTTACCGAGCTTGGCCTGCGCACCGGCATGCCCCTTGCGGGCGGCCAGGGAGAGCCAGCGGGCACTCTGGATCGGGTTATCACCCAGCTCGGAGTCGTCGAGGTAAAGCTCGCCGACCTTGTACTGGGCATCCGCGTCGCCGAAGTAACTTGCTGCGTGCAGAATAAGCTTGGTCGAGTAATTCTCGTCTCGCGGTACGCCAGCTTCTGGAACGCCGTCCTTGTAGTACTCGCCCATCTTGACGAAGGAGTGGGCGACGATGTCGGCCTCGATCCCCTTGGGTGCGGTATCGGCGTGCTGGTCGGCGATCTGCGCGAAGTAGCCGAACGCTTTCGCCTTGTCCTGCGCGACGCCCTCGCCGCTCTCATACATGAGGCCAAGCTGCCACTGCGCCATCGGATCGCCGGCCGTCGCGGCGGCTTCGAGCGCGGCAATCTGGTCGGCCATCGGGATACCGCCACCGGCGCCATCCATCGCACTGGCCATTGCCTGGGCCGCGTCAACAGCATCCGACTGCGCAAAGACGGGTGCGGCACCAATAAGCGCCGAACCCAAAATCAGAACGGAAAGAGCCCCCGCCCTAAATATCCGCATACTGCTCCTTCTCACCCTTGGCACCGGGGTTGGTCAGCGCGCCGTAGCGGGCTGGTCCCACAAGCTGGGCATACTTCCAGATAGCGCCCGAGCCGTACTCGGTCTCGCGCGGCGCCCAGTCCCTTTTGCGGCGGGCGAATTCTTCTTCTGTGACATCGACGGAAATCTCGCCGGTCAACGCATCAAGGGTGATGGTGTCGCCATCCTTGACGAGGGCGATGGGGCCGCCGATCGCCGCTTCAGGGCCGACATGACCCACGCAGAAGCCGCGAGTCGCGCCCGAGAAGCGGCCATCGGTGATGAGCGCGACCTTGTCGCCCATGCCCTGGCCGTAGAGCGCGGCGGTCGTCGACAACATCTCGCGCATGCCCGGGCCGCCCTTGGGGCCCTCGTAACGGATGACGAGAACGTCGCCTTCCTTATAAAGGCGCTTTTCGACGCACTCGAAACACTGTTCTTCGTTGTCGAAGACGCGGGCCGGACCGACAAAGCGCTGAGTCTTCATGCCGGCGACTTTGACGATCGCGCCGTCGGGCGCGAGGTTGCCACGCAGCGACACGACACCACCGGTCGGCGAGATCGGGTTCGCCGTCGTGCGGATCACGTCCTGCTGGTCGTTCCACTTCACCTTGGCGAGATTCTCGGCAACGGTTTTGCCGGTAACGGTCATGCAGTCGCCATGGAGGTAGCCGCCCTCGAGCAGCGCCTTCTGGACGAGCGGGATGCCGCCGGCCTCGAACAGATCCTTGGCGACGTACTTGCCGCCCGGCTTGAGGTCGCCGATGTACGGCGTCCTGCGGAAGATTTCGCCGACGTCGAACAGGTCGAAGTCGATGCCCGCCTCGTGTGCCATCGCCGGCAGATGCAGCGCGGCGTTGGTCGAACCGCCGGTAGCGGCGACCGTCATCGCCGCGTTCTCGAACGCTTTGCGCGTCACGATCTGGCGCGGACGCAACTGCATCTTGAGCAGTTCCATCACCTGCTCGCCGGCAGCGGCGCAGAGCGCGTCACGGATTTCGTACGGGGCCGGAGCGCCGCAGCTATAGGGCAACGCAAGGCCGATCGCCTCGGCAACCATGGCCATCGTGTTGGCAGTGTACTGGCCGCCGCAAGAGCCGGCGGACGGGCACGCAACACGCTCGAGCTCGTCGAGCGTCTCGTCGTCCATCTTGCCGACGGAGTGGAGGCCGACGGCTTCAAAAAGATCCTGCACAACCACATCGCGGCCGCGGAAACGGCCCGGAAGGATCGAGCCGCCATAGATGAAAATCGACGGCACGTTGAGCCGGATCATCGCCATCATCATGCCGGGCAGCGACTTGTCGCAGCCGGCCATCGCGACCAGCGCGTCATAGCTGTGGCCGCGCATCGTCAGCTCGACCGAGTCGGCGATCACGTCGCGCGAGGCGAGCGAGGACTTCATGCCGGCATGGCCCATGGCGATGCCGTCGGTAACGGTGATGGTGGTGAATTCGCGCGGCGTACCGCGGGCAGCGGCGACACCCTTCTTGACGGACTGCGCCTGGCGAGCGAGCGAGATATTGCAGGGAGCCGCCTCGTTCCACGCCGTCGCAACACCCACCAGTGGCTGGTGAATCTGCTCGGTCGTGAGGCCCATGGCGTAGAGGTAGGAGCGGTGCGGTGCCCTCTCCGGCCCCTCGGTCACATGCCGGCTCGGCAGCTTCGATTTGTCGACGTAGTTGGTGCTCATCTTCCCACTCTCCCTGAACTTTGCCGCCTGTTTAGAGCGCTTCCAAACACAGCGCTTTAGGGCGCGGCGCAGTCAGGGTGAAGGTCGGAACCGGTCAGTCTGGTACGCTCGAATATCGAGACGTCTGCTCCCAGAAAGTTCCGCTCCCGCCTTGTCTCTCGTCCTCACCTTCGTTTGGGGAGACATTGTGGCGTGGGGTCTCTCCAAATGGTTGCTGAACGGCAGCTGAACGGGATTCAGGATGGCTGTTGCAGGAAAAACACAGAGGGCGTGATCAGAGCCATTTAACCCGGCGCATCAGCGCGAAGAGTGCGGCGCCGATCACTGAAAGGAGCACCGACACGATCCAGAAGGCATGTGGATTGTCCGAGAACGGGATGCCCGAGACATTCATGCCAAGCACGCCCGAAATGACCGTCAGCGGCATGAGGATGACTGTGACGGCCGTGAGCAGCAGCATCGTCTTGTTCATCTGCTCGGCGCGCGTGTCGAGGATTTGCTCGTGCACCAGCACCGCGCGCTCAGACAGCGCCTGAAGCTCGTCACCCAGTCGGGCGGAGCGCGACGAGGCCTCGCGCAAGCGCACGCGGTCGCGGGGCGAGAAGAAGCTGAGGTCTTCGATTTCGAGGGTGTTGAGCACGTCGCGCTGCGGCCAGATCAAGCGTCGGAAGCTGATCAGATTGCGGCGGAGGCGCGCGAGCTTGGAGCGGACATCGGTCTTGTGATCGAGCATCAGGCCCTCCTCGATATCATCTAGGTTGTCGCCCATACGTTCGATCAGCGGTTCGAGGCGATCTGCGGCACGGAGGCCGAGCCGGGCGACCAGATCGGCCGGCGAGAGCGGCGCGTGATGGCTCGCCTGCCACTGCGCCACGCCCAGGAATTCCGGAATGTTGAGCTCCGACGAGACGATAACCTTGCCCTTCTCGAGCCACAGGCTGAGCAACTGGCGGCCGACATCCTCGGGCGAGGCGTTCGGCCGGGGTACACGGAGCATAACCATGGCCTTGTCCTCCATCACCACGCAGCGGGTGCGGGTGGAGGGGACTGAGATCATGTCGGAGATAAAATCGCCGAGCTCCTCGCGCAGCCACACCTTGAAGTCCGGTGACCGAGCATTCCCGGCGATGAGGACGAAGCCCTTCGGCGGCACGGCATAGGGCTGCGTCTCTTCTTCATCGGTGAGCTTGCGAACGCTGCCCCGGCCATCGAACACGATCACGCTCATCCAGTCTTTGACTGGCGGGCGTTCTCGCTTCTCGATGGCGTCGCCCATGTCAGCTCAGCCGAGCCAGTGCAGCGAGCAGCCGATCCCGACGCTCGATGGCCTCGGCACGGCGGGCGTGCTGCTCTTCGATGACCTCCGGCTTGGCCTTGGCGACGAACTGCTCGTTGCTGAGCTTCCGGTCGATCTTTTCCACCTCGGCCTCTTCCTTGGCGACCTCGCGGCCGAGCCGCGAACGTTCGGCCGCCAGATCGATCACGCCGGCAAGCGGCAAGGCGAAGGTCGCTTCCCCGAGCACGATCTGCGCCGAACCGGCGGGAGCATCGCTGCCATAATCGACGGTTTCAAGACGGGCCATGCGGATCAGCGCCTGAAGCTGACTCTCGACGCGCGTTCCGGTCTCCTGCCCCGCCCCCACGATCACCAGCGGTATCTTGGCACCGGCGGGGACGTTCATCTCCGTTCGCACCGAGCGGATGCCCGAAACGGCCGCGATCAGCCATTCCATCTCGGCGTCCGCCTGCTTGTCCTCGAAGCCGAGGAGCATCGGCCAGTCCGCGAGCACCAGCAGCTTCTCGCGCGCCGGGCCGGTCTTGCCGGTCTCGCCCCAGAGTTCTTCGGTAACGAAGGGCATGAACGGGTGGAGGAGCTTCAGGATCTGGTCGAGGATGAAGGCCGCTGTCGCCTGCGTCTCCCGCCTGTCGGCTTCAACCTCGCCCGTGAGGATCGGCTTCGCCAGTTCGACGTACCAGTCGCAATACGTGCCCCAGACGAAATCGTAGGCGGCGTTGGCGGCTTCGTTGAACTTGTAGTCTTCGATCTTGGCCGACACCTCGGCGACCGCGCGCGCGGTGGCGCCAACGATCCAGCGGTTGACCGGCAGCGTCACGCGCGCCGGGTTGAAGTCGGCGCGGCGGAAGCAGCCGTTCATTTCGAGGAAGCGCGCCGCGTTCCAGAGCTTGGTGACGAAGTTGCGGTAGCCCTCGACGCGGCTCATGGCGAGCCGCATATCGCGGCCCTGCGCTGCCATCGCCGCGAGCGTGAAGCGCGTCGCGTCGGCGCCGTACTGTTCGATCAGGACGAGCGGGTCGATGACGTTGCCCTTGGTCTTGCTCATCTTCTGGCCGTGCTCGTCGCGAACCAGCGCATGGACATAGACCGTGTGGAACGGCTCCTTGCCCATGAATTCGAGGCCCATCATCATCATGCGGGCGACCCAGAAGAAGATGATGTCGAAGCCGGTGACCAGCACGTCGGTCGGGTAATACTTGCGGACCTCCGGCGTATCCTCAGGCCAGCCCAGCGTCGAGAAGGGCCAGAGCGCCGATGAGAACCAGGTGTCGAGCACGTCTTCGTCGCGATGCAGCGGCACCTTGTTGTCGCTGAGTTCGGCGAACGGATCGGCGGCGCGGCGCTGCGCCCACAGTTGCGGGTTAGCGCGGTCGCGCTGGTTCGTTTCGAACTCGGCAACCGCCTTGAGGAACGGCCCCGAACCGATGCCGGTCGTGTGCATCTCTATGGCGCGGCCGTAGTAGGCGATCGCCAGCTTCCTGGCCTCGTCTTCGTTGTCGGCGACGAAGGTTTTGAGACCCGCATCAACCTTGTTGAAGTCAGGGTCGGTGTGGACGCGCGGTCCATACCAGGCCGGAATTTGATGGCCCCACCAGAGCTGCCGAGAGATCGTCCACGGCTTGATGTTTTCCATCCAGGCAAAATAGGTGTTCTGCCAGCTCTCCGGCACGAATTTGGTGCGCCCTGCCCGCACGGACTCGATGGCCGGTTTCGCCAGTTCCTCGGCGTTCACGAACCACTGGTCGGTCAGGAACGGCTCGATGATGACCTGCTTGGTCTTCTCATCGTGCGGCACCATGATCTTCTTGTCTTCGACCCACAGCAGCGCGCCGATGGATTCGAGATCTTCGAGCACCTTCTTGCGCGCTTCGAACCGGTCGAGCCCGCGATACTCCTTGGGCGCGTTCGAGTTGATCTGCGCTGACGGCGTGAAGATGTTGATCGGCTTGAGGTGATGCCGCTGCCCCACCTCGAAGTCGTTGAAATCGTGCGCCGGTGTGATCTTCACCGCGCCCGAACCAAGCTCCGGATCAGCGTACTCGTCGCCCACGATCGGGATGCGGCGGCCGACCAGCGGCAGGATCGCATACTTGCCGATCAACCCCTTATGACGCGGGTCTTCCGGGTGCACCGCCACGGCAACGTCACCCAGCATGGTCTCGGGTCGTGTCGTCGCGACGACGATCGTCTCCGACGAGTTCTCGATCGGGTAGCTGAGGTGCCACATCTTGCCGGCGATCTCGATGTTCTCGACCTCAAGGTCGGAGATTGCCGTCTCGAGGCCCGGATGCCAGTTCACGAGCCGCTTGGCGCGGTAGATCAGCCCCTTTTTGTGCAGCTCGATGAACACCTTGCGGACGGCGTTGCTGAGCCCCTCGTCCATGGTGAAGCGCTCGCGCGACCAGTCGGCCGACGCGCCAAGGCGCTTGAGCTGGTTGATGATGGTGCCGCCGCTTTCGGCCTTCCATTCCCAGACGCGCTCCAGGAACTTCTCACGGCCCATCTCGCGACGCGACGGCTCCTGGCGCTGCATGAGCTGGCGCTCGACGATCATCTGCGTCGCGATGCCGGCGTGGTCGGTGCCCGGTTGCCACAGCACATCCTTGCCGCGCATGCGGTTGTAGCGGATCAGGATGTCCTGGATCGTGTTGTTGAGGGCGTGCCCGATATGCAACGACCCCGTCACGTTGGGTGGCGGGATGACGATCGTGAACGGCTCGGCCCCGGGCCGCGCCCCTGCTCCCGCCTTGAAGGCTTCGGCATCGAGCCAAGCCTTGTAGATGCGGTCCTCGACCGCGCCGGGTTCGTAGTTCTTTTCGAGCATGACGTCGTCCAACGGAGGCAGCCCGCGGGACTCATGGGTCTCGGCGGGCGGAAACAGGCAGAGGTCTAAAGCAAAGGCCGAGGCCGGAAGTCAACTGGCGCGCAGTTCGCCTGGTTACTTCACGCCGCGGGAAATCCGGGAGATTTCCTTCTCGACCATCCGCTCGACAAGGGCCGGCAGGTTCTCGTCGAGCCAGTCCTTGAGCATCGGTCGCAGCATCTCGCGGATCATACCCTCGACAGTCATGCTGCCGATCCCGGTGCCAGCCAGTGCCCCAAGACGGGTCATGGCACCCTGCACCGCGGCATCCGTAGCAGGCGCGAGCAGTTGATCAGCCATGTCGTCGGAAAGAGTTGGATCGGGCATGGGCGCCGCCTGCGCAACCGAAACCGCGGGCCGCGGAACGGGGCGCGGCTGTTCGACGGGCCGCGGCGGCGGCTCGGGCACGCGCAGCACCGGCGCGGGAACAGGTTCGGGCTCCGGTTCCGGCTCGAAGGCGACATCCTCGGGATCGAGAAGCTCGGGCTCTCCGGCGAGCATTTCGGCCATCGGCTCAGGTTCGGGCTCTTCCTCATCGGCCAGCATGGACGCAAAATCCATCGGCTCAGGCTCGGGGTCGGTCTCTACTACGGCAGCCGGCGCCGGCGCCGGCCGGTTCGGAATCATCTGCGTTGGGGACAGGGCAAGCGGTGCGGCAGGGCTTGCTGCAGTGGGCGCGGGCGCGGCAGGCCGTGGCGCCGGTGTGGGATTGAAGGCGGCAGGCTTGGCTGGAGGCGGAGCAGCGGACGCGTCGTCGTCGGCAATGATCTGCCGAATGGACGACAAAATCTCGTCCATCGACGGCTCTTTGGTCGCCGGCTTATTCATTAAGGCACTCTCCAAACCGGACGAAGCGCGCACTCACCGCAAACTGCGCATTGATTCGTCACCGAATACTTTAACCGCAGAACAGGATTTGCGCGAAGCGCGGCCGGATCGCCGCGACCGGTCTTCCCCAAGAAACCTCGGGATTTCGGACGTCCATGGACCAGAATTCGAGTCTGCTCAGACCCTTAGTCGAGCGCACGAAGCTCCTGCCAGACGTCCTCGACCTTGGCGATGTAGTCCTCGCCATTCTTGATCTCGACGTCGAGCGAGAGATCGGCCGCTGTCAGGTGTCCCGTCGCCGCAACCAGCGCGAAGGTCGCGATGACCTTTGCCGCATTGGCCTGGATCAGCCCCTCGCGGATCGAGGTCAGTTCCGACTGGGCGTTGAGAACGTCGAGCGTCGTGGCTTGACCAACGTCGCGCGACTGCACGACGCCATCGAGCGACAGTTCGCCCGAAGCGACTGCGGTGTTCGCCGACTTGATCTGCGCGTCTGCGTTCTGCATCGAACTCCAGGCCGAGATCACCGACTCCTTGATCTGGTCGCGTGTGGCCAGGGCGTCCACCTCGCTCTTGATCTGCTGAATGTTCGCGCGGCGAATGTTCGAGCCGTAGCGACCGCCGCCATAGATGGGGATCGAGAGGCTGAAGCCTGCCGAAACACGCGGCGTGGGGTCATTGGGTCCCAGCTGCGTATCGGGCCCGATAATGGTGCTGCCGATCGAGCTCGAGAAATTGAGCGTCGGGCCGAATGCTGCGTTCGCCGAATCCGAGTTGGCCTGCGCGGCGCGAATGCCGGCCTTCGCCGCGAGGATCGCCGGGTGCGACGACGTCGCTTCCGCGATCGCCGAGTCCAGGCTCTTGGGCATCAGCGAGCCAAGACGATAGGTCGTCGACAGGTTCTTGGGCTTGTGGCCGACATAGCGCTCATAGTTCGCCTGGCTGGTCTGCAGCGAGGCGACCGCCGTCTGATAGGACGCGGTGCCCTGAGCGAGGCGCGCCTCCGCCTGCGACACGTCGATCTTAGTGCCTTCGCCGATATCGAGGCGGTCTTTCGCGCTCTTTACCTGCGCCTGGTAGAACGTCACATTCTCCTGACGCAGCTTCACCAATTGCGTGTCGCGGATGACGCCCATGTAGGCCTGAACGACCGCCAGAAAGACGTTCTGTTCGGAGTTCTGCAGCGAATACCGGCTCGCCTCGGTGAGCGCCCGTGCCGCTTCGATGTCGGCGTCGCTCTTGAGGTTGTCAAAGATCGTCTGGTTGTAGCTCACGCCGACGTTCACAGTCGGCGTGGCGTCAAACGTGCTGCCGAACTTGTAGCTGTTGGTGGATGAAATCGAGCCATTGATCGTCGGCAGCTTGGCCGACTTGGCCATCGCGATGTTCTCGGCCGTCGCCTTGACGTTGAGCAGCGCCGAGAGGATCGACGGGTTGTTGAGATACGCGCTGGTCAGTGCTTCGCGCAGCGTCTCGGCATGCGCGATGGCAGGAAAAGAGCAAAACAGAACGGCAAGCGCGCCCGCACGCACACTACGAGAAAACAACATCAAATGCCTCCAGCCGGGCCACCCTATGACGCGCAGTTGGGCCCGACAACACGAGGGCGCAAGGCATTCCAAGATTTAATGTAGGTTTTGCCCAGCCACGTGGTCGCGCGGCAACACAATGTAAGTCGGATTTAGTAGCGCGCGGTGCGCCAGAAACACTCAGAAAACAAACGTATCGTCGCGCTTCTGAACCAGTGGCGGCAGCACCGCATCGAAGGCGGCGCGGGAGGCGATTCCCTTGCCCGAATGAGCGAAGAGATGTGCAACCGCGGGACGGCCCGGCGCGGCTAGCAATGCGACCAGACGACCACTCGGCTTGAGCTGCGCAAAGAGGGCCTCCGGCACTTCAGCGACCGCGCCTTCGAGCACGATGACATCGTAGGGACCATGCGCCTTGCCCGCCGTTTCGAGCGCACCGTCGATGATCTTGACGTTGGGCGCTGTGACAGTCGACCGCGCTGTGGCCACGAGGGACGCGTCGCTCTCGACCGCCACCACCGACGCGGCAAGTTCGCCAAGAACCGCGGCGGAGTAACCGCTGCCGCACCCGAGATCGAGGACGTGATCCCCCGTATCGATTTCGGCGAGTTGCAGAAGCTTGGCGAAGGGAGCGGGAGCCGAAAGCTTGCGGCCGCCGCCGATAGCGATAGCCTCGTCGATGTATGCCAGAGGCTGGCGGACTGCGGGGACGAAGCGCTCGCGGGCGACTTCACCCATGGCGCCCAGCAGCCGCCTGTCGGTAATACCCGAGGTGCGGAGCTGGTTGTCCACCATCAGTTTGCGTGCGCGCGCGAAGTCGGTCATCGGGAGCCCTGCTGCAGTCTTCTCGCTCGTGCATAGCGCTGGCCGATGGGCGCGGCAAGCGGGCGGAAGAACGCGGCGATGACAGGGGGATGTTGGAGGCCACGTCCGGAATCGAACCGGAATACACGGATTTGCAATCCGCTGCGTAACCACTCCGCCACGTGGCCTCGCCAACGCGTCGGGTGCTATACGAAAGGCCTTAACATAGCAAGAATCCGGCGTGCCGGCAGCGCGGCACATCGTGGCCCGCGGAACAAACCGCCGAGAGACGAGACACATATGAGCAGTTTGGGGGCAGACGACGTTGCCCAGCCGATCCTGGCGGGCATGCTGGCGGCGCTTGTCGGTTATGCGAGCACATTCACGCTGGTGCTCTCGGGCCTCGGGCATGCGGGCGCCACTCCTGCCGAGGCGGCATCGGGGCTGTTCGCCGTGTGCCTCGCCCTTGGCGTGCTCAACACCGTGGTGGTCTGGCGCCTTCGCATTCCACTGAGTTTTGCCTGGTCGACCCCCGGAGCGGCCTTTCTGCTGACGCTGCAGCCGATCGAAGGCGGGTTTCCCGCCGTGGCTGGCGCTTTCATCGTGGTAGCGGCTCTGGTGATCGCGTCGGGGCTGCTGAGGCCGCTGGCGCGGGCCGTGGCGATGATCCCGCAGCCGATCGCATCAGCGATGCTGGCCGGCGTCCTCCTGAGCCTCTGTCTCGCGCCCTTACGCGCCGTCGCGGAGATCCCGATGCTGGCGTTGCCGGTGATCGGCGCATGGGTCGTCGGGCTCAAATTCGCACGGCGTTACGCGGTGCCGCTCGCCGTGCTCGTCGCCGGCATCGAGCTCGGCTTCACCTTCAGCGCGTCGGGGACCGCACTCGCCCTGTCCCCGCCGGCGCTGACCTTCGTTGTGCCGACGTTCAACATCGATGCGCTGATGAAGGTCGCGCTGCCGCTATTCGTCATCACGATGGCCTCGCAGAACCTGACCGGGCTGGCCGTGATGCGCGCCAACGGGTTCGAGGTCGATGCCCGCGGACCTTTCGTCCTCACCGGGATCACCTCGGCGGTCATAGCATTCTTCGCGGGGCTGACCGTTAACCTCGCCGCGATCACCGCGGCGATTGCGGCGGGCCCCGAGGCACATCCCAATCCGCAGAAGCGCTGGGTGGCGCCCGTTGCGGCCGGTGTCACCTACTTCGGACTGGCTCTTATCGCGACGGTCGCGGCAGCCTTCATCGCCGCGTCGCCCCCCGTGCTGATCCAGGCCGTCGCCGGCCTTGCCCTTCTCCCGAGCCTCGCGTCCGCGCTGACAGGCGGCCTGGCCAATGAGGAGCAGCGCCTGCCGGCGATCGTGACGTTCGTGACAACAGCATCGGGCATCACACTGCTGGGGATCGGCGGCGCCTTCTGGGGGCTGCTGGCCGGCATCGGATTGCTGCTGTTCCTCAAGCGCTGGCGGCCCGCATGACCCGCATCGCCGCCGTCATCCTCGCCGGCGGTAAGGGCGAACGACTGGGCGGAGTGAACAAGGCGCTCATCGAGATTGGTGGCCGCACGCTGCTCGACCACGCATTGGACCTGACCGCAACCTGCGACCGGCGTGTGCTCGCTGTCGGTCCCTCCAACTGGGACCCGGCGCGGGACGTCGAATGCGTTACCGATCTCCCCACGGACTATGCGGGTCCGCTGGCGGGTGTCGCGACAGCGGTGGCTCATCTTGCCGCGAGCCCACCGGACGCGCTCTTCATCCTCGCCGTCGATACCCCGATGTTTCCGCGAAACTTCCTCGGCCGAGCGCTCCCCCTGCTCGACACCTCTGCGGTGGTCGTCGGCGCCTATGCGGGGCAGGATTACCCGACGAATGCGCTGTGGCGGTTCGACGCCATATCGACGCTCGGCGAGGAGGTCCGGCAAGGGACGGCCCCGCGCAGCCTGAAGCGGCTCGCCGCCAGCGTTGGAGTGACACAGCTCGATTACGCAGACCTGCTGGATTTGGACCCCTTCCGTAACGCTAACACCCCGGAAGACCTGGCGTTTTTGCGCGCCCAGCTGGGTGCCGGACGAGCGGGGTAATTTGCCCTTGGCAAAGCAAATCAAACCCGTTACACGGGCGCCTGCCTGAGGCACCAGAGCATTCCGCGGTAGCTCAGTTGGTAGAGCATTCGACTGTTAATCGAATGGTCCTTGGTTCGAGTCCAAGCCGCGGAGCCACTCCCCCACAGTTTAAGTGAGCCTGACGCACCTGCGATCTGGGTGTCCAGCGTTCATCATGATGCATATTGAGATGGCACTGCCGGGCGGGGGAACAACATGGGCGGACACCTTCGCGATACCTCTCGTTCGCACGCGCTGAGCGAAGACACCCAGAGTCCGCTCGCCACATCGAAGCCGCTGGCATTGGGACGTGCCCGCGCACGTAGCCGCAGCGAGGGTGCCTTCGTACTGCTGGCTCAGGTGCTTATCGTGTTGCTACTCATCGCTGGCATGTACGCGCTCAATGCCGCGGCGGGGAAGCTGGTGATGCCGCGACCCGACGCCATACTGCAGCAGAGCATTAAGATGTGGTCGGACGGAAGCATGCTCAGGGCATTGCTCGAATCCCTGACCGTCCTCGGTCTCGGCTTTCTACTTTCTGTTGTCACCGGCATCGCTGCCGGCGCTCTTCTCGGCGGCTTCCGCGTGCTGAACCGGATACTCGATCCATTCGTCAACGCGATCAACGCGACGCCGGGCGCAGCGTTCATACCGCTGATCATCGTCTGGTTCGGTCTCTATACCGAAGCCAAGGTGGTGGTCGTGTGGAACGCCGCCGTGTTTCCGATCCTCATCAGCACCGCAACCGGGATCGCGAACGCGAACAAGGATCTGGTCGAGATGGGAAGGGCCTTTGGTGCCAAACGCCTCCGCTTGTTCTGGGACATCATG
>JBGAKM010000032.1:0-16479 GCA_044224395.1 Devosia sp.
GGGCGACGACGTGACCGTCGGCGCGCCGCTCGTCGCGGGCGCGTCGGTTGCTGGCCATCTGGTCAACAACAAGAAGCAGCGCACCGTCATCATCCAGAAGAAGCACCGTCGTCAGCACTTCGACCGCCGCAACGGCCACCGCCAGATCTTGGCGACCGTGCGGATTGGCGAAATCCTCGTTGGTGGCGCCAAGACGACGCTGACGACCGACGAGAAAGCCAAGTCGCGCTACGCCGCCCTGCTGGCTGGCACCGCTCCGGTGGCCGAAATGACGGAAGCCCCGAAGGCAGCCGCCAAGAAGGCTCCGGCTAAGAAGGCAGCCGCGAAGGCCGCTCCGGCCGCTGACACTGGTGAAGACACGGCGGCCGCGCCCGCCAAGAAGGCTCCCGCCAAAAAGGCAGCGGCCAAAAAGACTGAGACTGAGGGCGACAAGCCCGCGGCCAAGAAGGCCCCTGCCAAGAAGGCAGCGGCCAAGAAGGCCGACAAGGAATAAGGAGCTAGACGAATGGCACACAAGAAAGCAGGCGGCTCGTCCCGCAATGGTCGCGATACCGCTGGCCGTCGTCTCGGCGTGAAGAAGTTCGGTGGCGAAACCGTCGTCGCCGGCAACATCATCATTCGTCAGCGCGGTACTAAATGGCACCCCGGCACGGGCGTGGGCATTGGTGTCGATCACACCATTTTTGCGACGGTCGACGGCACCGTCTCCTTCAAAACCCGAGCCAATAACCAGCGATCCTACGTGTCGGTACTCCCGACCATGGAAGCTGCAGAATAACCCGGTAGGACCAAAATCCCTGCCGGAGACACGCTCCCCGGCAAGGCGATCCAAACACCGCCAAGCAAAGTTCCAAGGGGAGCCGGTTTCCGGTTCCCCTTTTCGCTTTGAGGGCAGTGAAAATGAGGCTGTATTTATCGTCTGAGAGACTGGGCGAGCGAGCCGGAGCGCTGCTGGCCATGCTCAACGGACCGCGCGTGGCGGTGATCGCCAATGGCTATGACGGCGCCTCCGTCATGGCGCGCGAGATCTACCGCACCGAGGTCTATGACCCGATCGCCGAGTTCAAGTCGCTCGGCCTCGATCCGCACGGTCTCGACTTGCGTGCGCATTTCGGCGACGCACCGAGCCTGCACCAGCGACTCGCGACCTACGACCTCGTCTGGGTGATGGGCGGCAACAGCTTCGTGCTGCGCCGCGCCATGAAGCAATCGGGCTTCGACACCGTCATCCGCGACATGCTCGACCGTGATGCCATTGCCTATGGCGGCTACGCCGCGGGCGCAGCGGTGGCGGGCCCGAGCCTGCGCGGCCACGAGTTAATGGACAATCCCTTCGACGTGCCCGAGGGCTATGACGAGCCGCTGATCTGGAGCGGACTCGGCCTTACGCCCTTCGCCATCGTTCCGCATCACCAGTCGCGCCACCCCGAGGCGGCTGCGGCCGAGAAAGTGGTGTCCTATATGCAGGCCCGACGAACTCGATACCGCGCAATAGCAGACGGCGAAGTGATCATTCAGGTGGGTAAGCTCGAAAGGCTCGCATCATGAAGAAGGCGAAGGTGGAGATCGAAGAGACGGTTGTGTTTAGGCCGGGCGGCACGGATCGCGCGATCCGCGAGCTGGCCCAGGCCACCCACCGCCTCACCATGCGCCGCATCCGCGACAGCCTGCCTGGCAAGATCGCTACCAAGCGGTTGGTGCTTCGCGCCCCGATCCGCGGCGACGTGCCGGACCTCGTCCGGCTCGCCGACAACAAGGCGATCGCCGAAAAGCTGGTACGCCTGCCCAACCCGTACACGCGGGCTGACGCGATCGGCTTCATCGAGATCTTCGCGCAGCGGCCCGACGAGCGGCCCTACGCGATCACGCTCGGCGACAAGTTTGTCGGCGTGGTCGGCTTCACCTTCTTCGAGGGCATGCCGCCGGAGCTCGGCTACTGGCTGGGTGAACCCCACTGGGGGCAGGGCCTCATGACGGAAGCCGCGCGCGGACTGATCGATGCGGCGCACAAGACGCACCACTTCGAGCTGATCGCCGCACGCGCCCTGGCCGACAATGCCGCATCGCTCAACGTGCTCGGCAAGCTCGGCTTCAAGCCGGTCAAAAAGGCCAGGCGCGAGGTCGGCAAGATCAAGGACCGGCCCACAGTGACGCTCGAACTCGAGAGGCCAAGATGGATGTGACGCTTGAAACGCCCCGTCTGCTGCTTCGGCAGCCACGGCCGTCCGATGCGGCTCGGCTGACGAGGCTCATCAACAACTTTGCCGTCGCCGGCAAGCTGAGCCGGGTACCGTATCCTTACAAGCTCAGCGACGCGGAATGGTGGCTGGGCACATGGCGGGCCGATAAGCCGGCGGGCGAAACCAGCTTCATGATCGATCTGCCGCGGGAGGGCGTCATCGGCAATTGCGGCTTCCATCGTGACGAGCAGGGAATCGTGATCGGCTACTGGCTCGGCGAGCCCTACTGGAACCGAGGCTTCATGAGCGAAGCGGCAGGCGCCGCAATAGACTGGTACTTCGGCGTCACGGGCGCACCGGTGCTGGACTCGGGCGTCTTCGCGTTCAACAAGGCATCGCTCGCCGTGCAAAGGAAGCTGGGGTTTACCGAGATCAGCACCTCCAAGCGGCATTGCCTTGCGCGGCAGGAAGACCTGCGCCATATCGAGACGCGATTGACGCGGGCGCGCTGGAACGATCTTCGACACGGCGCGTCGGCTAAGGAAACCACATGAAATTTCTCGACCAGGCGAAGGTTTATGTCCGATCCGGCGACGGTGGCGCCGGATCGGTCAGCTTCCTGCGCGAGAAATTCGTCGAGTTCGGCGGACCGAATGGCGGCAATGGCGGGCGCGGAGGCGACGTGATCGTCCAGTGCGTCGACGGCCTCAATACCCTCATCGACTACCGCTATCAGCAGCATTTCAAGGCCTCGACCGGTCACCATGGCATGGGCAAGGACCGCCACGGCGGCAAGGGCGACGACGTCATCCTCAAAGTGCCGGTCGGCACGCAGGTGTTCGAGGAAGATAACGATACGCTGATCGCCGACTTCACAGAGATCGGCCAGACGCTCGTCCTGCTCTCGGGCGGCAATGGCGGCTTCGGCAATGCCCATTTCAAGACCAGCGCCAATCAGGCGCCGCGCCGCGCCAACCCCGGCCAGGAGGGGATCGAGAAATGGATCTGGCTGCGGCTGAAGCTGATCGCCGACGCCGGACTTGTGGGTCTCCCCAATGCGGGTAAGTCCACCTTCCTCGCGGCCGTCTCTGCCGCCAAACCCAAGATCGCCGACTACCCGTTCACAACGCTCCACCCCAATCTCGGGGTGGTGAAGATTGGCGAGCGCGACTTCGTCTTGGCCGACATCCCCGGGCTGATCGAAGGCGCACACGAGGGCGCCGGCATTGGCGACCGCTTTCTCGGTCATGTCGAGCGGACAGGCGTGCTGATCCATCTGATCGACGGCACGCAGGACGACGTAAAGTCCGCCTACAGGATTATCCGCGGCGAACTCGCAGCTTACGACGAGGAACTGGCGGAGAAGCCCGAGATCGTCGTCCTCAACAAGATCGACGCGCTCTCCGAAGACGATGTCAAAGACAAGCTCAAGGTCCTCAAGCGCGTCAGCAAGGCCGAAGTCCTGACCTGCTCCGGCGTCACCGGACAGGGCGTGCAGCAAGTTCTCTATCGCGTCATTTCCGTCCTCGATGCCGAGAAGGCCGAGCGGGTGGAGGTGGCGCGTCGGGCAGTTGAGCCCGGTTGGTCGCCATGACCAACGCCCTCGCGCCTTACAGGCGGCTGACAATCAAGATCGGTTCGGCGACCATCGTCGATGGGGCGACGGGTCGCGTTCGCGCCGACTGGCTTGCAGCTTTGGCAGAAGACCTCGCGACGCTGCACAAGCAGGGCATCTCGGTTGTCGTCGTGTCCTCTGGCGCCATCGCCTTGGGTCGTGGACTGCTCGGACTGAGTGCCGTCAATCTGCCCCTGGAGCAGCAGCAGGCCGCCGCAAGCGCTGGCCAGATTGCGCTCAGCCAGGCCTGGGCGGAGCATCTGGGACGGCATGGGATTGTCACCGGCCAAATCCTCATAACGCCCAATATCACCGAGGAACGCCGCTACTTTCTCAATGCGCGCACTACGATCACGACGCTGCTCGGGCTCGGCGCCATCCCCATCATCAACGAGAACGACTCTGTCGCCACGGCCGAAATCCGCTACGGCGACAACGACCGCCTAAGCGCCCGCGTCGCGACGATGATCGAGGCGGACTGCCTGATCCTTCTGTCGGATATCGACGGCCTGTACACGGCACCGCCAGCTCGCGATCCCGACGCCAAGCACATCCCGTTCGTGCCCGCGATTACCTCGGAGATCGACGACATGGCAGGCGGCGCGGCGAGCCATTTGAGCCGCGGCGGCATGACGACCAAGATCGAGGCCGGAAAGATCGCGACCCAGGCGGGGACAGCGATGATCATCGCCAAGGGCACGCCGCTCCATCCTTTGAAGGCGCTGACCGAGGGCGGGCTGCACACGCTGTTTGCTGCCGCCGGGAGCCGGGCGCAGGCACGCAAGCGCTGGATCATGGGGACGCTCGATCTTGCGGGGCAAATTTATGTCGACGCAGGTGCCGCCAAGGCGCTGCTGGACGGACGCAGCCTGCTGCCCATTGGTGTGACCACGGTCAAGGGCGAATTCGTGCGCGGCGATGCGGTGGCGATCCTTGATCCGGATGGCCGTGAGATTGCCCGTGGGCTCGTGGGGCTCGACCGGGAGGAAGCCGATCTGGTGAAGGGCAAGAACTCCAAGCGCACGGCGGAACTGCTGGGGCTTGGCGCCCGCTCGGAACTGGTTCACCGTGACAACATGGTGGTGTTGATGGGCCTCGAGGCGAAGACCGCATGAACGCCATGGACAGAGACATCAAAGCGATCATGGCGCCCATTGGCGAACGCGCCCGTAAGGCTGCGAGCGTCCTCGCCTACGCTGCGACCGACGCCAAAAACCTCGCACTGACGACGGCCGCCGAGGCGCTCATTGCAGAGACGCCAGCCATCCTAGCGGCCAATGCCGAGGACATGGCTGCTGCGAAAGAACGTGGTATATCGAGCGCCTTTCTCGATCGACTGACGCTGACGGAAAAGCGGATCGAGGGTATCGCGCAGGGTCTTCGCGACATCGCCGCCCTGCCCGATCCCGTCGGTGTCGTGACCGCGAACTGGCAGCGCCCGAACGGGCTCGACATCTCGCGTGTCCGCACGCCGCTCGGCGTCATTGGCGTCATCTTCGAAAGCCGGCCGAACGTGACGGCGGATGCCGGAGCCTTGACGCTGAAGGCCGGGAACGCGGTGATCCTTCGCGGTGGTTCGGACTCGATACGCACATCGCGCGCCATCCATGCCTGCCTCGTGCAAGGGCTCGAAGCGGCCGGACTGCCGGTCGCCGCAATCCAGCTCGTGCCGACGACGGACCGCGCGGCAGTGGGCGAGATGCTGGCCGGCCTCGGCGGCACCATCGACGTCATAGTCCCCCGCGGCGGCAAGTCGCTGGTGCAGCGGGTGCAGGATGAAGCCCGGGTGCCGGTCTTCGCGCACCTCGAGGGCCTCTGCCACACCTTCCTCGACAAGTCGGCGTCACTGGTGATGGCGATCAATGTGACGGTGAATGCCAAGATGCGTCGGACCGGCGTCTGCGGCGCCACCGAGACGCTGCTGGTGCATAAGGACGTCGTCGCGACGCACCTAAAGCCGGTGCTTGATGCGCTTTACGCCCGCAACTGCGAAATCCGCGGCGACGAGACCGTGCAGCGCCTGTTCCCCGACGCCAAGCCAGCCACCGAAGAGGATTGGCACACCGAGTACGAAGATGCGATCATTTCGGTCAAGGTCGTTGACGATGTCGGGCAAGCCATTGCGCATATCGAGCATTACGGCTCGCACCACACCGAAGCGATCATCACCGAGGACCCGGTTTCGGTTGAACGCTTCTTCAACGAGATCGACAGCGCCATTCTCCTGCACAACGCCTCGACGCAGTTCGCCGATGGCGGCGAGTTCGGCTTTGGCGGCGAGATTGGCATCGCCACGGGCAAGTTCCACGCACGCGGTCCGGTAGGCCTCGAGCAGCTCTGCTCGTTCAAATACAAGGTCCGCGGAAGCGGCCAGACCCGGCCCTGATGGCGGATGACCTAAAGCGCCCCGCCGCCGAGCCGGGCATGCGGATCGGCCTCTTCGGCGGTAGCTTCAACCCGGCCCACGAGGGTCATCGCCTGGTGGCCGTCCAGTGCCTCAAGCGACTGGCGCTCGACCGGGTGTGGATCATGGTGTCACCGGGTAACCCGCTGAAAGATCATTCGGAACTGGCACCACTTGCGGATCGGATCGCTGCCACCAGGCAGGTGATGAATCATCCGCAGCTCGACGTCACCGGCTTCGAGGCGGCCCACCAGTTCCGCTACACCTACCAGACGCTCGACTACCTGGTGGCTTCCGAGCCGAGGGTGAACTTCGTCTGGATCATGGGCGCCGACAGCCTGATGGGATTTGACCGCTGGGAGCGCTGGGAGGAGATCGCCCGCACCATGCCGCTCGCCGTCTACGCCCGGCCCGGCGCGACATTCCGGGCGACCAGGTCGAAGGCAGCGATCGCCCTGGAGGAGTACCGTCTGCCCGAAGACAAGGCAGCGGTCCTCGCCGACAGCGCGCCGCCGGCGTGGGTGTATCTGCGCGGCGTCATGTCGACCCAGTCGTCGACGGCTATCCGTAAAGCGCGCGCGTCATCAGCCTGAGACGTTCGACTTGCACAATAAAGGGCGAAGCACCATTATGTGCTTTGTGGCCGACGGGCCATTACAGGGACTGAAGACCATCGCTTACTGCGACGACTACAACCCTCCCACTCTGCAAGGAATGCTGATAACCGCATGACTCATGCTCCTGCATGGGCGAAGGCCATTTGCTGATGGCAGCATCGCCCAAGAAGCGGCCTCAAGAGGCCGAACCGATACCTAGCACTGGACCCAAAATGATCGACGTCGTGCTGCAGAGCCTGGAAGACGCCAAGGCCGAGCAGATTGTAGCCATTGATATCGCCGGCAAATCCTCGCTCGCCGACCATATGGTCGTGACCTCCGGGCGGTCGAACCGTCACGTCAGTGCCGTCGCCGATCAGGTGGTCAAGGCGCTCCGCGAAAACGGCTTCACCAAGCCGCGCATCGAGGGCCTGCCGCATGCCGACTGGGTGCTGGTGGATGGTGGCGACGTGATCGTCCATATCTTCCGGCCCGAAGTGCGCGAGTTCTACAACATCGAAAAGATGTGGCAGGCGGACTTCGCCGCCGACGCGCACTAGGCGCACCTTGCGCATCACACTGATCGCCGTCGGCCGCATGAAGCAAGGGCCGGAGCGGGAACTGGTGGCGCGCTACCTCGACCGAGCCGTGGCCAGCGGCAAACCGCTGGGCCTGACCGGATTTTCTGTCACCGAACTGACCGAATCCCGCGCCAGCAGCGCGGCGTCGCGCAAGGCCGACGAGGCCAAAGCGATCGCAACGGCATTGCCCGAGGGTGGTGTCGTCGTCGCGCTGGACGAACGCGGGAAGTCCGTTGGCTCGGAGGATTTTTCAAGGCGGATCGAACGCTGGCGGGATGATGGGAAAACAGCCATCAGCTTCGTGATCGGCGGCGCCGATGGGCTGGAGCCTCAGTTCGTTGCAGGCGCCGACATGGAGCTCGGGCTATCGGCACTGACCTGGCCGCATCAACTGGTGCGCATTATGCTCGCGGAGCAGCTGTATCGGGCGACGACGATATTGAGCGGGCATCCGTATCATCGGGAGTGAGGGGGTCGCTCTCCAAACCCGCCGAGTCATTCCCGCGAAAGCGGGAAGGTGGATTCTCGTTCGAAGTGCAACAGGTGTTGAGAGAAGGCTTCTGCCGGGGTGGGGGGCGGGGTGAGTGCTCACTGTTAGCCCCGCGAGCCCATCGAACAGATCGCGCCAATCCGGGTTGAACCTTTTGATCAGCTCGATCTTCCAGGCGCGTCGCCATTTCTTCAGCTGCTTTCGCGCCAGATGGCGGCGGCCGGATCAGGATGGAACTCGGCGTAGACGAGGTTGTGAATGTGGTACTTGGCCGTGAAGCCGGCCAGCCATTCCTCGCGGTGGGTGATGACGCGGCCCAACAGATCGCCGGTCACGCCGATGTACAGCGCGCCGTATTTGCGGCTCGCGAGGATGTATACGGCGTACTTTCCATAGCCCTGCATGTCGTCAAACTACTGACGGCCATCGAAAAACCAAAGACATGCGGTCGTTAACGCCCGGCCTGCTAGGCTTTTGGCGAATGATTCGACGTGCGTGGGGCTCAATGAAGCGACTGACCCGGTGGGCAGCGGCTGGCGTGGTGGCGACTGGTGTTGCCGCTCCGATGGCGCTTCTCGCGCAGTCTGAGCCGGCCGCCCTTAACGCGGCCCCCGACTGGATCCAGCAGCCCAGCGTCGACCCGCAGACGCAGCTTGCCGAACTCGAAGCGTCGCTGTCGTTGAGCGCGTCGCGCTCCGCTGCACTCAAGGCCGAGATCGACGCGATGAAGGGCGACCGCGATAAACAGAACGCCGCCCTAATCGCTGCCGCCGAGCGCGTGAAACTCGCCGAGGCGGATGTCGCGGCAGTCGAGACCAAGCTCGACGACCTGATCATCTCCGAGCTCGAGACGCGAGGCCGGCTGGACGGCGCCGACACGCAAATCTCAAATGTGCTTGCAGCGCTCGAGCGCATCTCCCGCAATCCGCCACCGGCTTTGATCGTCGATCCCTCAGACGCGCTGGGCTCCGCGCGCAGCGCCATCCTGATCTCCGCCATCCTGCCGCAGCTGCAGGCAAAGGCTGATGCAGTGATGGCCGACCTCAGCGCGCTCAACCAGATCAAGTCGGCGGCCGAGGCCGAGGAAGCGACGCTGCGCTCGCATTTCGAGGTGCTCGAAGAAGAGCAGCTGCGGATCGCCACGCTGATTGCTGCCCGCAAGACGAGCGAGGAAACCGCGACCACTGCGCTCGCCGCCGAGGAGCAGGAAGCAGCGGCGATGTCGGAGCGCGCCGATCAGCTGAAGCTGCAGATCGCCGACCTCACCCGCCGCGCCGACGCGGTGCAGACCGCAGCGCAGGCGACCGAGACAGCCAATGCCGGCGGCGCGACGCCCTCGCTCGACCGCGAGACGGTGCTGATGGCGCTCGCCAACACCACGCGGACCGAACCGGCCGTCCCCTTCGCGTCGGCGCGCGGCTTCCTCAATTTCCCGGTGAGCGGCGTCAACGTCATCAACTATGGCGACGGCGACGGCTTTGGCGGCATCTCCAAGGGCCTTTCGGTGGTCACCCGGGCTCAAGCACCTGTGATGGCGCCGGCGGATGGCTGGGTGCTGTATGCCGGCACCTACCTCAATTACGGCCAAATCGTCATTCTTGATGTGGGCCAGGATCACACGATCCTGCTCGCCGGCCTCGAGGCGGTATCGGCAAGTGTCGGCCAGTTCATTCGCATGGGTGAAAAGCTCGGCACGATGGGGTCACGGACAATTGGACGGACGGTTGCGACCAGCGCTGGTGCTTCAAATCCGACCCTTTATATTGAGATGCGAAACAAGAATTCGCCCATCGATCCGACCGGATGGTGGGCTGCTCCCACAAACACGACCCAGAGTGGATAGACCCTGATGCGTCTGACCCCTTCGCGCGCGGTGATCGCCGCGTTCCTGTTGCTGGCACCGGCGGTGCCGTTCGTTCTGGCGCAGGAGAATGCTCCCGCGCCCAGCAGCGAGCCATCGGTCGAGGCGCCCGCGAGCGATCCCTCTGGGCCGTCCACGGCGCCCAGCAGCGAGGAGCCGATCACCGATCCGACGCCTGACGACGAGGTCCCTGCCCCGCCAGAGCCGCCGCGCACACCGCGGACCGAGGAGGAAATCTACCAGGACCTCAGCTTCTTCGGCGAAGTGTTCGACCGCATCCGCCGCGAATATGTCGATGCGCCCGACGAGCAGACCCTGCTGCGCGCCGCCATCAACGGCATGCTGACGTCGCTGGACCCTCATTCGGGCTATCTCGATCCCAAGATGTTCGAGGATGTGCAGGAGGATACCTCCGGCCAGTTCGGCGGGCTCGGCATCGAAGTCACGATGGAAGAGGGCGTGATCAAGGTGGTCTCGCCCATCGACGATACGCCCGCCTCGCGCGCCGGTATCCTCGCCAACGACTATATCGTCGAGCTCGACGGCAAAAGTGTCCAGGGCATGCTGCTCGACGACGCGGTCAAGATGATGCGCGGCCCGATTGGCTCCAAGATCAAGATCACCGTGATCCGCGAAGGCGCGACTGAGCCGCTCTACTTCGAACTGGCCCGCGACGTGATCGCGCAGCGCGTGGTGCGCTACACGATGGAAGGCGATGTCGCCGTGCTGCGCCTCGCGCGCTTCACCGAGCAGGCCTATCCCGGCATCCAGAAGGCGATCAAGGACATCTATGAAGAGCGCAAGGGCGTTGCGCCCAAGGGCATCATCCTCGATCTGCGCAACAATCCGGGCGGTCTGGTCGACCAGGCCGTGTATGTCTCGGACGCGTTCCTCAAGCAGGGCGCGGTGGTGCTGACGCGCGGCCGCAACGAAGACGAAGCGACGCGCTACGACGCCAAGCCCGACGATCTCGACGCCAAGCTGGCCGACGTACCGCTGATCGTTTTGATCAACGGCGGCTCGGCCTCGGCGGCGGAAATCGTCGCGGGCGCGCTGCAGGACCATAAGCGCGCAACGCTCATCGGCACGCGCTCGTTCGGCAAGGGCAGCGTGCAGTCGATCATCCATCTGGGCGCTAATGGCGGTATCCGGCTGACGACGGCGCGCTACTACACGCCGTCCAACCGCTCGATCCAGGCGGCGGGCATCGCGCCCGACATCGTCATCAAGGAGAACGTGCCGGCCGAGTTTGCGGGCCGCGACGAAATCCTCGGCGAGGCCGGATTGGCGGGCCAGATCGGCGGCGGCACGGAACAGCAGGCGACCACCGGCTCGTCGGTCTATGTGCCGGCCAACAAGGACGAGGACACGCAGCTGCAATATGCGATCAAGCTGATCCTCGGGACCGAGAAGAACGACGCCTACCCGCCCAAGGCGACGGGCTGAGTTAACGCGGGATGTGCTATCGCTCGGGCAATGACGGCAGGCGATTGATTCGCCGCGGGATGACCTGAGCGATGGCCAACGATCTCAGCGCACCACTGGGCCGCAAGGCGGCGGCAGCGAACAAGCCGGCGCGCGGTGGAGTGGCGTTCAACCTAAAGCCCACCTCGTTTCCACTGGGCCGCATTGCGTTCGGCGTTGCGGCGCTGATCGTGGTCGGCGTCGCGGCGCGGGTGTTTCTCGTCAACGACCCGATGGGCGGACGCCCCGTGACCGAGATCGCCGTCAACGGCGGCACCAACACTAATGCCGTCGTCGACAACGTGGGCAACACGAGCATGGCGACGATCACCGCCGAACCCGAAATGCCTGTCTCGAACGTGCCGGGCGTCACGATCGTGGGCGACGATGTGCCCGACGGCGATCCCGTGACGGGCGCCGACCTGCAATCGGCCAGCGCCGGCGGTCTGCTGCCCGATCTGATCGAGGAGACGGATCAAGGCGCGATCCCGCGTATTGCGGCGACAGGTGAAACGCCGTTCCAGGCCTATGCGCAGCCCTCTCTGACGCCGGCGACCGCCGAAGGCAAGAAGCTGATCGCGGTGGTGGTCACGGGTCTGGGTCTCAATGCCACCGGCACCGCGAACGCCGTCGACACGTTGCCCGAAGCGATCACGCTGGCGTTCGCGCCCTACGGCAAGGATTTGGGGCGCACCGTCGCCGACGCTCGATCTGGCGGTCATGAAGTCCTGCTCGAAGTGCCGCTCGAGCCGTTCGACTACCCCGAAAGCGACCCCGGTCCGGACACCCTGCTGACCGGGCAGGCGCCGCGCGACAACCTCGAAAAGCTGTTCACGGTGATGGGCAAGTTCGGCGGCTATGTGGGTGTGATCAACCATATGGGCGCGCGCTTTACGTCGTCCACGGCCGACTTCGCGCCGGTGATGGAAGAGCTCGGCTCGCGTGGGCTCGGCTATGTCGACGACGGCAGCTCGAACCGATCGGTGGCGCTGCAGCTGGCGACCGCCAATCAGGTCAATTTCGGCCGCGCCGACTACACGCTCGACCTGACACCGTCGCGCGACGCGATCATGGCTCAGCTCGCCGACCTCGAGGAACGCGCGGTGCAGGAAGGCCAGGCCATCGGTGTCATCTCGGCGCTCCCGATTTCGGTGCAGACGCTGGCCGACTGGAGCAAGGATGCCGAGGAGCGCGGCTTTGTTATCGTCCCTGTCAGCGCCCTGATGAAAGCCGGCCCATGAGCAAGCCCGACCGCGAAAGCATGCCCTATCGCGACTGCGTGGGCACTGCAGTGTTCAACGCCGAAGGCCTCGTCTTCATCGGTCGTCGCAAGCCCGAGGACGACCCTGAAGACACCTCCGAGCACAACGCGCCATGGCAGATGCCGCAGGGCGGCATCGACAAGGGAGAGAACGCCAGGGACGCCGCGATCCGCGAGCTGTTCGAGGAGACCTCGATCCGCTCGGTGGAACTGGTCGCCGAAGCGCCCGGCTGGATCTACTACGACCTCCCCGACGAGGCGCTCGGCAGCGCGCTCAAGGGCAAGTACCGCGGACAGCGCCAGCGCTGGTTCGCCTATCGCTTCACCGGCACAGACAGCGAGATCAACGTCACCTCCCCCGGCGATGGCAGCACGCCCGCCGAGTTCGACAAATGGCGCTGGGAGCGGCTCGACGCCCTCCCCGATCTGATCGTACCGTTCAAGAAGCAGGCCTATATCGAGGTCGTCACCGCGTTCCGCGAGCTGCCGGCGCGCCTCGGCCGCAAGTGAAGACCATCGGCCTTATCGGCGGGATGAGCTGGGAATCGACTGCCCACTACTACGCCATTCTAAATCGTGAGACGGCGAAGGCGCTGGGTGGATTGCACTCGGCGCCGGTGATCGTCCACTCGGTCGACTTCGCGCCGGTGGCCGAAATGCAGAGCGCCGGAAACTGGGACGGTGCGGGCGCCCAGCTTGCAGCGATCGCGAGGTCGCTCGAGGCCCAGGGCTGCGGCGTGATCGGACTAGCGACCAACACCATGCACATCTGCGCGCCGCAGATCGTGGCAGGGCTCGGCGTGCCGTTCGTCCACATCGCGGCGCCGACAGCGGATGCGCTGCTGGCCGACGGCATCGACAAGGTCGGCCTTCTCGGCACGCGCTTTACGATGGAGAAGCGGTTCTACATCGATGAGCTGGAGCGGCGCGGGCTTGAGGTCCTCGTGCCGGATGTCGGCATCACCAACCTCAACGGCATCATCTACGACGAGCTCTGCCTCGGCATCGTCCGCGACGATTCGCGCCGCATCTACGTCGACGCGATCGCCCGCCTGCAAACGCGTGGCGCCGAAGCGGTGATCCTGGGCTGTACCGAGATTTGCATGCTGATCGACGACAGCGTCAGCCCGCTGCCGACCTATGACACGACGGATCTGCATGCGCGGGCGCTGGTGCGGGTGGCGCTGGGCTAGAAGTCAGCACCACCTCCCCCTTGGACGGGGGAGGTACCGAAGCTAGGACCGCGAGGTCCGTAGCGGAGGTTGGTGGGGGTGCGAACGGCCCGGTACCGGGAGGTGTCACCCCCTTCCCGAGCTTCGCTACGTCGCGATGCTCCTAGCTGCGCTACCCTTCCCGCGACGGGGGAGGATGGACGACTGCAGGCTCGGTGGTAGCGAACTACGCGGCGCGGCGATTCGCGCCTGTCGCTTCCTCGTCGAGGTTGAACACGTCGACGATGCGGTCGAGTTCGCTGGCTTGCGCTTCGGTTTGTTCGATGGCGGCGTTGGTTTCTTCGACCAGGGCGGCGTTGTGCTGCGTCATCTCGTCGAGCGCGCGCACGGCTTCCGAAACCTTGTCGATCGCGTGGGCCTGCTCGCGGCTCGCGGTGGCGATGCCGTCGATGAGCCCAGACGATTCCCTGGCGGCTTCAAGCATGGCGAGGAGCTTCTGCGCGGCTTCGGCGACGAGCTTGGACCCGCCCGCAACCTCGGTGCCCGACTGCTGCACCAGCGCCTTCACCTCGGACGACGCCTGCGCGGCCGATTGCGCGAGACGGCGCACTTCGACTGCAACGACAGCAAAGCCCTTGCCCGCTTCGCCCGCGCGAGCCGCTTCGACCGATGCATTGAGCGCCAACAGGTTCGTCTGGAAGGCGATGTCGTCGATCAACCCGATGATGTTGCTGATCTTGCCTGAGGACTGTGTGATGCGCTCCATCGCCTCGGTGGCGCGGTTCATCGTGATGCCGCCCTCGGTCGCCGTGTTGCTCACCGCGCGCGCCTTGGCACTGGCGGACTCGGCACGCCTGGCGTTCTCGCCGACGGTGACGGCAAGCTGCGCCATGGCGGTCGAAGTCTCCTCGATGGTCTGACCCTGTTTGCTGGTGCGCTCGTTGAGGTCGTTGGCACCCGACAGCATTTCGCTCGTCGCGGTCTTGAGCGTCCGCGACGTATGGCGGAGCCCCTGTACGGTTTCGCTCAGCGTGTCGCACACATTGTTGGTGTCGTCGCGCAGGCGGCCGAAGGCGCCTTCGTAATGGCCTTCCATGCGGCGCGTGAGATCGGAACGCGCGAGCGCCGACAGCACTTCGCCGGTTTCGCCCAGACCGCGTTCGACGGTCTCGACCAGATTGTTGACGCTGCCCGCGAGGCTGTTGAGTTCGGCATCGGGGAAGTCGGCGGTGACGCGCCGCGAGAAGTCGCCACGAACCGCCGCATCGACCACCTGACCGAACGAACGCTGCAGATTGCGCATCATGCTGGCGCGCTCTTCGATGCGCTGCTCGGCCGATGCGCGCTCATCCTCGGACATGGCCTCGACACGGCGCGCATTGGCACGGAACACTTCGACGGCATCGGCCATCTGGCCGATCTCGTCCTTGCGACCGGCATAGCGGTTCTCGGCAGCGAGGTCGCCCTGCGCGAGCTTTTTCATGCTCGCCGTGATGGCGCTGATCGGCCTCGTGAGATTGCGGGCGAGGACGATGGCGAGCAGCGCCACGATGAGGAGCAACGCGCCGCCCACCAGCAGCATGCTTCGGAAGAGATGTGTGATCGGGGCGAAGATCTCGGCGCGATCCATCACGGCCATCACGGCCCAGCTCTGCGATGCAGTGATATCGGCAGGCGCCGCCGCAGCGATCACCGCGTGGCCACGGAAGTCATCCGAGCTCGTCTCTCGCGGCACGCCCTGGATGGCGTCCTTGATCGCATCGTCAAACAGCGTGGGTTGCATCAAGTCGTTCTCGGGCGTGAAGCTCGTGTTGGAACGCGCACGGCCGTCGAGACCGACAATGATGGTGTCGCCGGTGGCACCGAGGCCGGATCGATAGGAGATCGCCTTGCTCTGCTTGTCGGCGTTGAACGAGATCGCCATGGCGCCGATCGGCAGGCCTTTGATGTCGAACATCGGCGTCGCGAGGAACGCCAGAAGCTCGTTGCCGGCGGCCGCATAGGGCGCGAAATCGGCAAACACAAAGGCCTGCGAGGACGTCTGCTTCATGGCCGCACGGTAGGCATCGCCCAGTCCGCTGCTGGCGTAGGCGCCGTCGCTGTCCTCGGCGAAATTGGTCGCGTAGTCGTCGGCCTTGAGCGTCGAATAGACGAGATTGCCGGCGGCATCGAACAGATACAGATCGTGATAGGACTGGGTGCCGATCTGGTCGCGGAACACCGGCTGGTAGCGCTTGTGCGACTGAGCGTAAGTCGGTGGCACCCCGTCCAACACCTCTACCATGGCCCGCTCTTCGGGTGCGATGGCAAGGAGCTTGTCACGCAGCTGCTTGGCGGCACCGCCATCGAGCCCGTCGAGGGCCGTCCAGGCCTGCGAGAAATTGCTGAGCGCCTGTCGCGTGGAGTCGGCGCTTGCCGTCTTCACCAGATCGAGCTCGACATTCTGAAGGTGGATGGCGAGCTGATTGGCCCGCTCGAACGCGATGGTCGCGAGCTGCTGGCGCGCCTGCGTTTCGAGTGCGCCCGAAGCGATGAGGTAAGACGCGATGCCGACGCCGGCCGCGACGACGACGGCCGAACCGATCAAGGCCAGCGGCAACTTCTGCGAAATGCGTAGCGATGGAACGAAATTCATCGGACCCGGCCCCCGGAACCCGCCCGCGGCACCCGCGGGCGGTCAATCCGGAAAAATCCTAGGCGCGTATGGCTAAGGATCGGTTACGGCTTGTCTGATCAGAACTCTTGCCAGTCCCGGTCGATGGCCGCACTGCCGTCGGTCGCGAGATACGACCTGGCCGCCGACTTCACCCGCTCCCTGATCCCGCGCGCGTCCCTGGGCATCGGCGCAGGCGCGC
>JBGAKM010000033.1:0-16494 GCA_044224395.1 Devosia sp.
GGGCGTCCTCGGCAATCTGCTGAGCCTGCCGCTGGTGGGCTTCATCATGATGCCCGCTGCGTTGCTTGCGGTGCTGGCCATGCCGTTCGGGCTCGAAGCGCCGTTCCTCCTCGCGATGGGCTGGTCGATCGACCGGATGGTCGACATGGCGACGTTCGTCGCCGGCTGGTCGACCCATCTCCGCGCCAGTCCGCTGCTGACGCCGCCGGCCCTCATCATCGGCCTCGTCGCGCTCGCCTGGTTCGCCTTCTTCCGCGACAGATGGCGGCTGCTCGGTCCGGTCGTAGCCGTCCCCCTGGTCGTGCTGCTGGCCGTCGACCGTCCGCCAGACGTCCTCATCGCGGATACCACGCGGGCGATGGCCATTCGCGGGCCCTCCGGGCTGGAGCTGGCCGATGGCAAGCCAGAGAGCTTCGCGCTCAACGTCTGGCGCGAGACCTATGCCGAACCAATCGACAGGGCGGCGCGGCTCAGCTGCGACAGCGTCGCCTGCATCGGCGAAAGCTCGACGGGTTTCTCCTACGCTTTGATTTTCGATCCAAGCGGCTTCGCCGAAGAGTGCGACCGCGACCTGATCGTCACCCGCATCCGTGCGCCGAGCTACTGCACAGCGCACGCTGTCGTCGACGCCGACGACCTCGAGGATCACGGCGTGCACTGGCTCCGCTGGGATGCCGCTCTAGGACAGTTCGAGATCCGCCGGGCGGTCGAGAACCTCGACCGCAACTGGCGCATCACGCCCTGAACAGATTCTCGGGCAGGCCGGGGACATCGACATCGATCGCGAACACGCTGCCGGCAAGCGGCTCGGCCGCGATCTCTTCCGCCGTCATCCCCTCGCGCGCCGTCGTGATGTACATCGTCTTGAGGTCCTTGCCGCCGAAAGCGGGGCAGGTCACCCGGCTGACCGGCAGTTTGACCTCGCGGTCGACCTTGCCCGCTGGCGAGATACGCACCACCGACGAGCCGCCCCACCGTGCGCTCCAGATGTACCCCTCAGAGTCGACAACAGAGCCATCCGGTCCACCCGCGATGACGCCGCTGTCCACGAGGGTTTCCCATTTGCCCGCCGGCATGCCCGTGTCGGGATCGATCGCGATCTCGCGGATAACTCCAGTCGGCGTATCGGCGAAATACGCCGTCTTGCCGTCGGGCGAAAAGCACGTCCCATTGGGGATCAGCACGTCCGTCAGAATCTTGGTCACGGCGCCCGCGCGCACCTGATAGAGCGAGCCCGCCGCCACGCTGCCGGGGTCCTTGAGGCCCATCGTGCCTATCCAGAAACCGCCCGCCGCGTTGACGCGACCGTCATTGGTGCGGGTTGTCGTGCTCAGGGGCTCGAGCGGGATGAGCAGTTCGCGCGTATCGGTCGACAGCTGCAGCTTGAACAGGCCCGCCGCCGACGCGATCGCGAGCGTGTCGCTGTCGATGACGCCCGCGGCTGTGACGGTGGCATCGAACGTGAAGCGATCGACCATGATGCCGCCGGCCGTCGCCGAGAACAGCGTCTTGTTGAGGATGTCGAACCAGAACAGGCGGTCCTGCAGCGGATGCCAGAACGGCCCTTCGCCCAGCTCGCAGCGGCTGTCGATGAAGAGCTCGGCAGTATCAGTCATCTATCCTGTCCTTCGTCATAGGCGGCGACGGCCGCCCGGGCGCGTTGTTCGATTTCGCCCAAGGTCATGCCCGGCTTGAAGATGTAGCTGCCGAGGCCGAAGCCGGCACAGCCCGCATCGAAGTACTCCCGGAAATTGTCGGGCGATGCACCGCCCACCGCGAACAGCGGCAGGTCCTTGGGCAGCACCGCCTTCATCGCCTTGATCCCCTTGGGTCCCAACACCTCTGCGGGGAAGAATTTGAGGCCGTTCGCGCCGGCGCGGATGGCGCGGAAAGCGTCGGTCGGCGTGAACACGCCGGGGTACGACTTCATGCCGAGCGCGCGCGTGCGGCGGATCACGTCCTCATTGGTGTCGGGGGAAACGACGAACGTGCCACCCGCAGCGTGCGTCGCCTCGACATCCTCGACCGAAAGCGCCGTGCCGCAGCCGATCTCGGCGCGACCGGCCAGCGCCTTCGCCGCGGCAGCAATCGACTTCAGCGGCTCGGGCGAATTGAACGGCACCTCGATCATCGTGATGCCGGCATCGCACAGCGTACGGCAGACATTAATGGCTTCGGGTGGCGTCACGCCACGGAGGATGGCGATGATCTGGCGGTGTCCGGTCATGCTTGAGCTCGTGCGGCGATGAGGCCGGCAATGGTGGCGTCGCTGGCGTCGATCGGCTCGCCGGTTGCGCCGATCAGTTCCAGTGCGGCGCCATAGAGCCGGCCGAAACGCGCCGATCCGATAAGCGGCACGGGCGCGGTGCCGAGCCAGTCGCGATGCCCGCCGATCTCTGTGCCGACCAGGAGGCCGGACAGATACCCCGAGCACCAATCGGCGCCCTTACTAGAAAGGAGCGCCGCCGCGCGGGTGCGGAAAACGAGCGATGTCGCGAGGCCGGGGCTCTCGATGCCCGCCCGCATGCCTTCGGCGATGCCGTCTTCGATCTCCGGTCCTTCGACGCCGGTGCCGGTGAACGAGTGACGAAGCACGGAATGCTGTGAGAGCACCTCGTAGAGCTCGCCCGTCATGGCCGTCGAAAAGCGTGTGATACGACCGTCCTCGATCGTCACCCACTTGGAGTGCGTTCCAGGCAGGATCGCGGTGCCGCTGAACCCGGAGCGGAGCGCGAGCAGCCCCAGAAGCTGGGTCTCCTCGCCGCGCATCACATCCTCGTGGCCCGCTGTCCGCTGGCAAACGCCCGGCAAAATGCGGGCAGCAAAGTCGGTGCCCTCAGGCGTCACAGCACCGGCGATCAGGCGGGTGAGGTCTGCGGGGGTGTCCAGATAGGGCGCTTCGAGCCAGCCCTGACGTGCCCCGGCCATGCCGCAGATGATGGCGGGCGTTCCGGCCGGTGCGTTGTCGCCGATCAGCTCGGCCAGCACCGAAGGGTAGTCGCCGCGGGAGATCTTGCCCATGCCGCGGTCCGACTGGTTGGCAAACGTCTGCGTGCCATCGGCCGCCAGGCCCCAGGCCCGCACATTAGAGGTGCCCCAGTCGACGGCCACCCAATCGGTCTTCGAATTCACTGACGACTCCGCAACTCGCGGGCGCGACCCTAGTGCATCGCGGCGCGCGAGGGGAGGGCGGGGACGCGAAAAAGCGTCCGTCAGTACCTGCGCAGCAGCCCCACCAGCCGACCCTGCACCTTCACACGGTCAGGCGGGAAAATGCGCGTTTCGTAAGCGGGGTTCGCAGCCTCGAGAGCCACCGAGTTGCCACGACGACGCAGACGCTTCAGCGTCGCTTCCTCCTCGTCCACCAGCGCGACGACGATCTCGCCGGTCGCCGCGGTGTCCTGGCGCTTGATGACGACGGTGTCGCCATCGAAAATCCCGGCCTCGATCATCGAGTCACCGCGCACTTCGAGCGCAAAATGCTCGCCGCCACCCAGCATTTCGGGTGGCACGGCGATGGTGTGGCTCTGGTCCTGGATCGCCGAGATCGGTGTACCCGCAGCGATCCTACCCATCACAGGGATCGCCACAGGGCGACCGGCGTCCGACATGCCGGGCATCTCCGGTGCCGAACGCTTCGGCGGCGCCGCGACGCGGCCTAGAGTGCCCTCAATGACTGCCGGCTCGAAGCGCGCCTTCTTGCCGCCCAGCGACGGGTTCATCGAATCCGGCAGCCGCACGACTTCGAGCGCCCGCGCCCGATTGGGTAGCCGGCGGATGAAACCGCGTTCTTCCAGCGCCGTGATCAGCCGGTGAATGCCCGATTTGCTGCGCAGGTCGAGCGCGTCCTTCATCTCGTCGAACGAGGGCGGAATGCCGCTCTCCTTCATGCGTTCATGGATGAACATGAGAAGTTCGTGCTGCTTGCGCGTGAGCATCGCGGTCTCCTTCAGGAGAATCGGAACAAAGGCTGAACGATCTATAGACGTTCTAGTTATGTTCTGCAAGATTCAGGTGAAGGAAGCGTTAGCGCGTTACGTCAGCATATTGAGCGGAATGACTTCGACCATCTCGCCGGCCGGCACGAGCCCGCTGTTCTCAGGCTGAATGATGAGCGCGTCTGCCTCCGCCAACGAACTCGAATGGTTGCTGTCGGTCTCCGCAATAGGCAGGGCTTCTAGAAAACCGATCTCGCTCCGGTTGAGCTTGGCGCGCACGAAGTGTCGCCGTTCGCCGTTGGGCGGCAGGTCGGCCGCGAGCGGCACGCCCATGAACGGAAAGAACGGATCGGTATGCCCGGTCATCAGCCGCAGGGCAGGGCGCACGAGGACGGTGGCGGTCACGAAGGCCGAGATCGGGTTGCCCGGCAGGCCGAACACAAGCGTCTTGCCGCGGGTGCCGAACATAAGCGGTTTGCCCGGCCGCATCAGCACTTTCCAGAAATCGAGATTGACGCCCAGATCGCGCAGCACATCCTGCACATAGTCGCGTTCCCCGACGCTCGCGCCACCGGACGTAAGAAGCACTTCGACCCCATAGTCGAAGGCGGCGAGCATCGCATTCTCGAGCTTTTTCTTGTCGTCGGGCACGATGCCGAGGTCGACGACCTTGTCACAGTACGGCGACAGCAGGGGACGAGGCCATACGCTGTTGGAAGCGACGATCTGGTCGGGTCCGAGGTCCGGATCCCGGGGCGACCAATTCGTCGCCGGTCGCAAGGATGGCGAGCCTGGGCCGCCGCGTCACCTCAAGCTCGGCATAGTTGGCGGAGGCCGCAAGGTTGAGCATGGCGGGCGTCAGCGGCACCCCGGCGGCAGCAGCTCCTTGCCCTCGGTGAAGTCGTTGCCCTTGCGGCGGATCGACTGGCCGAGGCTTGGCTGCCTTCTCGAAGCTCACCTGGTTGCCGCGCGCCGTCGTCTGTTCCTGCATGATCACGGCGTCGGCGCCGATGGGCATGGGGGCGCCCGTGAAGATGCGCACGCACTCGCCCTGCTGCATCATTGCCGGTGAAGCGCGCGCCGGCCTGCGACGTGCCGGCGAGGAACAGGGGCCGGCCGGGGACGACGTCTGCGGCGCGCACCGCGTAGCCGTCCATGGCGCTGGCGTCGAACGGGGGCTGGGTGTGTTTTGCGACCAGCGGCTCGTTGAGGACGCGGCGGTGGGCGCGCGCCAGCGGGAATGGTTTCGGGCAGGGGCGTCGGGATGCGGGTGAAGATGCGGTCCAGCGCCTCGTCGACCGTGATCATCGGCGCCAGGTCCCCGACTTGCCGCCGGTTTTTTCGATCAGCTCCACGGTACTGATGCGCATGCCGCGATCGATGCCCTTGGCCATGTCGTAGAGCGTCAGAGCCGCGACCGACGCCGCCGTCATCGCCTCCATTTCGACGCCGGTGCGGTCGGTGGCTTCGGCGGTCGCGGTAATGACGAGCGTCGACCCGTCTTCGGCGATCTCCACCTCGACCCTGTTCAGCGCGATGGGATGGCACAGCGGGATCAGCTCGCTGGTCTTCTTGGCCGCCATGATGCCGGCGATGCGCGCGACCGCCAGTGCGTCGCCCTTGCCCAGGGTGCCGCCCACGATCGCCGCGACTGTCCCGAGCTTCGCCTCCACGATCGCCCGCGCAATCGCCCGGCGGGCCGTCACCGCCTTGCCGCCGATATCGACGATATGGGCCTCGCCACGCTCGTTGAGGTGGGTCAGCCGGTCGCTCACGCGCGCGTCCCTTGTCGCCCCACAGGAGGACCTGGGTGGCCTTGGTGACGTCGTCCTGCCGCATCAGGCTCTCGCCCACGAGAAACGTGCCGATGCCGGCGGTGTCGCTGAGCTTCTGCAGATCGGCATGGTCGCGCAGGCCGCTCTCGGCAACGAGGTGCACGTTCTTGGGCACGCCGCCGGCAAGGGTCACCGATGTCTGGAGTGTCGTCTCGAACGTTCTGAGGTTGCGGTTGTTGATGCCGATGAAATCGCAGTTGAGCACCAGCGCACGATCCATCTCCACCTGGTCGTGAACCTCGACCAGCGCATCCATGCGCCACTCGGCGGCCGCATCGAGCAGGTAGCGCGCTGTGTCGTCGCCCACCGCCGCGAGGATGATGAGGATGCAGTCCGCGCCCCAGGCGCGCCTCGGCGACCTGGTAGGTCTCGAACATGAAATCCTTGCGCAGCACGGGCAGCTGCGTCGCGCCGCGCGCCTCGATCAGGTAATTCGGGCGCGCCCTGGAAGCTCGGTCGATCGGTGAGCACCGAGAGGCACGCGGCGCCGCCCAGTTCGTAGGCGCGGGCGATTTCGGCTGGGTTGAAGTTTTCCCGGATCAGGAACTGTTCGGACTCGCCTTCTTGACCTCGGCGATGAGGGCGAACTCGCCGGTCTCGCGCTTGCGCTTGAGGGCCGAAAGGAAGCGGCGGACGGGCGGGGCGTCGTGGGCCTCCGCCACGACCTCGTTCCACGGTCGCAACGACTTCGCGGCCGCGATCTCTTCGCGCTTGTAGGCTTCGATCTGCTGGAGAATGTCGGCCATGGCTCAGGCGTTGGACACGCTGACGAGCTTGTCGAGGGTCGCCCTGGCGCGCCCGCTGTCGATCTCTTGCGCGGCAAGCTCGGCGCCGAGCTCCAGAGTATCGGCCCGGCCGGCGACGATGAAAGCCGCCGCGCATTGAGCAGCACGACATTGCGATAGGCGTCCCTCGTGCCGTCGAGCAGGGCGCGAAGACGCTCGGCGTTGTAGGCCGGATCGCCCCCCTTGAGGTCGGCCAGCGTCGCCCGCGGAATGCCGGCGTCCTCGGGCGTGATCTCGAAGCTCGTGAGGCTGCCGCCCTTGATCGAGGCAACAAGGCTCGGGCCGGTGGTCGAGATTTCGTCGAGGCCGCTGTCGCCATGGACGACCCAGGCCGATACGGCGCGGTTGGCAAGAAGGGCCGCCGCGACCGGCTCGACCCAGCTCTTGGCGTAGACGCCCAGCATGTATCGGCGGGCTCCAGCGGGGTTGGACTGCGGGCCGAGCAGGTTGAACATCGTACGCGTGCCCAGTTCGACGCGGGCCGGCCCCACATGCTTCATCGCCGGGTGATGAGCCGGCGCGAACATGAAGCCGATGCCGGCCTCCTTGATGCAGCGCGAGATCTGGTCCGGGGTCAGGTCGATCTTGACGCCGAGCGCCTGCAGCACGTCCGAGGCGCCGGATTTCGACGACAGCGCCTTGTTGCCGTGCTTGGCGACGGGAATGCCCGAGCCGGCGACGACAATGGCCGTGGCGGTCGAGATGTTGAGCGTCTCCGAGCCGTCTCCGCCCGTGCCCACGATGTCGATGGCGTCTTCGGGCGCCTCGACCGGGATCATCTTTTCGCGCAGGATCGACACCGCGGCAGCGATCTCGCCCACGCTCTCGCCTTTGACGCGAAGGCCCATCAGGAACGCGCCGATCTGCGACGGCGTCGCCTCGCCCTGCATGATCTGGTTCATGACGTCGCGCATCTCCTCGCCGGTCAGATCCTGGCGCGCCGCGATCTTGTTGAGGGCCTGCTTGATGTCCATCACGCCGCCCTCTTCAGTCCGAAGTCACGGGCAAGGTTCAGGAAGTTCTGCAGCAGCGCGTGGCCGTTTTCGCTGGCGATGCTCTCGGGATGGAACTGCACGCCGTGAAGCGGAAGCTTGCGGTGCTGCAGGCCCATGATCAGCCCGTCGTCGGTCGTCGCCGTCACCTCGAGCACATCAGGCAGCGTCTCGCGCTTGACCGTCAGCGAGTGATAGCGCGTCGCCTCGAAGCCCGAGTTGAGCCCGCGGAAGAGCCCCTTGCCGCTGTGGCTGATCTTGCTGGTCTTGCCATGCATCAGCTGCGGCGCACGGATAACATCGCCGCCCATCGCCTGGCCGATGGCCTGGTGACCGAGGCAGACACCCAGCATGGGGGTCGTCGCCTTGAACCGGTCGATCAGCGCAAGGCAGATGCCGGCCTCGTTCGGCGTGCATGGGCCGGGTGAGAGCACGATGCCCTCAGGCGCAATCGCCGCGATCTCGTCGAGGGTGATCTTGTCGTTGCGGAAGACGACCGGCTCGGCGCCCAGTTCGCCCAGGAAATGGACGAGGTTGTAGGTGAAGCTGTCGTAGTTATCGATGACGAGGAGTTTCATGGTCGGGCTTGTCCATCGAGCGCGTTGATTTCACACCGTCATTCCCGCGCAGGCGGAATCCAGGCGGTGCGATCCACACCCGCCGCGCCATCGGCCAACCTCCGCTGGATTCCCGCCTGCGCGGGAATGACGGGGTGGGTTGGATACGGATCTTCGCGTCACTGCCCGATCCTCGCTTCACCGGCGTAGCGTAGCGCCTCCTCAGCGGCGCTGAAAAGGGCGCGGGCCTTGTTTTCGCACTCGAGCTGCTCGAGCTCCGGCCGGCTGTCGGCGACGATGCCGGCGCCCGCCTGCACATAGAGCTTGCCGTCTTTGACGATGGCGGTGCGCAGCACGATGCACGTGTCCATCGTGCCGTCGGCGCCGAAATAGCCCACGCAGCCGCCATAGATGCCACGACGGTCGCTCTCGAGTTCGTCGATGATCTCCATCGCCCGCACTTTCGGCGCACCGGACACGGTGCCCGCAGGGAAACCCGCCGCGAGGGCGTCCACGAAATCCTTGGTCGGATCGAGCTCGCCGACCACGTTGGAGACGATGTGCATCACGTGCGAGTAGTACTCGAGGAAGAACTTGTCGGTGACCTTCACGGTCCCAATCCGGGCAACACGACCGACGTCGTTGCGGCCGAGATCGAGCAGCATCAGGTGCTCGGCCAGCTCCTTGGGATCGCTCAGCAGCTCGTCCGCCAGTTCCTTGTCGCGCGTCGGCGTCGCGCCGCGCTTGCGGGTGCCGGCGATGGGACGGATCGTGACCTGGCCCTTCTCGACCTTGACCAGAATTTCCGGGCTCGATCCCACCACGGCAAAGCCGCCGAAATCGAGCAGGTACATATACGGCGAGGGGTTCGTGCGGCGCAGCGACCGGTAGAGCGCCGTCGGCGGCAGCGAGAAATCGGCCTCGAACCGCTGGCTCAGCACCACCTGGAAGATGTCGCCGGCGCGAATGTATTCCTTGGCGTCCTGCACCATCCGGTCGTACTGCGCGACCGACGTGTTCGACGTGATCGCGATCTTGTCGAGATCGGCGGGCACGCCCGCATAGGGCAGGGTCCGCCCGAGCCGTCCGATAGCCTCGTCGATCTTGGCCCGCGCACCTTCCCAGGCCTGTCTGGCCGAGGTGCCCGCACGCACATAGACCGGCGCCGTCAGGTAGAGCTCATCCTTGAGCGTGTCGAAGATCGCGAGAACCGTAGGGCGCATCAGCAGCGCGTCCGGCAGGCCGAGGCCCTCGCCATGACGATCCGGAAGCCGCTCCATCAGCCGCACCATCTCGTAGCCGAGGTAGCCGTAGATGCCGGCGGCGGTCGACGGCAGGCCCTCGGGGATGTCGGCCTGGCTCTCGGCGACAAGCGCCCGCAGCACGTCGAGCGGCGGCTCGCTCACCGGCGCGTATGCGTCGCCCGCATGAACATTGCGGTTGATGCTCGCCTTGCCGGCCTCGACCTTGAGGATGATATCGGGGTCGAACCCGATCATCGAGTAGCGCCCCTTGGTGGCGCCGTCCTGCACGCTTTCGAGGAGGAACGTGTTGTGACGTCCCTCCGACAGCTTCAGGTAAGCGCCGATCGGCGTTTCGAGGTCGGCGACGATGCGCTGGAACACGATCTGGGCACGGCCACTGTCGTAGCCCTTGGCGAACCGGTCGAAGCTTTGATCCGCCATCGCATCACTGGGTCGTCGTTGTGGTCAGCAGCGTCAGCATGCGCTGGTAGGCGCCGCCGCGAACGTTCTGCGGCCACAGCTCGTCCGTCAGCCCAGTGACGAGATCGGCGTAAAGGCCGTCGCGGATCGCATTCGTCATGAAATCCGTGATGTCCTTGCCCGCTTCGCCCGTCGGCGGCGTCACATCGGTCACATGGAAGACGACGTAGTCGCCGTCGCCGTTCACGCCCCAGCCATGGGTATCGGGGCCGGTCGAGAAGATGGTCGTCGCGACGGCCTGATTCAGCACCGCCGTCCCGTCGCCCTCGCGGGTGATCGGCTTTGAGATCGTCGCGAACTGGTTGCGCTCCGTGGCCACATCGGTAAACGACTTGCCGCCGTCGAGCTCCGCGATGATCTTGTCGACTTCCGCTTTCAGCAGTTCGTTGGTCTTTTCGTTGGTCCACGCCGTCGACACCGCATCGCGAACTTCGTCGAGCGTCTGGTCGCGCGCCACATCGACCGTGCTGAGGTCGAACCACAAATTGTTGTTGGCATTGTAGGTGACCGTCGCAGCGAGCTTACCGGCTTCCGCCGCAAAGATCGCCTGCGCCGCCTTGGCGCGGTCGGCCTCCGCCAGCCCTGCGACGGCCGACAGCTCCGATCCACCCGAGGTCAGCGTCACAGTGGTCACCGGCAGCTTGTAGCGCTCGGCGATCTGCTTGAGCGGCTGGAACGCAGCGCGCAGTTCTTCGATCTGGTCCTGGATATCCACATAGGCGTCACGCGCCTTCTGCTGCGCGAGACGCGTCGCGATGCCGGCGCGCGCGTCCTCGAAAGAGACCTGGCCGCCCGGCTCGATCGCCGTGACACCCACGACGCGCTTCCCGCCGATACCCGCGATGATCGCGAAATCGCCGGCCTTGGCCAAACCGAAGGCGGCATTAGCAAGCGCGGTGTCGGTCACTTCCGACTTCGCCAGCGTGCCGATATCGACGGCTGTCAGGCCCGAGGTCAGGAGCGCGGTGTTGAAATCCGAGCCCGCCGTCTGGGCGTCCGTGAACACCTTCTCGGCGATAGCGTCAGGCAGCGACACCTGCTTGATGGTGCGCTTTTCGATCTTGGTCAGCCCGTCCTTCGTCGCGTCGTACTCGGCGCGGATTTCGTCTTCCGTGGGCTGATAGTCGGGCAGGGCGGCGAGCGTATCGACCGTCAGTACCATCACGTCCGCGGTGCGCGTCTCCTGCGTGCGGAACTGCGTCTGGTGTTCGGTCAGATAGGCGGAAAGGTCTGCGTCCGTCGGCTCCGGGATCGAGGGCAGGCTGGTCGAGTTCAGCGTGAAGTACTCCACCGTGCGCAAATCGTTGCGGTAGCGGTTGAGGATGTCGATGCTGGTCTTTGACACCTGGCTGCCGGCAAACAGGCCGATCGCGATCTGCTGCCGCCGCGCCGCTTTACGCTGCGTCTCGAAGTACTGCTCGCTCGTCATGCCCTGCTGGCGGATCGCCTGGTCGTAGATCTGGCGGTCGAAACTGCCGAGCACACCGAAGAACGTCGGATCGTTGCGCACCAGCTCCACCAGCTTGGCATCCGAAACACCGATCCCGTTCCGCACCGCGAACTGATTGATCGCCGCGCGCGTCGCCAGCTGGCTCAGCACCTGCGTGGGAATACCGAACTGGATCGCCTGCTCGTTCGTCGGGAACTGGCCCGTCTGTTGCGCGAACGTGTTGAGGTTCTGCTGATAGAGCCGCTGGAAATCGGTCGCCGTGATGTCCTCGTCGCCGACTTTGGCGATCGTGTTGGCGTCCAGAGTCGCCAAAATGGTCGGCACGCCGAAGCCTGCGAGTGCGATGATCAGCGCGACGCCGAGAATCTTGCCAGCCCAAGAATTGGCGAACCGGCGCATAAAGTGCAGCATATTCAGGCGTTCCAGGCGGTGACGTTTCGGTTGAGAGGGGTTATGGCAAACTCCCCTCCCGCGCAAGAGCAAGGATTTCCGCCAAGTGGCTCAGAACATTACCCCCCTGATCGCCGGCAACTGGAAGATGAATGGGCTCCGCGCCAGCCTGTTCGAGGTCGAAAAGCTCGCCAGCCACCTGACCGCAGGTGGTCAGCACCGCTGCGTCGTCGCCATCTGCCCGCCGGCCACTCTGATCGCTGCCATGAACCGCATCGCGGCTCCCGCGGGGATTGTTGTCGGGGCACAGGACTGCCACCCGGCCGCGTCCGGCGCTCATACCGGCGACTTGAGCGCGCCGATGCTGGCCGACGCCGGTGCCCAACTCGTGATCGTCGGCCACTCCGAGCGCCGCACCGATCACGGCGAAACCGACGATCTGGTGCGCCAGAAGGCCAAGGCCGTGCTCGCTGCCGGCCTCACCCCTATCATCTGCGTCGGCGAGACCCGCGCCGAACGGGAAGCGGGCAGGGCTGATGCGGTGGTCTCGCACCAGCTCGCAGCCTCCATCCCGGACGAAGCGGCCAGCGACGAAGTCGTCGTCGCCTACGAGCCCGTCTGGGCCATCGGCACCGGCCTGACGCCGACCTCCGCCGATATCGCACAGATGCACAAAAGCCTGCGCGATCAGCTAGTTAAGCGGTTCGGCGCGGCGGGCGCCACGATCAAGCTGCTGTATGGTGGGTCGCTCAAGCCCGGCAACGCCAGGGAAATCCTCGCCATCGAGCACGTGAATGGCGGACTTGTCGGCGGCGCCAGCCTCCTGGCGGACGATCTGTTCGCCATTATCTCGGCCGCATAACAGCACAGCCCCGACAAACTATTGGCTCGAAGCGCTGGCAATTGATGGCGATCGCGTATATGACGCGCGCCGACCAGCGGTGCGTCCCACGCGCCGCTGACATTTATTGAGAGACCGCCCGGTAATGGAAAACGTCATCCTCGTCGCCTACCTGCTCATCGTGCTCGCGCTGATCGCCGTGATCCTGCTGCAGCGCTCGGAAGGTGGCGGCCTCGGAATGGGCGGCAACGCCGGTGGTCTGATGACCGTCCGCGGCTCCGCCAATCTCCTGACCCGCACTACAGCCATCCTCGCGGCGCTGTTCTTCGTCACTGCCATCGGCCTGACGATCCTGTCGGGACTTAACCGCAACACGTCCGACATTCTCGACTCGGCCGCGGCCCCCGGCCAGGCCACGCCATCGACCGTTCTCGACGCGCTCAGCCAGATGGGCGGTGGCGACACCCTGCCGCTACCGAGCACCGCCGCGTCGTCTGAACCTGCGGCCGCAACCGACACCGCAACCTCGAGCGCGCCCGTCGCCGCCGACACCGTGTCGACCACCGATCCTGGACTGGCTCTGCCGGTCGCCCCGGCTCCCAGCGAGCCGGCTCAAGAGAGCGCCGTCAGCAGCAGCGCTCCAGCCCAGTAAGGGCTCCGAAACGAACCTGAAGGAGGGGATGGAAACATCCCCTCCTTCGTTTTTGGCAGACGTGAACTTGTTGCCCGTCGGCGTTGTGGGCGCAGCGCTTGAGGGGTTCCGAATCATTGTGGCGCCCCATAGAGGTGAAAGCCCATGGCACGGTACGTTTTCATCACCGGCGGCGTGGTCTCCTCATTGGGAAAAGGTCTCGCTTCCGCAGCTCTCGGCGCGGTTCTGCAAGCACGCGGCTACAAAGTCCGCCTGCGCAAGCTCGACCCCTATCTCAATGTCGATCCCGGCACGATGTCGCCGACCCAGCATGGCGAGGTGTTCGTCACCGACGACGGCGCGGAGACCGACCTCGACCTCGGTCACTATGAGCGCTTCACCGGTCGCCACGCCAACAAGCGCGACAACATCACCACCGGCCGCATCTACTCCGACCTCATCGCCAAGGAGCGCAAAGGCGAGTTCCTGGGCGCCACCGTGCAGGTCATCCCGCACGTCACCGACGCCATCAAGGAATTCGTGCTCGAGGGGAACGACGACTATGATTTCGTGCTGGTCGAGATCGGCGGCACCGTCGGCGACATCGAGGGCCTGCCGTTCTTCGAGGCCATCCGCCAGCTCGGCAACGATTTGCCGCGTGGGCAGGCGGTCTATGTCCACCTGACGCTGATGCCCTACATCCCGTCGGCCGGCGAGCTGAAGACCAAGCCGACCCAGCACTCGGTCGCCGAACTCCGCTCGATCGGCATCATGCCCGACATCCTGCTCGTCCGCTGCGACCGCCCGATCCCGGCCAGCGAACGCCGCAAGCTCGCGCTTTTCTGCAACGTCCGCGAAACCGCCGTCATCCAGGGCCTCGACGTCGCCTCGATCTACGACGTGCCGCTGGCCTACCACAAAGAAGGCCTCGACCGCGAAGTCCTCGCCGCCTTCGGCATCACCGACGCCGCCGAGCCCAACCTCAGCCAGTGGGAAGAGGTCTCGGCCCGCCTCCACAACCCCGAGGGCGAGGTCAACATCGCCATCGTGGGCAAATATACCGGCCTCAAGGACGCCTACAAATCGCTGAGCGAAGCGCTGGTCCATGGCGGCATCGCCAACAAGGCCAAGGTCAATTTGCACTGGATCGACAGCGAGATCTTCGAGCGCGAGGACCCCGCGCCCTACCTCGAGCACATCCACGGCATCCTCGTCCCCGGTGGCTTCGGCGAGCGCGGCTCGGCCGGCAAAATCCAGGCCGCCAAGTTCGCCCGCACCAAGGACGTGCCCTATTTCGGCATCTGCTTCGGCATGCAGATGGCCTGCATCGAGGCCGCGCGAAACACCGCCGGCATCCCCAAGGCCAACTCCACCGAATTCGGCCCCACCAAAGAGCCGATCGTCGGCATCATGACCGAGTGGACCAAGGGCAACGAGAAGGAGACGCGCTCCACCGAGGGCGATCTCGGCGGCACCATGCGCCTCGGCTCCTATCCCGCCCAGCTGACCCGCGGCTCGCGCGTCGCCGACATCTACGGAACGACGCGCATCAACGAGCGGCACCGCCACCGCTACGAAGTGAACATGGAGTACCGCAAGGTCCTCGAAAAGAACGGCCTGTTGTTCTCCGGCGTCTCGCCCGACGGCACGCTCCCCGAAATCGTCGAACGCACCGACCACCCCTGGTTCATCGGCGTCCAGTTCCACCCCGAACTCAAGAGCAAGCCGTTCGAGCCGCACCCGCTGTTCGCAAGCTTCATCGCCGCGGCGATGGACCAGAGCCGGTTGGTCTAGGCCGCCATCGCCGCCGTCTTCGCGCCCGCTTTGTGGACGCGGTTGAGGTACGCCATCAGCGCCGGTCGCGATTTGATCGATTCCGCGGCCGGCGTCTTCATCGGCCACACTGCCAGCGGCATCAGCAGGCCGTAAATCGATACGTCCGCCATGCACAAGCGGTCACCAACGAGGAACGGCCCGTCACCGATCAGCGCCTCGATGGCGTCGAGGTCGGCACGCGCCTTGGCTGCAATGATCTCCGGCGTGTGACGCGCAAGCCCACGGGCATGCAATTGCCGTCCGAAATGGCCGGTGATGTACGTCGTCGCGATGCCGGCGAGCGGGGCAGGGACGGTCGCTGCCGCCATCGGCTTGGCGCCGCCCTCGATGCCTGCGGGATGCACAAAAAGCTCCCACTCGAGCACCATGTGGAAATGCTCCTCCACCATCCGTCGCACCGCATGCGAGGTGCCGCGTTGGAGTGGCGTCAAGCCGGCGTCGATATCGAAGCCGCTCCGTCGCGCCAGCAGGTCGATGATGATTTCGGTGTCGGCGATGCGCTTGCCATCGAGTTCGATCCAGGGATTCTTCCCCTTGGGACCCTTCTGGTGCAGCTGCTCGACGACCTGCTTGTAGGGCATTCCTGCGAGCTCGAGCCATTTCAAGAGCTTCAGGGCGAATGGCCCCGCGCTTTGCAGGCCCCATGCGGGAGCGAAGGTGAAGACCTTGAGTTCAGCCATGGTGCAGCCTCTCTTGCTTACCGTTGGTAAGTAACGTACTTACCGATGGTAAGTTGTCAATGGCTTTTCGATGGCACCTCAGCGCCGTGTTTCGCGAGAGCTGATTCAGCAGGCGGCTCTCGATCTGGTCGAGCAGGGCGGCCTCACCGCGCTGACGTTCCAGGCGCTCGCCGACGCTTTGGGCGTCTCGAAACAAGCGATCCTTTATTGGTATCCAACGAAGTGGGAACTAATCGCCGAATGCGGCCTGCCCCTGATGCGTCAGGAAGCCGACGCGTTGATCGCGGCTGTGGCGGGGTCTCGCGATGGTGCCGATGCCATCGAGCGGTTCATACGTGCCTTCGCCCGTCACTACGCCAAGCGCCTGCCGCAGTTTCGGGTACTCTACATGCCCGAGCCGATCAACGCTGAACCGAACGCTCCAGAGCAACAGGCTGCTCTCGGCCCCATCCACCGTGTCACCGCTTCGGCCTATGCGGCGCTTGAGGCGTGGATCGCCGGCGACCCGGCATTTGTCCTGCAGAGCGTGAATGCAAGGCAGCTGGCAGTCGCAGCTCACATGTCCGCTGTCGGACTCATGACGATGTACGCCGTCGCGGACGCGTATGGCGACCCGCTCGTCCATTCGCTCGACAACATGGTCGATGCCCTTGTGACGCTGCAGTCGGGACGCGTGGGTGTCGCACAGAGCAAGCCGCGGAAGCGTCCAGCCTAGCTGGACGGCGATCCGTTCTCGTGTACGGTTCGGGGATGACCGAGACATTCCCTATCGTATCGCTCCGCGCCTTCGAGACTGCGGGGCCCCCAGAGCGCGCGGCTCTGGCCGAGGAGGTCG
>JBGAKM010000034.1:0-13961 GCA_044224395.1 Devosia sp.
CTACGGCCGTTCTCCCCGGCTGCGGGCACGTGCGGTGGCACCGGTATCGGCAGCGACGACAAGGCGTCGATGTCGACTCTGAGATGCTCGGGCAGGCGCATCACGATGTCGAAGCGCCGGTCGCCCTCGAAGACCATGCCGGCTTCCTTTCCGCCAACGGCGATCTCGACGACTTCCTGCAGCTCTGCCAGGCTGATGCCGTAACGGGCGAGGGCCGCGCGATTGGGCTTCACCGTCAGCATGGGAAGCCCGCTGACCTGCTCGGTCCGCACGTCGGCGGCGCCAGGAACGCCCTGCACCACCGACTGTACCTTGTTGGCAATCGACAGCAGCGTGTCGAGATCGTCTCCGAAGATCTTGACACCGAGGTCGCTGCGCACCCCCGAGATCAACTCATTGAACCGCATCTGGATCGGCTGTGTGAACTCGTAGTTGTTGCCGGGTATCTCGGCGACACGCTTCTCCATGGCGGCGACGAGATCGGCCTTGGGACGGTCGGGATCGGGCCATTCGGAACGGGGCTTCAGCATGATGAAGTTGTCCGCGACATTGGGCGGCATGGGATCGGTCGCGACCTCGGCGGTACCGATCTTTGCTGCGACTTCCTTGACCTCCGGAAACTCGAGCAGCGCCTTCTCCAGGGCCTCCTGCATCTGCACCGACTGCGTCAGACTGGTCCCGGGAATGCGCAATGCGTGCATGGCGACATCGCCTTCGTCGAGCGAGGGGATGAACTCGCCGCCCATGCGCGACGCCGCCACACCGCTTACGGCGACCAGCAGGATCGCAAGGCCGACAATGACATGGCGCAGGCGGATCGCCTGTTCGAGCACCGGCGCATAAATGCGCGATGCGCCGCGCATGAAGAAGTTCTCCTTCTCGGCCACGCGTCCGGTAACGAGCAATGCCACGGCGGCCGGCACGAACGTCATCGAAAGAATGGCCGCCCCCGTCAGGGCCAGAAGCACCGTGAGCGCCATGGGTGTGAACATCTTCCCCTCGACGCCGGTCAGGGTGAGGATGGGCAGGTACACGACGCCGATGATCAACGTGCCGAACAGGCTGGGCTTGATGACCTCCTGGGCTCCCGCGAGGATCGTTCCGAACCGTTCGGTACGCGTCAGAATCCGGCCGCGGCGATGCTGCTCCTCGGCGAGCAGGCGCAGGCAGTTCTCGACCACGATCACGGCACCATCGATGATGATGCCGAAGTCGATTGCACCGAGACTCATAAGATTGGCGCTGATCTGATTGTCGACCATGCCGGTGATGGTGAACAGCATGGCGAGGGGAATGACGCAGGCCGTGACGAAGGCCGCCCGGAAGTTGCCCAGGATCAGGAACAGCACCATTACGACCAGCAACGCGCCTTCCAGCAGGTTCTTCTCGACCGTCCAGATGGTCGCCTCGACCAGCTTCGTACGGTCGTAGATCGCGCGGGCCACGACGCCGTCCGGCAGAGAGCGCGCGACCTCGTCGAGCTTTGCCGCCACGCGCTGTGCCGCCGTCCGGCTGTTCTTGCCGATCAGCAGCATGGTCGTCCCGATCACGGTTTCCTTGCCGTCGAGGGTCGCCGCACCCGTCCGCAGATCCGTTCCTTCCTTGACCTCGGCCACATCGCCGACCCGGATCGGCACGCCGCCGCGCGAGCCGACGACGATGTCGCGGATTTCTGCAAGAGTGCTCACCTGCCCGGGCGTGCGCACCAGGTACTGCTCGCCGTTGCGCTCGATGTAGCCTGCGCCGACATTGGCATTGTGCGAAACCAGCGCCGCCATGACGTCGCGGAACGTGAGCTTGTAGGACATCAACTTCGCCGGCTCGGGCAGCACGTGGAACTGCTTCTCGTAGCCGCCGATCGTGTTGACCTCGACGATGCCGGGAACGGTGCGCAACTGCGGCTTGATGATCCAGTCCTGGATCGTGCGCAGATCGGTCGCCGAATACGGCGTGCCGTCGGGCTTCCGCGCCTCGGGCTTCGCCTCGACGGCGTACATGTAGATCTCGCCGAGGCCGGTCGAGACCGGCCCCATCGACGTCTCGGTGCCGGGCGGCAGCTTGTCCTTGGCCTGCTGGATACGTTCGTTGACGAGTTGACGCGCAAAATAGATGTCGGTGCCGTCTTTGAAGACCACCGTTACCTGGCTGAGGCCGTACCGCGACAGCGAGCGGGTGTATTCGAGTTTGGGCAGGCCGCCCATCGCCGTTTCCAGCGGGAAGGTGATGCGCTGTTCGACCTCGAGCGGGGAGTAACCCGGGGCCACCGAGTTCACCTGCACCTGGACATTGGTGATGTCCGGGACAGCGTCGATCGGCAGGCGTGTGAAATTCCAGGCGCCAAGCAACCCCATCGCGATGGTGGCCACGATCACTAGCCAGCGATTGTGAATCGAGAAGTGGAGGATCCGGTCGATCATGGACGCGACTCAGTGCTCATGGGCCGCGCTGCCCTTGCCGATCTCGGCCTTGACGACGAAGCTGTTCTTCGCAGCGTAGACGTCGCCGGCCAGCAGGCCGAACGTCACCTCGACCCAGTCGGCATCGCGGCCACCCAACTCGACCTCGCGCGCCGCGAAAGTATCGCCGTCGCGCACGAAGACAACCGTCTTGCCCTCCAGTGTCTGGAGTGCGCTAGTCCTGACCGCGACATCGACCGGCTTCGCGGACAGCACGACCCTTCCATCGACGAAGAGGCCCGGTCGCAGGCGTCCGTCGTTGGGCACGACCGCACGTGCGATCGAGGATTGCGTGTCACTCGCTCCGATCGGAGAAACGTAGTCGATCTTCGCCTCGATCGGCGGGCCGCCATCCTCGACATCGATCGACACGGCATCGCCGAGGCGCACCTTCGCGAAGTCGCGGCGATAGACGGCAAAGTCGATCCACATCGTCGACAGGTCGGCGATCGTGAAAAGCGGCCTCGCCTCCGCTGCGAACTCGCCCAAGGTACCGTCACGGTCTATGACGGTGCCGTCGATCGGCGCCTTCAGCTCGTAGGTCGTAAGGCTCTGGTTGCTCTCGATAGTGGCCAGGACCTCGTCCTTCTTCACCTTGTCGCCCAGCCTTTTGCGCATGCTGCGGATGACGCCCGGGAAGCGCGGCGTCACCTTCACCATTGCCTCCTGGTTGGGTTGGATCATGCCGTTCAATCGCAGGATATCGCGGAGTTCGCGCGGGCCAGCCGTCAGCATCTCGATGCCGGCGGCGGCGATCTGCGCGTCCGTCAGCTTCACACCCTCGTCGTGATCGTCATGGCCTTTTTCGGCCCCGTGCCCCTTGCTTGCCGCTGCCTTGGAGCCGTTCGCGAATTTCGGATCGAACACGTAGTAGGCCGACGCCGCGAGCGCTCCGGCACAGACGACGGCTATCGCCAGATAACCGAGAAGCTTGAACATGGTCTTCATCATCGCGCCCTCGCGAGATTGACGGGGCTGGCGGTGAGTCCCTCGATCGTGGCCACCGCCGTGTGGAAGCTCGCCAGCGCCTCGTGTTCCATGAGTTCCGCCTCGGCGACGGTGCGATAGGCATCGAGAATTTCGAGCACCGTGAAGCGGCCCTGGCCGTATCCCGCCTCGATGGTCGACAGCGTCTGTCGCGCTGAAGGCAGAATGGCTTTGCGCAACAGGTCCAGCTGCTGCAGCTGACTGTTGGCCGTATCGTGCGCTTTTGCGACCACCGCCACGAGGTTGAGACGGTTCATGGCGCGCTCTGCATTGACCTTCTGCACGTTCTCCTGCGCTTCGCGAATTCCGCCGCGATTGCGATCCATTACCGGAAACGGCATCGAGACGCCGAGCCGGATCGCACTCTCGCCATTCTCAGTGTAGTAGCGCCAACCGAGGCTGGCCGTGACGTCCGGGATGGGCTTCAGGCGGGCGACAAGCAAATCGCCATCACGCTGAGCGCGGATGGCGGTCCAGCGCATGAGTTGCGGATTGTCGTCGATCGCCTTGATGAGATTATCCAGAGGCGCCGGACGGACGACGCGGCCAAGATCACCTGAGACCGACGAGAAGTCGGGGCTATCATGGCCCATCAGGGCGGCCAGTTCACGCCTTGCCACTGCCAGTGCAAGGCGGGCGCGCTGCCCCTCAAGCCGAACCATGCCGACAGCCGTCTGCGTCCGCGATACCTCGGAGGGTGACGAGGCGCCGGCTTCGACGCGACGCTGCATCAGGGGGACCAGTTTTTCGAGCGCGGCGGCCTGGCGGTCGAGAAGCCCGATTCGCCGCTGCACGGAGACGGCCTCTACAAAAGCAATCGTCGTCTCGGAGAGAAGCTCCAGCCGCGAGGCTTCCTTTTCCCACCGTGCCGATTCGTAGTCCCCCAACGCTGCCGAAACGCGAGCATCGCGTTTGCCGCCCAGTTCAATGAGCTGACTGAGCATAAGCGTCGTCTCGGCACCGCCGACATTGTTACTCGGCCCAGGCGCGAAGTTGTCGACCTCCAGGCCGATTGTCGGATTGGGCAACTTGTTCGCCTGCTGACGGCGGCCATCGGCCATACCGATGTTTCGGTCGGCGGCTTCAAGACGAGGGCTGGCGTTAGCCGCCTGCTGCAACGCGCGGGAAAGCGTCAGCGTGCCATTCTTCTGGCCCTGCGGGGGCGGAGCCTGTGAAGACGCTGTCGGCGGATGCACGACGGAAAACGCCGCCGCGCACAGCGCCCCTACGATAAGAAGTCTCATGCCTTGACCTTGATTCACAATCATCAACACACCGCGGCCAGCGAAGGCCGGAACGGTGGGCGAAACGCGAAGAGGTCAGGCTCTAGGAGGCGGCGCGGTCGATGGTTGCTCGAAACCGACGAGGGCAGGCGAACGGCGTGCTGCTACCTCCGAGTTCAGGAGGTTGATTCCAAAGACTTGAGGTGGGGCGACGAAGGCGACGATCGAGCAGGTATGGCAGCGCTCGGCAGTAGTCGCGGTATCCGCCGAGCCCTGACCTTGAGCCTCGGTCTGAGCAGCTACAACAACCGGGTGATTCGCGGGTACAGATTCTACATCCACGGCCACGTGTACAATGCTCGCCCAGGCGACAGACAGCATGCAACCAAACCTCACGAGGCTTCTCATGCTCGCGAGCAGGGTGACAAACACGCTATTTGAACGATAACATTGCACACCAAAAACAATGCTCTATCAGTCGCTCGTTACACAATCACCTTGCTTGGGCGAATTGTCTCAGCCTTGAGACGGCATGTGCGTCTCTGACGGAGAGGACGTTGTCGAGCCATCACGCGTCGCATACGGTCGTTTGTTCGAGAGCTTGGATTTCCCAATGGTATGCCACGCGTCCAAATCCGCTGAGCAATGCCCGACTACGTGACCTCTCCTACCGTTCGACCACAGTCGAGGCGACGAGCCGCCAAAAGCACTGCCGAGGCTACGGAATACCAGCCCCAGAAATGGCGTCCAATGCATCACCGACAGCGCAATCCCCAAGTCGATGGACTGCGAGATGACGCACTCCCCAACATGGGAGCAGTCGGCGGCAATGTTCGATAGATGCGGTAGCGGTAGCGGTAGCGTGATGACGGGCCTGTGATCAAGCTGCCCTTGGCACGTTGCTGTCAGTGGCGCATCATTGTGACATGGAGCGTCTTCGCGCCCTCGCTGCCCTCCTTGGCTGCCTTGCTGTGCTGGCCGGTTGCGTAATGACCGTAGCCACCGCATCGGCGCGCGTTGCCGCCGACATGCCCTGCACACAGTGCGACGATTGCGAAAGCATGCCCTGCCATGCCCCGACCGCTGGCTGCTTGAACGTGTGCATAGGGGCTGCGCCGTCCCTCGGGGTAGCGGCATTCCTGACCTCGTCACCTGCAGCCAAAGAGTGTTTCGGAGCCGCCCACCCGGCGCTGTTGACAGGCCTGTCACCACCCCCCGATCCCTTTCCGCCGCGCCTGATCTTCTGACCGTCGCTTGAACGTCGCGTGCTGCCGCAGGTGCCGCCTCGTCGCGTGCACTACGGCTGTCGGAAGGAATCCTTTTCATGTCGAATATTGAAGGCCGAAAGGCCGGTCGTGGATTCGCGATTGCATTTGCCGCGGCCCTGGCCGGTACCGCCGCTGGGGCCGGCACCGTGCTGTGGCTGAACGGCGCGGAGCGATTCACCGCGAACATCGCCTCGTCCTCATCCGAGGCGCCCGCGCCGACCGGGCCTTGCGGCGGCAAGGTCAAGTATTACCGCAATCCAATGGGCGCGCCCGACACCTCGCCGGTGCCGAAGAAGGACTCGATGCAGATGGATTACATCCCCGTCTGCGAGGACGAAGGCGCATCGGAGGACGGCAACGTCGTCAAGGTGAGCCTCGACAAGGTGCAACGGCTGGGTGTGCGCAGCGAGGCGGTCGAGGAGCGCGCGCTGTCCCGCACCGTGCGCGTCTTCGCGACCGTGCAGTACGACGAACGCCGCCAGACGGTGATCGCGCCCCGGTTCGGCGGCTGGATCGAAAAGCTCCACGTCAACGCCACCGGCGACGTCGTGACCGCCAGCCAGAAGCTGTTCGAGGTCTACAGCCCGGAACTGAACGTGCTGCAGCAGGAATTCATGCTGTCGCGCGGCACACAGGGCAGCGCCGACAATCGCCTGCGCAACCTCGACTATCCCGAGAGTGACCTGGAAAGGCTGCGCCGGGGCGAACGCCCGCCGCGCACCATCGCCGTGCCGGCGCCGGCGGCCGGCACGGTGATCGAGAAGATGGCGATCGAGGGCATGCGCTACCAGCCGGGCGAGACGCTGTTCCGGATCGTCGACACCTCGACGATGTGGGTGCTGGCCGAGGTCTACGAGCAGGACCTCGCCTTCGTGAAAGCGGGCGACATGGCCAAGGTCGCGGTCAACGCCTGGCCCAACCGGCCCTTTCCCGGCCGCGTCACCTTCATCTACCCCGGCGTCGGCAAGGAAAGCCGCACGGCACGGCTGCGCATCGAGGTCGCCAATCCCGACGGGCTGCTGCGCGCCGACATGGCGGCCACCGTCGAGATCGAGGCGCCGATCCCCGGCCGCTGGGTCGCCGTTCCCGACTCGGCGGTGATCGACAGCGGCAAGCGCCAGATCGTGCTGGTCGAGCGCGGCGAAGGCCGTTACGAACCGCGGCCGGTGAAGCTCGGCGCCCGCGTGCCGGGCTACGTCCAGGTGCTGGAGGGGCTGAGGCCCGGCGAGAGGGTTGTCACCTCGGCCACGTTCCTGATCGACGCCGAAAGCAACCTGCGGGCCGCGCTCGCAGCGTTCACCGCGGGAGACGGTAAATGATCGCCGAGGTCATTCGCTGGTCGGCGCGCAACCTGCTGCTGATCTTCATGGCCACCTTCGCTCTTACCGGCGGCGGACTCTATGCGATCGGCCGCATCTCGCTCGACGCCATCCCCGATCTCTCCGATATCCAGGTGATCGTCTACACCGAGATGCCGGGCCAGGCGCCGCAGGTGGTCGAGGACCAGGTCACCTATCCGCTGACCACCGCGATGCTGGCGGTGCCGCGCAGCCGTGCCGTCCGCGGCTTCTCGTTCTTCGGCGTGTCGTTCGTCTACGTCATCTTCGAGGACGGTACCGACATCTACTGGGCGCGCAGCCGCGTGCTCGAGTATCTGAACTCGGGCACCATGAAGCTGCCGGCCGACGTCAAGCCGACGCTGGGGCCCGACGCCACCGGCGTCGGCTGGGTCTATCAATACGTCGTGGTCGGCGCCAACCGCACGCTGGCTGAGCTGCGCTCGCTGCAGGACTGGTACATCCGCTTCGGTCTCGCCAAGGCCGAGGGCGTGGCCGAGGTGGCGAGCGTTGGCGGCTTCGTGCGGCAATACAACGTCGTGGTCGATCCAGTGAAGCTGCGCGGCTTCGGCGTGCCGCTGGCCCGGGTGATCACTGCGATCCGCGCCTCCAACCGCGAGGTCGGCGGCCGGGTCGTCGAGATGGCCGAGACCGAGTTCATGGTGCGCGGCCGCGGCTATATCAAGAGCATCGCCGACCTCGAGCAGATCGTGCTGCGCGCCGACGGGGCGGTGCCGGTGCTGCTGCGCGACGTGGCGCGGATCGAGTTTGGTCCGGACGAGCGGCGCGGCGTCACCGAACTCGACGGCGAGGGCGAGGTGGTGAGCGGCATCGTTCTGCAGCGCTTCGGCCAGAACGCGCTCGACGTCATCGCCAACGTCAAGGCCAAGCTGAAGGAGATCGCCCCGGGCCTGCCCGAGGGCATCCGCATCGAGCCGGTCTACGACCGTTCCGACCTCATCCATCGCGCCATCGAGACCTTGATCCATACGCTGATCGAAGAGAGCATCGTTGTGGCGGTGGTCTGCTTCGTGTTCCTGCTGCACGTGCGCTCGGCGCTGGTGGCGATCATCACCCTGCCGGTTGGCATCCTGATGGCGTTCCTCGCCATGCACCTGCTCGGCATTGGTTCCAACATCATGAGTCTCGGTGGTATCGCCATCGCCATCGGCGCCATGATCGATGCCGCCATCGTCATGATCGAGAACGCCCACAAGCACCTGGAGCGCCTGAAGCCTGGCCAATCGCGGGCCGAGGCAATCATCGAGGCCGCCGTCGAAGTCGGACCGGCGCTGTTCTTCAGCCTGCTGGTGATCACCGTGTCGTTCCTTCCGATCTTCACCCTGGAGGCCCAGGAGGGCCGGATGTTCAAGCCGCTGGCCTGGACCAAGAGTCTGGCGATGGCGGCGGCGGCACTGCTGTCGATCACCCTGGTGCCGGCGTTGATGCTGCTGTTCGTGCGTGGACGCATCCTGCCGGAACACCGCAATCCGGTGAACCGGGTGCTGATCTGGCTTTACCGCCCGGCGATTCGGCTGGTGTTGAAGGCACGCCTGCTCACGATCGCCGTGGCACTCGCCGTGCTGGGCGCAACGGCATGGCCGGCGATGAAGCTCGGCACCGAATTCATGCCCGCTCTCGACGAAGGCACGCTGTTCTACATGCCGACGACGCTGCCGGGCCTCTCGGTCACCAAGTCGGCCGAACTGCTGCAAACCCAGGACAAGATCATCCGGTCGTTCCCCGAGGTGGCCTCGGTTTACGGCAAGAGCGGTCGCGCAGGCACGGCAACCGACCCCGCGCCGCTGGAAATGTTCGAGACCGTCATCAACCTCAAGCCCAAGGCGCTGTGGCGGCCGGGCATGAACGTCGATGGGCTGATCGCCGAACTTGACCGCGCGCTGCAGTTCCCCGGCGTCAGCAACGCCTGGACCATGCCGATCAAGGCCCGCACCGACATGCTGGCTACCGGCATCCGCACGCCCGTCGGCATCAAGCTGCTGGGCCGCGACCTCGGTGAACTGGAGGCACTCGCCCGCCAGGTCGAGGCGGCGGTGCGCACCGTCCCCGGCACCACCAGCGCCTTCGCGGAGCGGGTCACCGGCGGCTCGTTCCTCGACATCGTGCCCGATCGCGCCCGCCTGGCGCAGTACGGCGTGCTGATCGAGGACCTTCAGCAGGCGGTGTCGAGCGCGCTGGGTGGCGAAGCCGTCACCACCACGGTCGAGGGACGTGAACGCTACACCGTCAACGTCCGCTATCCGCGCGATCTGCGTTCCGACCCGCAGACCATCGCCTCGGACGTGCTGGTCTCGACCATGCGCGGCGGCATGATTCCGCTCGGCCAGCTCGCCCAGGTGAAGGTGAACCAGGGGCCGACCACCATCCGCACCGAGAACGCCCAGCTCGCGGTCTATGTCTTCGTCGATTACCGCGACCGCGATCTCGGCGGCTACGTCGCCGACGCAAGGCGCGCCGTGCAGGAGAAGGTGAAGTTCCCACCCGGCTCCTACGCCATCTGGAGCGGCCAATTCGAGTTCCTCGAGCGGGCCGAGGCCCGGCTGCAGATCGTCGTGCCGGCCACGCTGCTGCTGATCCTGGTGCTGCTCTATCTCAACTTCCGGCGCCTGACCGAGACGCTGATCGTCATGCTGTCGCTGCCCTTCTCGCTGGTCGGCGGCTTCTGGTTCGTGTGGTGGATGGGCTTCAACATGAGCGTGGCCGTGGCTGTCGGCTTCATCGCGCTGGCCGGCGTCGCTGCCGAAACCGGCGTGGTGATGTTGATCTATCTCGACCAGGCTCTGAAGGAGCGGCAGCGCCGCGCCGCCGCCGAGGGCCGCCCGCTCGACCGGGCCGACCTGCGGACGGCCATTCTCGAGGGTGCCGTCGAACGCGTGCGGCCCAAGATGATGACGGTGACGGCCATCATGGCAGGACTTCTGCCGATCCTGTGGAGCACCGGGACGGGGTCGGAGGTCATGCAGCGCATCGCCGTGCCAATGATAGGTGGCATGGCGAGTTCGACCCTGCTCACCCTGCTGGTGATCCCGGCACTCTAGTCGATCGGGGGGCGCACGCATGAGATACGTGTTCTTTCCGTCGGTTGCGCTCTTGCTTGCAGGCTGTGCTCAATTCTCAGTTGATGGCGGCATGAGCGACGTCGCCAGTGGCGTTCAGCAGCAGATCGGCAAGGAGGTGGTCAAGATCTCGACCGACGCGCAGGCCGGGCGCGCCCGTGAGAAGGTGACGCTCCTGCTGGCCGGGACACTATCCGCCGAGCAGGCCGTGCAGGTCGCGCTTCTGAACAACCGCACGCTCCAGGCTGTCTACAACGAACTCGGGATTTCCGAGGCGGAATACGTCCAAGCCAGCCTCCCGCCCAACCCGGCGCTGTCCCTGATGAGGATCGCCGGCACGGGCGTCGCGAACTTCGAGGTCCGCCTCATCGGGGATATTCTGAGCTTGATCACTCTACCCAGGCGCACTGCGATTGCCGCCGAGCGCTTCGGACAGGCGCGCTACCGGGCGATCGGGGCGACATTGCGCCTCGCGGCGGACACACGCCGCGCCCATGTACGTGCCATCGCCTCACGGCAGCAGGTCGACTTTCTGGAGCAGACCCGCGCCACCGCCGACGCGGCCGCCCGACTGATCGCCGGCATGGGCGAAGCTGGTGGTGGCGACCAACTCGACCAAGCCGAAATCGCCGCATTCAGGGCAGAAATCGGCACGCGCGTCGCACAGGCAAAGCTGCAGGCCCATCGCGATCACGAGGCACTCGTGAGACTGCTTGGCCTCTCCGGAACTGGTTTGAACTTCAGGCTGCCTACAGAACTGCCGCCTCTGCCGCCGTCACTGGACAGCTTGAACGATGTCGAGGTCGAGGCGATCAAGCGTCGGGTAGACCTCGAGATCGCGCGCCGCGAGGTTACCGCCCTGGCCAAGTCACTTTCGCTCACCGAAGCCACCCGCTACGTCTCTATGCTTCAACTGGCGGGGATCTTCAACAACGAGACGGCAAACCCGCTGACCAACTTCGACACTGCCATCAACCGCGGCGGCGGCCAGGTCGACCTCCAGATCCCGATCTTCGATACCGGCGAGGCTCGCACGCGCACAGCACGTGAAGCCTATATGCGCGCGCTGAATCTCCTGGCCGGCCAGGCCGTCGACGCTCGTTCCGAAGCGCGCGTTGCCTACGAGACCTACCGCGCCACTTACGATATCGCGCGCTCCTGGCGCGACCGCGTGTTACCGTTGCGTCAGCGCGTCTCGAAGGAAATCATGCTGCGCTACACCACCGGCGTCCTCGCCGGTGAAGGCCTGAGGGTCGATCTATTCAAGTACCTCACCGACACGCGCGTACGCATCGCGGCAAATGCGGCGTCGCTCGACGCGCGACGCGACTTCCTGCTCGCCGCCATCGACCTCCAGGCGGTGCTGACGATCGGAGGCGAAACCGCAAGCAAGTCGGCATCAACCGCCAAGACAACCTCCATAGACATGCAGTGACCATCTGCATGTCTCAGGTACCAAGCGGCCCCTTTCTGTTGGGCGTGAATATCCGTGCGGCAGATTGACCTGGATCAAAACAATACTTCTGCGTCGAGGCAATAGTCGGCCCGAGGGATGAGCATGGTGCTTGCCGACTGCATTGAGTTGACCAGGAGAGTCCCATGAAGTTTCACCATATCGCAGCCCTCGCAGCCATGGGGTTCGTGACCTCGTGTGGGCCGATGTCTTCCGGGCGTGTCCAGGACCTCAATGTAAGGGACTGGGTCGGGCACAGTTCACAGCATTTGATCCAATCATGGGGGAAGCCTCATCATGACGACGCAATGCCCGACGGTGGTCGCGTGATCGGTTACTTGATCGTCAATCAGGCCATCACCGGACCGAAGTCGCAGGTCATCTTCCAGGCACAACGATGCATGATCACCTTTACCGCAGGCGCTGATGGCATAATCGACGACGCAAATGCGACGGGGGCCAACTGCCGGATTGGCCCGCACGCGACACTGCACCCCCCAGCAAAAAAGTCTTGATAGTCTACATTCGTCGTCAACGCCTCAGAGTATCTGCTTCTCAGAAGTACTTTGCTACGTTGATGCTGGAGGTTACATGTCACCAGTGATCACCCGGAGTCCCAGCATCGTAGTTGTGTGTGGCCTACGAGCCGATTGAGGTGGAAGGAGGCAATTCCTACATTGTCCTCACTGTCGAGGGCCATCTCCTGTTGGAACCTGGTTGATCGAGCAACAGGGTGATCTGCTTCGATTCCATCACCGCGCAGCATTCTGCCGACTCTGTCGGGCCCTGATATCGGGCGGCCACTGGCTCTTGATGTATGCCAGAATGGCAGCGATGTCGCTGTCGGAGAGAGTATTCCCGAAGGCGGGCATATCGGTCAGATACCCCTCAGGGTAGGCAGCGGGACCGAGTTGCGTTATCCGCATCAGAAATGCATCCGAATGGTGCCACGTGTGCCCGGTTGCGTCGTGAGGTGGCGCCGGAAGCCGCCCATTCGGAAGGCGACGTTGCCAGTTCGGTTGCCCTTCCAGCGACGGGCCATGACAGCTCGCGCATGCGGCAGCATACAGATGTCGCCCCTGCTCGACCTGCTTCGCGTTCGCAGGGTCGATGCGAGGCAGGCCGCTCGCGAGGAGATAGTACGCTGCACCGACAGCGATCAACACCAACCCGACAGTCAGCATGATGAGCGATGCTCGCTGTCGTCGCAGGGGTGCCGGCTTCACGCCAGCGATACGCCCACCCCCGGATTTGTTCCGGAATTTGCCGTGCTTGGACACGATCCTACCTATCGTCGTCCTGACGCAACCGTGGTTGCGTCTGACAGACGTTGCTCAAACACAACACGTCGATCTCTTTACGGCTCCCTTTGCAGGTCACCGTGTAGACCGTGATGGCGCCCGACACTTCAGTCACGACAATCTTTGCCGGAATGCAGTTGAGCTTGGCCAGCGTGGCCTGCAGTTCGGAATCGTCGGCGAGCGCCGACGATTCCACCCGCAAAAAGGCTGTCACTGCGAGGCACAAATAGAGCAGTACTCGCTTCATGACTTGTCCTCGTCGTCGCGTCAGTGTCCCTTGCCGATCTTGGTTACTGTGATCGCACCGTTGACGCGATCGGCCTCGAACTCGATCTTGTCACCGGCCTTCACCTTGTCGAGCATCGAGGGATCGGCGACGCGGAACACCATGGTCATGGAGTCCATGTCGAGATTCTTGATGGGACCATGCTTCAGTGTCATTTTTCCGGCCGGCTTGTCGACCTTAACGACTTCCGCCTTGACCATGTTGCCATCCGCCAGCGCGGCTATCGAAACCAGGCACAGGGCGAATGCCCCGAGAATAGCCTTCTTCAACATCGGATCCTCCTTTGGGTTGGACAAATCACTCGACGACGATGGTGCCGAACATGCCGGCTTGGCGGTGTCCGGGAATGAGGCAGGAGAAGTCGAACGTACCCGCCTTGGTGAACTGCCAGAGGATTTCGCCGGTTGCCTTCGGCTTCAGGCGCTTGGCATTGGGATCGTCGTGCTCCATGTCGGGGTTCTTCTCCATGTCCTGCATGTGCTTGAGGTTTTCCTCGACCGTACCAACGACGAACTCGTGATCGATCGCCCCATTGTTGCGGAGCTGGAAACGTACCTGCTCGCCCTTCTTGAA
>JBGAKM010000016.1:0-72007 GCA_044224395.1 Devosia sp.
GCTGGAACGCGGTCGGGCAGTGGGACGATCCGGCCTGGAAGATGGCGCTGTTCAGCGGCCTCGGATTTGATGGCAACCTGGGGCTGCGTGGCAGCGTTTGATCCCCGGCAAGGAGGATCAGATGGAAAAGCAGGTTTCCAGCGCCGAGATTACCATCAACGCACCCATCGATACGGTGTGGCACGCCATCACCGAGTCCAAGATCGCGCTAATGCCCGGCACCACTGTCGAGAGCAATTGGGAAGTCGGCGATCCCATCACCTTCGAAGGCGAGTTCAACGGCAAGTCGTTCAAGGATTACGGCGAGGTCACCGAGAAGGAGGAGGGCAAGGCGGTCGCCTTCTCACACTGGAGCAAGACGCCGAAGCGGCCCGAGGACTATCACGTCGTCCGCTATGAGCTCGACAACGCAAAGGACAAGACGCACGTCAAGCTCACGCAGACCAATATCGGCCCGCATCCGGACGTCGACGCGAAGACCAAGGCCGAGTTCGACAAGAACTGGGATGCGATGCTCAAGCATCTGAAGAAGTCGGCCGAGGCTGGCTGACCGCGGGACAGATTTTCCTCAGGCCCTGTCCGAGCGATCCCATACGGGCTCGCTCGGCTCAACCATTGTCACTTCCCGATACGATCCATGTCGAACGGCGTCGTCTGGTAAATCTCGTTGATCCAGTTCTGGAACAGCAGATGCGCGTGGCTGCGCCAGCGGTTTTCGGGCTCGACAGTTGTGTCGCCGTTGGGGAAGAGGTTCACCGGCGGCGGCGTATCGAGGCCGGCCTTGACGTCGCGCTCGTATTCGTCGGCAAGCGAGCGGTTGTCGTACTCGAGATGATTGAGCATGTGCACGGCGTGATGCTTGGGGTCATCGAGGAGGCACACGCCGATCTCCGGATTGTCGATCAGCACCTCAAGGTCTGGCGATAGACTCTCGCGCGCGATGTCGTTGTAGCGCGACACCGGGATCATCGGGCTGTCGGAGAAGCCGCGGAGCCATGCCGAGCGCGGGTTGGCGATCCGGTGGCGGAACACGCCGAACGCCTTCTTTTGCATACGGTAGCGGCGCGCATGATGGAAGTGGTAGAGCGCCGCCTGCGCGCCCCAGCAGATGAACATTGTGTGGTGCACGTTGGTCTGCGTCCACTCCATGATCTCGACCATCTCCTTCCAGTAGCGCACCTCCTCGAACGGGATATTGGCGATGGGCGCACCGGTGACGATGAAGCCGTCGAACTTGCGCGAGCGCACGTCCTCCCAGGTCGAGTAGAAGGTCTTGAGGTAATCCTCCGAGGTGTTCTTGCTCTTGTGATCTGTGACGCGGACGAGGGTGAGGTCGACCTGCAGCGGCGTTGCGCCGATCAGGCGCGTGAACTGCGTCTCGGTCCGCTCCTTGTTGGGCATCAGGTTGAGGAGGCCAATCTGGAGCGGGCGGATGTCCTGCCGCGAGGCGCGGCTCGAATCCATGACGACGACGCCCTCGTGCTCGAGCGTCTTGCGGGCGGGCAGGTTGTCGGGAATGCGAATGGGCATGATGTGATCTCGGTGAAGAAGGGGAATCCGTAAGCGCGGCTTTCTCGGTTGCTCTGTCCAAACGATCCGAAGACGGTTCGTTCGGCCAACCGCGTTGCCGCTAGCGCATTCGGCCCTTGATCGCGGTGGCGACGAGATCGATGAACTCTTCGCCGTCCCGGACGGTCGCGAGATCGGCGGCTTCGATGGTGTAGCCGAAATTGTCGGCAAGCTTCTGGTAGCGCGGCAGGCGGTCGTGCAGCAGGGCTTCGAACCCCCAGGCGCCGAACTTGTCGGGATCGACCTTGGCGTCGTCCGACACCTCGTTGAGCTTCTTGAACTCCGCCCATTTCTCGGTGAGGAACGGCGGCTGATAGTACATGGGCTTGGGCGAATGCTTGAAGCGGCGAACCAGTTCGTCGGCGTCCTTCTCGGTGCCGCGGATGTAGATGAGCGTCGTATGCTGGGCCAACGTCTCGATCACCGGGTCCTTGGGATCGTCGGGGTTCACGACCTCGATCAGCGACCCGCCGGTGTCGGCGATGAAGTTGTCGTAGGCATAGAGGCCGTGCGCGCGCTGGATGAAGTAGGGGACTTCCTTGAGCGCGGCGATCTCGGCGACGCGGTGCTGTTCCTGGCGGCGCCGATATTCATCGAGCGCGAGCCCGCCCTTGGCCTTGCTGCCAGGGCGGCCGAGATAGGTCGAGAGCGGCGAGAGGTTCTCGAAGGTGATGGCCGATGACAGCTTGATCGAGTCCGTGCGCAGCAGGTCGCGCAGGAAAGGCACCTTCATTGCCTCGGTCTTGAAGTTGTCGGTGATGAACTCGCCCATGTGGCGCGTACCGATGCGGTAATCCACTGAGTAGTGGAACCACTGGCTCTTGCGCAGCAGCGCGGCTAGACGCGTTTTGCCGACGCCGGCCATGCCGAACACCGTCACAGCGTGACGCGGCGCATCATGAAATTCGGCTGGCGACTTGAAAAGCATGGTGTTTCCGGCGCGGTGGCTCCGAATGGCGTTTAGAGCATCGGCCCTGACCTCACAAGCATCGGCAGAATCTGCCGCCGGCTCGGACTCAATTGCCTAGCCGGTCGGCCTCGGAGAATCGAAATGCCAATTGAATCAACGGGATCGTGGCTTGGCACGGGCCTTGCTCCTGTCGTCTGCGGATAGGCGTGCGTATGGCCGCCGGACACACGAGGACGACAATGGGTATCTACGGGGCTCTCTCTACCGCCGTTACAGGGCTGCGCGCCCAGTCTTTCGCGCTCGAAAACATCTCGGGCAACATCTCCAACTCGCAGACCACCGGTTTCAAGCGCATCGACACCGATTTCCTCGACCTGATCCCGGATGCGCCGAGCAAGCTGCAGAGTTCGGGCTCGGTGCTGGCGCAGTCCCGCTCGACCGCGACGCTCCAGGGCGACGTCAAGTCGGTGAGCAACGCGACCTATATGGCCATCAACGGCAGTGGTTTCTTCGTGGTGGAACCCTCGATCGGACAGGCGGACGGGCAGGCGACGTTTGGTGGCACGAGCTACTACACCCGCCGCGGTGACTTCGATGTCGACAAGAGCGGTTTCCTGGTCAACGGCGCCGGCTATTACCTCAAGGGCCTGCCGATCGACTCCACGACGCAGAACGTGTCCGGTTCGGTGCCGCAGGTGCTGCAGATCTCGAACTCGTTCCTGCCGGCCGCCAAGACGACCCGCATCAACTACCAGCTCAATCTCCCGCAGTTGCCCAAGACGGCCGCCTACAATGCCAGCAAGGCCGCGGGCAGCGAGTTGATGACGCCGCAGGACTACCAGACTGTGAACGCCGACACGTCGGCGACGATGGCCGGTGCTGCGGCCGCGACAGGTGCCGCGTCCACCGGCTTTGCCACCGCCGGCGACACGTTTGCGGTCACCGTTGGCAGCGGCGCAACACAGACGTTTACATTTACGAACTCGGGCGGCACTTCAGGCAACAATATCGACCTGACCGTGTCGACCACGATCGACGACATCCTGACGGCGGTCAATGGCGGAATCAGCGGCGCTTCGTTTGCAATCTCGGGTGGCCGTCTCGTTGCGACTGCCGCGGGCACCACCAACAACATCACGATCGGCGACAACACCTCAGGTATGGGCTTTACCTCCGGTACGGCCGCCCCGACGATCTCGCCGGCGGCCCAGGCCGCAGCGCGCGTCAACACGATCTCTGCCGACGAGGCCGATACGTTCATTGACCAATCGGTTGCGGGTGGTGCCATCACCGCCTACGCGGCGAACGGTGCCCCGGCTGCGGTGCAGCTGCGCTGGGCCAAGATCGGCAACGCCGATGTGGGTGGTGTCGAGCGCTGGGCGGTTTACTACCAGTCCAACAGCGCCGCGACTGGCGGCAACACGATGTGGACTCGCGTTCCACAGGACTACGAGTTCAACAACAATGGCACTCTGACCCCGCCGGTAAATTCGATCACGCTGACGGGCCTGACGATCGACGGGACGGCGGTTGGCGACGTCCAGCTTTATCACGGACCGGGCGGCATCACGCAGTTCAACGATCCGAACGGCGCCGCGGAAGTCACTGCGCTCAGCCAGAACGGCTACGCGGCAGGACAGTTCTCGTCGGTGGCGATCAACGACGCGGGACGCGTCGTCGTCTCCTACAGCAACGGCAAGCAGGTGGACGTCGCGCAGGTCGTGACCGCCGACTTCAATGCAGCCAACCAGCTGAAGCGCCTCGATGGCGGTGTGTTCGCGGCGACGTCGGACTCGGGCGATCCGATCCTCAACGAGGACGGCGCCGTGATGGGGGCCTCGCTCGAGTCGTCGAACACCGACATCTCGGAGGAATTCACCAAGCTTATCGTCACGCAGCAGGCTTATGCCGCCGGCACCCGCATCGTCTCGACTGCGGACCAGATGTTGCAGGAAGCCCTGAACATGGTCCGCTAAGCGGACCGAGCGTGAGGTAGTCCACCGTGGGACTGAGTGTCGCCCTCAACAACGCATTGGCCGGCATGCGTGCCGGCCAGACGGGGCTCGAGGTTGTCTCGCGCAACGTGGGGAACTCCGGCACGCCGGGGTACCACAAGCAGTCCGTCACGGTGGTCGACGGCAAGGGCATCAACTCGACCTATGCCCGCAGCGGCGTGGTCGAGCGTGCGTTCAACTCTACTCTCCAGGCTTACTACACATCGACGACATCCGCCGCGGGCTACGCCAGCACGCGGGCCGGCATGCTCGATCGACTGCAGACATACTTCGGCAAGCCCGGCGAAGCGGGCTCGCTCGATACCATGTTCGGTGCGTTCCAGAATTCGCTGCAGGCGCTGGGAACGAGCCCCGACAACTACGCGACGCGCGCGGCCGTTCTGTCCGACGCGCAGGGGCTGGTGACGACCCTCAACTCGTTGACCACCGACATCCAGACACTGCGGCAGGAGACCGAGACCCAGATCGCTGGCTCGGTCGATACACTCAACACCGCGCTGACGTCGCTGCAGAAGATCAACAAGACGCTCGGCGACAGCGACACCGATGCCGCGTCGCGTGCAGCGCTGCTGGACCAGCGCGACCGGCTGGTCTCGACCATCTCCGAGCAGATCGACATCCGGGTCGACTATCGTTCCAACGACACCGTTGCACTGATGACGCGCAGCGGCGTCGGTTTGCTGGACGACAAGGTGTCGACGTTCTCGTTCGAGCCGGCCGGCAAGCTTTCGGCCGAGAAACTGTTCAGTGTCGACGACGCCAAGAACGGTGTCGGCACACTCTACATCGCAACACCCGGCGGCACGAAGATCGACGTGGCGCAACAGAACGTGTTGCGCTCGGGCAAGATTGCCGGACTGCTCGAGTTGCGGGACACCACGTTGCCGCTTGCCCAGTCGCAGCTTGACGACATTGCGGCAGGTCTCGCTCGCGCCATGTCGACGGTGACCACGGCCGGAACGGCGGCGACGTCGGGCGGACAGCAGGGGTTTTCGCTCGACCTGGCGTCGATCCGGAACGGCAACGACTTCACCCTTGACATCACGCGCAGCGGCGTTGCCTCGTCGATCAAGGTGGTGCGGGTTGACGACACCAACAACCTGCCGCTCGACTATGTCGATGCGAACGGGACACGGGTGATCGGCGCGAACTTCTCCGGTGGCGCGGCGTCGATCGCGGCCGCGCTGCAGTCGGTGCTCGGACCCAACTTCACGGCCAGTGGCAGCGGCAGCACGCTGACGGTGCTCGATGACGGCACGGGTGGCTCCACCGATGTCACAGCGCTCACCAGCCACAGCACCGCGACAGGTCTGCAGAACGGCTCGCTGGCGCTGAGCCTGTTCGTCGACAGGGGCAACACCGACTTTACCGACGCGCTCGATGGGGCGGGGCAGCGGCAGGGCTTTGCCGGCCGTATCGCGCTCAACTCAGCGATCGTGACCGACAACAAGCTGCTGGTGCAGTACCAGGCCGCCGGCTCGGCGGCAATGTCAACGATCTGGTTTCGCAGACGATCAACTCGGTTGGCGGTGTCGCGCAGGCCGCGCTCGGCGACGACGACACGCAGTCGCTCGCGATGGATGCCCTGACCACGCGCATGGACGCCGAGTACGGCGTCAATGTCGACGAAGAGATGTCGCGCCTGCTGGAACTGCAGAATGCCTACGCCGCGAACGCTCGAGTGATCTCTGCCGTGCAGGATCTCCTCGATCGATTGATGAACCTCTAGAGGCCACGAGATGACCACCATCAATCGGTCGATGTATCCCGTCCAGACCAGCATGAACCTGATCGGCAAGATGCAGGAGCGCTTTTCGCAACTGCAGGTGCAGTTGGCGACGGGACAGAAGGCGACCAATCTCGCCGAGCTCGGGAACGATCGCTACTTCGATCTGTCGCTGCGCTCGCGCATCTCGCGCCTCGAGGGCTACCAGAACAGCGTCGACATGGTGAACACGCGCCTGTCGATGTTCGACAACGTGCTCGGTCGCCTCGACAAGATCGAGGGCGACGCCCGCACTTCGATCACGCCGAGCTCGTACGGCTCGGGCAATGTGAATTTCGGCACCGTGCCATCGCTGGCCAAGTCGCGGCTCGACGAAGTGCTCAACCTGATGAATACGGATATCGACGGCCGCTATCTCTTCGCGGGCAGCAAGTCGGACAAGAAGCCGGTTGAGAGCCTGAGCGCCGTTCTAGACGGCGTTGCGGGCAAGGCTGGCTTCAAGCAGGTCGCTGCCGAGCGCCTGCAGGCCGATCTGGGCACGGGCAACGGCCGACTGACGCAGACGCTGGCGACCGACACGGTGACGCTTGCCGAGGACGGGGCGCATCCGTTCGGCTTCAAGCTGTCGACGCTGACCGCCAGCAGCGCGGCGGTCACGCTGACGCAGCCCACCGGCTCGCCGCAGTCGCTGAGCGTCAAGTTCAATTCGGTGCCGCTCGCGGGCGATACTGTGACGCTGGGCCTCACGCTGCCTGACGGCACGGAGGAAGGGATCACCCTCAAGGCCGTGACGGGCACACCCGGTGCCGGTGAGTTTCAGATCGGCGCCGACGCGAACGCCACGGCCGCAAACTTCAACACGGCGTTGCACTCGTCGCTCACGGGGATGGCGGGCACCAAGCTGACCGTCGCTTCGAACTACGCGGCGGCCGAGAATTTCTTCAATGGGCAGGGGCAGGCGGTCCAGCGCGTGCAGGGCCCGAACTTTGCGACTGCAACCTCGCTGACGACGGCCGACCCGGCGACCACCGTGATCTGGTACAAGGGCGAGGACAGCGCCGATCCGCGCGGCACCGTGGTGTCGCGGATCGATGAGAATGCGACTGTTCGTTACGGCGCGCAGGCCAATGAGAGCGGTCCGGTGAGCCTGGTCCGCACCTTGGCGGTGCAGGCGATCCAGAGCTTCACCAACGCCGATACGACATCGGCCGGGCGGTTCGACGCGGTCGCGTCGCGCAACATCTCGAGGCTGGCCGAGAGCCACAACAACGAGAGCGGGTCGATCGAGATGATGACGGTCGAGCTCGGCAACGCCAAGGCCTCGACCGCCTCCGTCGCCGCGCGGAACACGAGCTATTCCGAGCAGTTGACGGGGCTGCTGGGCGATCTCGAATCCGTGCCCAAGGAAGATGTCGCGATGGAACTCCTGGCCCTGCAGACGCGGCTCCAGGCGAGCTACCAGGCGACGTCGCTGATCTCGTCGCTGTCGCTGGTCAACTACATCAAATAGCAAAGGGCCCCGCAGGGCCCTTCCAATGTTGCCGCTCGCGCGCGTCTTACGTCGCGTTCGCCTGCGCGCGGAGGCCTGCGGCCACCTCGCGGTTGATGTTGATCAGCACTTCGAGCTTGGACGCTTCGGGGCGGGCTTCGAGCTTGATCGTGTGGTTCAGAACGAAAAGGCCGAGATTGGCGATGTTCTGGCGGATCGTTGCCGGCAGCGGGTTCTCTTCGCTGGTGGCCGAGTTCAGAAACACGTTCCACAGCTTGCGGTTGAACTTGAGCGCACCGGGCAGCTCGGTGCCGGCAAGGTCCCAGTTCTCGCGGATGCGCTGGAGATTGAGCGCGGACTTGGAGAGGAGGTTTGCTTCGAGGTCGCGGGGGCTACCGGTCCGCTTGGCCACTGTCTGGTAGGCCTGGGTGGCGTGCTGCTGCATTCGATAGAATATCCTGCTCGTGTTGGATGAGCTTCTTAGCTGCCCTCAGAGCCTTATAAAGCTGACCCGTTAATATCTCGTTGTTGATTTCATCAACTATTTGGATGGTCGACGGGGCGGCGCGAACGAGATCGGTGATGAGCGCAAAGTACTCGCGGCGCAGGCGCTCGATGTCGTCCTCGAGGTACATGAGCTGCACGGCCAGATAGACGCGCTTGGCCGGCGAGTCGGCGGTCGCGGGACTGAGGATGTCCTTTTCGCGCAGCACCGGCGCCTTGCCGTCGATGAAGAGCCGCGTGCGCTGGTCGGAGTTGGTGATCACGCAATTGCCGACGATCAGACGTTCGTGGGGCTTGAGTTCGACCTTGAGCGACATGGGTGTTTCCGCACTGGGGGAGGGAACAGTGAACCCGGCTTTTCACCAAAGTGTTGGCGAATTGGACCAAATGCCGGAACGCTGATTCACACAAGCGGCAAAAAGAAGAGGCGGGCCGGAGCCCGCCTTTCCCTAGAAGTTCTATGCCTTGCTCTTTTGCGCTCTGGACCGAACGATCCCAAGATGGCTCGCTCGGCCAACCGCGGGTCTTAGAACAGGCGGAGCACGTTCTGGTCGGCCTGCGAAGCCAGCGACAGGGCCGTCGAAGACAGCTGCTGGCGGGTCTGCAGGGCGAGCACGTTGGCGGCTTCCTCGTTGGTATCAGCCAAGGTCAGGTTCGACGCGCCGGTCTGCAGCACGTTGATCATGTTCTTGGTGAAGTCCTGGCGGGTCTCGACGACGGACAGGTTCGAACCGAACTTGGCCGACTGCGTACGCAGCGTGTCGATAGCGCCCTTGAGGTCGTCGAGCGTCGAGTTGATCGAGGTGTTGGTGTCGAACGCCGTGGTGCCGAGGGCGGTGAGGCCCAGGCCGGTCGAGGAGTTCGTCACGCCCGCGATATCCAGCTTGGACGAGCCGTCTTCGTTGAACAGCACCGACAGGTTGTCGCCGTTCAGCAGGTTGACGCCGTTGAAGCCCGAGTCCTTGGCCAACTGGTCGATCTGCTCGAGCAGGTCGTTGTAGGTCTCGACAAGTTCAGCGCGCTTCGGGTTGGTGCCCGAGGTGGTGGTCGCCGCCGCACCAGTGTTGCTGGCGTTGGCGATACCGGTCGAACCGGTCGGCGTACCAGCAGAGGTGAAGCTGCCGACGGCGATCGAGGACGACGTACCCGTGGTGGTCGACGTGAAGGTCAGAGCGCCGCTCACGACGGAAGCGACGTTCGGGCCGGACTGGTAGTTGATGATGTCGGCAACGTTCTGCGCGGTGAGGGCAGAGGCGCTGAGCGACGTCGAGTTGGCAGTGTTGTAGGCCGAGACCGACGCGGCATCGATCGTGATCGATTGCGCCGAACCGCCATCGACGGTCAGCGAGAACGAGATCGAGTCAGCGGCCACAGCTGCGGTACCGGTATTCGACGAGCTGCCGGTGAGACCGGTCGAGCCCGACGCCGTACCGGCGGTGGTGATGGCGCCGACGGCGATGGACGACGAGCTGCCCGTCGTGGTCGACTGCAGACGGATCTGGCCGCTGCTCAGAGAAGCAACGTTCGGGCCCGACTGGTAGTTGATGATGTCGACGACGTTCTGGGCCGACAGCGAAGCGGCGCTGAGCGAGGTCGAGTTGGCGGTGTTGTAGGCCGAGACCGAGGCAGCGCTCAGCGTGATCGCCTGCGGCGAACCGCCGTCGGGCGTGATCGAGAAGCTGATCGAGGCGGCGGCGACAGCGGCAGAGCCGGTGTTCGTGCCGTTCGCGAGACCCGTCGAACCGCTCGTGACCGTGGCCGAGTAGCTGGCAACGGTAATGGACGAGCCTGCGCCCGTGGTCGTCGAGGTCAGGTTGATGTTACCGCCGCTCACCGATGCGATGCTGGCGCCGGCCGCGTCGTTGACAAGATCGGCGACGTCCTGCGCGGTCAGGGCAGAGTCGCTGATCGTGGTGCCATTGGCCGTGTTGTAGGCAGTGATCGACGCGGAGTCGATCGTGATCGTCTGAGCCGAACCGCCGTCAACCGAGAGGCTGAAGGAGATCGAGTCAAGACCGCCCGAGATGTCGACGGTCGAGAAGGCGCCGCCGGCGAGCGTACCTGCAGTTGCCGCCTGGGCCGTGCCCGAAACGTTGATCGACGAGAAGCCCGTACCCGTCAGCGTACCGGCGGTCGCGGCGGAAGCGGTGCCCGAGACGTCGAGGGTCGAGAACGTACCGGCGGTCACCGTGCCCGCGGTGGCCGCAGTAGCGGTCGATACCGAGGACGCGGTCTGGAGGGCCTGGCGAGCGGTCGCCTGAGCGGACTCGACGAGCTTGGTGATCGCGCTGATGCCCTTATCGGCGGCGGCAACGGTCTGCACGGCGTTCGACACGGAGTCGAGGAGCTGGCTGAGGTCGTTGGCGCGGCTGTTCAGGCCCTGCGCGGTGAAGAAGTTCGTCGGGTTGTCGAGAGCAGAATTGACGCGCAAACCGGTCGAGAGTCGCTCCTGCGACTTGCCGAGCAGACTGGCGGTCGACTGCAGATTGAGGAGGTTCGAGCGAACCGCCTTCGACAGAGTGATGTCGGACATTCAGTTTTCCTCTTCTGGGGTATCCGATTGATAATCGGCGTCTCTTCCTGAAACGCGTCGAGCCATCATCGCCCTGAGCCCATAAAGATTGGTTAAAAAGGTACTGATCCGATCGCTAAAGTTAACACGATCTCACCACAGGAAAGCCGCAGGCGAGCTGGGGTTTGCCGCGCGCCAGGTTGCTCGGCCGGCGCGTTAACAGTTGCTCAGTGGTGGCGTTGAAGGGGCGCGATAGAGCGCGATTCGTGAATCGGATCGGGCGATTGCCCGGAATGGCTCGCGGACTGATTCAAACGCGTGCCGGAAAACAAAAAGGCGGGCCGAAGCCCGCCTTCAGAAACAGCTCTTGGAAGGATCAGAACAGGCGGAGCACGTTCTGGTCGGCCTGCGAGGCGAGCGACAGGGCCGTCGAGGACAGCTGCTGGCGAGTCTGTAGGGCGAGCACGTTGGCGGCTTCCTCGTTCGTATCGGCAAGAGTCAGATTCGACGCACCGGTTTGCAGCACATTGATCATGTTCTTGGTGAAGTCCTGACGGGCTTCGACGACCGAAAGGTTCGAGCCAAGCTTGGACGACTGCGTACGCAGCGTGTCGATCGCGCCTTTGAGCGTGTCGAGCGTACCGTTGATCGAGCTGTTGGTGTCGAAGGCGGTCGAAGACAGCGTGGTGAGACCGAGGCCGGCGGCGCTGTTGGTCACGCCGTCGATGTCGAGCTTGGACGAGCCGTCTTCGTTGAACAGCACCGACAGGTCGTCGCCGTTCAGCAGGTTGACGCCGTTGAAACCGGAGTCCTTGGCCAACTGGTCGATCTGGCTGAGCAGGTCGTTGTAGGTGTCGACGAGTTCGGCGCGCTTGGGATTGGCAACGGCAGGACCGGCACCAGCGGCAACGTAGGTGTCGTCGCTCGAGGCGGTGAAGCCTGCGGCGGTCGTGCTGGTGTTGATGCTGGTTCCGGCTGCGGCCGTCAGAACGATCTTGCCGGCGTCGGCGCCCGTGCCTTCCGAAGCGGTGATGCCCGGGATGGCGGCGGTGTTGATCGCCGAAACAGCCTGCGTGATCGTGTCACCGACGGTAATCGTCACGCTCTGGCCGTTGACGGTGAGCGTCTGGTTGGAGCCCGACGGGGACGTGTAGGTGGCACCGGTCACGGTCGCGATGTGCTCGGCAGACGGCACGGTGGCTGCAGTCTGCAGCGCCTGGCGGGCGGTGGCCTGTGCGGACTCGACCAGCTTGGTCATTGCCGTGATGCCCTTGTCGGCAGCGGCGACGGTCTGCACGGCGTTCGACACGGAGTCGAGCAGCTGGCTCAGATCGTTGGCGCGGCTGTTGAGGCCCTGGGCGGTGAAGAAGTTGGTGGGGTTGTCGAGCGCCGAGTTGACGCGGAGGCCGGTCGACAGACGTTCCTGCGACTTGCCGAGCAGGTTGGCCGTGCTCTGGAGATTGAGCAGGTTGGAACGAACGGCCTTGGAGAGAGTGATATCCGACATAGTAACGCATCCCTTTCTGGGTGACTTGGGTCATGTGGTCTCGTCCTGAGATCCACGAGCCGCTGTTTGCCCCAGCCCGAGTTACGGCGCGTTAAGCCATTCGATACACTTGTCTCCAAATTCGGATCAAACACCGAGGGGCGGACCGTGAGGCCCGCCCCTCGGTGTCTCGGCGATCAGTTCTAGAACAGTCGAAGGACGTTCTGGTCGGCCTGCGAAGCAAGCGACAGAGCGGTCGATGACAGCTGCTGACGGGTCTGCAGCGCGAGCACGTTCGCCGCTTCTTCGTTCGTATCGGCCAGGGTGAGGTTCGACGCGCCCGTTTCGAGCACGTTGATCATCTCCTTGGTGAAGGTCTGGCGCGTCTCGACCACCGAGAGGTTTGAGCCGAACTTGGCCGACTGCGATTTGAGGGTGTCGATCGCGCCCTTGAGGTCGTCGAGCGTGGAGTTGATCGACGTGTTGGTGTTGAACGCAGTCGTACCGAGCGCTGCGAGGCCGAGGCCGGTCGCTGAGTTCGTGACGCCTTCGATATCGAGCTTGGACGAACCCGTCTCGTTGAACAGCACGGACAGGTCGTCGCCGTTCAGAAGGTTCACGCCGTTGTAGCCGGAGTCCTTGGCGAGTTCATCGATCTGGCCGAGGAGATCGTTGTAGGTCTCTACCAGCTCAGCCCGCTTGGGATTGGCAACAGTCGTGCTGCCCGGAGCAACCGTCGTGGTGGTGAGGCCCAGGGCCGTGGCCGCAGCGCCCGACGCGACGGTGATCGAGTCGGAGTTGTTACCAGCCGTGATGCGCAGCGCGTTCGAGCTTGCCGATGCGACGGTCGAGCCGAAGGCCGTGTTGATCGCGGTCACCAGCGTTGACAGTGTTGCGTCGTCCGTCGTGTTGGTGGCGTTGTTGGCGCCATCAAGGTCGACGGCAGCGTCCTGACCGCCGCCGGCAGTACCGGTGTTGTTGAAGCCGATGACCTTGGTGACCGAGCCGATGGTGATCGACAGCGAATTGCCGTTGGCAATGCTGGCGCCTGTCAGCAGACCGGAGACGGCGGTCGAACCGGTGGTGACGGCGTTGGTCGCAGTCGTCGTGGTGGTCGCGGTCTGCAGCGCCTGACGCGCCGTCGCCTGCGCGGACTCGACCAGCTTGGTGATGGCGGTGATGCCCTTATCGGCGGCGGCCACCGTCTGCACGGCATTCGATACGGCGTCCGAGAGGGCGCTCAGATCGTTGGCCTTGCTCTTGAGGCCCTCGGCCGTGAAGAAGTTGGTCGGGTTGTCCAGCGCGGTGTTGACCTTGAGGCCGGTGGACAGTTTTTCCTGCGACTTCGCCAGGCTGTTGGCGGTCGACTGAAGATTGAGCAGGTTCGAGCGAACCGCTTTCGAAAGCGTGATGTCTGACATTGCCTCTGACCCCTTCTAGGTCTCGTTAGTCGGCGTCGTCCCCACGACACCGTTGGGTCACATTTGAAGCAAAGGCTTGAAAAGACTCCCAAGCCGCTCGGTAAACGAGGGGCAAAAAGTCACGGTTAAGCGGCAGGGTTAATGCGGCTTAGATCAGGCGCTGCGGTCCATCAGGCGGAGCGGCGATGCCGGTGGTTGCCACGACGAGCCGAGGCGCTGCCGAAGCTGTTCCTGCGTGATAGGGACGGGGGGTAACTGGCCGGCGATGACCGCGGCGGCAAAGGCCTCGCCGGGCGGGGTGGGCGGCGCGAGTGTCGGGGATGCCTGAGCGGTGTCGAACTGCTGAAAGGAGTTGGAGCTGCCGTTGCCGAACTGCTGCGTTGTCGCCTGCAGCGCGCGCATCTCCGCAGCGTGTGTCAGCGTGTCGCCAACAGCCACTGAGGTCGTGATTGGCGATGGTGCGATCCTGGCGACCATGTCTCAATCCAATGCCACCGGTTACTTCCGGCCTTCGCATTACAATGAGGGTCGAGTGTTCCAACTTCCCAACCGAGGGGCGATCGAATTGAATCAAATTCTATCGGTCAGAGGGCGCGGTTGATCGCGATGCCGCCACTCGGCTTCTGCGTCTGGTTGAGCTGGCCGGCCGCGCCATAGGTCGTCGGCTTGGCGGCCCGTGCGACCTGCGTTGCGACGTCGGTGAGGATGTCCTCGGTGATCGCGCGTGCGGTTGCGATCACCTTGAGATTTTCGGCCATCTGCGTCGCCAGCCTCTCGTGCCCCAGCTTGAGCATGCCGACATCGTCGGGCGCTTCGGCCTTCAGCCGATCGATCTGCCGCTGTACCGCGCGTGAGTAACCTACATAGTCCTGTGCGAGGCGTGTCTTCTCCGCGCTCAGCGTACCGGCCTCGCGGTGGCGGCCGGTGCGAAGAAGCGTCGTCTCCTGGTTCATGACGTCGACCAGAGCGCGCAGCGTGCCTTCGGTGAAGGCGAGCAGGTCGCGGGCAGGGAGATCGTCGAGGGCAGCAATGCGCTGTGCGGCGGACATGTTAAGACTCTCGTTCTAGTTGTTGACGTCCTGCAGCCGCAGGAGATCGCCCATCATCTGGTCGGCAAGGCCGATGCCGCCCTTCTCGGCGAGGGCGCTGGCGAACTGCTCCGCCTGCATGCCGCGCCAGGTTTCTTCGGCGAAACCGCCGCCGAAGCTGCTCTCGTCGGTCTTGATGGAGGAGAACATCTCCTTCATCAGCGTGTTGAGGAACACGCCTTCGAGCTCGACGGCTTGCTTGTGGAGGCGTTCGTAGCCGGGCGTGGAGGTGTCGACCTTGGCCAGCGGAATGGTGCTCATCACATCACCTCGATGTCGGCCTGCAGCGCACCCGAAGCTTTGATCGCCTGGAGAATGGCGATGAGGTCGCGTGGGCTGATGCCGAGGGCGTTGAGCCCGTTCACCAGCTCGTCGAGGCTCACCGACTCGCGAACCAGCGCGAGGTCGGAGTTGACGATGTCGACGTTGAGGTCGGTGCGCGGCACCACGGTTGTCGTGCCATCGCTGAAGGGCTGGGGTTGCGACACGCCGGGTGTCTCCGCGATGGTCACGGTGAGGTTCGATTGCGCTACGGCCACGGTCGAGACGCGCACGTCCTTGCCCATGACGATGATGCCGGAGTTCTCGTCGATGATGATCTTGGCGGGTTGGTCCGTCTCGATGACGAGCTGCTCGACGTCGGTGAGCAGGTCGACGATGTTGCCGTTGAAGTTGTGCGGCAGCGTGATGTGCACCGTTGCGCCGTCGAGCGGCGTCGCGCAGGGCACGCCGATGAAGTCGTTGATCGACAGCGCGATGCGGCGCGAGGTGGTGAGGTCGGGGTTCTTGAGGGCGAGGCGCAGTTCGCGCTGCGCGCCGAGCGTGAAGCCGATCTCGCGCTCGATGAGGCCACCCGACGAGATGCGGCCGGTGGTGGGGACGCCCGAGACGACGGTCGCCGCGTCGCCCTCGGCCTTGAAGCCGTTGATGGTCACGGAGCCCTGCGCGATCGCGTAGACTTCGCCGTCGGCGCCGAGCAGCGGCGTCACCAGTAGCGTGCCGCCCTGGAGGCTCGAGGAGTCGCCGAGGGCTGCGACATTCACATCGAGCCGCGAGCCCTGAGTCGAGAAGGCGGGGAGGTTGGCGGTGACCATCACGGCCGCGACGTTGGCGGTCCGCATATTCTCGCCGGCGGTGTTGACGCCGAGGCGCTCCAGCATCGCCTGGAGGCTCTGCTTGGTGAAGGGCGAGTTGTTGAGGCTGTCGCCCGTGCCGTTGAGGCCGACCACCAGGCCGTAGCCGACGAGCTGGTTGTCGCGCACGCCCTCGATATTGACGATGTCCTTGATGCGCGCGGTCGCCGCATAGGCGGGCGTCAGCGTCGCGACCAGCGTGCCGATCGAAAGGATTGCCGCGAAGATATGCTTGAGAGCCGAGTTCGTCATATTCCAGTCCCCGTCGGCAGTCCGTCCCCACGGCATGCCTTCGCGACTTCACGATGCGAGGATCGTGCCAACTCGCGCAAAGCCCGGATTTGCTGGGGACAGCTGACCGCAGAGCCTCATACGCGTGCAGCAATTGCCGGGTACATTAAGGCCCTGTTAACGACTGGCGGCAGATTTTGCCGGTCAGGCGATTTGCCTGAGACAGAGTCGCGCGATGCGCATCGAGAGCACTGCCAGATCCTCGAATGTGTCTGCCCGCAGCGGAGTGAACCGCAGCGGCGGTGGCGGCTTCTTTGTCTCCGAAGACACCTCCACTGGTCAGGCGGCCGCCGCGCAGCCCGTCGCGCAGACGGCGGGTATCGATGCGCTGCTGGCCCTGCAGGCGGTCGAGGATCCGCTGTTCGCGCGCAAGAAGGCCGTGCGCCGCGGCAATGCGCTGCTCGATACGCTCGAGACGATAAAGGCCGACCTGCTGCTGGGGCAGGTTTCCGAGGGCCGTCTCAATCAGCTGATGGTTCTGGTGGGGCAGGCGCGGCAGCGCAACATGCCCGATCTCGACCCGATCCTCGACGACATCGAACTGCGCGCGCGGGTCGAACTGGCCAAATTCGGGCGCTATCCCGGGCAGTAGACCCCTCGGGATTCACGCGGATTCACAAATTTATCATGGGTTCAGGGAGCGCTTGCTCCGCAATTGTCGCCAAATTATAAGGCCCGCAACTCGGGGATAGGTGAGTTGAGTCCTTATGGTGCGCAGTGCTGTAGCTGAGGCTGACTATCGGCCCACGGAAAACGAACCCTTCATGAACCCGCGTCAGCGGGAATACTTCCGGCGGAAGCTGGAAAACTGGAAGGAAGACATTCTTCGCGAGAGCCGCGAGACTCTCGAAAACCTCCAGGAAGAGTCGCAGAACCACCCCGACATGGCCGACCGCGCCTCGTCGGAGAGCGACCGCGCTCTGGAGCTTCGAACCCGCGATCGCCAGCGCAAGCTGATCAGCAAGATCGACGCCGCGCTCAAGCGCATCGAAGACGGCAGCTACGGCTATTGCGAAGAGACCGGCGATCCGATCGGCATCGCCCGGCTGGACGCCCGCCCGATCGCTACGCTGAGCCTCGAGGCGCAGGAAATGCACGAGCGGCGCGAGAAGGTCTATCGCGACGAGTGAGCGACTAGCTCAGATGAATTCGAGGGCCTGCAGCGATGCGGGCCCTTTCATTTTCGGCTCAGGCCCCATTCGGCGTAGAGGCGATTGAGCTGCGCCATGGCGCGGACTTCGATGTAGGGCAGGCCGGTGGAGGGGAAAGCGGCGCGCATGGCTTTCTGCTTGGGCGGTGCGGCGATCAGAATCCAGTGCACCATCTGCCATTTGAGGCTGTCGCGATTGCCGCTGAGTGACCCCGCGCGTTCGCGTTGCAGGAGCGTGCGGTTGAGGTAGCGGACAAAGCCGGTGAAGCGGTTAGAGCGGATGACGATGATACCCGTGGCTCGTGCGAGGCGACCGGGGAACAGCCCCGAATAGTTGCCGTCCATCACCCAGCTGTCCGCCTTGATGGCTTCGTTGTGCAGCGCGACGAACTCTTCGCGCGGGCGCGGAACCCAGTTGCTGTCTGGCACGTGGTAGAGCTGATCGAGATGCACATGCGGAATGTGGAGCTTCTTGCCGAGTGCGACGGCGAGTGTCGACTTCCCGGCATTCGAGGGACCGCAGATCATGATGCGGTTACCGAAGGTGTCGAGTGGCGGGAACTCGCTCATGTCTTCCTCCCAGAGACAAAAAGGGCCGCCTTGTGAGGCGGCCTCGTAGTCGAGTTTATGGGCCGTCTTACTCGGGCGCCATGTCCTTGCCGGTGTAGACTTCGTCGACCCAGTACTGGTCGCGGCGGTCGAAGCCGTTGAACGGGGTGAGCGAGGCCTGGGTGTAGGCGCCCATCAGGCCGAACTCGATCCAGTCGTCCTCGTCGATATCGGCGGGGAGGGTGAACACCTGGGGCAGCACGTCGTAGCTGTCGCAGGTCGGGCCCCACACCGTGTATTCCGAGAACTCGGCGTCGTTGTCGTGAAGGCGCGGCCCGCGCCACACGCGCACCGGCGGCGTGAAGTGCATGAACTTCACTTCCATCAGCGAGCCGTAGGCACCGTCGTTGAGATACACCGACTGGCCGCCGCGCTGATGCTTCACACGCAGCAGCAGCGATGTCGACGAGGTGACGAGCGCACGGCCCGGCTCGATGATGAGCTCGGGTGCCGACTTGCCGAAATTGTCCTTCACGGCCGTCGCGATGGTCTCGAAATAGTAGTCCATCGGCGGCGCTTCGGAGGTCGGGTAGGGGGCTGGGTAGCCGCCGCCGATGTTGAGGCGCTTGAGCTCGATGCCGGCTTCCTCGGCAATCTTCGCCGCGGCCGCGATGTGGCGCTCATAGGCGTAGACGTCTTCGCACTGGCTGCCGACATGGAAGCAGAGCGAGGGCGTAAAGCCCATCTGGTCGACCAGCTTCACGATCTCGGCGGCGCCGTCCTGCATGACGCCGAACTTGATACCGAAATCGTACGACTTGAGCGCCTTGCCCGCCTTGAAGCGAGTGGTCACCTCGATGTCGCGCGAGGGCGTGACGATCGCGGCCAGCTGGTCGAGCTGCTGCGGGTGGTCGATGGTGAAGGAGCGGACGCCGAATTCTTCGTAGGCGCGTTCGATCTCGCGCTTGTTCTTGATCGGGTTGTTGTAGTGCATTGCGGCGCCGGGCGCGAAATCACGCACCAGTTCCATCTCGCGGTTGGACGCGACGTCGAACGCCTTCAACCCTTCATGGTGCAGTTGGGCAATAACGTGGGGCGAGGGGTTGCACTTGACCGCATAGGTCAACAAGCCATCGAAGCCCTTCTTGAACACCTTCACCGCACGGTGCAGCTCGCGCTCGGAGAACAGGAAGCTCGGAAAGTCCGGCTCCTCGGCAGCGATCAACTGGCTGGTGTTGGTGTAGACCGTCTTGTCGTGGGCTGGAGCGTGCAGCTGGATCACGTCTTCGGCGGCGGAGGAAGCGGTCGAGGCGGCCATTGGGCATTCCCTTTCTTGGTTGCTCTCTGTCCAAACGATCCCGAAGTGGGTTCGTTTGGCCAACCGTTGTCGGAGCACGAGGAAACGGCGAAACGCGCGTGCATATAGGGACGTTCAAACCCCTGCACAACGTCATATTTGTCATTACTCTGGACCGATCGATCCGAAGGCGGCTCGATCGGCCAACCGCGCGTTTTCCCCGCGTTACAAATCTGTAAGGCAGAGCATCACAAAGGCGCCAGAATCCGGGCGTTTCGGATGGTTCGAACGGTGGCCAAACCACCTCATTTTCGGAGCGATAGACGTGCCTCAGCGTCAGGTGATCCTCGGAGTTTCAGGCGTCGTGTTGGCAGTACTGGCGGGTACGGCGATCTGGACCGGCCTCAGCGAACGGCCGAGAGCCGTGGAAACGGCGCCGCCGGTGCAGGTGGCGCAGGCCGATCCGGTGGTCCGCGAGCTGCCGCAGTCGCAGGCGGATGTGCAGCTGAGTTTCGCGCCGGTGGTCAAGGAGGTGACACCGGCGGTGGTCAATGTCTATGCCACCAAAACCGAGCAGGGCTTCCAGTCGCCCTTCGCGAACGATCCGTTCTTCTCGCGCCTTTTCGGCAGCGACATGTTCCAGAGCCGGCCGCAGACCAGCCAGTCGCTCGGCTCGGGCGTGATCATCGACAAGAAGGGCGTGATCATCACCAATTCGCATGTGGTGAGCGGCGCTGACGACATTCGCATCGCGCTGTCGGGCGGACGCGAATATGCGGTCAAGCTGTTGCTCGACGATCCGAAGTCGGACCTCGCGGTGCTGCAGATCGACAATCCCAACGGGCGCGAGTTTCCGGCGCTGAGCTTTGCCGGTTCCGACGATCTCCAGGTCGGCGACCTCGTACTGGCGGTGGGCAATCCGTTCGGCGTCGGACAGACCGTGACGTCGGGCATCGTGTCGGCGCTGGCGCGCACCGGCGTCGAGACCGCGAACTTCGACTACTTCATCCAGACCGATGCGGCGATCAATCCGGGTAATTCGGGCGGTGCGCTGGTCAATCTCAAGGGCGAGCTGATCGGCATCAACACGGCGATCTTCACGCGCTCGGGCGGTTCGGTCGGTATCGGCTTTGCGATCCCCGCGAGCATGGCGCGCTCGGTGGCGAAGGCGGGCGAGAGTGGCGGCGCGCTGGTGCGTCCGTGGTTCGGAGCACGGCTTCAGGAGGTCACCACCGACATCGCCGACAGCCTCGCGATCGATCCGCCGCACGGCGCGCTGATCGCCGAAGTCGCCGCAGACAGTGCCGCCGCGCACGCCGGGCTCAAGCCGGGAGATGCGATCATCAAGATCGACGGCGTCGATGTGGATGCGCCGCAGGGTTTTGACTTCCGCTTCGCCACCAAGGACATCGGCACGCAATCTGTGCTGACTTATGTGCGCAGTGGCCAGGTGGCCAACGCAACGGTCGACGTGATTGCGGCGCCCGGTGCCGGCGACACGGCCGACATCACCGGCGACACGCGCTTCGCCGGCACGACGGTCGAAGTGCTGACACCGGCGCTGGCGCAGGATTTGAGCCTGCCGTTCGACTCGACCGGCATTGTGGTCAGCCGCGTGGCGCAGGGATCGCCGGCCGACCGGATGGGTTTGCGTGCCGGCGACATCGTCATCTCCATCAACGGCCAGAAGCTGAACGATGTGGGGACGTTCAAGTCGCTCGTCTCGACGCGGACGGACGGATGGCAGATTGTGCTGCAGCGTGGGGGGCAGACCATCCAGTCCTTCGTCAGCGGCTAGCACGGTGAGGAATGGCGGATCTGTTTGCGGTTGAGGAGGAGGCTCGAGTGGGCGACAGCCCGCTCGCCGATCGCCTGCGTCCGAAAACGCTCGACGAGGTTATCGGCCAGCGTCACCTTCTCGGTCCCGACGGCACGCTGCGCCGGATGATCGCAAGTGGGCGGCTGGGCTCGCTGATCCTGTGGGGCCCGCCGGGAACGGGGAAGACCACAATCGCGCGTCTGCTCGCCGACGAGGTGGGCTACCGCTTCAAGCAGATATCGGCGGTGTTCTCGGGCGTCGCCGACCTCAAGAAGGTGTTCGAGGAGGCGCGGTTCGAGCGGCTGAGCGGACACAAGACGCTGCTGTTCGTCGACGAAATCCACCGCTTCAACCGCGCGCAGCAGGACGGCTTCCTGCCTGTGATGGAGGACGGGACGATCACCCTCGTTGGCGCCACCACCGAGAACCCGAGCTTCGAGCTCAACGCCGCGCTTTTGTCGCGGGCGCAGGTGCTGCGGCTCAACTCGTTCTCGCCGGACGAGCTCGAGCAGATGGCGCAGCGCGCCGAGACCACCGAGGGCAAAACACTGCCGCTCGATGCCGACGCGCGCACGGCTTTGTTCGAGCTCGCCGACGGCGACGGCCGCGCGATGCTGGGGCTGGTCGAGGAAGTGTTCGCCGCCACCAAGCCGGATGAGGTGCTCGACAAGGCGGGCCTTCTCACGGTCGTGCAGCGACGCGCGCCGATCTACGACAAGAAGCAGGACGGCCACTACAACCTGATCTCCGCGCTGCATAAGACGGTGCGCGGGTCTGATCCGGATGCGGCGCTCTACTACCTCGCGCGCATGCTCGTTGCCGGCGAGGACCCATTGTTCCTCGCACGGCGCCTGATCCGCATGGCGAGCGAGGACATCGGCATGGCAGACCCGCAGGCGCTGCCGCTCGCCATCGCGGCGCGCGATGCTTATGAAATGCTGGGCTCACCCGAGGGCGAACTGGCGCTGGCGCATGTGACGGTCTATCTCGCGACGGCGCCCAAATCGAACGCGGTGTACACGGCCTTCGCCGCAGCGATGGACCTCGCGAAATCGTCGGGCTCGCCGATGCCGCCGATGACCATCCTCAATGCCCCGACCAAGATGATGAAGGGGCAGGGGTACGGCGAGGGGTACATCTATGACCACGACACGCCGGAGGGATTCTCGGGCCAGGAGTACTTCCCCGAAAAGCTCGGTCGGCAGGAGTTCTACCAGCCCGTAGATCGTGGGTTCGAGCGCGAGGTGCGCAAGCGGCTCGATTATTTCAGCCGCCTGCGGACGCAAAAGAACGATGGCTAGACGCGGTTCCAGGTCGTCGATTTGCACAAGAACAGCACGCAGCCTTCGGTGAGGAGCGTGTTGCCCTTGAGGGTCATCTTGCCACCGTATTCCTTGCCGTCCTCGGGGTTGAAGGCCTTGCCTTCCCAGGTCGTGTCGTTGATCTGCTTCATGTCGTAGAACACCTTCTGGCCGACATAGGCGGTGCCGCCTTCTTCCTTGAGCCAGCTGATGGTTCCGCACAGGAACTGGCCGCAGGGCGCGAATTTGACCTTCGATGCGCCCGTGTCGCGAATCCATTCGCTGGAGGTGACGTCGGCGGCAAAGGCCGGCATGGACAAGGCGGCAAGCATCGTGGCCGCAAAGGCGAGTTTCTTCATGGGGCTCCTCCCGAGCGTTGTTTTGCCGTCATGTGGCTCCTGTTCGGGCGACCTGTCAATTTGGGCGTTTAGGCTGGAAATCGGGGGGCATGGGCCCTAGAAGCGGGGCATGTATCCCGTTCTTCTCGTCGGCATCGGCGGCGCCATCGGCTCCATCGCCCGCTATGGCAGCGGCGTGTTCGTCGGCCGCCTCTGGCCCACCACGTTTCCGCTCGGCACGATGCTGGTCAACATCACCGGCTCGCTGATCATGGGCCTGTTCATCGGCTGGCTCGCGCGCACCACGCCGGCCTGGCAGGCCGACGCGCGTCTGTTTTTCGCGGTGGGCGTGCTCGGCGGTTTCACGACGCTGTCCTCGTTCTCGCTCGACACGGTCACGCTGCTCGAGCGGGGCGAGGTGGGGCAGGCGGCGCTCTATGTGCTTGGCTCGGTGGTGATCAGCATCGCGGCGCTGTTCGTCGGCCTGCTCGTGATGCGCATGGGAGCGGCGGCATGAGCGGCATTCGCATTCAGACCGTGGGGCGTGACGAGGACGGCATGCGGCTCGACCGCTGGTTCGGGGTGCATTTTCCGCAGGTGACATTCGGGCACCTGCAGAAGCTGATCCGCACGGGCCAGGTGCGCATCGATTCCGGCCGCGCCAAGACCAACTCGCGGCTCGAGGCGGGCCAGCAGGTGCGCATTCCGCCGCTCGATGCCGAGGTGAAGCGCATCGAGCAGAAGATCAGCTCGGAGGACGCGTCGTTCCTCCGCGATCTCATCATCTACGAGGACGACGAGCTCTACGTCTTCAACAAGCCGCACGGCCTCGCCTCGCAGGGCGGCAGCGGCACCAAGCGCCACATGGACGGGCTGTTGAAGAGCTTGCCGAACAAACAGGGCGAAGCACCGCGGCTGGTGCATCGGCTCGACCGCGATACGTCAGGTGTGCTCGTGGTCGCCAAGACGCGTGCGGCTGCCGCACACTTTGGAAAGGTGTTCCAGTCGCGTGGCGCGCAGAAGATCTACTGGGCGGTGGTGTATGGCGTGCCGACGCCGCAGCAGGGCAGCATCTCGTGCTTCCTCGCCAAGCAGATCGTCGGCGACAACGAGCAGATGGTGGTGGTCGAGCAGAACCACCCGGGCGCGCAGCACTCCAAGACCTTCTACTCGGTCACCGACATCGCGGCCCGCCGCTTTGCGTGGGTGACGCTGAAGCCGGTGACGGGGCGCACGCATCAGCTCCGTGTGCACATGCAGCAGCTGCACAACCCGATCATGGGCGATCCGCGCTACTTCGACATCGAGAACTTCCAGGGCGCCCCCGGTCTGGGCGAGGGCCTGCATCTCCACGCGCGCCGCATCCGCCTGCCCCTGCGCTCCGGCAAGCTGCTCGATGTCTCCGCCCCCCTGCCGCCGCACATGGTGCAGTCGTTCGAGGCCCTGGGCTTCGATGCCGACCGCTACGATGCGCGCGATGCGGACCCCGAGGACTGACGCCATGACAAAGGGAAGCCTGCCTTGCGGCTTGTGATTTTCGACCTCGACGGCACGCTCATCGACTCCGTGGGGCTCATCGTCGAGACCGTCACCAACACGTTTCGCGCGGTCAACGAACCGGTGCCCGACGAACGCGCCATCCGCGCGGTCTCCGGGATCACGGCGCGCGACGCGCTCGCGATCCTCGCGCCCGCCGCGACGTCCGAGCGGATCGATACGCTGATGGACAGCTATCGCATCCACTATCGCGGCAGCGCCGGGGTGGCGCGCGAGCCGTTGTTCAACGGCGCGCTCGAGGCGCTCGACCGCCTGCAGGCCGACCCGGCGACCATCCTCGCCGTGGCGACAGGCAAGGGCTACAACGGCGCGGTGACACTGCTCGAACGGCACGGCATCATCGGGCGCTTTCATTCGATCCAGACGCCGGACCACAATCGCGGCAAGCCCGATCCGCAGATGATCGACACAGCGATGGCGAAGGCCGGCGCCACGCGCGAGCAATCGGTGATGATCGGCGACACTGTCCACGACATGCGCATGGCGCGCGCCGCGCGCGTGAAGGCGATCGGCGTAACCTGGGGCTACCACGAGAAGTCCGAACTGATCGCCGAGGGCGCCGACATCGTCATCGACGATTTCGCCGATCTCGATGCCGCGATCGACAAGCTCGTGGGACCGCCACATGCGTGAGTTCCTCGACGACGCGCACGCGCATCGCGAAGACGGCTACGGGCGCGCGCAGCAGCTGGTGAAGCCGGAACTGCCCAAGCGGTTCTATAAGGACGCCATCGTGATGCCAGCTGAGGGAGGCTTCGCGGTTGGCCTCGACGGGCGCGTGCCGAAGACACCGGCGATGAAGGCGGTGGTGGTGCCGAGCGAGGCCGTCGCAGAGGCGATGGCGACGGAGTGGTCGGCGCAGGGCGAGTTCATCGACCCGCAGACGATGCCACTGGTGCGGCTGGTGAACTCCGCGGTGGAAGCGGGCGAGGAGTCGATCCCGGCGCTGCGCGACGAGATTGTGAAGTACGCCGGCAACGATCTGCTGCTCTATCGCGCCGATAGTCCGGAGGGACTGGTGCGCCGGCAGGAACAGGCGTGGGACGCGGCGTTGGTCGCGATTGCGCGCCACTTCGACGTCGCGTTCCAGCCGACGGTGGGCATCCTCCATCAGCCGCAGCCGGCGTCGACGCTGACGAAGCTGGCCCATGCGCTCGAAGATGAGCCGTTGCTGCCGCTGACGGCGATGAATGCGATCACCTCGATCACCGGCTCCGGTCTGCTTGCCATTGCCGTGCGCCACGGACTGCTCGACGCGGAGCAGGCGTGGCGCGCTGCCCATGTGGACGAGGACTACAATGTCGAGCTTTGGGGCGAGGTCGAGGAGATCACGATCCGTCGCGCCAAGCGCCGTGCCGAGTACGATTCGGCGATACGGCTGCTCGACCTGCTCACGCGCTGAATCCTCGAAACTTCAGCGGGCTCTGCACGAAAACTGCACGTCGCGGCCGCATGCTTTCTCCATGCGCAACCCGATTCAACCTTCGCCCAATCGCCCCATCCCGCTGCCCGATTGCATCCTGATAGACGCCTGGTGGACCGAAAGACGTGACGAGTCGCGCGAGCGGCCGGTCGGATTGCGCCTTGTCATTGCCGAGAGGGAAGAGGGCAGCCATGACCGACACAACAGCCGCGAGCCTGGCGCCAACTGATCCGCCGATCTGGTCGGCCCGGACGTTCGAGGCGCTTGGCGTCCTCGCTGTTCTGGTGGTGCTGGCCGACATTTTGTTCTGGCCGCACGAGCCCGGCATCAGCCTCTTCATCTTCTTTGTGGCGCTGACGCTCGGCGTCGTCGCGCTCCATCGCGACAGGCTGGTTGAGGGCCGGACCGTGGTTCTGTTCTCGATCTCGCTGCTGGGTGCGGCGCCGTTCGTCGAGACCGTCAGTCCGTGGGCGTTTCTTACAGCGCAGGGCGGCGTGACGCTGCTGGCGCTGGGTCTTTCGAACGCGCTGCCGAAGTTCGAGGACTGGGGCGGCGTGTTCACGCGCTTCGGCGTGCTCGCGCCTGTGAGGTTCCTGACTGATGGGCTGCGCTTCATTGGCGAGAGCGGCCGGCAGAAGGTCGGCAGTCAGTTCCTGCGGGTGGCGATCGTGTGGATCGTGCCGCTGGTCTTTGCGGTGGTGTTCGTGCTGCTGTTCTCTGCCGCCAATCCGGTGATCGAGTCCGTGCTGCGCGCTATCCGGCTCGACCGACTGCTCGAGCTGCTGGAGCCGGGGCGCATCATCATCTGGGGTGTGGTCGCGGTGTTCGCATGGCCGTTCCTCGTGCCAAAGCTCCTGAGCTGGGTGCCGGCGCTGCAGATGCAGGGACCGATGCAGCCGCGGGCCGAGAGCCTGTTCTTCGGCCGCACCGCGATCCTCAATTCGCTGGTGCTGTTCAACGTCTTGTTCGCAACGCAGACAGTGATGGACCTGCTCTACCTCTGGGGCGGCGTGCGCTTGCCCGAAGGCATGACCAATGCGGAGTATGCGCATCGCGGTGCTTATCCGCTGATCGTCACCGCCATCCTCGCCGGTGCGTTCGTCCTCGCTGCGATGCGTAAGGACGGGCCGGGGCAGACCTCCACGCCTATCCGCAACCTCGTCTATGTCTGGGTAGCGCAGAATGTGTGGCTGGTGATCTCCTCGCTGCTGCGGCTGAAGCGTTACGTCGAGGAGTATCAGCTGAGCGAGATGCGCGTTGCTGCCGGCATCTGGATGGTGCTGGTCGCGATCGGCCTGCTGCTGATCGTTGCCAAGATCGCGCTGGGCCGCTCCAACAAATGGCTGGTGATGAGCAATCTCGCCGCGCTCTCCGTCACACTGTGGGCTGTTGCCTGGGTCGATATCCGGGGCGTCATCGCGCAGTACAACGTGCAGCATTCGTACGAGGTGGCCGGCCACGGCGTGCCGCTCGACCTCTCCTACATGTCCGATCTCGGCCCGGCCGCGATCCCGGCACTCGACGAGTACCTGACGACGGCCTCGCACGCGACGCCGGACCAGATCCGCACCTTCAGCATCCTCCGGGGTGAACTCGCCTCACGCCTTGCGCGCTACGAAGTGAATAGCGACGACTCTGCCTATCCCGCGCCGGAGTGGCAGGAGTGGACGTGGCGCGCCGAGCGACTGCGGACGTATTTGATCGCACACCCTTCCTCTGCGGACCTCGCACCGTCTATTGATTAGGCATGCCCAGAGTCCTCATCGCCGATGACGAGCCGAATATCCGCGAGGTGATCTCGTTCGCCCTCGAGCGGGCGGGACTCGCGACGATCACGGCGCGCAACGGCACCGAAGCGCTGCAGCAGGTGCGGCGCGGCCCGGTGGACCTCATCGTGCTCGATATCGGCATGCCCGAGATGGATGGGCTCGAAGTCTGCCGGCAAATCCGCAAGACCTCGGACGTGCCGATCCTGTTCCTCAGCGCGCGCGACGAGGAGATCGACCGCGTGCTGGGCCTCGAGATCGGCGGCGACGACTACGTTACGAAACCCTTCTCGACGCGCGAGCTGGTTGCCCGCGTCAACGTCATCCTCAAGCGGTCGCGCGGCGGAGAGAAGCGGCCCCCGGCGCTCAACCATGGCGCCGTGCGCCTCGACGCGGCCCGGCACGGCGTGTGGTTCGGCGATGCGGCGATCACGCTGACCGCGCTCGAATTCGAAATCCTCTCCGCGTTCCTCGGCCGCCCTGAACTCGTGTTCGCGCGCGAGCAGCTGATGGAAGCGGCGTACGGTGCGGGCACCTATGTGAGCGACCGCACCATCGACAGCCATATCCGCAACCTCCGCGCCAAGTTTGCCGACGTCGGCTGCGCATCGGTCGTCGAGACCGTGCACGGTGTCGGCTTTCGCCTCGGGACCTGCACCTGATGGCCGCGCCGCGCGTCCCGCAGAAATGGCGGCCGACGCTGGCGATGGTGATCTTTGCCGTGCTGCTGTCGGTGCTGGCGCTGCCCGCGGCAATTGTCCTGTGGTTCCGCGCGCTCGACAACTCGTCGAGCGCGATGGGAACGACCGAGGTGGGCGCGCTCGGGCTGGCGTTGCTCATCACGATCGTGATCGGCGTGGTGTTCTCGCGCACCATCACCGGGCCTATCGATGCGCTGATGCAGCGAACGCGCGCCATTGGCAAGGGTGGCCGCTCGGCGATCGTTGCGACCGAGCAGCAGGGGACGCGCGAGATTGCGACGCTGAGCCAGAGCTTTCTCGACCTCGCCGAAAAGCTGGTGGATCGCACCGAGTATGTGTCGTCGTTCGCGACGCACGTCAGCCACGAGCTCAAATCGCCGGTGACGTCGATCCGCGGATCGGCCGAACTACTGCGCGATGCGGAGATGACCAGGGACGAGCGCAAGCGGTTCCTCGACCACATCATCGCCGACAGCGACCGGCTCTCGGCGCTGCTCGACAGCCTGCGCGATCTGGCGCGCGCCGACCTCGACGCCAAGCCCGGCGTGTCGACCGTCGCCGATGCGGCCATGGACGAGATCGCGACGCTGAGCGGCGACACCGCCGTTCCAATCGCCCTCGGACCCGAGGCGGCGCGCGCGATCTTCGGTCAGTTGCTCCGCAATGCGCGGGAGCACGGCGCCACTGTGGTGACGATCGCAGCGGAGCGGTGCGACGACATGCTGAGCGTGCGCGTCGCCGACGACGGCTCGGGCATCTCGCCCGGCAATCGCGATCACATCTTCGAGCCGTTCTTCACGACGCGGCGCGAGACCGGCGGCACCGGCATGGGCCTACAGATCGTCCGCTCGATGCTTGCGGCGCATGGCGGAACGATCACGCTGCTCCCGTCAGCGACTGGAGCAGCGTTCGAGCTTCGGGTGCCGCTGGCTTAGGTCGCGAGGTAGCGGCGCTTGAGGTGATCCTCGAAGTATTTGCCGTTGAGCTTTTCACCAGTGGCTTTCACCAGCAGGTCCGGCGTCGAGTAGCGCGAGGCCTGCGACCAGATCTTGTCGCGGCGCCAGGCATTGATGTCGACGAAGCGGCCGTTGCGCATGTCGTCGCGCGCCGTTGGATGGTCCTTCTCCAGCGATGCCCAGAGCTGCGCCGCGATCATCGCGCCCAGCGTGTAGCTCGGGAAATAGCCGAAGGCGCCCGACGGCCAGTGGACGTCCTGCATCGGGCCGTCCTTGTAGTTGTCGCGCGTCGAGAGGCCCAGATACTCGCTCATGCGGCCGTTCCACTCTTCCGGCACATCCTTCGGTTTGATCGTGCCCTCGATCAGGCCTTTCTCGATCTCGTAGCGCAGGATCACGTGCAGCGGGTAGGTCGCCTCGTCGGCGTCGACGCGGATGAGGCCGGTTTTGACCTCATGCACATGCAGCAGCAGGTCGTCGATGTCCCAGCCGGCGATGCTGGCTTCGCCCAGATGCTGGCGCACCAGCGGCATCGCCCATTCCCAGAACTCGGCACTGCGGCCGATCTGCTTTTCGACGAACAGGCTCTGGCTCTCGTGGATCGCCATGCCGCGCGCCTTGCCGACGGCGAAATGCGACCACTCCTTGGGCAGGCCCTGCTCGTAGAGGCCGTGGCCGGTCTCGTGGATGATGCCCATCAGCGACGACAGGAACTCGGCCGTCGTGTAGCGCGTGGTCATGCGCACATCGGTGGGCACGCCGCCGCAGAACGGATGATGCGAGACATCGAGGCGGCCGTGCTCGAAGTCGAAGCCGAGCGCTTCCATCACTACGAGGCCGAGGGCCTTCTGCTTGTCGATGGGGAAGGGGGCGTTGAGCGGCTTCAGTCCGCCGCGCGCGTCGCGCTTGACGCTCTGATGCTCGAGCGCCTGAGGCACGAAGCCCTTGAGGAAGGTCTTCAGGCGCTCGAACACCGGCGTGATGTCGGCGGCGCGATTGCCGGGATCGTACTGCTCCATCATCGCATCGTAGGGATCGAGCCCGAGCGCCTTGGCGCGGAGCTCAGCCTCTTCACGCGCGATCGCAACGACGCCTTCGAACGCGGGGAGGAAGCCGGCCCAGTCGTCCTTGCCGCGCAGCTCACGCCACAGCTGCTCGGATCGCATCCGAGCGACGACCTGTTTGCGCACGAAGTCGCCATTGAGGCAGGTCATGTTGGTGTACATCCGCTGCTGCTCGCGGATGGCTGCCTGCTGCATCTCGTCGAGCGGCTCTTCGCTCGCGGCCTGCAACCAGTCGGCGATCTCGGGCGCTGTCGCCATCTCGTGATACATGCCGGCGAGGATCGACATGGACTCGGCGCGCTTTTCGCCGCCGCCATGCGGCATCATCACGGCCTCGTCGACGCCCAGCATCGATTGCGCATGCTCGATTGCCTCGAGCCGACGGCCAAGGTCGGCGAGTTTCTCGAAAGCGGAATTGGGCGTGGCCATGGGACTACCTCAGCGATTGGAGGCAGCGTTGTAGCGGGCCAGGGCGGACGGCGCTAGCTCCAGGGTTTGCAGGCTCGCACGGCCACAAAAGGGGATGGGGCGCAGCCGGGGAGACTGCGCCCCTCGAGGGAAGGCTGATCCGTTCTGGATGTCGCCTTCGGGACCGGCCGCACCAATGGGGGATTGTGCGACCGGAATGCGAGACCTGCTTAGAAGGGCAGGATGGCGTCGGCGACTTGCTGGCCGTAGCGGGGCTGCTGCACGTCGGTGATCTGGCCGCGGCCGCCGTAGGCGATGCGGGCTTCGGCAATCTTTTCGGACATGATGGTGTTGTCCGACTGGATATCCATCGGGCGCACGATGCCGGCCACGATCAGGTCGCGCACTTCGAAGTTCACGCGCACTTCCTGGCGACCCTCGATCACCAGGTTGCCGTTGGGCAGAACCTGCGTGACGACAACCGCGACGTTGGTCTGGAGGCTCTCCTTGCGGTTCACCGAGCCGGTGCCCGTGTCCGTCATGCCGCCGCCGGTGGTAATGCCGCCCGTGGCGCTGACATCCACGCCGGGGATCTTTGTGCCGAACACTGAGCCGAGAGCGGTGCCAATATTGGCCTCGTTCTCCGCGCTGCGCTTGCGCGATGTCGCGTTCGAAATCTGCGCGCTGTCGTCGATGGTGACGATCACCGTGAGGATGTCGCCGATCCGATGCGCCCGCTGGTCCTTGAAGAAGCCGCGCGCTTCGCTCGAGAACAGCGAATTGGGCTGGTAACTCACCGCCACCACTTCGGGCATCGGCATATTGACCGCCTTGTAGCCGGGCTGGACGGTGGGGTTCTCGATCGCGCTCAGCTTCGGTGCCTGGCCGACACGCGACAGGGCATCGACACTGGCGCAACCGGCCAGCAGGCTCATCGCGGCAAGAGCGGAGAGGAGTTTGACGAGGTTCATGCTGCTCTCCTAGAGGCCGGCGACGACGGTGGTGGTGACAATTTCGACGGCCCCGTCTGACCGCGCGACGCCGTGGAGGATCTTCTTGGTGACGCTGTTGAGCACATCGACCGGCTCGCCCACCGCTGCGGTGGTGAGCGCGGTGCCTTTGACCGTGAGCGTCATCGGGCCCGACTTCAGCAGCACCGTCACCAAGCTGTTGCGCGTGACGACTTTGGGCGCGGTTACATCGGTGGCCTTGAGCATGATGCCGCCGCGCGTCTGGCGCACGAGCTGCTTGCCGACCAGTTGGCCGAGATCGGCGTAGCCGCCGGCGTCGGCCGTCGACAGCGGAACCGATGCGAGCTGGAAGTCGCTGTCGCTGAGGATGGTCCCGGCGGGAAGCGTGGTCGCGAGGCGCGGTGCCATCGTCATCAGCTGCACGCTGCCGCTCAGATCGACCGGCTGGTCGATCCCGGCGATCATGAAGCGCGCGGTGAAGCCATCGTTGCCCGGCGTGTAGCGCAGATTGACGAGGGTCACCGGGTTGGCGATCGCCTCGGCATTGTAGCTGACATCGACCGTGTCGAAGCGGAGGTCGGCGGTGATGCCCGGCGCGAGGATGCCGCGCCGCGAAAGGTCGGCGTCGATGAGCGCGTCGAGCATCGCGGCGTCGACCAGTGTCGAGGCGCGCGCCACGCGGACGCGGGTGTAGCCGACATTCTCGAAGCTCTCGATGCCGGCAAGCGCAGCGGCCCGCTGCAGATCGGCGAGCGGAACGACACCGGTCGTGCCGGGGGCCGGGGCCATGAAGATGCCGGTCTCGGCGTGGATGCCGGCATCGTTGAACATATCGCCGACGGTGACGATCGCCTTGTTGACGGTGATGTCGCCCTTGAGGGTCGGGACTGCGAGAGCCGTCGAGGTCGTAAGGACCAGCGCGAGCAAAGCGAGGGAGAGGTGGGTCTTCATCATCTATCTCCTCAGCGCAGCTGGCTCGTGGCCTGGAGCATTTCGTCGGCGCCCGAGATGACGCGGGCGTTCATTTCGTAGGCGCGCTGCGCGGCGATCAGGTCGGCGATCTCGGTCACCGGGTTTACGTTGGCGCTTTCGAGGTAGCCCTGCAGCACCGAGCCCATGCCGTCCGTATTGGGCACGCCGGCCTGGGCGCCACCGCTGGCCGCGGTCTCGACGAAGTTGTTGTCGCCGACGGACTCGAGGCCTTCCTTGTTGACGAAGCGGTAGAGCTGGATCTGGCCCAGCTGGGTCGGCGTCGTGTCCGTCCCGACATAGGCCTGGACGATACCGTCCGCGCTGATCGACAGGCTGTTGGCATCCTGCGGGATCGTGATGCCCGGCTGCACCTGGTAGCCGTCGACGTTGACGAGGAGGCCACTGGAGTCGCGTTCGAACGAGCCGTCGCGCGTGTAGCCGGTGCGGCCGTCAGGCAGCTGCACGGCAAAGAAGCCTTCGCCGCGAATGGCGACGTCGAGCTCCTTTTCCGTCGGCGTGACCGTACCCTGCGACATGATGCGGGGCGTTGCGGCCGTCTTTACGCCCGAACCGATCTCGATGCCGACCGGCGCCTGCGTGCCCTGCTCGGAGGTCGTGGAGCCGGCGCGGCGGTAGGCCTGGTACAGCAGGTCCTGGAACTCTGCGCGCTGCCGCTTGTAGCCGGTGGTGCGCATGTTGGCGATGTTGTTGGAGATGATTTCGACGTTCCGCTCCTGGGCCGCCATGCCGGTGGACGCGATGTAGAGAGCTTTCATCTGGGTGTCCTCCGGTTAGGCTCGGATATCGCCGAGGCGCTGGATCGCGGTGCTGCGCAACTCGTCCTGCTTCTGCATGAGGTTGGCGAGCGACTGGTAGGCGCGCTGCACCTTGATCATCGTGGTGATCTCGTTGACGCCCGAGACGTTCGACTTCTCGATCGCGCCCTGCATCACGCGCGTGGCCACCGGGGCATCGGGGGCAGGGCCGGAGAAGTAGTTGTCGCCCTCGCGAGCCAGGATTTGCGGATCGACAAACTCGGCGATCGCGAGCTTGCCCTTGCTGCCATTGTTGGTGGCGACGTTGCCGTCGGTGCCGATGGTGATGTCGATATCGCTGTCGTCGAACTTGATCTGGCCCGAGCTGCCCATCACGGGGTTACCGTTGAGGTCGACCAGCACGCCGCTCGCATCGATCGCGAGCGCGCCGCTGCGGGTGTAGCGGGGGCCGTCGGGCGTCTCTACCGTGAGGAAGCCATCGCCCATCAGCGCCACGTCGAGGTCGTTGCCGGTCTGCTCGATCGAGCCTGCGCTCATATCGTGCACCGTCGACCAGTCCTGCGTGTAGTGGACGAGCCGGTCGCCGCCGCCGAAGTCGTTGTCGCGGGCAACCGGCATCAAATAGTCCTCGAACAGCAGGTCGGAGGACTTGAATCCCGTGGTGTTGATGTTGGCCACGTTGTTGGCGACAACATCCATCTGGTGCTGCAGCGCGATCTGTCGCGAGAGCGAAACTAGCTGCGCGTTTTCCATGCGCACATTCCCCGTCTTAATCCCCGAAGCCTTGCGACCTCCCCAGGCCACGCCGCTTCGCCATTAACGTTGCAGAAACCGTGCCAAGCCAAAAAACCTAATGATTTCATGGATGTCGCACTTATGCCCGGATCAGGAGCGCAGGTGCATTCGGTCCAGCAGGCAAGAAGAACCCGGCAATTTCTGCCGGTTTGGCACGTCGCAGTAAGGGATCGTTAACTATCGGACGCTTAGCTCTCTGTGAGCATTGGAATCGTCCGGAAATGCAGGGGTTTTGCGCATGGCTGTAGAAGCCGAGGCCGGAGCGGAAGAGGGCGGCGAAGCCCAACCGGCCAAGAAGGGCCTCCCGCGCAAACTGATCATCATTGCCGCCGCGGGGCTGATCGTGCTGCTCGCCGCTGGAGCGGGACTCTACTTCTTCGTGTTCGCCGGGCGCGGCGCGCCGGCCGATGCGTCGCACGCGGCAGCGCCGACCACCTTCATCTTCAACCTGCCGGCGATGACGGTGAATCTCAACGACGATGGCGCCGAGGGTGATCAGTTTCTCAAGCTCACCATTGCTCTCGAAGTCGCCGACGAAGCGGTGATGAAGGAGATCCAGCCGCGCATGGCCAAGGTCGTCGATGCGTTCCAGGTTTATCTGCGCGAGCTGCGCAAAAGCGATCTCGAGGGCTCCGCCGGCATCTATCGTCTCAAGGAAGAGCTCCGCCGCCGTGTGAACCTGGCGATATTCCCGGCGCAGGTCGAGGGCATCCTGTTCAAGGAAATCCTGGTGCAGTGATGGCTGGACCGAGCGATCAGGACAAACTCGCCGACGACTGGAACCCGGCTGGCACTGGCGAGGCCGATGGTCTGTCGGCCGACTGGGCCGCCATGCTCGAGTCCGATACGTCCAAGGGCGCGGCCGGCGACGGTGCCGATCGCGTCCTCAGCCAGGATGAAATCGACAGCCTCTTGGGCTTTGACGCGAGCACGAGCAGTGCGGTCGAGCTGACGGGCGTGCAGGCGCTCATCAACTCGGCGCTGGTCTCCTACGAGCGCCTGCCGATGCTCGAAATCGTCTTCGACCGCCTGGTGCGGTTGGCGACGACGAGCCTTCGAAACTTCACCTCCGACAACGTCGAAGTCTCGATGGAGTCGATCTCGTCCGTGCGCTTCGGCGACTACCTGAATTCGATCCCGCTGCCGGCCATCCTCTCGGTGATCAAGGCAGAAGAGTGGGACAATTTCGGTCTGCTCACGGTCGACAGCAATCTCATCTACTCGATGATCGACGTCCTGCTCGGCGGCCGTCGCGTCGGTGGGCAGATCACCGTCGAGGGCCGGCCCTATACGACGATCGAACTGGCCCTTGCGCGGCGCATGATCGAGGTCATCCTCGAAGATACCCATCGCGCGTTCGAGCCGGTGACCGACGTCAACTTCAAGCTTGAGCGGCTCGAAACCAATCCGCGCTTTGCGGCGATCTCGCGTCCGGCCAATGCGGCAATCCTGATCGAGCTTCGCATCGAGATGGACGATCGTGGTGGCAAGATCGAGATTCTGCTGCCCTACGCGACGATCGAGCCGATCCGCGAGCAGCTGCTGCAGATGTATATGGGCGAGAAGTTCGGCCGCGACCCGATCTGGGAAGGTCATCTCGCGACGGAAGTCTATGCCGCCGACGTGCAGGTCGAGGCTGTGCTGCACGAGTTCGACCTGCCGCTGAGCCGCGCCCTCGCGCTCAAGCCCGGCGAGACCATCATGTTCGACCGTTCGCCGTCCGAGCCGATCAAGCTGCGCTGTGGCGACGTCGATCTGACCGAAGGCGTGATGGGCCATATCGGCAGCCACGTTTCGGTACGCGTCTCGCGTCCGTTGAATCCGCCCAAGGTGACCATGGCGGCCTTTGAAGCTTTGGATAAACCCGTGGAGGGGCGTTGATGTTCGGTGTTGGGCTCGGCTTGATCGTTGAGAGTTCGGTTGCGGTCCTGTTGGCCGTGACGATCCTCTATTGCATCGTGCTCAATGCGCGCCTGAAGCGTCTGCATGCCGATCGTGAGACGATGGCCAAGACCGTGGGCGATCTCGTCCAAGCAACGGCGCTGGCCAACGCCGCGGTAATGGAGCTCAAGACCACTGCGCTCGACGCTGAAACGAAGCTCTACGACCGGCTCGAAGAGGCCGCGGCCTTCGAAAAGAGCCTTGCGACCCACGTGTCCACCGGCTCGCAGCTGATCGAAAAGATTCTCCGCATCACCAAGGCCGCGCGTGCGCAGCAGCTTGCCGATGCGTCCGCCGCCAAGGAAGAAGCCGCTGAGCCGGTCGAGACCGTCCGGGCTGCGCCGATCGAACCGCAGAGCCGTCTCGCGTCCGCGCTGCAGCAGCTGGCGATGCGTCCGGGTATCGGAGGCAAAGCCGCTTGAAGTCCGTCCGCCTCCTTCCCGTCGTCATTTTCGCCGCGCTGGCGCTGCTTGTCTTCAAGGGCATCGGCCTGGTGACCAATGGCGGCTATGTGCTGACGGGAACCACGGAGGTGTTCGCGGCGGGTGATAGCGGCGGTCACGATGCGTCCGCGCCTGCGGAAGCGACCGCCGACCTCGGCGGCAGCGGTCTGCCCGAAGAAGTGGTCATCGCCGATACGAGCCCGACCATCGAAGACGACGGTGCGCCGACGATGAAGACGGCCGCGACAGGTTCGCATGGCGAGAGCGCTGCGTCGTCGGACGGCGGCCACGGAGCTTCCGCCGAGGCCGATAGCGGTTCCTCGTCCGAGGCGAGCCATGCGGAGTCCTCATCCGAAGTGGCTGCGACGCCGGTGCCGTGTCCTCTCGTCGAAGATACGTCGGCGGCCAGCGATCATGGGACGACGACGGAGGCGCACGCGACGGATTGCGTCTCGCAGGAAATCCCCGTCAACGAGCACGGCGACGCGCTGCCCTTGGTCAAGGACACGCAGGGCAAGCTCGTGCCGCTCGAGGCGACCGGCGACACCAGCGAGGATGCACTGATCGCGCGCCTCGGCGAGCGTCGCGCGGCGCTCGACCAGCGCGAAGCCGATATCGGCATGCGCATGGCGCTCCTCGAAGCGGCCGAAAAGCGCCTCGACGAGCGGACCAAGGAACTCGCTGCCCTCGAAGCGCAGGTGGCGCAGCTGGTCGATGAAAAGCAGGCCGCCGAAGAGGCTGGGTTCAAGGCCGTCGTCAGCATGTACGAGACGATGAAGCCCAAGGACGCCGCCAAGATCTTCGACACGTTGAAGCTGTCGGTGCTGCTCAAGGTGGCACGCGCAATGAGCCCGCGGAAGATGTCGCCGATCCTTGCGGCCATGTCGCCCGAGCCGGCCCAACAGCTGACCATCGCGCTGGCGGCCACGGACAGCACGGAAGTTGTCGCGCAGGCCGGCGAAAATCTGGCCGCCTTGCCGCAGATCGTCGGCCAATAAACCCCGAAAAAGCCCCGGAATCGTAAGCGGGCGTTAAGCCGGCGTCCCTATGCTTAACGCTTGTTTTCGTAAGCGTTTGAGTTGCGTACGGCGATGAAGTCGATGGGGCGGCGGGCATTGGGGCCGGTGCGGCAGTTGCTGCATGTCGTGCTTTGGCTCGTCTTGGGCCTCGCCCCGGCTCTTGCGCAGGACCGCGTCCAGCTTCACGCCACCGCCGAAGCCGGGTATGGGCGCCTCATCCTCGAGTTCCCGGCTCGCCTCGACCTGCCGAAGTACCGCGTCAACTTCGATAACAACGTTCTGGCGGTCGTCTTCGACGAGCCCGTATCGATGCCGCTGCCCGATGTCGGGGCAACGCTGCCTGAGTACCTCACGATCGGTCGCGTCGATCCCGATGGCAAAGGCGTCCGCTTCGGGCTTCGCACGCCGGTCAATGTGCACAGCATGGAGGCCGGCGAGCGGCTGTTCATCGACCTGATGCCGATGAGCTGGCAGGGGCTCCCGCCCGGCCTGCCGTCCGAGATCGTCGCGGAGCTGTCCGATCGCGCCAAGCGTGCGGCCATTCTCGCCGAACAGGAGCGCAAGGCGGCCGAAGCCAAGGCGCTCAACCCCAGAGCGACGGTTCGTGTCGGGCGGAACCCGACCTTCGTTCGCGTGCAGTTCGAGTGGAGCGTCGATACAGTCGGCAAGTTCGTTCAGGACGGTGCAGCCGCTTCGATCAAGTTCGACTGGCCGGTCGATGTCGACCTCTACAACCTCATTGCCGACCTGCCGCCGGGCCTGCTCGGTGCGGCCAATAAGGTCACGTCGTCCGGTACCTCCGTCGACATGACGTTCGTCGAGGGCGTCAAGCCGCGCTTCTATACCGAGGGACAGCGGGTCTTTACCCTCGACATCGACCTCACGCCGCAGGATGTGCAGCAGAACCGAACCACTGCAGAAGCGGCTGCGCGGCGGGCCGAGGCCGAAGCGGCGCTAAAGCAGGCAGAGGCATCGCGGGCCAAGGAAGAGCTCGCTGCCGAGCATCCGGACGCCGTTGCAGTTGCCGAACCCGAGTATCACGCCGGCGAGGCCATCACGCCGGTCGTGGACAATGTCTCCGGCACCGTCCGTGTCCGCTTCCCCTTCGAGCGCGATACTGCGTCGGCGGTGTTCCGGCGTGGCGACACGCTGTGGATGTTGTTCGACACGAGGACTGCCGTGAACCAGCCGGCCGAGTCCGATGCCCTCAAAAGCATCGCGTCTGCGTTCACGGTCGTACCTGCGGGCGAGACGCAGATCGTGCGGGTCGATCTCTCCACCGATCGGCTCGCGACGCTTTCGTCCGAGGGGCGCTCCTGGGTGCTGTCGGTGGGCGATACGCTGCTCAGTTCGTCCGAGCCGCTGACGCTCAAGCGCAGCCGCGACCAGGACGGGCACTTCCAGATGTCGGCGATGCTCGGCAAGCCCTACAAGGTTCATTCGTTCCGCGATCCTGTCGTCGGCGACATGCTCGACATCGTTACGGCCTATCCGCCGGCGCGCGGGGCGGTGCGTGACCTCGCCTATGTCGATTTCGACGCGCTGCGGTCTGTGCATGGTCTGGTGGTACGCCCCGACAACGAGTCCGTGGATGTTTCCATCGTCAAGGACGAAGCGCTGATCACCGCGCCCGAAGGTCTGACCCTGTCCGATCAGGATGCGCTGCGGACGCTCGATGCGGGCAATGCCGACGAGTATCGCGACAGCTTCATCGACTTCGCATCGCTGCGTGAAGACGACCCGGGCGCGTTCATCCAGAAGCGCGAGAAGCTGAGCGAGCTGGCGTCCGAGAAAGAAGGGCAGGCCCGCGAAGTCGCACGGCTCAACCTCGCGCAGTTCTATGTCGGCAATCAGTTTGGCGAGGAGGCCATCGGTGTCCTTCGCGTGCTCGAGGGCGATCTCAAGAGCGACGAGCTGCGCAAGAAGGTGAAGCTCACCGAAGGCATCGCCGACGTCCTCGCCGCCCGACCGGCTGACGCGCTTGCCATCCTCAACAGCGCGGCGTTCTCCGAGGAGGTCGACGCCGTAATGTGGCGGGCGATCGCGCGGACCGATACCGCGGACTACGTCGGTGCCCGCAACGATGCGCTCGCGGCGCAGTCGATCATCGACTCCTATCCGGTGTGGGTGCAGAAGAAGTTCCTGTTCGCGGCGATCCGCTCGGCGCTCGAGGCCTCGGACGTTCCCCTGGCGCAGCGCTTCCTCGACCAGATCGATTTCGCCACCCTCACGCCCGACGACGTGACCACCTACCAGCTCATGCAGGGCCGCATCGCGGAAGCGCAGGGCCGGACCAAGGATGCGCTCGACTCCTATGGCCTGGTCATTGCGGCCGAGGTTCGGCCGACGCGCGCCGAAGCCGTCTATCGCACGCTCGTGGTGCTTCGAAACACCGGCCAGATCGACCTCGCCAAGGCCACCGACACGCTGTCGGCCGAGACCATGCTGTGGCGCGGCAACGCGCTCGAGGTCGACATGGAGAAGCTGCTCGCCGAGCTTTACTTCGAGCATCGCGACTACCGCCTCGGCTTCGAGGTGACCCGCGAGGCGGCGTCGAACAATCCCGAGAGCAAGCCGATCGAGGCGCTGTCGAAAGAGGCCGAGTCCCAGTTCGCCGAGCTCTTCCTCAACGGCGCCGCCGACCGGTTGGGGGATCTCGATGCGCTGAGCCTCTACTACGATTTCCGCCAGCTCACGCCGGCCGGCACCAAGGGCGACGAGATGATCCGCAACCTCGCGCGTCGCCTGGTGAAGGTCGACCTGCTGGGGCAGGCGGCGGACCTGCTCGAGTACCAGATCGACAGCCGACTGCAGGGTGCGGCGCAGGCGCAGGTCGCGACCGACCTCGCCCTTATCCGCATCGCCGACCGCGATCCCGAGGGCGCGCTGCGCGTGCTCAACCGCACCCGCATGGCGAACCTCGCGCCAAGCCTAGAGCGGCAGCGCCGCATCCTCGAAGCGCGCGCGCTGATCGATGCCGATCGCGGCGACCTCGCGCTTGATCTGCTGCAACGGCTCGAGGGACGCGACGCCGATCTGCTGCGCGTCGACGGCTACTGGAACGCCAAGAACTACATCGCGGCGTCCAACCTGATCGAAACGATCTACTCGCGCGATCCGCTCGAAGAGCTGAGCCAGGGCTCCCGCATGCAGGTGATCAAGGCCGCTGTGGGCCTCGTGCTCGGCAACGACAATCTCGGCCTCAGCCGCCTGCGGGCCAAGTTCTCCGAGCGCATGGCGCGGTCGCCGGAATGGGCGTTGTTCGACTACATCACCAGTCCCGACGCCGACCCCGTGGGCCAGGAGTTCAAGACCGCCGCCAAGATGGTGGCCAGCATGGACTCGATCACCGCGTTCCTCGGCGCCTATCGCGACATTTACAGCGCCGACACCAGCCTTACGCCCGACAAGGCGCTGACCAAGTCCGCCGTCTAGCTTCCGGTAAAGCTGCGGACGAGCGAGCCGGCCACAAGATGCCAGCCGTCCACCAGCACGAAGAAGATCAGCTTGAACGGCAGTGAGATCACCACAGGCGGCAGCATCATCATACCCATCGACATCAGGACCGACGCGACGACCATGTCGATGATGACGAAGGGCAGGAACAGCAGGAAGCCGATCTCGAAGGCGCGGCGCAGCTCCGAGATCATGAACGCCGGGATGAGGATCTGCAGCGGGATTGTCTCGGCGGTCTCGGGCGGCGTCTGGTTGCTGAGATCGTAGAACAGCTGCACGTCCTCTTCGCGCACATTGTTCGCCATGAAGTCGTGCAGCGGCACCGAGCCCCGGTCGAACGCCTGCTGCACCTCGATCTGCCCCGCCAGCAGCGGCGCCACGCCCTGGTCGTACGCCGCCTGCAATGTCGGCTGCATGATGAAGAAGGTAAGGAACAGCGCCAGCGACACCATCACCGAATTGGGCGGTGCCGTCTGGAGGCCGATGGCGGTCCTTAGCAGTGAGAGCACCACTACGATGCGCGTGAAGCTCGTCACCATCACGAGGATCGAGGGCGCGAGTGCGAGGACGGTGATGAGGCCGACAAGCTGGACGGCACGCTCGGTCAGCGTCGTATCGTCGCCGAAATCGATCGACACATCCTGCGCCAGAACCAGCGTCGGGATCAGAATCGCGGCGGCAGCGATGAGGGCGACGATCAGTCCACGCGGAACGCGGAGCCGGCTAGTTGCTCCGGTCCGGGGCGACCCGTCTGAAGAAGCGATTTCTGCCGCCAACGCCGACTTGTCCGTCTGCCTCGTTACTCGCGCCACCTCTAGCTGAGTCGGCGGAGGGGCCAGCGGAATTGTCGACCGCCAGTTCCGGTCCCATGGGGATAACCGGCTTTTCGCCGGGGCCGACGGGGCGGAGCAGGGCGGTATGCCGCAGGGCGACGCGCGGCGTCAGCGGCGCGGGACGAGCGAGATCGCGCAGCCGGTCGACGGCCTCGCGGGTCACCGGGCGATCGGGGGCAGCCGGGGTCGCGATATCGGCTGGAGCGGCAGGCTTTGCTGGCTGGGCAGCGGCAGCCGGCGCCGCCGGTTTGGTGGCGCGCGCCGTCATCGGGCGGCGCATCGGCTGCGGCTCGGGCACGGCAATGCCGCTCTCGATCACCAGATCCTGCGGTCCGCCGGTCATGATCACGTGCTCGACATTGTCGCGCCGGATGATCATCACCTTACGCTTGCCGTCGACATTGGCGCTGTCGACCACCACGAGCCGCTTTTCGCTGCCGCGGCCAAACCGTTCGCCCGCCTGCGTAAACAGCTTCAGCAGCCAGAGTCCGATGACGATCAGCACGAGGACGATGCCCAGTGCGAAGGCCGCGTTGAGTAGGGTGCCGGCAGAGCCCCCGAAGAGGGACGTCATGAATTGCATGTCGCGCTCCATGTTTGGCCGTTCCCCCCAGTACGGCTAAACACATGCAGAATTTGCCGAGTCGTATCGACAGATTATGCAAAATGCGAGGCAAGATCGCCGGTTCCATAATCGGTTAACCAGCTCTTAACCATCGGTAGGCAGGATTTGCCTATCATGGCGAACAGAGTCTGAAGATGCAGGTCGGCGGCATAAATCTGTTCCAGGCGCTCAGCGAGAAAATGCGCTGGCATCAGGAACGCCAAGGGGTTCTGGCCGAAAACATCGCCAACGCGGACACGCCCGGTTACATCGAGCGCGACCTCAAGGCGTTCTCGTTCGGTGACGAAATGACCTCGATCGCGACGCTCACCACCAGCGTCACCAGCCCCAATCACATTTCCGCGGCCAGCGGCGGAGGCGGCCAGTTCGGCAAGGGCTCGGCGCCGTTCGAGATCACCCCCAGCGGCAACGGCGTCACGCTCGAAGACGAGATGATGAAGGTTGCCGGCAACGACATGGATTATCAGGCCGTCACGACCCTCTACACCCGCTCGATGCGGCTCTTGAAAATCGCCATCGGGCGGCAGGGCTAAGCCAGGACAGCTAGATGAGCGACTTTCTTTCCTCCCTCCGCATCGCCGCCACCGGTCTTCATGCGCAGAACGCGCGCATGCGGATCATCGCCGAGAACCTCGCCAACGCGGACTCGACCGGCAAGACCGCCGCCGAGGACCCCTACCGGCGCCGCATTCCGACCTTCAAGGCTGTGATGGACGCCGACGTCGGCGGCAATATCGTCGAGGTCGGCAAGCTGGCGCTCGACCAGTCCGACTTCATCTCGAAATACGAGCCGGGGCATCCGGCGGCCGACGCGCGCGGCTACGTGCGCTACCCCAACGTCAACTCGCTGGTCGAAACGATGGACATGCGCGAAGCGCAGCGAACCTACGAAGCCAACCTCAACGTCGTCACCGTGACCCGCTCGATGCTGGGCCGCACGCTCGACATCCTCCGCGGCTGATGCAGCGCTCCGCCGAAAAAGTGGAGCCGGTTTTTCGAGCAGCGGAGCGTCTTTCAGAAAGTAGAATCACAAGATGAGTGTGCCGTTCAACGCCGTTTCGAGCGCCTACAGCAACGCCGCCAAGCTGATCTCGGATCAGGGCAAGTCTTCACTCGGTGGATTAGGCGACAAGAGCCAACTCCCTGATTTCGGCAAGCTTGTTACCGAGGGCCTGCAGGGCGTCGCCGATGCCGGCAAGACGAGCGACAAACTCTCGCTTGATCTGGTGAACGGGAAGGCCAATGTCGTCGACGTGGTGACCGCCATCAGCCAGACCGAAATCGCGATGGAGTCGATGGTGGCCATCCGCGACAAGGTGATCTCCGCCTATGAGGAGATCATGAGGATGCCGATCTAGGCGCGGACCTAGTGTAGAGCGAAGAAAGAAGCTCATGGACGGCCTTCAGGTTCTCGATATCGCGCGTGACGGCATCTGGGTGATGATCCTCGTTGCCGCGCCGATGATGATCGCGGGTCTCGTCGTCGGTATCGTCATTGCGCTGTTCCAGGCGCTGACGCAGATCCAGGAACAGACCCTGGTCTTCGTGCCGAAGATCATCGCGATGTTCGTCGTGATGCTGCTCGCCCTGCCGTTCATGGGCGCCACCATGGCCGGGTACATGACGCGCGTCGCCGACATGATCGTGACCGGCGGATGATCTCGCTCAACTGGCTGCCCGAGACAGCCTATCTCTACATCCTCATTTTCGCGCGCGTCGGCTCGATCCTTATGCTGATTCCCGCGCTCGGCGAGCAGGTGATCCCGGCCCGTATGCGGCTTGGGTTTGCGCTGGTGTTCGCGGCGGCGCTCTTTCCGCTCGTCTCGCCGACACTGCCAGCGCTGCAGGGCGATGTCCTTCAGGTGCTCGTCTATCTGCTGCATGAGATCGCCATCGGCCTGATCCTCGGCGCGATCACGCGGCTGGTGACGCTGGCGGCATCGGTTGCTGGCGCAACGATCGCATTTCAGGTGGGCCTCTCGGGCGCTCTTGGCGCCGATCCGTCCAATCAGGGCGCACAGGGTGTCGTGATCGGCAGCTTCCTGTCGATGCTCGGTGTGGCGCTGATCTTTGCGACCGACCTCCATCACGTGGCCCTCTACGCTATTCGCGACAGCTACAAGATCTTCTCGCCGTCCGAGCCGATCATGTGGGGCGATGCTGCGGAGATGGCGATCCGCGCGACGTCGTCGGCCTTCATCATCGGCGTGCAGATGTCGGCGCCGTTCCTCGTGCTGGCTCTCGTGTTCTATCTCGGCATGGGGCTGCTCGGCCGCATGATGCCGCAGCTGCAGGTGTTCTTCGTCGCAATGCCGGCGACGATCTGGGTGGGCATGGCGCTGCTGGCGCTGCTGCTCACCATGATGATGGGCTGGTACCTGACGCATTTCGAGACCGAGCTCGCGACGCTCAGGGGGTCGTAAGTGTCCGACGACGCCCCGGATCAGGAAGCCAAAACAGAAGACCCTTCGCAAAAGAAGCTCGACGACGCCCAGAAGAAGGGCGACGTGGTCAAGAGCCAGGAGGTCAACAACTGGTTCATGATTGCCGGCTCAGGCTTGCTGTTTTCGATGATGGCCGCGCCGACGACAACAGGCCTCGCTGACAGTCTCAAAATGCTGCTGGCCAACGCCGATCAATTCCAGATCGGCGGCTCCGCGCTGAATGCGTTCCTGTCGAACCTCGCCACGACGATCCTGCTTGTCGCCCTCGTGCCGCTTGCGGTGCTCGCCGCCTTTGGCATCGCCGCCAATCTGGTGCAGCACCGGCCGCTGCTGTCCGTTGATCCGATCACGCCGCGCTTCTCCAAGATCAATCCGCTCGAGGGCGCCAAGCGCATGTTCGGGATGGAGGCGCTGGTCAATTTCGTCAAAGGTCTGGTGAAGATCGCCGTCGTCGGCGGCATCGTCTTCGCGGTGATCTGGCCCGAAATCGATCGCTTCGAGACCATGGTGATGGTCGACCCCGCGCTGATCCTTCCCGACTTTCAGGCGCTCGGCCTCAAGGTCTTCGGCGCCGTCATTGCCGTCGTCACGATCATCGCGCTCATCGACTACGTCTATCAGCGCAATCGCTGGTGGAACCGTCTCAAGATGACGGTTCAGGAGGTGCGCGACGAGTACAAGCAGATGGAGGGTAGTCCCGAGGTCAAGGGCCGCATCCGCGCCATCCGCAACGAGCGCAGCCGCCAGCGCATGATGTCGAATGTGCCCAAGGCAACCGTGGTCATCACCAACCCGACCCACTTCGCCGTCGCGCTCAGATACGACAAGGACATGGCAGCGCCGATCTGCGTCGCCAAGGGCGCCGACGACGTGGCGTTCCGCATCCGAGAAATGGCGAAGGAGCACGATGTTCCGATCGTCGAAAATCCGCCGCTCGCGCGAGCACTTTTCGCATCGGTTGATATCGACGACACGATCCCGACCGAACACTTCAAGGCCGTCGCCCAGGTTATCGGCTTCGTCATGCGGATGCGGCCCAAGGCGGCCTGGAAGAGCTAGCGCGGAGCAATCGGGGAAAACTGCCGCGTGGTCCCGTTTTGCCGCATTCTGCGGGCAGTCCGCGCTACCCCGTGACTCACCCTTTTGCTAAGCCTTGATGAGCTTGATTCGAGGGCCCCGAGGATGTCCACCATGCCGGCCGACGAGGACAATTATCCGAGCCCTCTGGTCAGCCGAACCCGCACCTCCGGACTCTGGCGTGTCGTGGCGCTGGCTGGCGCCTTCATCATCGTCGCCGTGCTGATCTCGATGCTGGGCGACTACATCCCGTCCGATGCCATTCTCGTCTTCGTTGGCCTCCTCGCGGTGGTTGGCGTCTTCTGCCTGTTCGCGCTCGCGGCCGGCATTTTCCGCTTCGCCTCGTCGGCCACCGACGAGGCCGTCACCGTCTCGCGCGCTGTCGTCGACAGCCTGCCGTTCGGCGCCGTCGTCTCCGACCGCGAGGGCAAGATCAGTTACGTCAACGCGCAATATGGCCAGCTCGCAGGGGGTATCGCCGATGGCGTGCCCGTAGGTGTGCCGCGCCTGTTTGCCGGCCAGCCCGAGGCGAGCGAGGCGGTCTATCGTATCTCGCGCGCCGCGCGCGATGGCCGTCCGGCGTCCGAGGACATCCGTTTGATCGGCGGGCTGGGTGGCTCGCTCGGTGGTGGCAGCAAGCCCGTGTGGTACCGCGTCGCCGTCCGTGCGCTTCCGGAGGTCGAGGGCAACGACAAGCCGCTGGTCCTGTGGAGCGTCGAAGACATCACGCGCGATCGCGAGCGGCAGGATAACGCCTTCCTCGAACTGCAGCGCGCCATCGACTATCTCGACCACGCCCCGGCCGGCTTCTTCTCGGCCGACCCGCAGGGCAGGGTGCAGTACCTCAACTCGACCCTTGCCGACTGGCTCGGCTACGATCTCGCCGAGTTCGAAGCTGGGACCGTCAAGCTTGCGGACATCGTGCGCGGTGATGGCGCGAGCCTGTTGTCGCGCGGTCGCGCCGATGGCGAAATCCGCACCGAGATCATCGACATCGATCTGGTGAAGCAGAACGGCACGTCGATCCCGGTCCGCCTGCTGCATCGCGCGGCCCGCCTCGCCGATGGCGAGTTGGGCGAAACGCGCACGCTCGTCCTCGATCGCCGTGGCGGCGTGCAGAGCGAGGAGGCGCTGCGCGCGTCCGAAATCCGCTTCTCGCGCTTCTTCAATGAAACGCCGTTTGCCATCGCCACGCTCGACAAGGACGGCCGCATCATCCGCACCAACGCGCCGTTCGGCCGCATCTTCGGCTGGTCCGGCACGTCGCGTCCGCTCGATCGCGTGGCGATGACGGAGCTTCTCACCGACGCGAGCCGCGAGCGCTTCGCCTCGGCATTCACCGCGGCGACGCAGAACAAATCGGAAGTCGAGCCCGTCGACGCGCAGCTCACCCGCGAGGGCGACCACGCCGTGCGGCTCTATCTTTCGGGCTCCGAGGAGACCGAGGACTCGCCCGAACGCGTCAACGTCTACGCCCTCGACATGACCGAGCAGCGCAAGCTCGAAGCGCAGTTCGCGCAGGGCCAGAAGATGCAGGCCGTGGGCCAGCTCGCCGGCGGTGTCGCGCACGACTTTAACAACGTGCTGACGGCCATCATCGGCTTCTCCGACCTGCTGCTGCTCAAGCACAAGCCGGGCGATCCGAGCTTCCAGGACCTGATGTCGATCAAGCAGAGCGCCAACCGCGCCGCGGGCCTCACGCGCCAGCTGCTGGCCTTCTCGCGCCGCCAGACATTGCGCCCGCAAATCCTCGAAGTGCCGACGCACATCGACGACCTCACGGTGCTGCTCAAGCGCCTCATCGGCGAGCAGATCAGCCTCCATGTCGATCACGGCAGCACCATCTGGCCGGTGAAGGCCGACCTCGTGCAGCTTGAGCAGGTGGTGGTGAACCTCGTCGTCAACGCGCGCGACGCGATGCCCAATGGCGGCTCGATTACACTCCGCACCCGCAACGTCGCCGAGGCGGACTCGAACCGCTACGCCTACACCGGCATGCCGCCCGCCGATTATGTGCTGCTCGAGGTCGAGGACACCGGCACCGGCATGACGCCCGAGATCATGGAGAAGATCTTCGAGCCGTTCTTTTCCACCAAGGAGCTCGGCAAGGGCACCGGCCTCGGCCTCTCCACCGTCTACGGCATCATCAAGCAGACCGGCGGCTTCATCTATCCCGATTCCGAAGTCGGCAAGGGCACGGTGTTCCGCATCTTCCTGCCGCGCTACGTGCCCGCCGAAGGCGAAGTCACGGCCAAGACCGCGACCGCCGCGGTGGTCAAGGACCTCACCGGCCACGAGCGCATCCTCTTGGTCGAGGACGAGGACAACGTCCGCGCCTTCTCGGCGCGCGCGCTCCGTGCCACCGGCTACGAAGTGTTCGAGGCCGACTCTGGCGAAGAAGCGCTGTTCGTGCTCGAGGATATCGGCGGCCAGATCGACCTGATGGTGTCGGACGTCGTGATGCCCGAGATGGATGGCCCGGCGCTGCTGGTGAAAGTGCGCGAGAAGCTGCCCAACCTCAAGGTCATCTTCGTGTCGGGCTACGCCGAGGAAAGCGTGCGCCAGGACATCGCCGACGACCGCAGCGTCGAGTTCCTCGCAAAGCCGTATTCGCTCGACCAGATCAACTCCAAGGTCAAGGAAGTTCTCGGCAAGGGCGCTGAGACCATTCAGTAGGCGGCTGTAACGCCGTCCTACTTGGCCTGCGGATTGCTGGTCGAGTAGGGGATCGCCGCCAGCTCGTCCCACAGCGCATCGGGGATTGGCCAGTTGGCCCAGTCGATCGTCTCGGCGACGCGCTCCGGCTTGCTCACGCCGCACACCGTCGACGTGATCCGCTTGTCGCGCATCGAGAACTGCAGCGCGGCCGCGCCGGTCGGCACCCCGTGGCGCGCACAGGCCGCCTCCACTTTCCTGATCGCGTCGAGAACGTCGGCGGGCGCTTCGCGGTACGAGTATTTGCGCGAGACGCTCGATCCCTTCGCGAACACGCCGCCGCCGTAGGGCGCTGCGTTCAGCACGGCGGTCCCACGCGACAGCGCGAAGTCGATCATCGCCTCGGCGTTGCGGTTGATCAGCGTGAAGCGGTTGTGGGTCAGCATCACGTCGAAGTCCCAGTCGCGGAGCAGGGGCATCATCGTGTCCACGTCGCCCGCGCCGAGGCCGACCGCATCGCAAAAGCCTTCCTCCTTCATCTTCATCAGCTCCGCCATGGACCCGTGCGGACCGCTGATGTCGTCGGGATCGTCGATGAACTCGGGGTCGTGCAGATGGAGGATGTGAAAGTGGTCGATGCCGAGCGTCTTGATGCTTGCCTCGAGCGAACGGCGCGCGACGGCGCCGTCGAAGCGGCGCGTCTCGGGGTCGGCGTCCAGTTTCGTCGCCAGAACATAGTCCTTCGCAAGGCCACCGCGCTCGCGCATCCCCTCGCCGATCCGCTGCTCGCTGCGACCGCGGCCATACATGCGCGACGTATCGATGAAATGCACCGGACTGTCGAAGATCGCTCGCACGGTTGACTGCGCCCGCGCGATGCCCTCGGCCGTATCGGCGTCGGCGTTGGTGGTCAGCCCGCCCGTGCCGAAGCAGATGTTGGAAACGGTGACGTTGGTGCGCCCGAGCGTGGTCTTGGCGAGCATCGTCACAGTTCCTAGCGCGGCAGTGGCGTCCCCTCGGCGACCAGCTTCTTGTCGGCCAGATCGCGCCAGAATGCGGCGGGGATCGGGGTGCTCCACCAGTCGAGGATACCGCTGAGTTCGGTCGTCGATTTCGGTCCGGTCAGCACGCTGCAGATCACGGGATTGGCCAGCGCAAACTGCAGCGCAGCCGCACCGAGCGGCACGCCATGGGCGTCGGCCACGGCCCGCAACGCCGTCACCTTGGCCACGATCTCGGGCGGAGCGGCCTGGTAGGTGCCGTTGCTTGGCCCCCACACATTGGTGCCTGCCAACACGCCGGCCGCGAATGGACCAGCTGCGATCACCGATGTGCCGCGCGCCGCGCAGGCGGGGAACAGTGCCTCGATCGGCGTCTGCTCGATAAGGTTGTAGCGGTTGGCCAGCAGGAACACGTCCCAATCGCCGATATCGAGCGCATCGACCAGCACGGGCACCTCGTTGACGCCGAAGCCGATCGCCGAGACCGCGCCGCTGCGGCGCAGCTCGTCGAGCGCCTTGTAGCCGCCGCCCGACAGGTCGGCCCAATGCTTCTTGTTGCCGTCGACGCCATGCGTCTGGACGCCGATATCGTGAACGAGCAGGACGTCGACCTTGCCCAGCCCGAGCCGGTGCAGGCTGGCCTCGTAGGAGCGCATGATCCCGTCGTAGGAATAGTCGTAGCGGATCTCGAACGGGAAGGGCTGCGTCCAGGGATGCTCGACGGTGCGCTCGGCGTCGCTGCGCACCGGCTTCAGCAGGCGGCCGACCTTGGTGGAGATCGCGAAGGGCTCGGCGCGGAACCGCAGGGCGTCGCCCATTAGGTGCTCGGCCCGGCCGGAGCCGTAGTGCGGTGCCGTGTCGAAGTAGCGGATTCCGGCGTCCGCAGCAGCAGTAACGACGCCGATTGCGTGCTCCGACGTCACGACGACGCCGTTCATGCCCACCATCGTCGCGCTGCCGAAGCCGAGTTCGGTGAGCTGGAGCTGCGTGCGCCCTACCTGGCGCGTCTTGAATTTGGGCATGCCGTCCTCCGTCGATAGGCGGCGGACACTGACATGTTAGTCGCCAAAGGCAAGGGCCTCTCGACCCTATTTTGGTTGTATCGGCCCGCGCTTTCTAGCCCGGATACCAGATCTTGCGCTCGTCGCCCGTCGCCCGTTCGTAGCTGAACGAGCGGTCGATCAGCGCCTCGAGGTCGACCTTAGGCGACCAGCCGAGGCGCAGCCGCGCTTTGCCGTTGTCGAGCAGGTTCGAATAGAACGGCGTTGCGATCCGGACGGGCGGCATATTCCGCGTCCTTTCGAGGTGCCGGCCGACGGCGTCATAGTCGACCGCGTCCGTCATCGCGATGTTGAACAGCTGCTGCTGTGCTGCCGGTTGATCGATCGAGGCGATGATTGCGGTCACGAGGTCGTCGACGTGGACGAAGTTGCGCTTGAGCGGCTGTCCGTCCTCGGCGACCAGCACCGGCACGGCGTTCATTCGCGCATATGACGTCCGCAGGGCAGGGGCTATCAGCGTGTCCCAGTCTGGCCCACCGAACTGGTCGGCCCCAAAGCTCAGGGCGAATTTGAAGTCGTCCTTCTCCATGATCCAGGGCGCGCGCAGCGTCGTCCAGTTGACGCCGTACTGGATGCCGGCCTGCTCCAGCATCACCTCTTCGAGGATCTTGGTCGTCGCGTAGACGCCGGGATAGCCGCGGCGCGGCGAGTCCTCGGTCACCGGCCCGTCATAGCGCACAAAACAATGCCCCACCGAACAGTCGCCGCCGATGAGGATGAACTGCTTGGCGTCCTTGTTCGCGCGGAAGGCCTCGAGCAGGAGGAACATGCCCTTCACCGCAACGTCGATGGCGTGCGCGGGGTCTTCCTTTACGGCGGCCATGTGCAGCACATGCGTGGTCCCCGCCATGGCCGAAGCGATCGTCGCCGCGTCGTTGATCGAGCCGCGGATCACCTTCACCCGGTCGGTCTCGGGGATCGTGCGGTTGTTGCAGAGCGCGACAATCTTCGCCGCTGCCCAGCGCGGGTCTTCGAGGAAACGGCCGAGGAATGCCTGACCGACCTTGCCGGTTACGCCGGTGACGAGAAGCTGCATCGTTTAGCCCCTTCAAACGAAAGAGGCGCGCCGGAGCGCGCCTCTCTGCAACGGATCGCTCCGTCGATTACATCGCATCCGCAAGGGTCTTGCAGACGCCCGGGTCCTTCTGCGAGCAGAGGTCGAGAGCGGTGTACTGCGGATCGGCAACGGTCTCGCCGTTGATGATCTTGATCAGGATGTCGGACGCCTCGTTGCCCATCTGGTAGGGACGCTGGCCAACCTGGTACTGGCTGCGGCCTTCCATGAACAGCTTGGGCTCTTCAGCCACGGTGTCGCCCGCCACGATGACGAGGTCGCCGGACTTCAGCTTGTCCATGTACTGGTCAGTGGTCTGACGGTAGGCCTGCGCACCGAACATGGCCCAGCCACCCACGAGCACGAACGCGTCGAGGTCGGGGTTGGCGAGGAGGGTGTCGGCGAGCTGCTGGTTGGCCGTCGTGATATCGTCGTTGGTGTAGAGCGGGCAGCCGGCGATTTCCGTCCAGCCGTTCGAGTTGTTGAGCATCTCGATGCCCTTGGTGCCAGCGAGCGTGTCACGCAGACCTGCGGCGCGGGCATTGATGTTGGCCGCAGCGACGTTGCCGAGCTGCAGACAGATCGTGCCGCCTTGCGGCTTCAGGCCCATCAGGCCCTTGGCCATCTCGACGCCCATGTCGTAGTTGCTGGTCCCGAAGAAGGTCTTACGGAGATCGGCATCTTCCGGCAGCAGATCGGCGTCGACCGTGATGATCGGCATCGTCGGCTTGGTGTCGCGCAGCATCTTGGCCATGGCCGGAGCGTTCGACGGGGAGATCGCAATACCCGCGACGCCCTTGTTGATCAGGTCCTGAACCAGCTGCACTTCACCAGCTTCGTCCGAGCTCAGGGCCGGGCCGTTGTAGGTGCAGACATATTCGGAATCCGGATGCGCCGTGTTCCAGTCGGTGCAACCCTGGCCGAGGACCGTGAAGAACGGGTTGTCGAGGCCTTTCACGACAACGGCCAGTTCCTTCTTTTCCTGGGCGTAAGCGCCGCCTGCTAGCATGGCCAGGCTGGCCGCGCCGGCGAGGACGAGCATTGTCTTCTTCATAGTCAATTTCCTCCCTAGTGTTTGATCCGCACACGGACCCCCTCAGTCCTGGTCCGCCCTCCCGAGCATCATCGACCTAAGACTGTCGAGCTGAGAGCGGGTCTGAGGTGCGTGCCTCAACGGTTGATCCGTCGGTCGCACTCTTAGCCCGCGTTGTCTGATTCCTCCCACGCCATTGTCAGCGCGTTTCAAAAAATCATACTAATTGTGAGCGCCGTGCCAAGTCAACGCATCGGGCAGTAGCAGGCAAAATAGTTTTCCGACAGGCAAGGAAAATCCATAAGCAACTGATCAGTAAAGCGGAATCGGTTTTGCGTAGATTTTTCCTGGGCGGGAAAACAATGTTTGCAGGCGCAAATTGTGCGCGTTGACGGAGGGAGGCGCGCACCTATAGTCGCCCGTCAACGTGACGGAACAACCGTCCAGGGGGAGGACTGACCGCGATGGCGGTACTTGAACTTGATTCTATTTCGAAGAACTTCGGCGCCATCGAAGCGCTGCGCGATGTCTCGCTCACCATAGAGCCCGGGGACGTGGTGGGCCTTGTGGGCGACAACGGCGCGGGCAAGTCGACGCTCGTCAAAATCATTGCCGGCAACTTCCACCAGTCGGGCGGCCGCATCCGGATCGACAACAGCGAAACCACGCTGAGCTCGCCATCGGACGCGCGCCAAAAGGGCATCGAGATCGTCTATCAGGACCTCGCGCTGTCAGACAACCTAACCGCCGCCGCCAACATCTTCCTCGGCCGCGAGCTCACCCGCTACGGCATTCTAGACTACAGCGCGATGTACAAGCGCGCTGGCGAGCTTTTCGCCGAGCTTAAATCCGAGACGCGTCCGCGCGATCTCGTGCGGCGCATGTCGGGTGGGCAGCGTCAGGCCGTGGCGATCGCTCGCACGCGTCTGTCGGACCCCAAGATCGTGCTGATGGACGAGCCGACGGCTGCTATTTCGGTGCGCCAGGTGGCCGAGGTGCTCAACCTCATTCGTCGCCTCAAGGAGCAGAAGATCGCGGTGGTGCTGATCAGCCACCGTATCCCGGACATCTTCGCCGTCTGCGACCGGCTGGTCGTGCTGCGGCGAGGGGGGAAGGTCGCGGACAAACGTATTGCCGACACCTCTCCAGAAGAAGTCACCGGCCTGATCACCGGCGCGATCCGGGAGGCGTGAGGAACCATGACCACTGACAGCACACTCGCCGACGTCATCGGCAAGCAAACGAACCGGGGCTTCTTTGCGTGGCTCCTCAGCCGCCAGGTGTTCTGGATTTTCCTCGCGACCGTCCTCGCCTTCATCTACCTGTCGATCGCGACCAAGACGTTCATGACGCCGCAGAACCTGTTCAACGTCACGCGCAACTTCTCCCTCGTCGGCATCATCGCGGTAGGAATGACGGTCGTCATCATCGCCGGCGGTATCGATTTAACCGTCGGCGCGACACTGCTGATGGCCGCCATGGTCACCGGCGTCGTCATGGCGGCCGACGTGCCGCTGTGGCAGGCGCTGATCCTTGCGATCCTCGCCAGCGCCGCGGTCGGTTTAGCCAACGGGCTGCTCATCGCGGTGGCCGGCATGCCGCCTTTCGTGATCACGCTGGGCATGATGTCGATCGTGCGAAGCCTCGCGCTCGTGCTTTCGAACAACAAGCTGATCTCGGACTTTGGACCGGACCAGCAGTTGCTCTACGACATCGGAGGTGGCTCGATCCGGCTTGATTTCACCTGGTTGCAGTTCCTGATTCCGCAGGCCAGCGTCTTACCTGTCCCGAACCCCGTTCTGTTCCTCGTGGCGGTCGCACTGATCACCGGTTTCCTGTTGCGCTGGACGCAGTGGGGCAGATGGTGCTTTGCCATCGGCGGCAACGAGAAGGCCGCAATCCTCACCGGCGTGCCCGTCAAGACGATCAAAGTGTCGGTTTACGTTTACGTCGCGCTTTGCGCCGGCCTATCGGGCTTCCTCGAGATCGGCTGGCTCGGCACAGTGACCGCGAACCAGGGCTTCGGTCGCGAGCTGATCGTCATTGCTGCGTCGGTCATTGGTGGCGCCAACCTGGTCGGCGGTATCGGTACGGCGTTCGGTGCGGTTGTGGGCTCAGCGCTGATCGAAGTGATCCGCAACAGCCTTACTCTGCTGGGCATCAATGCCTTCTGGCAGGGTACGTTCGTCGGCTCGTTCATTATCCTGGCGGTGTCGTTCGACCGGCTCCGCAACAAGGAGACGAGCGAGTAGCCGGCGATGCGCAATGCCGCATCCAGAGGTCGGGACTACCGGCTGTCAGTTGCGGCATTGTATGGTCCTCGCACAGGCAGAGGACCGGCATGACAGGGCGACAGACCACAGGAGGGGATCGCGTGGCATCGCGCTCGCACACCACCCGAGTGGTCAACGACCTTGGCATCGATATCGTCAGCGGTAAGCTGTCGGAAGGAAGCCTCCTTCCCGGCGATCAGGAACTTCTCGCCAAATATCGTGTCTCGCGCACCGTGCTGCGCGAGGCATTGAAGACCCTGTCCGCCAAGGGCTTGATCAAAGCACGCGCGCGTGTGGGGACGCGAGTCACGCCACACGCCACCTGGAACCTGTTCGATTCCGATGTTCTCCTCTGGTACGCGCGGGCCGGTTTCCAGCCTGAGTTCCTGGCCCACCTCGCCGAGATCCGCATGGCGCTCGAGCCAGAGGCCGCGGCGCTTGCCGCGCAACGTCGCACCACCGAGGGGCTTGCTGCTATCGAAGACTGGGCCGAGCAGATGGCTGAGCCCTCTATCAGTCCACCGGACTTTGTAAGAGCCGATCTGGGGTTCCACCTGGCGGTCGCCGAGGCGGCCGCCAATCCGTTCTTCATCTCGATCTCGACGCTGGTGGAACTGGTGCTCGTCGCCATGCTGACGATCTCGTCGCCTGCCGAAGATGCCGACGAGCTGCGTTCGTCTGTCGCGCAGCACAAGCGTGTTGCCAAAGCTATCGCCGATCGGAAGCCGGACGAGGCGCGGCGCGCCATGCAGGCGGTCATACAGAACGGGATCGACGCGGCGCGCCAGCGCGGCGGCATGATCGGCTGACGCTACTCGCGCGCCAGCGCCTGCACGGGATCGAGTCGCGCCGCCGAGCGGGCGGGCATGAAGCCGAACACGATGCCGATCAGACTCGACGACACCAGAGCAGCGACGATCGATAGCGTCGAATAGGAGAGCCTTGCGCCCGACACCATCTGGCTGAGGCCGAAGCCAAGTAGGTACGACAGCGCGACACCTGCCGCGCCACCGACGACGCAGACGAGCACTGCTTCTGTCAGGAACTGCCGCATGATGTCGCCGCGCCTTGCGCCGACCGCCATTCGGATGCCGATCTCGCGAGTTCGCTCGCTCACCGACACCAGCATGATGTTCATCACGCCGATGCCGCCCACGACCAGAGAGATGATCGCAATTGCCGAAATCAGCAGCGTCAGCGTCTGGCTCGTCGACTGGATGGTCTCTCGGATCGTGTTGGTGTTCTGGAGGAAGAAGTCTGTCTTGCCGTGCAGGCGATTGAGCAGATCCGTAATCTCGGCCTGCGCGGTGTCCATGTCCGAGGCGTCGGCAACGCGGACGATGATCTGACTCAGGTATTGCTGGCCGAGGATACGATCCATCGCCGTTGTGTACGGGATGTAGATATTGGGGTTCGAGCTGCCGGGCCCGAAGGTCGAGGTCACGGAGACAACGCCGATCACACGCACCGGCACCTTGCCGAGCTGGATCACCTGGCCGATGGGGTTCTCGCCGTTCTTGAACAGCGTCGACACCGCGGTCGTGTCGATAACGGCAACCTGGGCGCGATCGTCGACCGCCGTTTCGTCGAAATTCGATCCCATCGTGATGGTCGAACCGTTGACGCGGAAATAGCCGGTGCCGACACCGCTCACCTGCGCGTTGGCCGCGAGATTGCCGAAGAGCACAGACTGGTTGGTCTGCACACGCGGCGTCACGCTGTCAGCATAGGGCTGCGACGCGATCGCCTCGGCGTCGGTAGGGGAGAGCGTGCGGATGCGGCTCGAGCTCCGATCGCCGAAGCCGGTACCGGGATAAATGTTGATCGTGTTGGTGCCGATTGACGCGATGTTCTCGAGCACCGTCTGCTGCGTACCCTGGCCGAGCGCCACCACCGAGACCACCGAGGCGATGCCGATGATGATGCCGAGCATCGTCAGGAACGTGCGCAGCTTGTGGGAGAGCATCGCGCGGATCGACATGCGGAAGGCTTCGACCCCGCGGTCGATCCATTCCACAGGTCCGCGACGGCTCCGCATCGCGGTCTTTGTGATCGGCGCGAGCATCACCGCGTTCGGCCGCGTATCGCTAACGATCTTGCCGTCTTTGATCTCGATGATGCGCTGCGCCTGCTTGGCCACGTTGGCGTCGTGGGTCACGATAATGATTGTGTGACCTTCGGCGTTAAGCTCCTTGAGCAGCGCCATCAGATCGGCGCCGCTCTTGGAGTCGAGCGCGCCCGTCGGCTCGTCGGCGAGGATCACATCGCCGCCATTCATCAGCGCGCGCGCCACGCTGACCCGCTGCTGCTGGCCGCCTGAGAGGGCGCCGGGCCGGTTCTTGAGCCGGTCGGCGAGACCCAGCCGCGTCAGCAGATCTTTCGCACGCGCGGTCCGCGTGCCGCCATCGACGCCGGCGTAGATCGCGGGCATTGCGGCATTCTCGACCGCGTCGAGATCGGCGAGCAACTGGTAGCGCTGGAAGATGAAACCGAAATGTTCGCGGCGCAGTTGCGCCAGCTGGTCGGGGCCGAGCTTGCTGATGTCGCGGCCTGCGAACGTGAACGTGCCGCTCGTCGCCCGGTCGAGGCAGCCCAGAATGTTCATCAGGGTCGACTTGCCGGAGCCCGAAGCGCCAACGATGGCGATCATTTCGCCTGCGTCGATGTCGAGGTTCACGTCGTCGAGGACGGTGACCGTGTCGGCGCCTGTGACAAAGCGACGGGTCAGTCCGCGGAGCGAGATAAGCGAAGCCATGAATACCTCAGCGCGGTGGAGGGCCGCCGGCGAAGATGGCGCCGCCACCCAGGCCACCACCGCCGAAGTTGCGGTTATTGCCGGTGCCGCTCGTTCCCGTGCGAGTCGCGCTCAACACATTTGCACCGGCGACGACGCGATCGCCCTCGACGAGCCCGTCGACGACTTCGGCCGTGATGTTGTTGTTGAGTCCAACTTTGACCTCAGCGGTGCGAACCTTCGCCGTGGCCGGGTCGAATACGCCGACGCGGTAGAGCCCGTCGCGTCCGGCGCTGCCGAGTGCCGAGGCGGGCAGGGTGAGCACGCCCTTGCGCTCATCGATGATGATGGTGACCTGCGTCGTCATCGCGATGCGAAGCGTGTGATCCGGGTTCGCGACCGAGAAGATGCCATTGTAGTACACCGCATTGTCCGACGTTGAGAGCCCCGTGTCGGACGTCGATATTGCGTCCGGCGCCGGCTCGACCGAAAGCAGCGTCGCCTTGATCTTAGTATTGGGATCCCCGAGCACGGTGAAGGTCGCCGTCTGGCCGGGCTGCACGCGCGTCACATCGGCTTCGGAAATCTGCGCCTTGATCAGCATCGTATCGAGGTCGGCGATCTTGACGATAGTGGGGGACGACTGTGCGGCGTTGACGCTCTGGCCCTCGGTCACAAGCACTGCGACGATGGTCCCGCCCACAGGCGCGGTGATCTTGGTCCGCTCGAGATCGAGCCGCGCCGATTCCACGGCGAGTTCGGACTGGCTGATCTGCGCCTCGAGCGACGCGATCGCCGCTTCTGCTGAGGTGAGGCCGGCCTGCGCAGTCAGCAGGTCCGCGTCCGAGAGAAGGTTCTGCTGCTTGAGCTTGTCGGAGCGATCGAGGGCCGCCTGCGCGGTCTTGAGGTCGGCCTGCTTCGCGCTCAGCTGGGCCTTCATGTTGGCCAGCGACGCTTCGGCCGACTTTACCGCGTTTTGCTGATTGACCGAGTCGATTTCCGCGATCGGGTCGCCTGCCTTGACCACGTCGCCGAGTTTCACCGACACCGTCTCGATGCGGCCGGAGACCTCTGCGCCCAGGCTCGTCACCGAGTTGGCCTGCAGCGCACCCGAGGCCAGCACCGTCTGCTCGACGTCACCGCGCTCGACGAAGACGGTCGTGGGTTCGACCGCGGCCTGGGTCGGCGCCCAATAGGTCCAACCGGCGTAACCGGCGCCTCCGGCGACGACCAGAATAACGGCGATCCAGACTAAGAATTTTCTCATCTTGCGATCCGGGCAAAAGGCCGCCAAACCATGGCGTTGCCCGCCCTTATGAACGACGGAATCGGCGAAGTAATGTTAGGGTTCGGTAATGTTGCTCACGTGTTTCTGAACGTCGGGCGTGAGCCGGTTATCCACAGGCACCAAAGCAAATATGCGCAATCGGGGCAGCCTTGTGCGGCCTCGCGTCTTGGCGCTAGTTTGGCGGCATTAGGTTGGCGGACCTAAGATGGCGAAAGCACTCTACATCGTTCTAGAAAGCCGAGGGAAATGGTGGGTCGACTTCGAAGGTCGCCCGCATGGCCCCCATGACTCACGCGAGCTTGCTGCACTCGAGGCGCGCAACCAAGCGCAGTTCTCGGCCCAAACGGAGCGTCCGAGCCGAGTGCTCGTGCCGGACAATCACGGCAAGTACTGGGTGATCTGGGACAGCGAGAACTCCACCGGCGGCGTGCCCAAACGGGTCAGCGAGGCGGCGTAGCCAGGAACGCGTCGAGCACCTGAAGCTGACCTTTCGTCAGCTTCACCCGCGCAGCCTCGGGCGTGAACCAATCAGCCCTATCCACCTCAGGAAATTGCGCGCGCTTGCCGGAACGGGGTGACCATTCCATGTCGAACAGGTTGCTGCGGAGGGTGGTGACGTCGACGTCGCCTTCGCCGATCCACACGCTCAGCAGCTTGCCGCTCGGCAGCTTGAACTCGCCGAGCGCGGTGAGTTCACCGTCGAACGGCGCACCCGTTTCCTCCGCGAACTCGCGGCGCGCAGCCGCTTGAGGATTTTCGCCGTCCTCGTAGAGCCCCTTCGGGATCGACCATGATCCGTCATCCTTCCTCGCCCAGAACGGGCCGCCAGGATGGACCAGCAGGATTTCGACGCCGGCGTCGCGCCGGCGAAACAGGAGAACGCCGGCGCTTCTCTCAGTCACCGACGCGGTTCACGATGAAGTCGCGCTCGATGGCGAGGCCGTCCCATTCGGTCGGCGTTTCGCTGTCGAAGATCAGCGTGTAGGGGCCGGCGTAACCGGCCGCCTCTGCGAGGTCGACGCATCGGCCGTAGTCCGCGGTATCGAGTGCGCCGTCGACGAAACTCGCCTTCGCGTGGCAGAGCACGGCGCGGTCGAAGATCTCGGCGAGCTCGTCGTACTTGCAGGCGCCCTTCCAGTTGCCGAAGTCGCCGAGCAGGCCCACCTTGCCGGCGAGGCGGTCAAGCACCTCGTTCACCTCGGCGGGGGAGGGCAGAAGGTCGAACCAGTTCTCGGTCACAAGTTTCACGCTCGATCCCGCATTGCCATCCGCCAGCGCGGTCAGCGCTGCGACAGACCGGTCCAGCGTTTCGCGCGACGGCTTTTGCTTGCCGGCAATGATGCGAGCGTTCTCGGCGCCGAGCTCATTGGCGATCTCAATCCAGCTCGCGATCCAGGCCTGGTCGCGGGCGCCGAGTTCCGGGTGAGTTACGTCCCCAGCATCGATGAGCAACGTCTGGAGGGCCACGCCCGTGGTCTTCAGTTGCTCGCGCAGCTCACCCAGGTAGATCGGGTCGCGGCTGGGCAGGTGGAACGAGACGAGCTCCATCCGGTGATAGCCGTGGTTGGCGAGCGCCGACGGCAGATCGAGCAGCGATTCCGTGCCCTCGCCATAGGTCTCCTGTACTGCGCCGATCGCCGTCGTCGACAGGTCATGCGGGTACGTCGTTCCCAGATGCCTATGCAGCGACCACGTCGAAACAGCGATCCGATCCTCTATGGAGCTCGGCATCTTGGCACCTCATCGATTTGGGAAAGTTTGGCGCGCCCAAGGGGAATCGAACCCCTGTTCCCGCCGTGAGAGGGCGGTGTCCTGACCGCTAGACGATGGGCGCGGAGAACGGGCGTGAGTTACGATGGACCGGCGGCGGCGTCAAGGCGGCCCGTCGACAGGCCCGGTTTGCCGCGCTACTTCAGCCACATGACCGCCTTCGATCCCGTCGCGTTCCGCCGTAAACTCCACGCCGCCCCTGAGCTGAGCCGGCAGGAGCATGCAACCGCTGCCTTGGTGGCCGACTTGCTCGAAAGCTGGGGCTATGGTGTTGCCCGCGACATTGGCGGAACTGGCGTCGTCGCAACGCTCAGCAATGGGGCCGGGGAGCGCACGATCGGCCTCCGCGCCGACATGGACGCTCTGCCCATCGCCGAAACCACCGGTGCTGCGTATGCGAGCGGCAATCCGGGCGTGATGCACGCGTGCGGGCACGACGGCCATATGACCATGCTGCTCGCCGCGGCGCGTGAACTGGCCGAGCGGCGCGATTTTTCCGGTACGGTCCGGCTCATTTTCCAGCCTGCCGAAGAGGTCGGCGGCGCCGTCGAGATGATCGCCGACGGCCTGTTCGAGCGCTTCCCGGTCGATGCAGTGTTTGCGATGCACAACTGGCCCGGCATCCCAGCTGGGGAGTTCCGTTTCACCTTCGGCCCAACGATGGCGTCTGTCGACTGGATCGTCATCACCATCAAGGGACATGGCGGCCACGGAGCACTCCCGCATGAAGCCGTCGATCCCATCGTGGCTGCGTCGTCGCTGGTGATGGCGTTGCAGACGATCGTCGCGCGCAGCGTCGATCCAATGGCGACCGCCGTGGTGAGCGTCTGCATGATCCACGGCGGCACGCAGCCAAACGTCATCCCCGACAGGGTCGAGTTACAGCTCACAACCCGTGCTTTCACCGACGTCGTCCGCGACACGATCCGCGATCGCATCAAGACGCTCGCCGAGGCGCACGCGGCGGGCTACGGCGCGACTGCGGAGGTGAACCACCCGCCCGGCTTCCCGGCGCTGGTCAACCACCACCACGAGACCGCCTTCGCGCAGCAGGTCGCCATCCGCCACTTCGGCGAGGATCACGTCGCGCTGGTCGCGCCACGCATGGTGAGCGAAGACTTCGCCTTCATGCTGGAGAAGCGTCCGGGCGCCTACCTGTTCATCGGCAACGGACCGAGCGCCGAACTCCATAGCCCGAACTACGACTTCAACGACGCCATCATCGAGCGCGGCGCCGCCTACTGGGTGGCGCTCGCGAGGGATTACCTCGCTGCCAACAGCTAGGCCGGCTTCGCGACCTCGAGCCGCCCGCCAGCGATGATCCGCTCGAGGAATTTCTGCGTGCGCGGGTGCTCCGGCTGCGAGAACAGGCGATGCGGCTCGCCCTGTTCGACGATCTTGCCGGCATCGAGGAAGCACACGCGGTCCGCCACATCGCGGGCAAAGCCCATCTCGTGCGTGACGATCACCATGGTCATGCCGCGCGTCTTGAGCTCGCGGATGATCTTAAGCACTTCGCCCACCAGCTCTGGGTCGAGCGCCGCTGTCACCTCATCGAGCAACAAGACTTCCGGGTCGGTCGCCAGCGACCGCACCACCGCGACGCGCTGCTGCTGGCCGCCCGACAGCTGTTCGGGGTACGCGTTCGCGAACTGACTCAGCCCGAACATCTCGAGCAGCTTTAGGGCGTTCGCTTCGGCCTCCGCCCGCGGGCGCCCATGCACTTTGATCGGCGCCAGCGTGATGTTGTCGATCACCCGCATATGGGGAAACAGGTTGTACGCCTGGAAGACGATCCCGACGCGCTTATACAGCCCGATCCGGCCGAAGCTTGGATCGTAGATGTCGACGCCGTCGAGCTTGACCGTTCCTTCGTCGAACTCGGTGAGTCCGTTGATGCAGCGCAGCAGCGTCGACTTACCCGAGCCAGAGGCGCCGATCAGGCACACCACTTCATGCGGCGCGACGGCGAGGTCCACCGCATCGAGCACAAGATTCTCACCGTAGTATTTGGTGAGTTGTTCGATTTGGATCCGATGCATCTAGAGGGCACTCGATCTCTATTCGATGCATCTACAGCGCACCCTGCAGCCGGCGCTGCCGATCGCGGCGCTGGAGGTGGTCGGTGAGGCGCGCCAGCGGAATGGTGGCGAGGAGGAACAGGATCGCCGCAGCCACGAGCGAGGAATAGTTGAACGTGCGCGCCGTATAGATTTGCGCCTCGCGCACCGCATCGCGGACGCCGAGCACCGAGAGCAGCGCGACATCCTTCTGCAGCGCCACAACCAGATTGAGCATGGCTGGAACGACGTTGCGCAGTGCCTGCGGCAGGATCGCATACCGCAGTGTCTGCCACTGCGTCAGCCCGAGGGACTTCGCCGCGAGGTGCTGCCCTTCGTGCACCGCCTCGATGCCCGAGCGGTACACTTCGGTGGCATAGGCCGAATAGCTCAGCACCAGCGCGACGCCGCCCCAGAACAAGCCACTTGTCGGCAGGCCGGGCAGGTTCAGCGCGGGGATGCCGAAGCCAAACAGCAGCACCAGCAGCAGGGCCGGCAGGCCACGGAACAAATCGACATAGACGATGGCGAATATGCGCAGCGGCGCGAACCACGGTCCGGTCATGGCGCGAAAGATGGCGAGCACCAGCGCCCAGATGCCGATGGCGATGAGGCTGATGATCCAGATCTGGAGGCTGACCAGGAACCCGCGGCCGACGGAAGGGAATGCCTCGACGATCGCCGTCAGACTGAAGAATTGCAGCTGGATGCGCGGCCACTGCGGTGCCGACGTCACGAAGTAGGCGATCGCGCCGAAGACGACGATCACGCTGACCAAACTAATAAGGACCGGCAGAAGCCGGTCCTTGAGTGCGATCTTCCGGCGACCTTTGCCGGGACGACGTGTCATTGGCTGATCGTGGGGATGTTGGGATCGGCGATAAGGTACTTCTTGGTGAGCTCGTCGATCGTACCCTTGGCCTTGAGGGCAGCGAGGCCTTCGTTGATCCACGGAACGATCGGGTTCTCGTAGGCGAACAGGAGGCCTAGGCCCTCGTCCTTGGGATCCTTGGGCAGAAGCGCCGTGATCTTGGCTTCCGGCACCTGGCAGCAGGTCGCATAGAGCGCGGTGGGCAACGCCACCACGGTGGCGTCGATCTGGCCACCCTGCAGCGCCTGGAACACGCCGGCCTGGTCGTCGAACACCGACGCGTCGGTGATGCCCAGAATGTTGGTCACATAGTCGAAATCGGTGGTGCCAACGGCGACGCCCCACTTGGCGGCCTTGAGGTCGGCGAACGACTTGGCCGACGCAACGGTCGATGTGGGCAGGGCGATCACGACCTTGTCCGACTGATAATAGACGTCCGAGAACGTCGCGACTTTCGAGCGCTCGGGGGTGACCGAGATCTGCTGGATCGAGAAGTCGTAGTTCTTGGGGCCCGGCGCGATGGCGCCGTCGAAGGTCACGTCGACCCAGACCACGTCTTCCTTCTTGAAGCCGAGTTCGGCGGCCAGCGCGTAAACCAACGCGGCCTCAAAGCCCTCGCCGGATTCCGGATTGTTGTCGAGCACCCACGGCGGATAGCTCGGCTCGGAGGTGCTGACGGTCAGCTTGCCGGGGGTGAACAGGCGGGGATCGTTAGGCGTCTTCTCCTGGGCGAAGGCCGATCCGACCATCGCGGTCAGGGCCAGCACCACAAGCGCCGAAAGTGTGTGCTTCATTGCTCTTCTCTCTCATCGAGCTGCGTGTGCCCGGCGAGGAGACGCGCATCGTCCCACCTTACCGAGCCCGCAGCAAACCTATCGGATATCCGCGCGGGGACGAGTCACAGCATTGCAAAAAAGTTAGGCAGAGGGAAATCCCCGCCCGAGATTCACCGCGCAGGCAAAACGCCGCGGATTGGAGCCCGCGTCCTGAGCGGCGGCGACACAAATGCAGCTATGCGAGGAACTGGCGCGCCCTAATGTCGAGGAATCGAACCAGTTAATTCAGGTTTTGAGCGAGTGGGAACGCACTCTTACCCGCATTGAGAATGAGAAACGCGGTGGTGGGCCATGCCCAAAACCGTAAGGCCATCGCCTCTTTCGATTCGCCTGTCGCAGGCCGAACGTGCGGCGCTCGAACGCCGAGCTGTCGGCGTCGGCCTGTCGACCTTCGTCAAATCCGTCGCCCTGCACGGTGCGGCCCCGGGTGTGAGACGCACCGCATCTGCTGACCAGGTGCTGCTGGCGCAGCTCCTGGGACAGTTAGGCGCCAGCGGCCTTGTCGCAAGCATGCGCGACCTGGCCGCAGCGGCAGACAGCGGAAGTCTTTATGTGGACGATCTGGTCGTCCGCAGACTGCACGACGCGTGCGACGACATCCGCGCCATGCATCTGCACCTGCTGAAAGCGCTTGGGATGAAAGCGCAGCGCCCAGCCCGCGAAACCGTCCGCGCACGGTTCTCGCGTGCCGCGACCGACGTCGGGGCCCAGCGATGATCCTCAAAGGCTCGCAGCGCGGCGGTGGTCTGCAGCTGGCAAACCATCTGCTGAACGAAATCGACAACGATCACGTGACGCTGCAGGAACTGCGCGGCTTCGTGGCGGATGACCTGCACGGTGCGCTCGCAGAGGCTTACGCCGTGTCAAAGGGGACTAAGTGCCAGCAGTTCATGTTCTCCTTAAGCCTCAATCCGCCCAAAGGCGCGGAGTGCAGGCTCGAAGACATGATCGATGCCGCCGACCGTGCGGAAGAAGGTCTGGGCCTGAAGGACCAGCCCCGCGCGATCGTGGTGCACGAGAAGGAAGGCCGCAGGCACATTCATGTGGTGTGGTCGCGGATCGATACCGACACCATGAAGGCAGTCGAGCTGCCGTTTTTCAAGAACCGGCTCGCCGGTCTTTCGAAGGCGCTTTATCTGGAGCATGGCTGGGAGCTTCCGGAAGGGCATCGCGAGAATGGCTGGCGCAGTCCGCTTAATTTCACACTGGCGGAGTGGCAGCAGTGCAGACGGATCGGGATGGACCCGCGCGAGGTGAAGCAGCTATTCGCGGATGCATGGAAACATTCGGATGGGCTTAAGTCGTTTAAGGCGGCGCTGGAGGACCGCGGGTTCTTCCTCGCGCGTGGTGACCGGCGCGGCTTCGTGGCGGTCGACCTGGGCGGCGAGGTGTTCTCGGTCGCCCGACTGGTCGGGGTCAAAGTCAAAGAGACTGAGGCACGGCTTGGTTCGCCAGCCGCACTGGACGGCGTCGAAGCTGTCACCGCGCGCATAAAGGAGCGCACAACGCAGCGCATGAAGGATCATGCGAAGGATGTTGGCGATATTCACCGACAGGAGCTGCGGCCGCTGGTCGACAATCTACGAACCGCCGTCGGGCGCCAGCGCGCGGAGCGCCTGCGGCTGCGGAATGCTCAGGAAAAACGACGAAAGATCGAGACAGCTTCGCGCCAGTCGCGTTTCCGCCGTGGTGTCCGGGGTCTCTGGGATGTCCTGACCGGGCGGGCCGGCACGATCAGGCGCGACAACGAGCGCGAGGCGTTCGACCTGTTTCGCCGCGAGATCATGGAGCGCGAACGGCTGTTCGAGCTGCAGATGCAGGAGCGGCTGGAGGTGCAGCGGAAGATCGAGGCGATACGGCTCGATCACCGCTCTTCGCTTAAGCGCCTGAGGCAGCACTCGGCCGCGCTGATCGTGGGCCCGCTCGAACAGCATAGGAGCCGCGGCCTCGAACTGCGTCTCTAGCGCCTGCGGCTGAATTCTGCCGAGAGATCGCCTTTGTGGAATTCACCGCGGGTGCGGCCGCGGTCGTCGTGGGTCTGCGCAAAGTCTTCGACGGAGAGGTCTTTCAGTTCGCGGTAGCTGTGCCGGATGACTTCCTCATGGTCATCCTGCTGCACACGCAGCTGCTGTCCTTCGTACTGCATGGTGCGGACATAAGCCGGGATGATGTGCTGCTCGGCATGGGATTCCGGCGTCAGCTGGTCGATGGTGACGTTTTCCCGGTTGGCCCGATCGCTCATCGCCATCACCTCATCCTCGGTGATCGCGCGCTTATATGGTTCGGGGCCGTTTACCGGCGAGCGCTGCGCGCTGTGAAGGTTGGCATCCGCCACGATGCGGGCCAGCCGGTCGCGGTCGTGTTCCGTCTTGAGCTGGTCGACCTCAAGTTCCAGGCCAGTGACGATCCCTGCGAATATCTCCCGCTTCTGGAGATCGGGAAAGGCCAGTCCCTTCGCCTTGATGTGATCGAGCGTCTCTTGCGCAGATTTGTTGAAAGTAGAACGGAGTTCTTCCATGATAGGGCTCGACAGGAAGGTTTCGAAATGGAGATGATCAGAGGCTGGGGCAGTGAAGATGACGTGGGCCCGGACCTGCGCGAGGCACTCAGGGCAGTTCTCGAGCGGGCGCTCGAGAGTGGAGAGCTTTCCTCCGAGATCATTGCGAACCAGCTCCGTTATATCGCCTGCAAAGTGATGCTTGAAGCGGACCGCGAAGAAAACCTCGAATTCTTTCCGAAGTTTGCCGCGAGTGCAGAGCGCATAACAGCCACCCATGCCATCAAATGGCTGGAGCTGGCGGACCCGGTATCGGGCGACGGGGTGCAAAAATGAACAGCCCGTTTGCCGAGATTACAAAGGTGGAAAAAGCGAAGGACGACCTGCGGGCGAGCGTCGAGCTGCTGGCGCGTTCCGCGATCAGGAATGGCAATGAGTCCGTGGTGGCCGCATGGCTGGTGACCATGGCGGCGCAGACGCCGGACGGCATCCGGTTCAAAGGACCGCGCAAGGGCAGCTCCGGGTATGCCCGCGCCCTTGCTGTCTTCGGACGGATGAAGGATGGGGAGTTTGCCACTGAAGCGGACATACTTCGCGAGTTTGGCGACCACCACACCAGCCGCTCGTCGCTGCGGCCCGACGAGGCCAACGAAGTGTACCGGAAGCTCTTGATTTCCATCGAGCACTGATCTGCTATCGCCCCGGTAATGTCGGGGGCGATGTTTATGGCGATGAATTTCCCGCCGCGCGGCTTTGGCGCGGATGAGGCGAACGAGACTGCATCGGACAGCCGCTGGGGCGATCCCTCGAAACTCGGTGGCGGGTGGAGCCACACGGACCGCAAAATCCTGCTGGGGCACTGGGGAGGCCGTTTCATCGGCGATCCCGACCAGCTCAGGAAAAAGCCTGCGCTCGCAGGCGCGGGTGACAACCGCCACATCGTCACGATTGCAGGCAGCCGCGCGGGCAAGTCGCGCTATGTGCTGAAGCCCAATCTCGAGCGCTACCAGGGTTCGGTGGTGGTGATCGATCCCAAGGGGGAGCTGGCGAGAGAGACGGCCGAAAAGCGGCACGCGATGGGCCAGCGCGTGTTCATCCTCGATCCGTTCGGCATTACCCCGGATGAGGTGGCGCAGTTCAGAGGGCAGTTCAATCCGCTGATGGAGCTGTCGCGCAGCCCCGTGGTCAATCAGCCGGCCGATGCCGCGCTGATCGCGGATGCGCTCATTGTCGAGAGCGGCGGCGATTCCAAACACTGGACGGATTCCGCGAAGAACCTGATGCGCGGCATCATCCTGCATCTGCTGACTCAGGATGCGCTCAAGGTAAACCTGAAGGAGCTGCGGCGATCGCTCACGGTCGAGACCGATGAATTCATCCGGCTCCTCGAGGCCATGAAATCCAACCATGCCTTCGATGGCATCGTGTCTGCCACCGGCCGCGGGTTTCTTGCGAAGCTTGAGCATGGCGGGATGTCGGGCGAGCTTCGCTCGATCCTGTCGACGGCGATCGAGCAGACCTGGCCGCTGGAGGATGTGCTGCGGGTTTCGGAGAAAACGGATTTCTTTCTCTCGCAGCTGAGCGAAGAGAAGATGACCGTTTATCTGGTGCTGCCTGCGACGCGGCTTGCGACGCATTTCCGGTGGCTGCGGCTGCTGGTCAATCTGGTGATTGCGGCCATCGAGCGCAACCCGGTCAAGGGCCTCGACGACGGCGCGCTGCCGGTATGGCTGGTGCTGGAAGAGTTTGCAGCGCTCGGTCAGATGAAATCCATCGAGATGGCGGCAGGATTCATGGCCGGCATGGGCTGCAGGCTGTGGGTGATCCTGCAGGATCTGACGCAGCTGCAGACGCATTACAAAGAGAGCTGGGAGACCTTCCTTGGCAATGCCGGGATCATCCAGGCATGGGCCAATGTCGACGTGACGACAACGGAATATCTCTCGAAGCTGATCGGGCAGACGACCATTCTGGAGAAACGCTACGATCAGGTTTCATCGCACGGACAGTCGTACGGCGATCTCGGCGAGCGCTCGCAGTTCAGGACGGTGCCGCTGCTCGACCCGGTGGAGCTGACCTACCATTTTGCGCGAGAGAAAAGGCGACAGCTGATCCTCTCGCCGAGTCGTCCGCCGCTGTTCATCGAAAGCCTGCAGAGTCTGGAAAGGGAGGAAGCCTGATGCCGGATTTCTGGTGCAAGCCGGCTGCAAAGTCGGAGGGTGACGTACTGCAGGAGACAGGCGCGCAGTGGGTTGAGGAAGCGTCGTACCGCCGCGAGCATTATCCGACCTTCATTGGCATGTTCATCTGCTGCGCGCTGGGAGTGCCCTTCTTCCTCTGGATCGGCCCCTACTATCCCGGCCTTGCGCTGATCGGTCTTGCCATGTGCATCATCGCCGGGATCATGTCGGCAGTTTATGTGCTGCAGGGACTGCCGCAGCGCTCGGTGATATTCCACCGCGATGGCAGCATCACGGTTCCGCAGAAGCTGCCGCACGATAAATACCTGACGAAGCTGAAGACGGTTCAGCCCGAGCTCAACAGCATCGAGGTGGCCGATGCACCAGGAGCCCGGTACCACAGCGTCAAGCTCGTCACGAAAGACGGCAGAACGATCACCGTCTCAAAGCGCCTGCACCGCAATGAAGCGCAGCGTGTGGTGGTGGAGCTGACGTTGGCGCTGAAGGCCATGCGGGAAGCCACGATGGGAGGGCCCAGGGTTCAAATGGAAGACCCGGACGTCATCAACTAGGTCGCAAATACAGGAGAGATCATCCTCCGGAGCCGCATCGCGAAATCCGTCCGCCATGGGCAAAGAGCAGCCTGCAAGGGTCTCAAAGCGAAGCGTCCCTTGCAGGGTGCGATGCCCATGGCAGGATTGACGCGATGATGTGGCTTCGGAGGGTATCATCCTTGGGTGAGTGGAGCAGAATTCTCCCCGCGCGAGGGATCGAAGCCGGATGGCGGAAACAAGCTCAAGCGCAGGTTCCGTTCACGAGAGCCCGGTCCAAAAGGACGCGCCAAACCAAACTTAAGAACTGGAATGGTGCCGGTATCGAACCCTCCTAGCCCGCTTGGAAGGCTAGGGATTGACCACTAAGTTACACTGGCAATGTAACGATGTTTTAGTATCAGCGCGAGGGGCATGCCAATGGAACGATCGCATCGTGTAACACGCAACGAACTCTACGAGATGGTCTGGGCCCGTCCCATGATCCATGTCGCGAAGGATCTAGGCATTACCGGCAACGGCCTGGCCAGGGCATGCGAGCGCCTCGGGGTACCATATCCCCAGCGCGGCTATTGGGCCAAGAAACAGGCAGGCAAACCAATTAAGCAGGACCCACTGCCAGCGCTCAAAGAGGGTGCGAAGGATTGGACGGATATCACGCCGCCTGCACCCAAACGCGCGCGCCTGCCGGAGGCTATACATGTAGCGGCAGAAGTGAGTGCCTTAAGCACGGGTCTCTCCATACCGGACGACATGACGGACCTGCACAAGCTGGTGCACAGCTGGATCAAAGAACATGAGAAGGACCAGCAAGAACGAGCTGTCGACCATCGCAGAGCAATGCGAGAGCGCGGCTGGTCGTCCCCGCTCATTCCTGACCTGACCGAGCGCGACCGTTACCGCTTCCGCGTCACCAGCGCGATCTTCAAAGGCCTCGAACAAGCGGGCTGCAAGATCGAGCAGGCACTTGTCTCAGGCAAGGCCACCATCCTCACCGGCAAGCAGAAGGTTGAGATTTCTGTCGCGGAGAAAATGGTTCGCTCCACGAAATCTTGGCAAGAGGCGCGGGCATGGACCGCCTTCTCTCAGTTCGCGAAGTCTGGCCTGGACGCATCTGGCTATCTACGCGTGACCATCAACACATGGATACCGGGCAAGCAGCCCGAATGGGTCGAGAGCGACAAGACGAAGATGGAGACCATGCTGCCCGCGATTATCGGTGGCATCGCCGCGATGGAGCCGATCCTCGAACGTCAGGCGCGCGAGCGGGAAGAGCAGCACCAGCGTTACCAGGAGGAAGAATCTCGTCGCCGCGAGCGCCAGCGCATCGCGACCATCGATAACAAGCGCTGGGAGCGTTTCAGACAGCACGCGATTGACTGGAACGAAGCGACCAGAATTGCCGCCTTCATCACAGAAGTGGAAGCACAGGCAGGTGAGACCAGCGATCCTGGCCTCAAGGAATGGATCGCCTGGGCGCGGACCAAGCTCGACGCCTTGAACCCGCTGATCGCCGGCCCTGCCGCCATATTTGCGGAAATGGAGAAGATCACCGAGTGGTCTTAAAGGCTCGAACCCAGCAAACTCAACCAATCCATGAGCGATAGAAACCTGTCGCTATAACTCACATAGTCTGCTATCATGAGCTATAGAAAGGACGCCTATAGCTCATGCCCTGGAATTGGCAACACGACGACTGGCCCATATTCACCTACGACGCAAAAGCAATCGCGCCGTTTGAGAGCCAGTTCCTGCTGCAATCCGGGACCTTCATCGGCATGCACGCGCATATCGGGGACGACGACAAAGAACACTTGAGCATCGATCTAATCAGCGACGAGGCGGTGAAGACCTCCGCGATCGAAGGAGAAATTCTCGACCGTTCGTCCGTGCAATCATCCCTGCGCCACCAGCTTGGCCTCGGCCTCGAAAACCCCAACATCAAACCAGCCGAGCGCGGCATCTCCAGCATGATGCTGGACCTCTACCGCAACTTCGACGACCCCTTAGGCGAAGCCACCCTGTTCACCTGGCACAGGATGCTGATGGAAGGTAACCGCAGCATCGAGACCATCGGTGCGTGGCGCAGGCACCAGGATGCTATGCAGATCGTCTCCGGCCCCGACTACAAGCGGAAGGTTCATTTCGAGGCACCACCATCCAAAGCCGTAGCGCGTGAGATGAAGCGCTTCCTCAAATGGTTCAACGACACCAGATCAGAGGGCAGGGCCCCCTTACCCGCCTTAGCCAGAGCCGGAATCGCGCATCTGTATTTCGAGAGCATCCACCCATTCGAAGACGGCAATGGCCGTATCGGC
>JBGAKM010000035.1:0-12586 GCA_044224395.1 Devosia sp.
TGACACCCCGCGCGATCCGATGGGCTGACACCGGGCCGGTTTCCGGTCAGTGTCCCCGTCCAATATTCGTGAGTTCTGTTTTGAAGGATTGCATGCGCGCGCTGTTCAAGCTGCCTGTTGTCGCCGGCCTCGTCGCTATCTGCCTTGCTTGGACCAGCGTAGCGCTCGCCCAGCCGGATGAAGCGATCGAGAGCTATGTGCTCGGCAATGGGCTGACCGTCGTGATCGCGCCCGACCATCGCGTGCCCAAGGTCGCAGTGACGCTGAGGTACCGCGTCGGTTCGGCGAACGAGCCGGTCGGCCGTTCCGGCTTCGCACATCTGTTCGAGCATCTGATGTTTGCCGGCACGCCGACCTATCCCAACATCGACGCGACGCTCTCGGCGCAGGGCCTGTCTTACAACGCGACCACCGAAGAGGACGCGACAACCTACTACGCCGCCGGCATGGCCTCTGCGCTGCCGGTGATCCTCTCCGTTCAGGCGGACCAGATGGGCAACATCGGCGCTTCGGTGACGCAGAGTGACTTCGATACGCAACGGTCCGTCGTCCTCAACGAGATGCGCCAGAACGTGCTCGACTCGCCCGGTACTGCGGCTCTCACGGCGCTGCAGAGCGGCATGTTTCCTGCCGATCATCCGTACCATCGGGCGACGATCGGCTCGATCGCCGACCTCGATGCGGCGACGCTCGGAGACGTTCGCGCTTTCTTCGATGCCTATTATGTTCCCGCCAACGCTACCCTGGTGATCGTTGGCGACATCGAGCTTGCCGCGACCAAGGCTCTCGTCGCCGACACGTTCGGGCGGGTGGCGCGTGTCGCGCCCTTGGCACTCCCAGCCGTGCCTGAGGCGGCGCCGACTCGGGTGCGCATCGACGACACCGATGCGGTGGCAACGCCCATGGTGTTTCTCGGCTTCAGCGGCCCCGTCACCACCGACGCTGAGGACGCGGCCCTGCTGATCGCCAGCGACTTGCTGAGCAACGAAGGCGGGCCGCTTCGTGCCTTGGTCAGCGAGGGCGTCGCGACATTCGCCGCCGGCGGCTGGTCGCCCGGAGATCTCGGTGGCCGCTTCCTCTTTTACGGCGGGGCCGCTCCCGGTACGACGCCCGAGAATCTCGAGCAGCGGCTCCGCGCCGCGATTGCGGGCTTCGTGGCTGCCCCCATCGATCCCACCGATCTCGAGCGCTCGCGTTCGGCCTTCCTCGTGGGTTTTCGCAACAGCCTCGAGGCTTACGCGCCGCGCGCCGATTTCATCGCCGATGTGATGAGCGATACCGGCACTGTTGAGGGTGTGCTCGGGGTCCCGCCCGAGCTGCTCGACGTGACTGCCGCCGATGTCGAGCGCGAGATGCGTCGCATCCTCGTCGATGCCGATGTGAGCATAGCCGTTATCCGTCCCGGTGCCCGCGGCGACTATCCGGCGGTGCTGCGCGAGCCCTCGGGTGAGGCGCAGCCGTTGAAGGTCGCGAATCGCGCGCCAGTGGAGATTCCGGTCCTCGCGGCTGGTGAGCCAAAGGCTGCGGTGCTTCCGCCGCGCCAGACCGCCACGCTGTCCAATGGAATCAAGCTCGTGCACTACCGCATGGAGGGCGCCCCGATGGCTTATCTGTCGGTTGTCGTCAGCGGCGGTTCCAACAACGAGCCCCGCGGCAAGGAAGGCATCTACGAGATGGCGCTCGAGATGGGGCCGCGCGGCGCCGGCGCACGAGACGAAGAGCAACTGGCGAACGCGCTGCGCGATATCGGCGGTGTCATCGGCACTTGGAGCGGCGCGACTCGTTCCGGCGCGACGATCTCCGTGGTGCCCGAGAAATTCGCCGACGGAATCGACCTTCTCGCCGATGTCGTCGAGACGCCGCGTTTCGATGACGAGCCGTGGGCCGTGCTCAGGGCGCGCACACTGCAGCATCTGGTGCAGCGCGACTCGGATCTGGATGCGTCTGCATCGCGTGCTCTCAATCGTACCGTGTTCGTCCCCGGTCCCGACGATCCAGGAATTGAGATTACCGCCGAGGGCGTGAATTCGATAACTCTCGACGAGGCGCGCGCCGTCTATGAGGAATTGTTCGTTCCCGCCTCAATGACGCTCTACAGTGTCGGCGACCTGCCGATCGAGGACGTCGTCGCCGCCGTCGAGCCGCGCTTCGGCAAACGGCAGGACGCGCGGCCTGCCGTAGCGGCAAAGCCACCGCTGCAGCCCGTGTTCGGCGATGGGCCGCGCATCCTCTTTGTGCCCGTGGCCGGAGCGGCCCAGGCGACCATCCAGATTACGCGACCGGCGCCTGGCTATGAGGACGGGGTCTATCCGCAGGCCATCGCGGTCACCAATCTGCTCGCCGGCGACTTCACCAGCCGGCTCAACACAGTGATCCGCGAAGAGAAGGGCTACTCCTACGGCGTGAATGCGGGGCTGTGGAGCTGGTTGCGGCATGATGGTGGCCTCACCGTCAGTATACCCGTGCAGGCGGATGCGACCGGCGCGGCGCTCGCCGAATCGATAGCTGGTTTCGGCAGCCTCGTGTCGGCGCCGGTCACCGATATCGAGCTCAAGCGCAGCCTAATGTCCTATCTCACTGCGCAAGCGGGTCTCACCGAGACGGCGGGCGGCTTCTTCGGCGCACTTGTGGGCTGGGAGAAGGACGGCGTCGAGCTCGACAGTCTTGTGCGCTTCCTGCAGCAGTTGACCGAGCTCAAGCTCGACGACGTCCGCAAGGTCGCTTCCGATCTGGCGGGGCTAGATCGCGCGCTGATCGTCGTTGCCGGCGATCCCGATATCGTGCTGCCGCAACTGACAGCTGCGGGATACACCGACATTGCCACTGTCGACCTGTCGGTCCCCGCGAAATAGAGCGCCGTACTACTCAATCCGGAGCAGCGAAACGCCCTGCCGTGGCAGCGTGATGGAGAGATCGAGCCGGCCGTTGGCAGCGGTGATGGCGCGCTCCTCGATCGTGGCGAGCTGGCCGGCCTGTTCGAGGTGCCGATACGCTTCGCCCCCGATCTGCTGCGGCGAGCCCATGGCCTTCCACACCGCGAAGGCGTTCGAGTGCGATTCGTCCATGCGGTAGTGGGTGAGCCGCGCCGATCCGGCGCCCATCCCCGCGATCCGCATCGAGATCGCTGCGTCCGGTCCCGCCACATCGTCATCATGGTAGTGCCAGACGAGGATACTGACGCCGCTCTCGTTGCGCGTTGCGACCGCATTGATGTCGGGCGCGCCACGCACGCCATCGGCGAGGATCTGCTCAAGCGTCAGTCCGCCGCTGCTTTTGGCCGAGATCCACGACCCGCCAAGTTTGCCCAGCATGCGGAACGCGTTCATCACTGCCTTGTCGATGCCGTTGGTCGCGAGGTCGCGGAAGCCATCGAAATAGGGCTGATCTTCGAACAGGAACGCCCAGGTGACCGCACCGTCGATCTCGATACCCGAACGGCGCGATAGCTCGTAGGTGCGAATGATGTGCTCGACGAGATAGACGCCGTAGAGCGGACCGTTGCGATAGGCGTTCTGCGGATGCACCCGGGCGGAGCACGCGGCGCAGCCCTCAGGATCGGACTCGCCGATCACCGCGTGAATACCCCTGAGCTTGGGGAATTCTGCGATGATCTCGAGATTGCCGGAGATGTCGAGCAACTGCTTGGCGAGGCCCATGCGCACATGGCCGTCCTCGAGTTGCGGCTGGCCCTTGGCGTGGAAGCCGACGAAATCGAGTGGCGCGCCGGTGTCCGACACATGCTGCAGAAACTGGCGCAGGAAGGTCTGCGCCTTCGGATTATTATGGGCGCCGCAGGTATGCGGGCCGCCGACCCGCGCGTGCGGCAACACACGGCGCACTGCGGCGACCGTCGCGTCATACATGGCGCAGAACTCGGGGATCGTCCCCTTCCAGTAATGCCCGTCGGGCTCGTTCCAGCATTCCCACGGCCAGGTGGCCACCGTATCCGTGCCGTAACGCTCGCAGAGGTGCCGCGCCCAGGCCTCGACGAGTGCGCCCCATTTGCGCAGATCGTTGGGTGGCATCGCCCAGCCGGTTACGATGTTGTTGTAAGGCGAGAGCAGCGCCCAATTGTGCCGATACGGTCCCGTGTCATCCGACAGCGCCTCGGGCATGAAGCCGACCTGGATGAAGGGGATGCATCCGGCCTCCACATAGGCATCGAAAATCCTGTCGATGATCGTCCAGTCATATACCGGGTTGCCGTCAGCATCCTCGGTGTAGGCGTTGGTAGAACCCCATTTCAGCGAAGCGGTGCCGTCACCGCTGGTCAAAAGATTGTGCGTGCGCACGCGGACTGGCTCCGGGCTCAGCGCCGCGAGCTCGCCGAGCAGCTTCTTGCCGTTGGCCGTGTAGGTGTAGTTGGGCTCGTCATAGCCCACCCAGTTCCACAGCGGCCGATAGGGGCCGAGCGCGTCGGCGGCATCGACGTCGATAACGACAGGGATCGGAGCAGTCACGGCAATGTCCTCGTTCACGGGCGGCGATAGCCTATCACCGCCCGCGCCCGAGGCCAGCCGCTAGGCCGCCACACGCTCGGCGAGCTTGGCCAGCACAGCGCCCAGTTCGGCCGGCGGCCGCTGCTCGACACGGCGATACTCGCGCCCATCCTGGGTGCGCGTGACAAGCCCCATCGTCACCAGCGTGCGTCGCAGCAATGCGGCATCGCCGAAATCGTGCTGTGCGTTGAGCCAGCCGCTGATCTCGCGCTCGTGCATCACCATCGTGGGCGGCAGATGCGACCACAGCACCCAGACGCAAAGCTCCTGGTGGTTGGTCTTGCTGGGCCAGCGCAGCAGGCGACCTGTTTCGCCGAAGTGCCCAGCGACGCGATCGACGCGCTGCCGGTCGATCACAGCCGGCGGCGCTTCAACCGGGGCAGGTCTCGCCTCGGTCTCTGCCTTCAGATGCTGAAAGTTCCGGTAGCCCGCCGATTTCGCCAGCATGTTGAGCAGCTGGACGTGGCTTGGTGGCTCAGCGAGCGCGCTGAGTTGTTCCTTGAGCGAACGGGCGAGCGCGGAGATATCGGCGCTCTCAAATGCAATGGGAATCCTGGGCATGACCTATCCTCGACATGCGCCGTCCTATTCAGGTTGTCGGTGGCCGCCGGCTTGTCGACTCGGCACGAGAACAGTGTCGGGTTCGGGTAGGCTAGATCGCAGGTTTAGCTCCCCTCGCGGGGCGGCAGCGCCTCGGTGAACTGCAGACCGTCGGGCTGTGTAGGGCAAGACGCGTCGAGGCGTCAACTCCACCTTCCATCGGCGAACGCGAAATGAGACACCAGTCTCATTTTTTTGCAAGTCCCCGAAATCGATTGCGTGATCCCCTTTGCCTCTGGCCCCGGCAGAGCTGTGCGCTAAGCTCGGCTTCGCGAGCGGCTGAGGGAGGGGAGGCAGCGCGCGATGAAGTCGATTTACGTCGTCGGCACGGCCGACACCAAGGGCGAAGAGCTGCAGCATCTGGCGGGGTTGATCCGCGAGCTCGTGCGGCGTTTGCCGAGTTCATCGCGGCGCGCGCCGGCGATGTAGTGGCGATCATCGGGATTGGCGGCAGTGGCGGAACGTCGATCGTGACGGCCGGCATGCGACGCCTGCCGATTGGCGTGCCCAAGCTAATGGTGTCGACGCTCGCGTCGGGCGATGTGTCGTCCTATGTCGGCGTGTCCGACATCGTGATGATGCCGACGATCACCGATCTCGCCGGTCTCAACCGAATCTCCCGCGTGGTACTGGGCAACGCTGCGGCTGCCATCGTTGGCATGTCGAACGCGCATCGCGATGGGTCACATACCGACAAGCCGGCGATCGGGCTCACCATGTTCGGCGTCACGACGCCGGCGGTCACCCGCATCGCCGAGCTGCTGCGCGACCGCTACGAGCCGGTGGTGTTCCATGCGACGGGTACGGGCGGCCAGAGCATGGAGGCGCTTGTCGAGGCCGGGTTGCTGTCGGGCGTGGTCGATATCACAACGACAGAGATTGCCGATCTGCTGTTCGGTGGCGTGCTACCCGCACTGCCGACGCGGCTCGACTGCATCGCAAAGATGCGCGTTCCGTGGGTAGGCTCGGTCGGGGCCTGCGACATGATCAATTTCCGCGGGCCGGAGACGGTGCCGCCGCAGCACGTCGGAAGGCTGTTCTATAAGCATAACGCGCAGGTGACGTTGATGCGCACCACGCCAGACGAGAACCGCGCCATCGGCGAATTCATCGCGCAGAAACTCAATAGCTGCGAGGGCGAGATTCGTTTCCTCATTCCCGAGCGCGGCGTGTCGATGCTCGATGCTCAGGGCCAGCCCTTCTGGGACCCCGACGCGGATGAAGCGCTGTTCGCGGCCATCGAGCGCGGCGTGCGCTGGACTGACAAGCGGCGCCTCAGCAAACTGTCGTTCCACATCAACGATCCGGCCTTCGCCGATGCCGCCGCGGCGGCTTTCAGGGAGATATCCGCCTAGATGCCCGCCATTCCGCGTTCTCAAATCCTGAGCAAATTCAAAGCTATGGTAGCCGCCGGCCAGCCGATTGTCGGCGGCGGCGCCGGCACGGGCATCTCTGCAAAGTCCGAGGAAGCGGGCGGCATCGACCTTATCGTGATCTACAATTCGGGCCGCTATCGCATGGCCGGTCGCGGCTCGGCGGCGGGGCTGCTCGCCTATGGCAACGCCAACGAGATCGTCAAGGAAATGGCGGTCGAGGTGCTACCTGTCGTCAAGCACACGCCGGTGCTTGCGGGGGTCAATGGCACCGATCCGTTCGTGCTGATGCCGCAGTTCCTCGCGGAGCTGAAGGCGATGGGCTTTTCGGGCGTCCAGAATTTCCCCACCATCGGCCTCTTCGACGGCGTGATGCGCCAGTCGTTCGAGGAGACTGGCATGGGCTACGGCCTCGAGGTCGACATGATCGCCGAAGCGCACAAGCTCGATCTGCTCACGACGCCCTATGTTTTCAATCCGGATGAAGCCACCGCGATGACGAAAGCTGGCGCCGATATCATCGTCGCGCATATGGGGGTGACGACAGGTGGTGCGAGTGGTGCAAAGGCCGCGAAGTCGCGTGAGCAGTGTGCCGACGAAATCGCCGCCATCGCCGATGCGGCGCGCGGCGTACGCAACGATGTCATCGTCATCTGCCACGGCGGGCCGATCGCCATGCCCGACGACGCGCGCTTCATTCTCGATCGCGTCAAGGGATGCCACGGCTTTTATGGAGCGAGTTCGATGGAGCGGTTGCCCGTCGAGGTGGCGATCCGCAAGCAGGTTGAAGATTTCAAGTCGCTGAAGACGGGAGGAAAATCATGAGCGAGATTAATTTCGTCCATCCGGACCAGGTGTCGGCCTTCGGTTTTGACTGGGGTAAGCTGTCGCTCACGGTCGCGCCGGAGGTCAACGGCGCGAAGCTCTTCTCGGGTGGCGTGGTCGATCTGCCCTCGGGCAAGGGCCACACGCGGCACAATCACCCGGGCGCCGAGGAGATCATCTTCGTGATCTCGGGCGAGGGCGAGCAGATGGTCGAAGACTCTGACGGCAACCCGATCACGCAGAAGGTTGGGCCCGGGATGACGGTGTTCATCCCGAACTCGCGGTTCCACTCGACGCTGAACACGGGGCCGGGGCCGATGCAGCTGTTCGTGGTGTATTCGCCTGCGGGTCCGGAACTGGCGCTGCGCGAGCTGCCGGATTTTCGGCTGCTGCCGCCGAAGCGGTAACAACCAACGGACGACCCCACACCAACAGTGGGAGTGGGGCGATCTGGCGGGGATCTCTACTCCGCCGGAACGATGTTCTGATTCAACTTGAACAAATTCCTCGGATCATACTGCTTCTTCACCTGCCGCAACCGCGCCAGCGTCGCAGCCGGGTATGCCGCGTTGATCCGCTCGGGCGCTTCCGCCGCGAGGAAGTTCACATAGGCGCCGGCTTCGTCCTGACGCAGGTCGTCCATGTACCGGTCGACCCACTTGGTCTGCTTCACCTGGTCTTCGGGCGTGGTGTAGAACGCCGCGACGTTGACCATGATCGGCGCGCTGCGGTGGGCGTAGGCCGTGGCCTCTGAGGGCACGCGCGAGATGGCGCCGCCGAGGACGCGGATCTGCGTGACGCGGAACGTCGCGTCGGAGGCGTTCAGCGTGTCGACGATCTGTTGCGCTTCGGTCAGCCCGATGCGGTTCATGAACAGGTTCCGGCCGGCGGCGGTCGGGTGATAGTCCGGATCCTCGGGTGGATACATCGAGAGGTACGGGCCCGCTTTGATGAAGTCGGCATAGGGCGTCGCCAGCGCGCGGAACGGCGCGAGCGCTCTTTGCGCCGCTTCGTCGTCGCCGGCATAGGCGAGCATGCCGAGGATCACGAGTTTGCCGTGCACTTCCGCCGGCAGGAACGGCATCGGCGGCGCGGGCATAACGTTGCAGATGGTCGAGAGCTCATCGGGTGCCGCGGTCGCAGCCGCGACGAAGCCGGCGATGGTTTCGGGCGTCGCGGGCAGGCAGAGCATGCCGCCGGTGAAGGCCGGCAGATCGTTGAGCTTGTATTTGAGCCGAACGGCTACGCCGAAGTTGCCACCGCCGCCGCGCACGGCCCAGAACAGGTCGGCCTCGTGGGTCGCGTCGACCGTCAGCAGCTTGCCGTCAGCGGTGACGATCTCGGCTGCGAGCAGCGAGTCGATGGTGAGGCCCCATTTGCGCGAGAGGTAGCCGACGCCGCCGCCCAGTGTGATGCCGCCAATACCGACGCTGCCGGCGTCGCCGAAGCCGACCACGAGGTTCTTCGCGGTCGTCGCCTTGGTCAGCTCCTCCGCTGTGACGCCGGTTTCGGCCCACACGGTCTTGTTTGCCTCATCGATCTCGATCGCCTTGAGGTCGCGCAGGTCGAGCACGATGCCGGTGTCCGTGCTTGAGTGGCCGGCGTTGGAGTGCCCGCCGCTCCGGACGGCCAGTTCGACCCCGTTCGCGGCCGCCACCGTCACGACCGTCTGGATGTCGGCCGCCGATTTTGCCCGCACGATCGCCCTGGGATGGAGGTCGAAGCCGCCATACATCACCGCGCGCATCGCGTCGTAACCGTCGTCGCGCGGTTGGATAAGGCGACCGTCAAGGCCGGAGGACAGGGCGTTCAGGGCGGTTGCAACGGACATGATGGGCCTCTTTGGTGTGTTTCCTGCCTACATGACGAATGCATGTGACAGGAATCGACAACAGCCCGCGCGAAACTCTAACGTCTTCGCATGGCGGAACAATTCGACATCGTGGTGGTGGGCGCCGGAACAGGAGGGGCCGCAGTCGCTGGGCGGGCAAGCCTTCTGGTCACTCGGCGGGCTGTTTCTGGTCAATACGCCCGAACAGGAGTTCTGGGGCATCAAGGACAGCCGCGACCTCGCCTGGAGCGACTGGGTGCAGGCCGCGGAATTCGACCGCGACGAGGATTACTGGCCGCGCAAATGGGCCGAGGCCTACGTCAATTTCGCCGCGACCGAGAAGCGCTACTGGCTCACGCAGATGGGGCTGAAGCTGTTCCCGATCGTCGGCTGGGCCGAGCGTGCCCGCAATTCGGTGCCGCGCTTCCACATCACCTGGGGCACTGGACCCGGCGTGCTCGAGCCGTTCCTACGGCGCGCGAGGGAACTGGAGGCGCGCATCAGCTTCCGCTTCCGTCATCGTCTGGATCAGCTGCTGGTCGAGGGCGGTGCCGTCGTTGGCGCCGCTGGCCGCGTGCTCGCTGACACCAATGTCGAGCGCGGTCAGTCTTCGTCGCGCGATGTGGTGGGCGATTTCACCATCCGCGCGAGTGCGGTGATCGTCACCGCCGGCGGCATCGGCGGCAACATCGAGCTGGTGCGGCAGAACTGGCCGACGCGGCTCGGTGTGTCGCCCAAGCATATGCTATCGGGCGTGCCTGCGCATGTCGATGGCCGGATGCTCGGGATCAGCGAAGCCGCAGGCGGTCGCATCATCAATCGCGACCGCATGTGGCACTATGTCGAGGGGATCACCAACTACGCGCCGATCTGGCCGCGGCACGGTATCCGTATTCTCCCCGGCCCGTCGTCGCTGTGGCTCGACGGCAATGGCAATCGGGTGCCTGCGTCGCTTTACCCAGGCGCCGATACGCTGGGGCAGCTCGCCTATCTCCGAACCACCGGCCGCGACCATTCGTGGTTCATTCTTGACCAGTCGATCATCCGCAAGGAGTTTGCGCTTTCGGGCTCCGAGCAGAATCCCGATCTCACCGGCCGCTCATGGAGGCTCGTCGCGCGCCGCGCTATTGGCCGGGCGGCACCGGGACCGGTCGAGGCGTTCAAGGCACGCGGCGCGGACTTCGTGGTGGCTCGCGGTCTCGATGCGCTGGTGGCCGGCATGGCCCGCATCACGCCCGATGCGCGCATCTCTGCGGCGTCCATCCGCGCCGCGCTCGACCAGCGCAACGCCAAGTCCGACGAGCAGGGCGAGGCGATTGATCGTGCGCGAAACGTGTTCACCGAACGGCTGATCCGCGTGGCGCCGCCACATAGGCTCGACCTCAAGGGTGATCTCATCGCGGTCAAGCTCAGTCTCCTTACGCGCAAGACTCTCGGGGGTCTCGAAACCGACCTGGCATCGCGCGTCATCGGCAACGACGGCGAGCCCGTGCCGGGGCTCTATGCAGCAGGTGAAGTCGCGGGCTTCGGTGGGGGTGGAATGCATGGCTACCGCGCGCTTGAGGGGACATTCCTCGGCGGCTGCCTGTTCTCGGGCCGCATCGCGGGGCGCTCAGCGGCGAGTGTCGTCTAGGCCCCGCGCGACGCATCGCCACGCGTCGCTGGCCGGTCACAGAATCTTCGGGTTTCGTCGGCACAAGGCGGGCATGCTTCGACTTGTCTTTGCGGCCCTCATTGCCCTCGCTTTCGCCGCGCCCGCCCAGGCGCAGATCGACATCATGGCGCCGTTCAATCAGGGCGCCTCGATGGACGACGCCCGCGTTCTCGCGCAGGACCTTCCCTATGCCGATGGCGACCGCAAACGCCTCGATATCTACGGCCCCAACGAGATCATGCAGCCCGCGCCGGTGGTGATGTTCATCTATGGTGGTGCGTGGAAGCAGGGCCGCCGGCAGGACTATCAGTTTGTCGGCAAGGCGCTCGCGGCGAACGGCTTCATCGTCGTGATCCCGGACTATCGGCTCTACCCTGAGGTGGTCTACCCGGACTTCCTCGAGGACAATGCGCAGGCGGTGAAGTGGATCGAGGACCACATCAAGGACTACGGTGGTGATACGTCCCGCTTCTTCCTTGCGGGACACTCGGCGGGCGCCTATGGCGCGGTGATGCTCGGGCTCGAGAAGTCGTTCCTCAACGACTACAAGGTGACGATGCCAATCAAGGGCATCGCGGCGCTCTCGGGGCCGTATGACTTCTATCCGTTCGAGTATGACGACGTGCGCAACGTCTTCGGGCAGAACGACAACCCGGAAGGTACGCAGCCGATCAATCTGATCGCGCCGGACCGGCCGCCGATGCTCGTCGTGTCAGGCACGTCGGACCCCATCGTGCGCGTACAGAACACACAGCACTTCGCAGAAAAAATGCGGGCCGCCGGCGACTGGGTCACCGAGGCTTATTATGATGGGCTCGGCCACATGGACCTGGTGTTCGCCGTGGGCAAGATGTGGCGATGGCGCGCTCCGGTGCTGCAGGACATGGTGACGTTCTTCACGCAGTTCGGTGCTTTCCCGAGCGGCGCGCCGCGCACGGCTTACACGCCCGAGCCGCCGCAGGGCATGAAGGACATCCAGTCCACAATCGCCCAGCTCGACTCGATCCTGTCGCCGATCGAGGGCCCACGGCGCGGCGCCATCCCCTGACGCGTTGACGGCGGGTTGCTGCGAGTCATAGGCTCGGTGTCGGATCAAGCTCCAGACATCGCAACGCCAGACACGCCGTGGGAGGCCGCCAATGGACTATGTACGCTTGGGAAAGACGGGCCTGCAGGTGTCGCGTATCTGCCTGGGATGCATGTCGTTCGGCGATCCGACGAAAGGTCGCGAATGGGTGATGCCGCTCGAACCGAGCCGGCCGATCATCAGGGCCGCGTGGGAAGCGGGCATCACCTTCTTCGACACGGCGAACGTCTATTCCGCGGGCACCAGCGAAGAGATTGTCGGCACCGTGCTCAAGGAGCTCGCGCCGCGCGACGAAGTGGTGATCGCCACCAAGGTCAACGGCGAGATGCGAAAGGGACCGAACGGCAAGGGCCAGTCGCGCAAAGCCATCATGAGCGAGATCGACAACTCGCTACGCCGGCTCAAGACCGACTATGTCGACCTCTACCAGATCCATCGCTTCGATTACGAGACGCCGATCGAGGAGACGCTCGAAGCGCTGCACGACGTCGTGAAGGCGGGCAAGGCGCGCTACATCGGCGCCTCGTCGATGTGGGCATGGCAGTTCATGAAAATGCTCAAGACTCAGGAGGCCCGCGGCTGGGCGCGCTTTGTGTCGATGCAGAACCATCTCAACCTGCTGCATCGCGAGGAAGAACGCGAGATGCTGCCGCTCTGTGTCAGCGAAGGCATCGGCGTCATCCCGTGGTCGCCGCTGGCGCGCGGCCGGCTCGCGCG
>JBGAKM010000002.1:0-99681 GCA_044224395.1 Devosia sp.
TCTGCTCGCCCCCGGGGCCGGGCGCACTGAGGATCGTCGCGGCCGACGATTGCGGAACGAAGCCGCGGTTGACGAAGACCGTGCCGCCAGTGGTCGGCTCGAACGGCGTCATTACCCAGTAGCCCGGACCGCTATACTGCCCCTTGGCCGGGCTGAGGTTGGTGAAGACCAGCACGGCCGCTTCGTTGACGAAGCGACCCGTCAGCGTCAGCGGGTGATAGGCATAGGTTTCGAGGTCGATCTGCGGCCACTGGTCCGCCGGCGGAATGTCGTAAGGCGGCTGCGTCAGTTGGCTGCCAACCTCGGCAACCAACGCTTCCTTCTCGGCGAGGCGATGGACCTGCCAGACGCCGAGCCAGGCGAAGAGCCCGGTCAGTGCCAACATGAATAGAACGAAGCTCCAGAAACGGAGACCGAGGCGCGCGTTCACGCCGAGCCCGCCTGCCTCTGGTACTGCAGCGCAATCATCGTCGCCTTGAACGGGCGCAGGAACCACAGCGACAAAAGGATGATTACCGGGATCCAGATGACGAGATGCATCCAGGGCGCAGGGTGAAACAGGGCTTCGACGATGAAGGCGAGAATGATGACGATTGGCGCGACCGCGAAGATGACGAACACCGCCGGGCCGTCGCCGCTGTCGGCGAACTTCAGGTCGAGGCCGCAGCTCTCGCAGACCGGCGCAACCTTGAGGAAGCCGGAGAACAACGCCCCCTCCCCGCAGCGCGGACAGGTGCAGCGGAGACCCGCTGAGAATGGCGAAACGAGGCTGTCGGTCATGGCATTTTTCTTGGGCGCGATCTCATCCGAAAACCGGGAGACCACTTCTGGGAGGCGCTCAGTATAACGTAGCCTTGAGGCGTGGGGGTAGCTCGCGGTCGTAGCTTTCGCCATCGATGCGCTGATCCGTCACGGCGTCCAGCATCTGACCAGTGGAGGGGAGCGCGCTGCGCGGGATCTGCCGGTCGGGGTTCCACAGCTCCGATCGGATCAGCGCCCGCGAGCACTGGAAGAACACGCTCTCGATGTGGATCACCAGCATGGTGCGCGGCGCCTTGTCCTTGATGGCGAAGCGCGCGAGCAGGTCCGGATCGACCGATATCTCTGCAGTTCCGTTGACCCTCAGGGTTTCGCCGATGCCCGGTACAAGGAACAGCAGCGCGACCTGCGGATTGGCGATGATGTTGCGCAGGCTGTCGATGCGGTTGTTGCCGCGTCGGTCGGCCATCAGCAGCGTCTTATCGTCGACGATTTCGATGAAGCCGGCCGGATCGCCGCGCGGGCTCGCATCGAGGCCGTGGTCGCCCGCGGTCGCCAGCACGGCAAAGGGCGAGGCTTTGATGAAGGCGGCGTAGTGCGGATGGAGGTAGGTGATCTCCTTGAGGGTGGAGACCTCGTTGACCTCGCCGTAGAGGGCTTCGAGCGACGGCAGATCGCGGATGATGTGGTCGGTCAAGCTTACCTCCTGACTGCTTAAGGCCCCCTCATCCGGCCGTTGGCCACCTTCTCCCCCTAGGGAGAAGGGCTGGAGCCGCAGACGGTTGTGTGTCGGCCTTCTCGCCATGGGGGAGAAGGTGCCCGATAGGGCGGATGAGGGGGCCTTATCTTTCCTCACAAACAACAAGGGCGCGACTACTGCCGCGCCCTTGCAAAATCCATTGGCCGTTCGGCTCGTCTGCCCGGCTTAGCCGTGGTGGATGGCGACGCCCCAGCTGCCCCAGACATAGATAGCGGCAAACAGGAACAGCCAGACCACGTCGACGAAGTGCCAGTACCAGGCCGCGAACTCGAAGCCGAGGTGGTGCTTCTCGGTGAGGTTGCCGACGTAGGCGCGGATGAGGCAGACCGTCAGGAAGATCGTTCCGATCAGCACGTGGAAGCCGTGGAAGCCGGTCGCCATGAAGAACGACGCGCCGTAAATGTTCCCGGCAAAGCCGAAGCCGGCGCGCGAGTATTCGAGGGCCTGCACGCAGGTGAACAGCGCGCCGAGCAGCACGGTGAGCCAGAGTCCGGCCTTTACGCCGTTCTTGTCGCCATGGATCAGCGCGTGGTGCGCCCAGGTGACCGTCGTGCCGGAGGTCAGCAGGATGAGCGTATTGAACAGCGGCAGGTGGAACGGGTCGAACACCTCGATGCCGTGCGGCGGCCAAGTGGGGCCCATGAACTCTACGCGGGCATACTGCTCGGTATCGTCGTGGCGGAAGAACTGGTCGAAATAGGCCCAGAACCACGCCACGAAGAACATGACCTCGGAGGCGATGAAGAGGATCATGCCGTAGCGGTGATGCATCTTCACCACTGGCGTGTGGTCACCGGCGAGCGACTCCTTCACCACATCCGACCACCACGCGTACATCGTGTAGAGCACGCCCGCGAAACCAATCAGCATCAGCCAGGGCTGCGGCGAGTCCGTGGTGCGGGTTTTGAAAAACCAGATCGCGCCGACTGCCAGCACGAAGGCCGAGACCGAACCGACGAACGGCCACGGGCTCGGATTGACGAGGTGGTAGTCGTGGTTGGGCTTTGCGTGAGCGGCGGCAGCCATGGATCAGCTTCCCTTATTTTTCGAAGCGTAGAAGGTATAGGACAGGGTGATGTCGTGGATGGTCTTGAGCTCGGCTTCCTTGTCGATATCGGGATCGACAAAGAATGTCACCGGCATCTCGACGGTCTCGCCGGGCTTGAGCGTCTGCTCGGTGAAGCAGAAGCACTGGATCTTGTTAAAGTAGCTGCCGGCGCGCTCGGGCGTGACGTTGAACACGGCCGTGCCGGTGATGGTCTCGTTGGTGAGATTGCGCGCGGTGTAAACGACGGTCTCGACCTCACCGATCCTCGCCGTCACAGGATGCGCCGCCTTCACGTCCCAGGCGAGGCCGCCATCGACGTTGGAATCGAAGCGCGTCGTCATCTCGCGGGCGATGACGCCCTTGGGATTGTCCGACGCGACCCGCGTCGTCCCGCCGAAGCCGGTGGCCTGGCAGAACAGTTCGTAGAGCGGGACTGCCGCATAGGCCGCAGCCACCATGCCAGCGGCGAGCACGAACAAGATCACCGCGACGTTGCGGTTGCGGCGTTCGGGCACTGGGCTCAGCGCGTCGGTGGCCATCTCAGAGGTCCCGCTGCGTGATGATGCCCGGACCCATCTTGACGATGGTGAGGACGTAGAAAATCAGCACCAGGGCACCGAGCACGAGGCCGAGCGCGATCGAATTGCGCCGGCGGCGGCGCTGCAGCTCTTCGTCGCTGGGCACGATGTTGCTCACGCGACCCAGCCCGCCATCTGCGCGACGCGATCAGTCATCAGCGCGAAAAAGATCAGCGCGAGGTAGCTCAGCGAATAAGTGAACAGCGAGCGCGCCACCTTCTTCATCGCGACCGCTTCCACGGTCCGGAACAGACGGAGCGCGAGATAGAGGAACGACGCTCCAGTCACCACCGCGATGGCGGTGTAGAGCCAGCCGGACATGCCGATGAAGGACGGGATCAGGCTCGTTGCGACGAGGATCACCGAGTAGGCGACGATCTGGACTTTCGTCGCCTGTTCGCCGGCAACGTTGGGGAGCATCGGGATGCCGGCGGCGCCGTAGTCGCCCTGCTTGTAGAGCGCCAGCGCCCAGAAGTGCGGCGGCGTCCAAAGGAAGATGATCAGGAACAGCACGATCGACGGCAGCGAGATGTCGCCGGTGACAGCGGCCCAGCCGATCATCGGCGGGAACGCGCCCGCAGCGCCGCCGATCACAATGTTCTGCGGCGTCGAGCGCTTCAGCCACATCGTGTAGACGACGGCATAAAAGAAGATTGTGAAGGCGAGCAGCGCGGCCGCGACCCAGTTGGTCGCAAGGCCGAGGATCATCACCGAAAAGCCCGAGCACACGAGCCCGAGCGTCAGCGCCTCTTCCTTGGTGACGCGGCCGGCAGGAATCGGCCGGTTGGCGGTGCGGCTCATCACGCGGTCGATGTCCGCGTCGTACCACATGTTGAGGGCGCCCGATCCGCCTGCCCCGATGGCGATGCAGAGAATGGCGACGACACCGACGAAGGGGTTGATCCCGCCCGGCGCCAGCAGCAGGCCGATGATGGCCGTGAAGACCACGAGCGACATCACGCGCGGCTTGAGGAGCGCGAAGTAGTCTTCTACGCGCGCCCCACCGGCGGTGACTTCGACAGTGCTGTGGTCAACGAATGCCAAAGCGCCTCGTCCTTAGTGGTCCGACTTCGCGTCGATCCGCGGCAGCGTCTCGAACTGGTGGAACGGCGGCGGCGAGCTCAGCGTCCATTCGAGCGTCGTCGCGCCCTCACCCCACGGATTCGCCGGCGCCTTCACGCGCTTGCGAGCCGACTGGAAGAGGAGGAACAGGAACAGCAGCAGGCCGGCGAAGGTGATGTAGTAGCCGACGGACGAAACGCGGTTCCAGAACGCATACGCATCCGGGTAGTCGATGTAGCGGCGCGGCATGCCCGACAGACCGAGGAAGTGCTGCGGGAAGAACACCAGGTTCACGCCGACGAAGGTGATCCAGAAATGCAGGTTCGCCAGCGTCTCGTTGTACATGATGCCGAACATCTTGGGGTACCAGTAGTACCAGGCCGCGAAGATGGCGAAGACGGCGCCCAGCGACAGCACGTAGTGGAAGTGGGCGACCACGTAGTACGTGTCGTGCAGCGCACGGTCGGCACCGGCGTTGGCCAGCACCACGCCCGTCACACCACCGACGGTGAACAGGAAGATGAAGCCCAGCGCCCAGAGCATCGGAGTGCGGAAGGTGATGGAGCCGCCCCACATGGTGGCGATCCACGAGAAGATCTTCACGCCCGTCGGCACGGCGATGACCATCGTCGCGGCGACGAAGTAGCGCTGCACGTTAAGCGAGAGGCCCGTGGTGTACATGTGGTGGGCCCACACGATGAAGCCCACGCCGCCGATGGCGACCATCGCGTAAACCATCGCCATGTAGCCGAATACCGGCTTCTTGGAGAAGGTCGAGACGATGTGGCTGATGATGCCGAAGCCCGGCAGGATCAGGATGTACACTTCGGGGTGACCGAAGAACCAGAACAGGTGCTGGAACAGCACCGGGTCACCGCCGCCATCGGGCGCGAAGAACGTCGTGCCGAAGTTGCGGTCGGTCAGCAGCATGGTGATCGCGCCGGCAAGAACCGGGAGCGACAGCAGCAGCAGGAACGCCGTCACCAGGATCGACCAGGGGAAGAGCGGCATCTTGTGCAGCGTCATGCCCGGAGCGCGCATGTTGAAGATGGTGGTGATGAAGTTGATGGCGCCCAGGATCGAGCTCGCGCCCGCGATGTGGAGCGACAGGATCGCGAAGTCCATCGCGGGGCCAGGTTGGCCGGTCGTCGATAGTGGCGGGTAGATGGTCCAACCGCCGCCGACGCCGTGAGCGCCGGAGGGACCTTCGAAGAACATCGACAGGATGAGTAGCAGCAGCGCGGGCGGCAGCAGCCAGAACGAGATGTTGTTCATGCGCGGGAACGCCATGTCCGGCGCGCCGATCATGAGCGGCACGAACCAGTTGGCGTAGCCGCCGATCATGGCGGGCATGACCATGAAGAAGATCATGATCAGCGCGTGCGCGGTGGTGAACACATTGTACATGTGCTTGCCGGCATCGAGCGCGGCAGCCGCATCACCCGCGCCGTAGCCGTAAACGATCGAGGCAAGGCCGTGGAAAATCTGGATGCCCGGCTCCTGCAGCTCCATGCGCATCAGGCCCGACAGCAGCGCGCCGATGACGCCTGAGATCAGCGCGAACATCAGGTACATCGTGCCGATGTCCTTGTGGTTCGTCGAAAACAGGTAGCGCCGCCAGCCGGTGACGTGGCCGTGTTCCTCGTGCGCGTGGTCGGCGTGCGCACCGTGAGCTTCGAGAGCGTGAGTATCAGCCATGTTGGGCGTTCCCTCTGAGATCCTGACGACCGGCGCTTACGCGGCGGGGGCCGCCGACAGGGGCGGCAGAGTTGCGTTTGCGTCGGCGACCGAGCCGGTGTTCAGGGCGGCCATCCAGGCATTGTACACGTCCTGCGACACGACGCGGACGGCGATCGGCATGAAGGCGTGGTCCTTGCCGCACAGTTCGCGGCACTGGCCGTAGAAGACGCCTTCCTTGCGCGCATTGAACCAGGTCTCGTTGAGGCGACCCGGCACAGCGTCGGTGATGATGCCGAAGCTCGGCACGGCGAAAGCGTGGATCACGTCGGCGGCCGTCACCTGCACGCGCACCGTGGCGTTGACCGGAACGACCAGCATGTTGTCGACGGCGAGTAGGCGCGGCTGCTGCGGGCTCTGCGCGAGACGGGCGTCCTCGGTCAGGATGTTGCTGTCGAAGCTCTTGCCCTGATCGACATATTCGTAGGTCCAGTACCACTGCGAACCGGTGATCTTCACCGTGACCGCGGGCGCCGGGACGTCGACCGAGCCGAACGAGAAGATGTTGGAGCCCAGATACTTCCGCTGCCCGTCGGGCATCGTCATCTGGTCGGTGAGGATGGCGAAGGACGGGATGGCGATGATCACGAGGATGATCACCGGCAGCGCCGTCCAGACGACTTCGATCAGGGTGTTGTGGGTGAACTTGGCGGGGGTCGGGTTGCTGCGCTTGTTGAAGCGGATCACGATGATCGCCAGCAGCACCAGCACCAGCAGCGAAACCAGGATCGCCGTCCAGAGCAGGATGCCATTGTGGAAGACGTGGATCGAGTCCGCGATCGGGGTCACGGCGTCCTGCATGCCGATCTCACCTGGGCTCGGCTGGCCTTCTGCGGCTACCGCGAGCGCGGGCGCCAGAAATGCGCTGAGCGCGACCCCGACGGAGGAAATAAACTTACCGGCCACAAATACCCCCTTGAGATCCCGTTCATCCGGTTCTGCGGACGCAAAGTTGAGGCGGATTTGTGCGGCATAGCTTACGCCGCCCCGACTCAACCTCGGAGCGCTGGAATTGGTCCATCCCTAAACCATATCGGCCATGCCAACGCAATTCCGCCACAGACCCGATTCGTGCGTCAAAATGTGTCCGTGACGCCCGCAGGCAGTGCCTCAGAGGCGCCTTGTTTCCCGGCACTTTGTAAGGCTTTCCGATTGCCAGTCGGCAAGTCGGCAGGTAACTAGACCAGCGGTTGCCGCATGGCAGGCCGCCCCAGGGGAGACGAAGCTCAGGTGATGTCCCGGATGTTGGCCCGCGCGACGGCGGTTTTGCTCGGTCTAAGCCTGCTTGCGGCCGCTCCCGTCGCGTTCGCGCAGGGCGTCGTCAAGGCGCAGTATGGCGACTGGCAGATGAGCTGCGACACGCCGCCAGGCGCCAGCTTCGAGCAGTGCGCGATCATCCAGAACGTCACCGCCGAAGACCAGCCGAACGTCGGGCTGTCCGTCATCGTGCTCAAAACCGCCGATCAGCAGGCCCGCCTGCTCCGCGTCCTTGCCCCGCTCGGCGTGCTGCTGCCGAATGGCCTCGGCCTCAATATCGATGGCACCGACATGGGCCGCGTCGCCTTCGTGCGCTGCCTGCCCAACGGTTGCGTGGCCGAAGTGGTGATGGACGACGCGCTGCTCAAGCAGCTGTCGGACGGCAAAACCGCGATCTTCGTGGTGTTCAAGACGCCCGAGGAAGGCATCGGCATCCCGGTGTCGCTGAACGGCTTCGGCGACGGGTTCGCCAACCTGCCTTGATCCGCGTCGCGGTCGATCCTTTCCCTTCGCAACACGACCTCGACGACCTCTGGCTTTCCGCCTGGGGTGCGCCGGCTGGCGACTATGCCGCCAAAGTGCTGCCGCGCAGCCTCGCGCATCTGGGCGCTTATGACGACAAGCGCCTGATCGGCTTCGTCAATCTCGCCTGGGATGGCGGCGTGCACGCGTTCCTGCTCGACACCTGCGTTCACGGCGATTTCCAGCGCCGCGGGATCGCCTCCCAACTTGTGCGCGAAGCCTCGTTTGTCGCCCGCCAACGCGGCGCGCAGTGGCTTCACGTCGATTTCGAGCCGGATCTCGAGGGGTTCTACCGCGCCTGCGGGTTTCGCCCGACCAGCGCCGGGCTCATTGCCCTCAAATGAAAAAAGCCGGGTCATGGACCCGGCAGTCATCGGTCAGGAACCCCGGAGCGGGCGGGCAGGCCCGCTCCGGAGCTTGGGACAATCCTTACGGATTGAGCCAATCGGAGGATTTCTGTTCGCGACGCGCTGCGAGGACGCGCGCGGCGCGCGAGGGCTCGACGGCCATGGCGTCGAACAGGTCCGAGCGGTTGATGCCCAGATCGTCCAGGCGGCTATCGTTGAACGACAGGAGATTGTTGAGTGCCTGCCGACGGGTGCTTGCCGCGCGTACTTTGCCCATGAAGGCAACGGCGAGGCGGAACGGGTTGAGCGTGACGGCGGCGGCAGACGGCCGCTCGCTCGAAAGCAAGAGCGCCATTTTTCAGTCTCCAGAACTGTGGTTGTGCCGGCAGGGGAGCCGGCGGGGAAACGGCAATCGCTATCGCCGTTGTCGTGTATCTACGGGGTGGACATCCATTCGTCCAACAAATAGATTTCATCCCGATCATCAATTTCGGTGATGGAGACGTGCATGTCCGTTCCGCTTGATCTGGACCAGTTGCAGAGCTTTTGCGCGATCGCCGATTGCGGCAGCTTCACCGAGGCGGCACGCCGGGTGAACAAGACCCAGTCGGCCGTATCGATGCAGATCAAGCGGCTCGAGGAACGGCTCGGTCACGCCCTGCTCTCGCGCGATGGACGCAGCGTCTCCCTCACCCAGCATGGCGAGGCGCTCTACCAGCGGGCGCGGAAGATGCTGAAGATCAATGCCGAGATCATGGACCTGTTCGACGATCAGGAGATGGCGGGCGCCATCCGCTTCGGCGTGCCCGACGACTATGCCGTGCGTCTCTTGCCGGTGATCCTGTCGAGCTTCCAGAAGACCCACCCCAAGATCATCATCGACGTGCGGTGCGCAGCCTCCGAGGAACTGCTCGTGGGGATGAAGCAGGGGCGCTACGACATCATCTGTTTCACGCAGGGCACGAACCGAGAGTACGGCGAGCTGTTCCGGACTGAAAAGATGTTCTGGGTCGCGGCCCAGGGCGGACAGGCCATGCACATGGACCCGCTGCCGATCGCAGGCGGCCAGGCCTGCTGCTGGAAGGACAATGCGGTGGAAGTTCTCGACCGCATGGGGCGCGACTATCGCGTCGCCTACACATCATCGAACGCGCTCGCGATTGCCTCGGCCGTGCTGACCGACCTCGCGATCGGCTTCCTGCCCGAGAGCGCGCTGCAGCCAGGCATGCTGGCCATCGCCGAGGACAAGAACCTGCCGCGCCTGCGCGACGCGGAGATCGCCCTGCTCCGTGCCAGCCATGCCTATGGCGGCATCTACGATGCGCTGGCACGTCACATCGTGACCAGCATGGGCAACCTCGAGACGAACGACCCGCTGCCCATCGCAGCGGAATAGATCATTGTTCTTGTTTTAGCGGCGCGAGCGACTCGAGCTCCGCCGCGAGGCGCCCTGCCCCGGCATCGATCGCTCGGCGGAACATTGCCGCCTGTGCGATGCGATCGGCCCGCGCGGCGCCAACCTTTGTGTTCTCGCGCAAACCCGCAGCCAGCTCCTCGTTGACGCGCGTTCCGATCCGCAGGAAGGCAACAATGCCGGCCAGCTGCTCGTCGGTGAAATGGCCCATCATGATCGGGCCGATGAGGTCGTAAACGCCGAAGATAACGCCGGTGAGTTCGTTGGTATGTGGCGTACACTCGACCCAGATCTTGCGTCGGTCGAGCGGATCGCGAACGCGCTGCACGTAGCCTGAGGCTTCGAGCCGATCGATGACGGCGGTGACCGCGCCGGTGGTGAGGCCGGCTTCGATCGAGAGCTGACCTGCCGACACCTTGCCGTGGCGGCCGATGATGTCGAGGCATCGACCATCGGTGCGGTTGATACCCATGAATTCGGACATGCGCTCGTCGAACAGATCGGTCGCGACCTGGCTCTGTCGGCTGAGGTCGCCGATGCGCTCCAGCAGGGCGACACGGTCATTGAGCTTGCGTGTGTCTTCCGATGGACGCTCGTTCGCTTCCCGCGTGCGCGCAGCATCGCGCTCGTTTTCGCTTGACAACTGATTATCTTGATTCATAAGATAATTATACCGTGAGATTTATAACGGCACAAGCGCCATCAAGCCGCTGCTGCCGAAAACACGTAGTGCGAGCGGCGAAAACAGCCGCTGAGCGACAATCGAGGACGAGATGAGTGACGCGATGATCGAGGCGCATGGCCTCAAGCGAACCTACAAAGCGCGGGGCAAGACCATCGAGGCCGTTCGCGGGATCGACCTCAAGGTCGGCAAGGGCGAGATCGTCGGCTTTCTCGGGCCCAACGGCGCGGGCAAGACGACGACGCTCAAGATGCTGGCGACACTGCTGGAGCCCACGGGCGGCAGCGCGTCGGTCGCCGGCAGCGACCTCAGGACCGATCCGGTCGGGGTGCGGCGCAAGATCGGTTACGTCAGCCAGGCTGGCTCCACGTCCCCCGAAGCTAAGGCTGGCGAAGAGATCATCAGCCACGCCGAGCTTTACGGCATCAGCCGTACGACGGCGACCGAGCGCGGCAAGAAGCTGCTCGCGGCGCTCGACCTGAGCGACGTGTGGGACCGTACCTGCGGCTCGCTGTCGGGCGGGCAGAAGCGGCGACTCGACATCGTGATGGGCCTCATCCACGAGCCGGCGCTGGTATTCCTCGACGAACCCTCGACCGGCCTTGATCCGCAGAGCCGCGCCAATCTCTGGAACCACATCCGCTCGGTGCGCGACGAACTCGGCACGACCGTGTTTCTCACCACGCACTATATGGACGAGGCGGACTCGCTGAGCGATCGCATCCTCATCATCGACAACGGCACGATCGTCGCCGAAGGCACGCCGGCCGAACTCAAAAAGCGCGTGTCGGGCGACGCCATCACGCTGACTCTGCGGCACGAGGCCGATGCAGCCAAAGCTGCGGAGATCGCCGGCAAGCTCGAGGGCGCCGACACACCCAAGACCGAGGGACACGTGGTTCGCCTGCATGTCCCCGATGGTGGACGCGCCCTGCCCGTGCTGCTGGCCGAGTTGACCCGCGCCGGCGTCGATGCCATCGGCGTCGACGTCAACCGGCCCACCCTCGACGACGTGTTTCTCACGCTAACGGGGCGCAGCCTCAGAGACTGAATGTGTGGCCCCACCCTCATCCGGCTTCGCCACCTTCTCCCGTCAAGGGGAGAAGGCCATCGAGCCGAAAGTCTAGTGGGTCGGCCTTCTCCCCTCGCGGGAGAAGGTGCCCGAAGGGCGGATGAGGGGGGAGCCGATAGCACCGTATGGAGAATAGAATGAGTTTCTTCCGCGATACCTGGACGATCTTTGCCCGCTCGATGTGGCTCTCGCTGCGCCAGCCGCTGTGGGTGGCCATCGGGCTGCTGCAGCCGATCCTCTATCTGACGCTGTTCGGGCCGCTGCTGCAGAACATCGCCGCGTCGTCGGGCTTTCAGGGCGACGCCTGGCAGGTGTTCGTACCTGGCCTTCTCGTTCAACTCGGCATCTTCGGCGGGCTGTTCGTCGGCTTCGGCATCATCGCGGAATGGCGCTCCGGCGTGATCGAGCGTCAGCTCGTCACCCCCGCCTCGCGCAACGCCATCATCACTGGACGCAGCCTTCGCGACGTCGTGGTGATCGTCGTGCAGGCAGCAGTCCTCGTCGGCTGTGCGTTCCTGCTCGGGCTGCGTATTCCCTTCGGCGCACTGCTGATCGGGCTGGTGCTGGTGGCACTGCTGGGTGCGGCGTTCTCGTTCATCTCGAACGCCATCGGCATCGCCACCAAGAGCGAGGACGCGCTGGCGCCGATGGTCAACACGCTCGCACTCCCGATACTGCTGCTCTCGGGCATCCTCCTGCCCATGAGCATCGCACCGCAGTGGCTGCAGATCGTCTCGAACTTCAACCCGTTCAAGCACATCGTCGAAGCCATTCGCGCCGTGTTCCTCGGCGATTTCGGCAATCCCATCGTGTGGATCGGGCTGGGTCTCGCCGTAGCGCTCGTGGTGATCGGCTCGTGGCTCGGCGCACGGACACTGGCGGCGCAGACGAAGTAGGGCAGCACAGTAAACTCCCCACCCACCACGCTACGCGTGGTCCCCCCTCCCCGAAGGGAGGATGGGCTCCACTCTTGCCGCGACCACTGAGCCCCTCCGTCCCCTCCGGGGAGGGGTACCGGCGAAGCCGGTGGGTGGGGCTTGGCTAGATCTCGGCCTCGTCGAAAATCCTCGACAAATCCCCGCCCCACTCGCCATTGTACTTGTCGAGCCAGCGCTCCGCCGGGGTCTTGTTCAGTTCCAGCGTTTCTTCCAGCGGGGCGAGGTATTTCTCCTCGCCATAACCCCGACGCTTCAGTCCCTCACGAGCGATGGCAACCGCCTCGCGTGCGATGTCGGAAACCTTGCCCCCGCGGAATGCGGCGTGGATCGCCTCGCGTGGAACATCGTTCCGAAGCGCCTGCATTTCCCCCGTCGTCCAGTTCTGGATCAGCCGAGATGCAGCGTCCAGCGCCTGCTCGTCATACAGCAGACCGACCCAGATCGCCGGCAGCGCATTGACATGCGCCTCGTCGCCCATGTCGGCGCCGCGCATTTCGAGGAACTGCTTGAGCCGCACTTCCGGGAACAGCGTCGACAGGTGATCTTCCCAGTCCTTGATGGTGGGCTTCTCGCCGGGCAGCTGCGGCAGTTCGCCTTTCATGAACGCGCGGAAGCTCTCGCCCGCGACGTTGACGTACTGCTTGTTGCGGATGACGAAGTACATCGGCACATCGAGCGCGTGTTCGGCGTAACGGTCGAAGCCGAATGCGTCGTCGAAGGCGAAGGGCAGCATCCCCGTGCGCGCCTTGTCGGTGTTGAGCCAGATGTGCGATCGGAAACTGAGATAGCCCGAAGGCTTGCCGTCGACGAAGGGCGAGTTGGCGAACAGCGCCGTCACCACCGGCTGCAGCGCCAGCGAGACGCGCAGCTTCTTGACCATGTCGGCTTCGTCGGAGAAGTCGAGGTTCGCCTGCACGGTTGCCGAGCGGTACATCATCGACGTGCCGAGCGTGCCGACCTTCTCCATATACGGCGTCATGATGCCGTAGCGCGATTTGGGCATGCGCCTGAGGTCGGCGACGGACCAGACAGGCGTCACGCCCAGCCCGAGGAAGTGGATGTTGAGCGGACCGCCAACGGCGCGGCAATCCTCGAGGTGCGACCGCAGTTCCTCGGCTGAGCCGTGGACCGTCTCATGCGGCGCGCCCGAGAGTTCGAACTGGCCACCCGGTTCGAGCGAAATACCACCCACCGGGCCGTCATTGCGGAGGCCGATCGGGGTGTCCTTGTCATAGAAATAGTGCCAGCCGGTGCGCCGCCGGATGCCATCGAGCAACGCGCCGATGCCGTCATCGCCCTCGTATTGAACGGGACGTAGCGGGTCCTTCCGATAGACGTGCTTTTCGTGCTCGGTGCCGACGCGCCACTCGGATTTGGGTTTCCCGCCTCGCGACATCGCTTCGATCAGATCGGCGCGCGAGGTGATAAGCGGCGAGGATTCGGCGCCGGCCATGACGTCTCCGGTAGTCTCTGTAGGTCCCTTGGCGCCGGGCTGGGGCCGGCTTGGCCGGGACAATAGTCACCGGCGGTGTGAAAGCAATCCTTTTATCGCCAATCGCCGATGATTGCTTGGACCAGCGCCAGAGCCGCGACGGCTGCGGTGTCGGCGCGCAGGATGCGCGGCCCGAGGCTGATGGGGATCACGAAGTCCTGCGCCAGCAGCAGGTCGCGCTCGGCATCCGAGAACCCGCCTTCCGGCCCGATCAGGACCCCAACGGGCAGGCCCTCAAGGTAGCCGATCACGTCGGTCGGCGACGACGATCCCGCTGCTTCGTCGGCAAACAGCAGGCGGCGGAGGCCCTGCGTGGTTCTCCAGCCGTCGAGGATCTGAGCGAGCGTGACCTCCGGCCTCAGCACCGGCAGCGTCAGCACTTCGCACTGCTCGGCCGCTTCGAGCGAATAGGCCGCGAGCTTGTCCGGCTTCGTCCGTGCCTGCGTGAACTGGGTGATCACCGGCTGGATGGTGCCGGCGCCCATCTCGGTCGCCTTTTGGATCAGATAGTCCAACCGGCCGACCTTCAGTGGCGCAAAGCCGAACCAGAGGTCCGACGGCGGCGTCTGGTGCGCCGTCTGGACGATCACCTCGACCGTCGCGCCCTTCTTGCCTGCGTGGGCGAGCTTGCTCAGCCACGCTCCGTCGCGCCCGTTGAACAGCACGACGGAGTCGCCCTCCTTGAGCCGCAGCACGTTGACGACGTGGTTGGCCTGGTCTTTGCTGAGGTCCACCGCTGCGCCTGCCGCAAGAGCGGGCTCGACATAGAGACGTGGAAAGGATTTGTACGTTCTGGGCATCTTGCCTTGGCCGGGACGCGGGCGGATAAGACCGGCGCATTAGCGCACAGGACCTCGCCCCATGCCAAGCCCCGAGCCTGCGACCGACACGGTTTCAGACGCCCAGCGCGGCAACTGGGTCGATCGCTATTTCCCCGAAATCCTGAAACCCGTCGCGCGCCTTGCGCGCTGGGATCGGCCTATCGGCTTCTGGCTGCTGTTCTGGCCGTGTGCCTTCGCCCTGGCGATGGCGGCGATGGCCGTCCCGGCGCGCGGCTTCAACTGGTGGTCGCTGATCCTGATGTTTATCGGCGCGGTGGCGATGCGCGGCGCCGGCTGCACGCTCAACGACATCATCGATGCCGACCTCGATGCGCAGGTCGAGCGCACACGCTCGCGGCCGATCCCGGCCGGTGACCTCACGCGGCAGCAGGCAGCGCTGTTCCTCAGCGCGCAGCTGCTGGTCGGCTTCGTGATCCTCTGCCAGTTCAACTGGCTCACCATCGGGCTCGGCGTCCTGTCGCTGATTCTGGTCGGCATCTATCCGTTCATGAAGCGGATCACCTGGTGGCCACAGCTCTTCCTCGGCCTCGCCTTTTCGTGGGGTGCGCTCGTCGGCTGGACCTCCGAGGTCGGCAGCCTCAGCGTCGCGTCGCTCATTCTCTATCTCGGCTGCATCCTCTGGGTGATCGGCTACGACACGATCTACGCGCTGCAGGACGTCGAGGACGATGCGATGGTCGGCATCAAGTCCACAGCACGCCTGTTCGGCAATCGCGTAAAGCCGCTGGTTTCAGTGTTCTACGTTGGTGCGGTCGCCTGCTGGCTGATCGCCGGGACGATGGTCGGCGGCGGCGGGATATTCGTGCCGCTGCTGCTGGTCCCGGCGCTGATCCTGTCCTGGCAGGTGGTCACGCTCGATCCGTCCAACCCCCAGAACGCGCTCGTCCGCTTCAAAGCCAATCACTGGGTCGGCCTGACGCTCACGCTCGCAATTCTCGCCGAACACTATTTCTGAAGCAGCGCGTCCCGGATCGCGTCATAGGCCGGCTTCCTGGCGTAGGCGTAGTCGAACGGAAGCGCCGCGCCTTCGCCGGCGAAGAAGCCCGGCACCCATGAATATTTGTCGGTAAAGCCCCAGGTGACGATCGCCTTACAGTTGGGCAGAGCGAGGCAGGTCTCTGTGATCTTGCCGTAGGTTCGCGCCTGCTGCTTCAGCATGAGGTCCGTCGGCGGGATCGGGATACGGATGTCGAGTTCGGTGATCGATACCTCGAGCCCCAGATCGGCGAGCCGCTTGCCGTTGTCCTTGATGTCCATAATGAAGCTGCTGGCCTGAAAGTGCCCCTGCCAGCCGACGCCGTCGATCGGCACGCCCTGCTCCTTGAGCCCCTTCACGAGGTTGTAGACCGCGTCGCCCTTCCCGCCGATGCCCTCGGCCCCGTAGTCGTTGTAGTAGAGTTTCGCGTCTGGATCGGCCTCATGCGCGAACTGGAACGCGAGCGCGATGTAGTCCGGCCCGATCGCCTTCAGCCACGGCGACTCGCGGAGTTCACCCGTTGAATCGTCCACCGCTTCGTTGACAACGTCCCAGGCTGCGACGCGTCCCTTGAAGTGCCCGACCACGGTCTGAATGTGGTCCTTGAGGACTGCGATCGCGCCCTCGCGGGTCTTGATGCTGCGACCGAGCCAACTCGGGTTCTGGTTATGCCAGACAAGCGTGTGGCCGCGCACTTTCATACCGTTGGCTTCGGCGAAGGCAACGATCGCTTCGGCGTCGTCGAAATAATAGAGTTTTGGGGTGAGGTGGATGTTCTCCCACTTGAAGGCATTTTCGCCCACAATCATGCCGAACTCGCGCTTGAGGACGCCGGCATACTGCTCGTCACCCGCCAGCGCCCGAACATCCACCGCGGCGCCGATATCGATCCCACGATTCTGCGCCAGTTCCCGTAGTGTCTGATCCTGCGCCACCGCCGACGCCGCATCGAACAGCATCGCGCCAGCAAGGGCCACACCTAGCCAAATCTTCATCAACCCGTCCTCCCGGTCTGATGAACGTAGATCAGCGATTTCGAACAGGTACAGCAAAAAGCAATCGGCCCGTTCCGGGGGGAGGGAACGGGCCGTTGCAGCGCTTTGGAGGTCGCTATCGGGGCATGCCGGGCGATTTTCGGGGTGCAAACAACCGCCGGCATACAAAGTAACGGGCATCGGCCCGGAAAGTTGCGTCAGCTGGCGGATTCGCCGGGCGCCCGGCGATTGAGGAAGCGCGGACGGCGATTGACGTCGTGCATCATCTTGCGGCGCGCCACGGTCGAACCGAGCGCAACGCCAGAAACCTGCTGGCTGTAGGGCATCAGCGAGCCGTCGCCGGCCTTGATGTAGAGCGGCAAACGGAGCTTCTTGCCCCAGTTCTGCCATTCGGCGACGACGGAGCCGTTCCCGGCCTCCTCGAACACCTTGTAATTGAGCTCCGGATCGCCGTGGACCAGCTCGATCGAGCTCGTCAGCACGCCCTCTTCGGAGATGCGGGTAGCAACCGCTACGCCAATGAACTCAGTCACCGGCACCTTGATCTTGATGGCAACGCCCGACTTTTCGAGCTGCTTGCGCACCGTAACGGTCTTGACGGGGTCCTTGGGGCCATTGTCATTGGCCGGTCCGAATTCCTTGGCCGTGAAGGGTTGCGCGGCCATCTTCGCGGCACTGCGCATCCCGAACATCACGACGACGGACGATCCCTCGATCCCCACGTGCTGACCCATTTTAGTCTGCCTTTTCCTGTCAACCTCGAGAGCTTTTTGTCTGCCCTCTTTATGTCACCCAACCTACGCGACGGCCTTTCCGGGGCGCTTAATCGGTTCGGTTAAGTTTAGGTAGTTTTGCGGCACGGTTTACGGCATCTGACTCAGTGTAACGGCAGATTAAGGACGCACTCCCGATTTCCGTTAACCAGCGGGAATTCATAAGGAATCCACGGCTTTCCATGCGCATCGACCCTCTGGTCACAGGTTATAGAACATTGGTCTATAAATTCCCTCTCACGCGACCCCGCACTTGGTGACTCTTCGTTCACCTTGTGCCCGTTCGAAGTCGTGAAATTGCGCGTTACCGCAATTGCGCCTAGAAGGCGCGGGAAACCGCGAGCGACATGGCCGAAGCCCCTCTTCCCTCCTATGAACTCGATCTCGAACTGCTGCGCACTGCAGCAGTCACCGCGGGCATCATCGCCTCGAGCTATTTCCGCCGGGACCTCAAGACCTGGACCAAGGAGAACGCCTCGCCGGTCAGCGAGGCCGATATCGTCCTCGACAAGTTCCTCCATTCCGCGCTGACGACCGCCCGGCCGCAATATGGCTGGCTAAGCGAGGAAAGCGCCGACGACCTCAAGCGCCTCAATTGCGCGCGGACGTTCGTGGTCGACCCGATCGACGGCACCCGCGGCTTCATCCGCGGCGAAGACAGCTGGACGGTGTCGCTGGCGGTGGTCGAGCACGGCCGACCCGTTGTCGGCGTCGTTTACGCCCCCGCGCGCGACGAGATGTATGACGCCTGCCTTGGTGGCGGCGCTCGCCTCAACGGCCTGCCGATCGAACGGCGGACCCCGCCGGACCGCGAGGCGCCGCTGATCCCCGCGCCGGGCGCCGTGCATCAGGAACTGCAATCGGCCGGCCTCGACTACATCCGGGGCCCATTCTACCCGTCGCTGGCCTATCGGCTGGTGCAGATCGCGACCGGCAAGCTCGACGCCACCGTCGTCCGGCGCGGCTCGCAGGATTGGGACCTTGCGGGCGCCGCCGCCATTCTGGGCGAGTGCGGCATCGCCTTCGAGGATGCCTGCGCCGGCGCCATGCGCTTCAACAGGGCAGATGTGCGCCACGGGGCGCTTGCCGCCTTTGCCCAGGGTTCGCTAAGAGACGTGCTCTGCGGGGCGCTGATCAAGGTCTATGGTTGCCCCGAGCCGCAACTCGACCTCGAACGGAAAACGACGTGAAAGCGCCGAAGAAAGCCGAACCCAAAAAGCAGTTGCTCCATCTGGTCATCGGTGGCGAACTGGAGAACATCGACGGGATCACGTTCAAGGATCTGAGCAAGGTCGATCTGGTCGGCGTCTATCCGAATTACGCCGAAGCCGAGCGCGTCTGGCGCGCCAAGGCGCAGCAGACCGTCGACAGCGCGCAGACGCGCTACTTCGTGGTCCATCTCCACCGCCTGCTCGACCCGGAAACCGACACCGAGTGAGCGCGGACGAGACTGCCGCGCCAGCCAAGTGGATCGACCGGCCCGGCGTGCGCCGGTTTATCGGCCGTGTGCTGATCGGCAGCTACGTCAAATTCGTCCGCCTGACCTCGCGCGTGGTCGCCGACCCGCCGGACTTCTGGGAAGCCGCGCAGAAGGATCATTGGCCCGCGATCGCCGTCAGCTGGCACGGGCAATCCAACCTCGCCTATGTCGTCATGCCCGACCCCAGCCAGGTCGCGCTGCTGATCTCCATGCATCCCGACGGCTTGATGATGGGCGAGATGGCGCGCTCGCTGGGCTACCAGATCGTCGAGGGATCCGGCGCCAGCGAGCGGCAGCAGCACGGCACCGGTGGGCTTACGGCCTTCCGCAACATGCTGAAGGTGCTGAAGTCCGGCACCACGCTCTTTGCCACCGCCGACATTCCGCCCGAGCCCGGTCGCAACGTCTCACTCGGCATGATCGCCCTCGCCCGCCGCACCGGCCGGCCGATGTACGCGATCGCGACCGCCACCTCGCGGCGCAAGATTCTCGAGCGCGTCTGGGACAAGATGCAGCTGAACTTCCCGTTCTCGACCATCGCGTTCGCCTGCGAGGGCCCGATCTACATGACGGACCCGGCCGTGACCGATGAAGCCTATGCGGCCGATCTCGCACAGCGGCTCGATCGCGTGCTCGCCAAGGCCTTCGACATGGCCGACGGCAAGGTTAAGCCGTTAGCGCAGCGATAATCGGCGTCATCGCGCCGCCGCTGCCGATGCGTTCGCGGCCAATCGCGGCGCGTCGTGCCCGCTCACCGTCGTCGGCGAGCAGATGCGACAAAGCCGAGGCGATGGTATCCGCGTCAGCCACGACCACTTCGCGGGCGTCGCCGAACAAGCGGCTCTCGTGGGCAACGCGCGACGGGCGATCGTCGCTCGACTGGAACGTGATCGCGGGGCGTCCAAGGCCGAGCGCCTGAATGGTCGCCGTCCCTGCTTGCGACAGCACCAGATCCGATGCGTCGAGCGTATCGCCCAGCGACGCGCCCGGCACGATCGCGATATCGAGCCCCTGCCCGTTCATGCGGCCATCGACAACGGACAGGCCTGCAGCCTTCGCCAGATCGTCGACCTGAAGCGATGCCGCGACGACCACGAACAAATCGGGCCTGAGGTCCATCGGCACTTTGGCAAGGGCCGCGACCTGCAGCGCAAAGTTCTTGACCGCGTGTGCGCGGCTCCCCGGCAGGATCGCCATCGCGCGTGGCTTCGTGCGGGCCAGTACCAGACCTGTCCGCGGGATCGTGTCCATCATGATGTTGCCGGGCGCGCGCGCGTCGATACCTGCGGCGCGGAGCGTGTCGGCGAGCGACTGCGCGCGGCAGAACACGGTGCGCGCGGCGCGCTTCAACATCCACTTGTCGATGGCGAGATAGGAGCGGCCGAAGCCGGTCTTATAGACATCGAGATAAACGATGTCGCGATGCCCCGTGAGGTAGCAGCCATAGACGCCGATCATGTCCCCGACGACGGCGATGCGATCGTAGGTCTTTCGCGCCTCGCGAAAGAAGCGCAGGCCCGGCCACACCGTGCCGATCAACCCGCCCTGCAGATCGCGCAGAAACGAGTGCCGCGTATTGCGCCAGCCTTGGCTGGCAAGCTGCGCGCGCGGCCCCACGACGGTGCACACGCCGGCATAAGCGCGGCCATCGCCAAGCGTGGGATAGGCGTGGACCTCGATATGCTTGGGGAGGCGGCGGGCGATCTCGGCGCCAATCGCGTCTTCGCCGTGACCGTTCGAGATGATCAGCAGTTTGTTGACCGGCATCCGTCGTTCCCGCCCGAGGCGCCGCTACCGTTAAGCGACGTGGCGGTGCGCATCAACGGGTGAGTTCGTCGATAATCGCCTGGATGGCGCCGGGCGGCCCCATGCGTTCCCGGCCAATCGCGCCGCGGCGCTTGCGGTCCTCGCTGTCGGCCAGCAGCCTCGCGATCGTGGCAGCCATCGCTTCAGGATCGCGTGGCGCGACAACGCGAGCCTCGCCCGCCACCGCTTCCATCGCGCCGTCCTCGAACGACACGACGGGCTTGCCCAGCCCCATGGCCTGCAGCGGCGCGGTGCCATCCTGTCCCAGCACCAGCTCACTGATGGCGACCACCGCCCCCAGCGAGCGCGTCGACAGATGAATCTTCACGCGGCCATCGGTGAGTGTCCCCAGATCGCCCAGCCGCTGCGGCGGTGGCGAGAGGCGTAGTCCCGATGCATCGGCAATGTCCTGCGCGTTGCCGGGTCGGGCGAGCACGGCGAACACATCGATCCCCTCGATGCCCGGCACGCGCCGCAGCGCATCGAGCTGGGCCTTGAAGTTGCCGACCAGCGACGCGCGGCTTCCCGGAATGATGGTGATGGCGCGCAGATTGCGCCGATGCCAGCGGGGATCGTAGTGGCCACTCTCGACCGTGTCCATGATCGCATTGCCGACAAAGCGGGCGTTGACCTTTTCGCCGACCAGCTGCCGCGCCAGGATTTCGTCGCGCGTCAGCACGAGGTCGACCGAGCGCCGCAGGATGATCGTATCGCTGCGCGAGTAGCCGCCGTCATAGCCTGACTTCAGGACGTCGAGATAGACGCGCACGCGACGCCGGGCGAACCAGCACATGACGACGCCCAGCGTGTCGCCGACAACTAGAATCCCGTCGTAGTTCTTGGCCTCGGTGCGGATGAAGCTCAGCGACGGGCCAATCCCCAGCCCCGCGAGAATGTCGCTGATCAGCGACCGGCGGCGCCTGTGCCCCTCGATATGGCGGCGCGGCCCGACGACAGGGCAGACGCCCTCATAGGCCCGGCCATCGCCAAAGGTGGGGTAGGCGTTGACCTCGATGCTCTTGGGCAAACGGCGAGCGATCTCGGCGGCGATAGCGTCTTCGCCGTTCCCGTTCGAGATGATCAGCAGTTTGTTAACCGGCATTGCTAGGCCCGCCCCCAGCGGACACTCTAGCGAGCCTTAGCTAATTGGGGCTTACTTGCCCGACAGGCCGTGCCGCTTGAAGGCTTCGAGCGCCGCGTCGGCGTCGGCATAGGGCTCCTGGCGGTCGACGTTCCAGTACATGAGCTCGTCCACCGCGATCGGTTTGCCCGTGACGGCGCAGCGCACGAAGCTCCCTGGCCGGACCACGACGTAATCCCCGTCCAGGTAACGGATGACGGCCTCCGACGGGCTGAAGCTCTTGTCGTAAATGTTCATCGCGGCCTCTTGGATAGTGTCGATATAGGCCGAAACTAAGGTTCTGCAAACCATTCGCGCATGAACGGCAAATGAACCGGGCATTGGGCCGCGGTTCGACTGGCCTGTTGCAGCCTCATCCTTGGGGGCGCGGATGATCCGGCGCCTGAACTGAGGAGCCGATCAATGAAATTGACGCATGTCTTCTCTACGCTTGCCGCCCTGGTCGCGATGGTCGCGCCCGCCTGGGCTCTCGACGAATTCCAGCTGGGTGGAGCCGGTAAAGGCACGCCGAGCACTGTGACCTACAAGTTCGGCGGCAAACCCGCCGTCGCCGTGTTCGTCCAGGGCCCGGCCAATCTGATCTACGCCAAGGTCACCGCTGACAACGGCAAGAACTGGGTCGACTGGACCCCAATCTCCATGGACGCCGTCAATGGCAGCCCAAGCTGCGTGGCCCGCAGTTCCAGCCAGATCGACTGCGTGGCGCGCGGCCCGAACAACTCCATCTGGTGGAACAATTTCGACGTCGCCAAGGTCAAATGGACCGGCTGGCTCGACCTCGGCGGCAAGGCGAACACCGACCCGAGCATCGTGGCCACCAAGGAAGGCAACAAGACGCAGCTCCGCATCTTCATCCGCGGCGCTTCCAACCATCTGTTCATGAACACGCTCACGGACCTCTGGAGCGACTGGCAGGACCTCGATGGCACGATCGGGTCGCGCTACAGCTGCGCCGCCGTCTCCAATCTCGGTGCTCATTGCTACGACTCGACCAAGGGCAACGTGCTGCAGGTGATGGACCTCACCCACCAGACCGGCAACAACGTCGTCGTCGAAGATCTCGGCGGCGCTGCCAGCGGCAAGGTGTCGGCGATCTGGGCTGGTAACGCGATGAACGTGTTCGCCCGCGGCCCCAACGATGCGCTGTGGCTCAACCGCTGGTCCGGTTCCTGGTCGGGCTGGAAGCAGACTGAAGCCATTCTCGGCTCCGCGCCAGGCTGCGCGATCGACGATTCCAGCAAGGCCTGGTGCGCGAGCGTCAGCGGCAACGGCACGGTCCAAATGAACCGGCTCTGATCTGGATCAGAACAAGCTCTGCTGCCCGCCATCATCACGCGGCGGGCGCGTCTTTTTCCGCTGGGCGGGTGCACCCGAGACATTCACGCCGAAGCTGCCGTCACTGACGTCCACCACCAGCAGCTGCCCCGGCCGCACGGCGCCCTTCGAGCGCACGATCTCGCCGGTCGCTTCATCCGTCACCAGCGCGAAGCCGCGCTCGATGATGCGCTTGTAGCTCAGCGAATCCACCAGCTTCCACACGGTCGCGAGCCGATCGTTGCCCCGCCCGAGGACGCGGCGATAGGCCGGCTCGAGCCGATCCGCCAGCGGCGTCAGCTGCGCGCGGGCATGGCGCAGATCGGTGCGCAGCGCGTTCGGCGACAACTTGGCCGCCGCCTTCTCGAAACGCAGCCGCTTTTGCTGGCCGAGGTCGCGCAGCGATCCCGCGAGGTGCTGCGCCGCCAGATCGAGCCGTTGCCGCGCGATGTTGAGCAGGTCCAGCGGGCGCGGCAGTTCGCCCGCGGCGGCGCGCAAACGGTCACGGCTCGACAGCAGCTGCCGCCGCACCACGTTGCGCGTGCGCGCGCCCTGATCATCGACATAGGCAATGAGCTCGGACCGCACTGGCACCGCGGCCTCGGCAGCGGCGGTCGGCGTCGGCGCGCGAAGGTCCGCGGCGTAGTCGACGAGCGTCGTGTCGGTCTCGTGCCCAACACCCGAAATCACCGGGATGCGGCTCTCGGCGACCGCGCGCACCACGATCTCTTCGTTGAAGCTCCAAAGGTCCTCGATCGACCCACCACCGCGCGCGACGATCAGCAGGTCGGGCCGCGGGACGGGGCCGTTCTCCGGCAGCGCGTTGAAGCCGGTCACCGCATGAGCGATCTCAGCCGCAGCCGTTTCCCCCTGCACGCGCACCGGCCAGACCAGCACGCGGCTCGGGAAGCGGTCGTCGAGCCGATGGAGGATGTCCCGGATCACCGCGCCGGTCGGCGACGTCACGACGCCGATCACGCGCGGCAGGTAGGGCAGCTTCTTCTTGCGCTCGGCGGCAAACAGGCCCTCGGCCGCAAGCTTCCGCCGCCGCTCCTCGAGCAGTGCCATCAGCGCACCGGCGCCGGCCGGCTCCAGCTGCTCGATGACGATCTGGTACTTGCTCGATTTGGGGAACGTCGTCAGCCGCCCTGTGGCAATGACCTCCATCCCCTCCTCCGGCTTGAACTTGAGCCGGAACATCGAGGTCTTCCAGACCACCGCGTCGATCGACGCGCCTTCGTCCTTGAGCGTGAAATAGGCATGGCCTGACGAGTGCGGGCCGCGGTAGCCGGAAATCTCGCCGCGAACGCGCACATAGCCGAACTCGTCTTCGACGGCGCGCTTGACCGCGAGCGCCAGTTCCGAGACCGAGAATTCGTGGGCGTTGCTGGTGGGCGCGTCCATACCCCCTGTTGCGCTTTGTCGCCCGATGGGTCAAGGGAGCCCGGCAGGAGGGCGTCATGCGAGTGTTGGTCGTCGGCGGCGGGGGGCGCGAACATGCGCTGGCCTGGAAGCTCAAGCAGTCGCCGATGGTCGATGCGCTGTTTGTGACGCCCGGAAATGGCGGCACGCAAAAGCTCGCAACGAACCTTACCTGCGACATCACCGACAACGCCGCCGTCGTCGCGCTCGCGAAAGAGCATGCGATCGACTTCGTCGTCGTCGGCCCCGATGCGCAGGTGGTGCAGGGCCTCGGCGACGCCGTGCGCAGCGCGGGCATCGACTGCTTCTGCCCGAGCCAGGCCGCGGGCCAGCTCGAAGGCTCCAAGAGCTTCACCAAGGCCCTTTGCGACGAGATGGGCATTCCCACCGCGCGCTATCGCAAGTTCGATGCGCTGCATCCGGCGCTCGAATATGTGCGCCACCACGCGCTGCCCGTCGTGATCAAGGCGGACGGCCTCGCCCTTGGTAAGGGCGTGACCGTTGCCACCACCACCGAAGACGCTATCCACGCCGTCACCGACTGCTTCAGCGGCACTTTCGGCGAGGCCGGCGCGTCGGTCGTCGTCGAAGACTTCCTCGAGGGCGAAGAGGCGAGCTTCTTCGTTCTCTGCGATGGCGAAAACATCCTGCCGCTGGCGACCGCGCAGGACCACAAGCGCGCCTTCGATGGCGACATGGGACCCAACACCGGCGGCATGGGCGCCTACTCGCCCGCGCCTGTGATGACGCGCGAACTGACGGACCGCACGATCTCGGAAATCATCAAGCCGACGGTACGCGGGATGAAGGCGCGCGGCACGCCGTACCAGGGCGTGCTCTATGCCGGCCTGATGCTGACCAATACCGGCCCCAAGCTCATCGAGTACAATGCCCGCTTCGGCGATCCCGAGACGCAGGTGCTGATGCCGAGGCTCAAATCCGACCTCTGCGACCTGCTGCTCGCGACCGCCACCGGCAAGCTCGCCGGCCGCACCGCCGACTGGCGCGACGAGACGGCTCTGACGGTAGTGATGGCGGCCAGGGGATATCCCGGGACCTACGAGAAAGGCACCGAAATCCGTGACGCCGACGATCTCGACACCGAAGACATGATCGTCTTCCACGCCGGGACGAAACGCGACGGCGACCGGCTGCTGGCCAATGGCGGACGCGTGCTCAACGTCACCGCGCTCGGCCAAAGCGTTGCGACCGCTAAGGAAAGAGCTGATGCCGCGGCGGGGACCATCGATTGGCCCGATGGCTTCCATCGCCACGACATCGGCTGGCGCGAGGTGCTGCGCGAGCGGAATGCCCGGCTGGACCGCTAGCCCGTGACGGCCTTGGTGACGTTGACGCCAAGATCGAACACCAGCTGGCCGCCGTAATAAGCTGTCCAGATCACGAGACCGGCACCGGCGATTGAGACGAGCGGGATCGCGAACGCCCAGGGGCGCTGCATGCGCACGTTGAACCACCACATCGCCAGCCGCGCCACGGCCCAGATCGACGTCAGGATCGCGACCATCTTGCCCAGGGCTTCGTGCACCTCGGCGACGTCGCTCTCGAAGCCGCCATTCTCGGCGTAAGTCAAAGCAATATCACCGAAATAGAACGCGGCGACGGCCGCCAGCGCGGCGATGACGATCATGGCCGTCGCGAGGTTGCCGACGGGCGACCGCCCGGTCACGTCGCGGCCCAGCGCCACCGTGACCAGTTCGACACCGGCAAGCAGGATGATCAGGACGATGGGAAAGTGCACAAGCATTGGGTGAATGTGCTGGATGGAAAGCATGTTGGCTCCTTCGGAAGGTTTCCGGAGCGTCTCCTGACACGGTTCCGTGCATCTGTTTGTAAGCGATGGTAACCAATTGCATCGGCTGCTGGAGCGAGGTGAACGAAACGCCCGGCTCGACCGTTAATTAACCATCGTCCTTCACCGCATCGCCGTGGAAGGTCTTATCAACCTTCGAGGCGCAGCCTATCTTTTTGCCATGGCTCACTACCTCTCACCGGAGGAAGAACTGATCCCCATCGTCGCCCGGGGACAGGAGCTGATTGACCGTCTGCGGGCCGGCGAGGCCGCGCCCAAGATCATGAAGCCGGACAGCGGCGGCATGCCGCGCATCGGCGTCGCGCTCGGTGGCGGGTCGGCACGTGGGCTCACCCACATCCCCTTTATCGAAGCGATGGACGAGCTCGGGCTGAAACCCTCGATCATTGCCGGCACCTCGATTGGCGCGCTGATCGGCGCCGGGTGGGCAAATGGGATGAGCGGCAAGGAGCTGCGCGAGCACTCGATGAATGTGCTCGGCACCCTGCGCATCATCGCGGCCCGCCTCTGGGGTAACCAGGTGCGCAACCTTGGCGGTATTCTGCAGAACGGCTTCAATTTGCAGCTCGACCCCAACCGGGTCGTCAACGCGTTCTTGCCCGATGTCTTCCCCGATCACTTCGAAGAGCTGCAGATCCCACTCTATGTAGTCGCGACCGATTTCCAGAGCTGGCACCAGGCGGTCTTCAACACCGGGCTCCTGCGACCGACGATTGCGGGCTCGATCGCCATCCCGAGTTTCTTCAAGCCCGTGACCTATGCCAACCACTTGCTCGTCGATGGCGGCGTGGTCAATCCGCTGCCGCTCGATCAGGCGGCGGCCGATGCGGACATCCTCGTGGGCATCGACGTCAATGGCGATCCCTCCGACCGGCTGAAGCGCGCCGACTACCGCGCGCTCGACGTCTGGTTCGGCTCGGCGCAGATCATGATGCACTCGCTGACCGCGCACATGATGGCCGCCTATCCGCCCGATGTTTACGCGCGCCCGCACGTCAATGCGTTCGGCGCGATGGAATTCTGGCGCGTGAAGGAAATCCTCGAAGTCGCCGACAAGGAAAAAGACCACTTCAAGCGCAACCTCACCCGCAAGGTCGAGCAGTTCATCATGAAGTCCGGCGAGATCACCCGCGCGGGCGATTAGCGCAGCCTGGCAAAGAACGCCTTCAGCATCTCGCTCGACCGCGCTTCTCCGATCCCCGAGATTACTTCCGGCCTGTGGTGGCAGTTCGGGCTCTCGAACAGGCGCACGCCATTGTCCACAGCCCCCGCCTTCGGATCGGCCGCCGCGTAGATCACACGGCGCACCCGCGCATGGGCAATAGCTCCCGCGCACATCGCGCAGGGCTCGAGCGTGACGTAAAGATCGCAGCCATCGAGACGGCCCGTCCCGCGCTTGGCGAGCGCAGCGCGGATCGCTTCCAGCTCCGCATGTGCGGTGGGGTCATTGGCCGCGCGCATGCGGTTCCCGACGGCCGCCAGCACCTCGCCATTCTCGACGATTACCGCGCCCACCGGCGCCTCGCCGGAATCGGCGGCCTCCTGGGCTAGGGCGAGGGCGAGGTCCATCGGGGATTGGGGCATTTGCGGGTGGTAGCAGGTTCCAGCGCCCGGCTAAACTGGGCGTTCTGGAGAATCACCCGTGCCCATCCGCCAGCTTCCCGAGGACCTGATCAACCGCATCGCCGCCGGCGAAGTGGTGGAGCGACCTGCGAGCGTGGTGAAGGAGCTGGTCGAAAACGCCATCGACGCCGGAGCCTCGCGCATCATCGTGACGACCGCGGGCGGCGGTCGAACCCTGATCCGGGTGGAGGACGACGGCATCGGCATGGACCGTGACGACCTTGTGCTGTCTGTCGAGCGCCATGCGACCAGCAAGCTGAGCGATGACGGCCTCGACGATATCCGCACGCTCGGTTTCCGTGGTGAGGCGTTGGCGTCCATCGGCGCGGTCGCGCACCTGGCGGTGTCGTCGCGCACGATCAATGCTGCCAGCGGGCTGCGCATCGAGGTCAACCGGTCGCGCAAATCCGGCGTCGTCCCGCAGGCGATGAACCGCGGCACGATCGTGGAGGTCCGCGACCTGTTCGCCGGCGTCCCTGCCCGTCTCAAGTTCCTGAAGTCGGATCGCGCGGAGGCCGCGGCGGTCGCCGATGTGGTCAAGCGGCTGGCGATGGCCAACCCCGGTGTCCACGTCGTGCTCGACGGATCGGACCGCTCGCCGACCAACTGGCCGGGCGGCGAACTGCCATCGCGCGTCATGCAGGTGATGGGCGCCGACTTCACTGAGAACGCCGTTCCACTGGCGACGACGCGGCATGGCGTTGTGGTCACCGGCCTCGCCGGCCTCCCCACCTATTCGCGCGCCAATTCGCTGAGCCAGTTCTACTTCGTCAACGGCCGCAGCGTGCGCGACAAAGTCCTGCTCGGCGCGGTGCGCGCGGCCTATGCCGATTTCATCTTCCGCGACCGCTTCCCCGCGATCGCGCTGTTCGTTTCGGTCGATCCCGCGGCGGTCGACGTCAACGTCCATCCGGCCAAGACCGAGCTCCGCTTCCGCGATGCCGGCGGGGTGCGCAGTGCGGTGATCCGCGCCATCCTCGACGCGCTGGGCGAAGCCGGCTATCGCGCCTCGGCCACGGTCGCCGAAGACGTCATCAGCGCCTTCCGTGCGCCTGAACCGGCGTTCGCAGTCGGGACATCCTCTCCCGTCTACGGGGGAGGGGGACCACGCGTCAGCGTGGTGGAGGGGGGTGCCGCATACGCAGAACCCCTCGCCTTCGCGGGCCTCGCCGAACCCTCGGCACGCTTCGAAACCTTCGAACCCACCACGCCCGAGACCTACCCGCTCGGCACGGCCCGTGCGCAGATGTTCGAGAACTTCATCGTCGCGCAGAACGGTGACTCGCTGGTGCTCATCGACCAGCACGCGGCGCATGAGCGGCTGGTCTATGAGAAGTTCAAGGCGCAGCTCGCGAGCGGCCCCGTTGCAAGCCAGATGCAGCTCATCCCCGTCGTCATCGACATGCCAGAGGAGGACTGCAGCCGGCTCGAGGAGGCAGCGCCGACGCTCGAACGTCTCGGCCTCTATCTCGAGCGTTTCGGCCCGCGCGCCATCGCCGTACGTGAGACGCCGGCGCTGCTCGGCCAGGCCGATGTCGATGGTCTCGTCAAAGATCTCGCCGATGGCCTCGCCGAATGGGACTCGGCCGACGCGCTCGGCGACCGGCTCGACGCGATCATCGCGCGCATGGCCTGCCACGGCTCGGTGCGGTCAGGCCGCGTGCTGCGCATCGACGAGATGAACGCGCTGCTGCGCGAAATGGAACGCACGCCGCACTCCGGCCAGTGCATCCATGGCCGCCCGACCTATGTCGAGCTCAAGAAAGCCGATCTCGAACGGATGTTCGGCCGCACTAGGTGACGGTCACGAAGTGCACCGCGGCCGCGCCGTACTCGCGCCGATCGTCCAGCGCGAAACCCTCGGGCAGCGCGACCTCCACCTCACTGCTCTCCTCGAGCACGAGAAGCGTGTCGGGCTTCAGCCAGCCGCTGTCACGCAGCGCCAACAGCGCCTTCTCGGCAAGCCCTTGCCCATAGGGCGGATCGAGGAAGACGAGGTCAACCGGTCCCATCGTGCCGGCCGGACCGAGGTTCGTCGCATCGCGGCGCAGCAGCTTGGCCACGCCCCCTGCCCCGAACGCCTCGATGTGGTCGCGGATCAGGCCACGGGCCTCCGCGCCGGTGTCGACAAACACGACGTTCGAGGCGCCTCGCGACAGGGCCTCGAGCCCCAGCGCACCCGTGCCCGCAAACAGATCAACAACACGAAGGCCGTCGAAATTCGGGCCAAGCCGGCTCGCAAGGATGTTGAACAGCGACTCGCGGACGCGGTCCGCCGTGGGGCGGATCGAATCGTCCTCCGGCGAGCTCAGCTGCTTGCCCCGGAACTTGCCCGCGACGATACGCATCAGGCCTTAGGCTTCGGACGCCGCGGGCGGTCGCCCATCGGGCCCGAGCCACGCGGGCGCTTGGGCTTGTCGCCGAAATCGCCACGCGGCGCGCCGCCGGGTTTGCCACCGCCGTACGGACGCTTGGGCCGCTCATCGCCCGCGCCGGCGGGTCGGCCGGAATACGGACGCTTCGGCCTGTCGCCGAAATCGCCACGCGGCTTGTCGCCGTACGACCGCTTCGGCCGATCCGCACCATCCGCTGCAGGACGACCCGAGTACTGGCGCTTCGGCCGATCGCCGAAATCGCCCTTGGGCTTGTCCCCGTAAGCACGCTTCGGGCGGTCACCGAAATCGCCGCGGGGCTTGTCGCCGTACGAGCGCTTCGGCCGATCCGCACCATCCGCTGCCGGGCGGCCCGAATAGGGACGCTTGGGCCGATCACCGAAATCGCCCTTCGGCTTGTCGCCATATGCGCGCTTAGGACGATCACCAAAGTCGCCGCGCGGCTTGTCGCCGAAGGCGCGTTTCGGACGATCGCCGAAATCCTTCTTGAACGGCGGCTTGCCCTCGTCGCCCTCGGGCTTGGGCTTGCGGCCGTACGATTTGGGCTCGAACAACGTCTCGCTGCCGTCCTCGTTGAACACTTTGCGCGGCGGACCGGAACGGCGTTCTGGCGCGGCATCACGCGCCGGCTTGCGCGGGAAGCGGCTACCAGGGCGATCCTTGGCCATCGGCCGATCTTCCGGGCGCTGCTCGCGCGGCTTCTCGCGGCCATCGACGAAGCGGAAGCGCTCGGTGCGGTCGGCCATGGCCTTGCGCTGCCGCGGCGGCTCAGCCCCCGGCTTGGCCGCACGCAATGCCGGGTTGGCCGCGCCACGCGCGAGCTTGATCGCCGCGGGTTCAGGCAGCTCGCTGTCCCAATCCACACCGGCTTCATCGGCAAGCCGCTTGCCCAACTGGTCGCGGAGGATTTTTGCCTTCACCACCTCGATGCCCGCGATCGGGAGATCGCCGAGCTGGAACGGGCCGAAGCTGACGCGGATCAGGCGGTTGACCGTCAGGCCCAGCGCCGCGAGCACGTTCTTGACCTCGCGGTTCTTGCCCTCCCGCAGCCCGACCATCAGCCATACGTTGCTGCCCTGCTGGCGTTCGAGTTCGGCTTCGATCGGACCGTAGCTCACGCCATCGACCTCGATGCCCTCTTTCAGCGCATCGAGCTGCGGCTGGGTGATCGAGCCGAAGGCGCGCACGCGGTAGCGGCGCAGCCATCCCGTCGCCGGCAGCTCCAGCACGCGCTTCAACCCGCCGTCGTTGGTGAGCAGCAGCAGGCCCTCGGTATTGATGTCGAGGCGGCCAATGGAAACGACGCGCGGCAGGCCCTGCTCGGCGAGCGTCTCGAAGATCGTCGGGCGGCCCTCGGGGTCCTTCTCGGTCACCACCAGGCCCGGCGGCTTGTGATAGAGCCAGACGCGCGTACCCTGCCGGTCGGCGAGCGGCTGGCCGTCGACCTTCACCTTATCTTTCTCGGTGACGTTGAAGGCCGGGGTGCGGATCACCTTGCCGTTGACGGCAACGCGGCCTTCCTTGATCCAGAGCTCGGCATCGCGGCGCGAGCACATGCCCGACCGGGCGATGACTTTAGCGAGCCGGTCGCCGGCAAAGGCGGAATCTGTATCGGACATTTTTCACTCCTGCGGGCCCGGCGGGCGGCGCATCTACGAGTTGGGTAGGCGTCAGCTCTTCTTGAGCAGCGCCTTACGAATCTCCGGCGGGCACGCCGGATCGTTCACGGAGACGAGGTCGCCATTAGCGGCGAGGCAGACGAGGTCCTCGGTCGTCGAAGACACCGTGAAGTACTGCTCGGGCGGCGTATAGATCGAGCGCTGCTTGCTGATGCGGTACTCTTTCATGCGGGCGGTAAGGGCCTGCAGTTCGGACTGCGTCAGCGGACGGCCATCCGGCGTGCTGAGCGTCACCACCTTGGTGCGCTTGGCGCGCGCCAGATCGGCAGCAGTCAGACCCGTGGTGTCGACTTTGACGGCCGACGAATCCTCAGGGAGCATCGCGACCACGGCCTTGTCGTCGGTCGGCGCCGGCAGCGCTTCGCCCGCCTTGGGCAGCACCAGCGGCCCGCGCGGATTGGTCGGATCGGGCTTTTCTTCCTTGGGAATCAGGCCGACGCCCTGCGCCGTCGAGGTCATCACTTCGCGCTCGAAAGTCCCGATATCGGTGAACGCGTTGGTGCCTTCGGTGGTCGTGCAGGCGGAAAGACCCGTGGCGACGAGCAGGATTGCGGCCAAAGAGGCGGACCGCCGCCCGGTCAAGTCAAACGCCATCGAACTTCCCTTTTCCCCGCAAGGCCCCGGCTTATAGCCGAGACCGGTCCCTAAGGCCAGATTCTGGCAGCAATTCGTTCACGCGGGGTTTGCAGGCTTCTTGCCCGCGATTCCAGTGAGATCGAGGAGCAAGAGCAACACTCCCAGCGAGATCGCCGCATCCGCCACGTTGAACACGAAGAAGCTCATCTCGCCCCAGTGCAGCCAGAAGAAATCGGCCACGGCGCCGTAGAGCCAGCGATCGAGCGCGTTCGAAATCGCCCCGCCGATGCAGATGGCGAGCCCGATCCGCACCAGCGTCGACGAACTGCGCGCCCACCAGACGATGAGCGCGAGCAGCGCCACGCTCACCACGGCGATCACCACCGGAAACGGCAGCGACCCCAGGAGCCCGAACGAGACACCGCGATTATAGACGAACCCCAGATCGAGGAACGGCAGCACCGGAACAAAGTGCCCCTCCGGCCAGGCCATCACGTCCATCTGCACATATTTATGCAGCCGGTCCGCGCCGAACGCGACGAGCCCGAGGATGAGGGAAAGTATGATGGAGCGGTTCATGAGGCGTTGTGCGCCAGCTGCTCCACCCTCATCCGGCTTCGCCACCTTCTCCCGTCAAGGGAGAAGGCCATCGAGCCGAAAGTCCGAGGCGAGCGGCCTTCTCCCCTTGCGGGAGAAGGTGCCCGAAGGGCGGATAAGGGGGGAGCCAAGTCCATATGACTAGACAGCCAGGCCCGCCACCGCGCGTTCGCGCATCGCCTGCGCATCGCGGGCCGAGAGGTCCGGGTATTCCGGATCGCTGCCGACGTCGTCGGTGTACTTCCACGAGCGGGCGCAGCGCGTGCCGGTGGCTTTGGCGAACGCGACGACGACCGGCTCCCCGGCGCTACCCTGCACCAGCGTGATGGCCGAGGTGATGGCGATCTCGGCCAGATCGACCGAGTTGGCCGCTGCCCAGAGCTGCGCGTCGTTGATCGTGACCTTCGGCGCCGCTTCGAGCGACGAGCCAATCAGCTTGTCGCGACGAGCAACCTCCAGCTCCTTGGTGATGAAGCTGCGGACGGTCTTGATGTCTTCCCACTTCGCCGCCAGCGCCTTGTCGGCCCAGTCGGCGGAGATTTTCGGGAACTCGCGGAGATGGACGGACTCCGTCGCGCCGGAATGCCGTTCCAGCCAGCACTCTTCCATGGTGAATACCAGGATGGGCGCGAGCCACGCGGTGAGGCAATCGAACACGCTGTCGATCACCGTCAGCGCCGCGCGGCGGCGGACCGAGCTGATCGGATCGCAGTAGAGCGCGTCCTTGCGGATGTCGAAGTAAAAAGCCGACAGCTCGACATTCATGAAGTTGCTGAGCGCCGCAACGATCCGCTTGTAGTCGTACGCATCATAGGCCTCGCGCACGAGCCCATCGAGCTCGTACAAGCGGTTGAGGATCAGCCGCTCGAGCTCGGGCATATCCTTGAGCGCCACCGCCTCTTCGGCCTTGTAGTGCGCCAGATTGCCGAGCAGCCAGCGCATGGTGTTGCGCAGCTTGCGGTAGCTGTCGACCGTCGTGTTGATGATGTCCTTGCCGATGCGGAGGTCGTCCGCATAGTCGGACTGGGCCACCCAGAGGCGGAGGATATCGGCGCCGAACTGCTTGATGACGTCCTGCGGGGCGGTGGTATTGCCGAGCGATTTGCTCATCTTCTTGCCCTCGCCGTCGAGGGTGAAGCCGTGCGTCAAGACGCTCGCATAGGGCGCAAAGCCGTTCGTCGCGCAGCTCTCGAGCAGCGACGAGTGGAACCAGCCGCGATGCTGATCCGAGCCTTCGAGATACATGCCGGCCGGGAACTGCAGGTCGGGCCATTTCTGCGGATTGCGCAGCACCCAGCTATGCGTCGTGCCGCTCTCGAACCACACGTCGAGGATGTCGTCGATCTTGGTCCAGTTCTGCGGATCAGACACCGCGTCGGCAAGGAAGCGCTCCTTGGCGCCCGGCTTGAACCAGGCGTCGGCGCCCTCTTCCTCGAAGGCCTGGCCGATGCGGTGATTGACCGCCTCGTCCTTGAGGATTTCGTTGGTCGCCTCGTTGTAGAACACAGCGATCGGCACGCCCCAGGCGCGCTGGCGCGACAGCACCCAGTCCGGGCGCTCGGCGATCATCGAGCGTAGGCGGTTCTGGCCCTGCGGCGGATAGAACGTCGTTGCATCGATGGCCGCGAGCGAGCGGGCGCGCAGCGTGTCGCCGGCCTTCCCCTCGATGTCGCGGTCCATGTAAACGAACCATTGCGGCGTGTTGCGGAAAATCACCGGCTTCTTCGACCGCCAGCTGTGCGGATACTGATGCTTCAGCCGCCCGCGCGCCAGCATCGCGCCGCGCTCGGCAAGAGCCGCGATGACGCGGTTGTTGGCATCACCCTTCTTGCCCGCATCGTCGAGCACGCGCGCGCCATCGAACCCGGGCGCGGCGTCGGTGTAATAGCCGGCGTCGTCGACGACATACGGGATTGCCGTATCGATCCCCAGGGCCGCGATCTTGCGGCCGGAATCCATCCAGATGCCGAAGTCGTCGAGGCCGTGGCCCGGCGCAGTGTGCACGAAGCCCGTACCGGCGTCGTCGGTGACGTGTTCGCCGTCGAGCAACGGCACTTCGAACGCGTAGCCGCCGGCGAGACCGCGCAGCGGATGCTTGCACGAGACGATCCTGCTCATGTCCACATCGCTTAGGCGCACGAAGCTTTCGACCTTGGCCTTGGCGAAGGTGTCGGCGGCGAGCTTGTCGGCGAGGATGTACTTCTCGCCCTTGGCCGCCCAGTTGCCCTCGGGCGCCGCGGTCACCTCATAGAGACCGTAGGCGATCTTGCTCGAATAGGAGATGGCGCGGTTGGCGGGGATGGTCCACGGCGTCGTGGTCCAGATCACCACCGACGCGTTCAGGTCCTCGAACGCGTGCGAGCCGAAAGCGCCGTTGCCCGAATGGATCGGGAACTTCACCCAGATCGCGTCGGACTCGTAGTCCTGGTACTCGATCTCGGCCTCGGCCAGCGCCGTGCGCTCGACCACCGACCACATCACGGGCTTCGAGCCGCGATAGAGCTGGCCCGACGCCGCGACCTTCATCAGCTCGCGGGCGATCTGCGCCTCGGCGTCAAAGCTCATCGTCAGATACGGGTTGCCCCAGTCGCCGACGACGCCCAGCCGCTTGAATTCCTCGCGCTGGGTGTCGACCCAGTACTGCGCGAAGGTCCGGCACTCGGCGCGGAATTCGTTGATGCCGACGGCGGACTTGTCCTGCCCCTTGGCGCGGTATTGCTCCTCGATCTTCCACTCGATGGGCAGGCCATGGCAGTCCCAGCCCGGAACGTAGGCCGAGTTGTAGCCGAGCATGTTCTTGGAGCGCGACACGAGGTCCTTGAGGATCTTGTTGAGCGCGTGCCCGATATGGATGTTGCCGTTCGCATAGGGCGGGCCGTCATGCAGCGTAAAGAGCGGCTTGCCCTTCTGCTGCCTCCGCTGCAGCCCATAAATGTCCATCTCTTCCCAGCGCTTGAGCCAGACGGGCTCACGGTCCGGCAGGCCGGCGCGCATGGGGAAATTGGTCTCGGGCAGGAACAGGGTCGCGGAATAGTCAGGCTCGGCCGCGGCCTTTTGCGTATCGGTCATCGTGATTTCGGCTTGGACGTAGGGTTGGCGGGGCTTTTAACGGGAATGGCGGAGGTTTTGCAAACGCCACGGCACAAAGGCCCCCTCATCCGCCCGTTGGGCACCTTCTCCCCTGAGGGAGAAGGCCATTGAGCCGTGATGTCGGTGTGTCGGCCTTCTCCCTTTGGGGGAGAAGGTGGCCGAAGGCCGGATGAGGGGGCCTTCTTCGGTGGTTTACGCGAAAAACCCCAGCTTTCGGTCCAGATCGCCGAAGGCACCGCATTTGGCCAATGCATCCCGCGCCCGGCCGCTGTCGCGGTTCATGGCAGAAATCAGCTCGTCCAGACTGCCGAACTTCTCCTGCCCGCGGATATGGCCGATCAGCGCCACTTCGAGGTGTCGGCCATAAATGTCCGCGTCGAAATCGAACAGATACGTCTCGAACGGCGGCAGCTCGTTGTTGAACATCGGCTTGCCGTAGGCGGCGACACCGTCGAGCAGCCGCTCGCCCAGCCGCGCCCGAACGGCATAGACGCCCTGCGCGAGGCCGAAGGTCGAGGCCGTCGCAATGTTGGCGGTCGGATACCCAAGCTCCCTGCCCCGCTGGTCGCCCTTGATCACCTCGCCACCGAAGAACCAGTGGTAACCCAGCATGCCGTTCGCACCGACCACATCGCCCGCCGTCAGTGCCGCGCGGATACGCGACGATGACACCGGCTCGGCCCCTTCGGGCAGCAGGTCGAGGATGTCGACGGTGAAGCCGTGGATATCGCCAGCCGCGCGCAGGAAGTCCGGCGTACCGCGACGGTTGTGGCCAAAGTGAAAATCGGCGCCGACCACAACACCGGACACGCGCAGCGCCTTCACGAGGAAGCGCGACACGAAATCCTCTGCCTCGACCATCGATAGATCGCGGCTGAACGGCATCAGCACGATACCGTCGAGCCCAAGCGCGGCTGCAAGACGCGCCTTCACGTCGGGCGGCGTCAGGCGGAACATGAACGGCGCGGGCGCGAACACGTCGCGCGGGTGCGGTTCGAACGTCAGCATCAGCGCCGGCACGCCGCGCGCCCTGGCCTGCGCCTTCAGGCGGTCGAGCACCGCCTGGTGGCCACGATGCACGCCGTCGAACGAGCCGATGGCGACAACGGCACCCTTGATCGCCTCGGGCACTTTCTCGAGCCCGTCGAGCCGGTAGAAACTGGTCACGGAAACATCCGCTTGGGAACTGGGTTGCCGCTATATGGCGCTCGGCGCCCTACCACGCAAGCCGGGGCATGAACGCCTTGAGCCGCGCTCCGCTCGGCGCCACGAGATCGCGCACCGCCTGCGGGTCCGGGTTGCCGAAGGCGTCGAGTTCGCTGGCGTGGATCGAGCCGGTGACGAACAGCAGGTCGAGCCCGGCATTGGCCGCACCGATCGCGTCGGTGCGCACGCTGTCGCCGATGGCAAGGATGCGGCTGCGGTCGAGCGGCCGGCCCGCGGCCTTGTCGGCGGCCTTCAGCGCTTCGTCGTAGATCGGCCGATACGGCTTGCCGCCCATCTTGATCATGCCGCCGCGCGCTTCGTAGAGATCGGCGAGCGCGCCGCCGCAGTAGAACAGCTGGTCGCCGTGTTCGACGACACGATCCGGGTTGGCGCAGATCATCGGCAACTTGCGCCTCAGCCACACCGTAATGCGGTCGTTGTAGTCGTCCGGCGTTTCGTTGTCGTCGTCGAGGTCGGTGACGATGACGGCCTTAGCGTCCTCGGCGGCACCCAGCTTGATGTCGAGCCCTTCGAACAGCCCGTCATTGTCCTTGGGCGGTCCGACATAGTGCAGCGTCTGGCCGCGATAAGGCATCAGCATCGCGCGCGTCACGTCCCCCGACGACACGACCGCGTCGTACGCGTCGCGCGGCACGTGGAGCCGGTCGAGCATATCGACAATCGGCGGGCTGGGGCGCGGCGCATTGGTGATGAGCACCACCCTGCCCCCGCCCTCGCGGAAGCGCAGCAGCGCATCGACAGCCGTCGGGTGCGCCGCGATGCCGTTGTGCACCACGCCCCACACGTCAGATAGAATGGCGTCGTAGTTGTCGGCGATGTCAGCGAGCGACGACACCAATCAGGCTCCGGCTCGTGCCGCCTGCGACGGCCGGTCGAGCTGCAGATCGGGCCGCACCGGACCGGGGCCGGCAATATGCGGCCCCTGCGCCAGCGTCACGCCGTCCTCGAAGATCTGCAGCAATTGCTGCTCATCGATGATCCCCGTCGCCACCAGCTCGATGCCGAAGCGGCGGCCATAGGAGGCCACATCCTGCGTGTGGAAGTCGGTGAACGTCTCAGGCGAGCGCAGGAACCGCGTGGCGTCGACGCGTACCGACTTGAAACCGAGGCCCTCGAGTTCGGCATAGTCGAACCGCAGCGAGCTCGCCGCATTGAGCGACAGCCCCACGCCCATCTTGCCGATGGCGGCGAGCGACGCGCGCTCCTTAGCCGACGAGGCCTTGAACTCGTTCTGCGTGATGACAAACAGCAGCGATGGCGCAATAGCCCGGTTCGCATCGAGCGCCGCCAGCACGATGTCGACCGCCTTGGCGCTGCCGAGCGTCGCGCGCGAAATCGGCACATGCAGCGTTATCGGCGTGCCGCCGGTGCGCGAGCGCCGCGCAATCACCACTGCCTCGTCCACGCCCTCGGCCTCAAGCCGCGCGACGATGTCCTCGCCGCCATGGCGCGGCATGAAGTCGGGCCGATCCGCGAGCTCGCCGTCCTCGAGCACGAGGCGCGGCACGAGATCGTAGGAATGCGGCTTGCGCATCGGCAACGTCACGATCGGCTCGATGTGGAAGACCACGCGCCGATCTTCGACCGCCTGCCGCAGCATTTCGAGCGGGATCACCGGCTCGGGCATGGTGTCGGGATCGGGCTCGGAGGGCGCTACCGGCTCCCTGTCCTCATCGGCGACGCGCCGCCGCTCTTCGAGGTCGGCCACGGTCTCCGTCACCTGCCGCACCACGGCGCCCAGCACCGACAGATCCGACTCGATCGCGTCGAGCCGCGGTCCCGGCCTCACCTCAGTGAGCGCATTCACCCGCTGGCTCAGCACCGATCCTGCCTGCGCGTCGGTCGACAGCAGACGCGACAGGTCCTCCACCGCTTTTTCGAGCCGTGTCTCGGCGCGCCGCCGCATCTGGCGCTCGACCAAAAGGATCGCGATGCAGCCGAAGGCGATGGCGATCGTCGCCGCTTCGATGGGCGTAAACGTCAGTCCGAAATAGGCGGCAGCGGCCACGCCCAGCGCAGAGAGCCCGATGAAGACGTAAACAAGGGCCTGCAAAGCAGCCGCGCTCCACAAAAGATTCGGAGTTTCAACCGCCAGCATAGGTGCCGAACCGGGTCGGTCAAAACGGAATATTTACCCTAAAGCCCCAACATTCACGGCGGTGTGTAGGCGTGAGGCAAGGGCCCGAATCCATGATGGATGCGAGCGATATCCGTGGTGAACTTCCGGCGCGGCTGTTGCTGATCGAAGCACGGCGCGACCTTGGGCGGCGACTTGCGCCGTCGCTGGCCGCCGAGTTCGAGCAGATGCCGATCGTGGTGGATGTCAGCGCCGGTCGCCCCGCCGTCGATCTGATGCGCGGCTCGTCCTATGACGCCGTCGTCGCCGATCTCGACGCCCTGTCCGATCTCGCAACTGCCGCTGACGAACGGATCAGCCGGCTGGCCCGTGCCTCGTCCGGCGCCCTCGTCCTCATCCTCGCCGAAGACGCCGGAATTTCGGTTTCGCTCGCGGCGATGCGGGCCGGCGCCCATGATTGCGTCGGCAAGGCTATCGAAGGCGAAACGCTCACCCGCATCATCGGCGAGCTTGCCCGTCGCCACGGCAAGACGCGGTGCATGACCAAATCCTGCCCGCAGCCCGAGATCCTGGCGGTCGAGCCCGCCGCCCCGTCGATCCCCAACATGCGCGATCTCGTCATGCCCATGTGGCGGCAGGAGCAGCGCATCATCGAAGACGCCATCCAGCAATTTGCCGGCAACGTCGCCCTTGCGGCCGCCGCGCTCGAACTGAGCCCGTCAACGATCTATCGCAAGCGTCAAGCGTGGGCCGAGATGGACAACCGGCGCTCGGAACTGAACCTGGCGATCAGCGCCAGGTGAACACGCGCGTCACCGAGTAGTTGAACACCACGCTCATGATCACGCCGGCAAGGCCGGCCAGCCAGAAGCTGCGGTCGATCGTATAGATCCAGGTGCCGACCGAGACGCTGGCGATCGCACCAATCGAACAGACCAGATAGAAGATCACCAGACCGCGGAGCCACTTCCAGCCGCGCAGCTTCTTGTTGGCGTAAGTCAGCTCGTTATTGAGCACGAAGTTGAACGTCATCGCGACAACCGTGGCGATGATCTGCGCCTTGGCGAAGTCACCCGCGTCGTTGACGTTGAGAATCCGTCCTGCGACGCCAAGCGCCGCCATGTTGACCAGCACACCCAGCCCGCCGACGAAGGCGAACAGCAGGAAGCTCGCAGGCAGCAGGCCGCCCGTCAGTTTGCTGAGCACGAGTCCCAAGAACTGCACCACCACGATCGAGCTCATCTTGCTCTCGCCGGCATGGCGCGGACGGAACGTGTAGGGCACTTCGCCGACGCGCAACTCCTTGCCGCGGCCGGCGCGAGCGCGACGGGCCGACACGATGATGTCGAGCAGGATCTTGAAGCCTTCATTGCTCAGTGACGGCGCGATCTCGTCGAACACGTCGCGGCGCATGAGGAAGAAGCCGCTCATCGGGTCCGAGATCGGCTGGCCGGTGACCAGATCTGACAGGCGCGTCGCCAGCTTGCTCCCCGCCTCGCGCGTCTTGCTCAAGCCATCGCCAACCTTACCGCCCTCGGCGTAGCGCGAGCCTATGACGACGTGCTTGCCCGAAAAGGCCTGCTCCAGCATCTGCGGCAGAATGCGCTCGTCATGCTGGTGGTCGGCGTCGATGACAGCGAAATACGGGGCGGCCGAGGCCGAAATGCCCTCGATCACCGCCGAACTCAGGCCACGGCGGCCGATCCGGTGGATGCAGCGGACATTGGCATGCCGACGCGCCAGCTCTTTGACCACCGCCGCGGTGCCGTCGGGGGAATTGTCGTCGACAACGATGAATTCGAACGGGATATCGCCCATCGCCTTAGTGACGAGATCGAACAGCGACACGACATTATCGCGCTCGTTGAAAGTCGGAACGATGACCGCAAGCTGCGGAGAACTCCAGATTTCCTGCACGGTTCCGGTCTTCGGGTCGAGCTCGAGAGTCAATTCGATATCCGATTTCATGGATGGCCCCAACTACGACGCTGGGCAATCAATCCGCAAGATGGGGCTTTGTTCCGGCCCCCGATAACTCTTCCGTCCGGGCCGCCTTGACTCGATTCTGGGCCCCTCCTATATCCCCAGCCGACTGTTAGCACTCTCTATATTGGAGTGCTAACACGGGAGCATTTCACAGGGATTTCCATAGGAGACATCATGGCATTCCGTCCCCTGCACGACCGCGTGGTCGTCCGTCGTGTCGACAGCGAAGAGAAAACCGCTGGCGGCATCATCATCCCCGACACCGCCAAGGAAAAGCCCTCTGAGGGCGTGATCGAGGCCGTCGGTCCGGGCGCCCGCGACGAGAGCGGCAAGATCGTCGCGCTCGACGTCAAGGTCGGCGACCGCATCCTGTTCGGCAAGTGGTCCGGCACCGAGGTCAAGCTCGACGGCAAGGATCTGCTGATCATGAAGGAAACCGACATCATGGGCGTGATCGGCTAAGGCCGGCGCAACCTGATCGTCCCAACCTAAAGGAGCGCCTTACATGGCCGCTAAAGACGTAAAGTTCTCGACCGATGCCCGCGACAAGATGGTCCGTGGCGTCAACATCCTCGCCAATGCCGTCAAGGTCACGCTTGGTCCCAAGGGCCGCAACGTCGTGATCGACAAGTCGTTCGGTGCCCCGCGCATCACCAAGGACGGCGTCACCGTCGCCAAGGAAGTCGAGCTCGAAGACAAGTTCGAAAACATGGGCGCCCAGATGCTGCGCGCCGTCGCGTCCAAGACCAACGACATCGCCGGTGACGGCACCACGACCGCGACTGTGCTCGGCCAGGCCATCGTCAACGAAGGCGTCAAGCTCGTTGCCGCCGGCATGAACCCGATGGATCTGAAGCGCGGCATCGACCTCGCCGTCGCTGAAGTCGTCGACAACCTCGGCAAGGCCAAGAAGACCATTTCGTCCAACGGCGAAGTCGCCCAGGTCGGCACCATCTCGGCCAACGGCGAAACCTCGATCGGCGAGATGATCGCCAATGCGATGCAGAAGGTCGGCAACGAGGGTGTCATCACCGTCGAGGAAGCCAAGACCGCCGAGACCGAGCTCGACGTCGTCGAGGGCATGCAGTTCGACCGCGGCTACCTCTCGCCGTACTTCGTGACCAATGCCGAGAAGATGGTTGCCGTCCTCGAAGACCCGGTCATCCTGCTCCACGAAAAGAAGCTCTCGAACCTGCAGCCGATGCTGCCGATCCTCGAAGCGGTCGTCCAGTCGCAGCGTCCGCTGCTGATCATTGCCGAAGACATCGAGGGCGAGGCTCTCGCCACGCTCGTCGTCAACCGTCTCCGCGCCGGTCTCAAGATCGCCGCCGTCAAGGCGCCGGGCTTTGGTGACCGCCGCAAGGCCATGCTCGAGGACATCTCGATCCTGACCGGTGGTTCGGTGATCTCGGAAGAGCTCGGCATCAAGCTTGAGAACGTCACCCTCGACATGCTCGGCACCGCCAAGCGCGTGGAAATCTCCAAGGAGAACACCACGATCGTCGACGGCGCCGGTTCCAAGGACGACATCCAGGGCCGCGTTGCCCAGATCAAGGCGCAGATCGAGGAAACCACCTCGGACTACGACAAGGAAAAGCTGCAGGAACGTCTGGCCAAGCTCGCCGGCGGTGTTGCGGTGATCAAGGTCGGCGGTTCGACCGAAGTCGAGGTCAAGGAGCGTAAGGACCGCGTCGACGACGCGCTGAACGCAACCCGCGCCGCGGTTGAAGAAGGCATCGTGCCGGGCGGCGGTGTCGCTCTGCTCCGCGCCGCGTCGAACCTCCAGGCCAAGGGTGCCAACGCTGACCAGCAGGCCGGCGTGAACCTCGTCAAGCGCGCTCTCCAGGAGCCGGTCCGTCAGATCGCCCAGAACGCGGGTGACGAAGGCTCGGTCGTGGTCGGCAAGATCCTCGAGAACTCGAACGCCAACTTCGGCTACAACGCCCAGACGGGCGAATACGGCGACATGATTGCTCTGGGCATCGTGGACCCGGTTAAGGTCGTCCGTACGGCTCTGCAGGACGCGGCCTCGGTCGCCTCGCTGCTGATCACGACGGAAGCCATGATTGCCGAGCTCCCCAAGGACGCTCCCCCGGCGATGCCGGGCGGCGGCGGCATGGGCGGCATGGGCGGCATGGACTTCTAAGGTCCACTCAGCTTCGTCCAGACTTCCCAGTCACAGACGTGAGATCGGGCGCCGGTGGAACCACCGGCGCCCTTTTGCTTTCACGATCGAGGTGCATTCCAACGGCTCGGAGACAGCCATGAAAACAGCCATCACCCTCGCCCTGATGCTCGCAGCCTCGCCCGTCCTCGCTCAGGACCAGCCGGACTATCTCGACGATCGGTCGACGCCCGAGGCGGTGATCTCGTCCTATTACGACGCGATCAATCGCAGCGAATATGCGCGGGCCTATTCCTACCTCGGCGACGCCGACCAGCCGGACTACGACACATGGCAGGCGGGCTATGCCGACACCGGACATGTCGATGTCAGCTTTGGCCAGTCGGCGCAGGAAGGCGCCGCGGGCTCCACCTACTGGACGCTGCCGGTCAAGCTCGACGTCACCGCCAGCGACGGCAAGCACAGCTACTTTGCCGGCTGCTACACGCTGCGGCTGGTTCAGCCCGCGGTACAGGAGCCGCCCTTCCGCCCGCTGCACATCGTCGAGGGCGACCTCAAAACCACAGACGCCAAGGGCATCGCCCCAGCCGACTGCGGCCCCTAGCGGAAGAACAGCTGCTTGGCCGCGAGGACGAGCGAGATCACGACGACAAGCGGCCGGATCAGTTTGGCGCCGAAGCGGATGCCGGTGAGGGCGCCGAGGTAGCCGCCGATCACCTGCCCCACGGCCATCGCAGCGGCGGCGATCCAGACGACGTCGCCGGACGGAATGAACAGCGCCAGCGCCCCGAGATTGGACGCGAGGTTGAGCATCTTGGTGTTGCCCGCGGCGCGCGTGATGCCGAGACCGAATAGCGCGACAAACCCCATGGTCAGGAACGAGCCGGTGCCCGGGCCGAAGATGCCGTCATAGAAGCCGATCGTCGCGCCCATCACCGGCACGAACACCGCGAACTTCAGGCGCGCGTGGCGGTCTTCGTCGGTGAGTTTCGGCGCGAACAGAAAATAGACGGCGATGGCAATCAGCGCGACTGGAACGGCGATCTGGAGCAAGGACGTGTCGATCTGCTTGACGACGAACGCGCCGACGAATGCCGCAACGAACGTGCACGCAATGGCGAGCGCGATCGCCGGTAGGGACACAAAGCCTTTGCGCCAATAGGTCAGCGCTGCGGTGGCCGTGCCGATGACCGACTGCATCTTGTTGGTGCCGAGCGCCGCGACCGGCGGCACGCCTGCGGCCAGCAGGGCCGGCAGTGCGATCAGCCCGCCGCCGCCGGCGATGGCGTCAACGAAGCCCGCGAGCAATCCGGCGCCGGCGAGCGCCAGCAGCACCCACGGCTCGAGCATCAGTGGTGATCCTCGGCTCGCCGGACCATCCAGTCCTCAGGCGGCACTTCGCTGAGGCGGCGCTCATTGAGCGGCACGTCGATCATCGAGGCCATGAAGGCCGACATCGCGAGCTGGATGCCGGCGACGAGCGAGGTCAGCGCGAGGATCATCGCGCGAAGCGCTGTTGCCGACGCGAACGGCCCGAAATCCTGCGCCGCCCATTGCGACACGCCCCAGAACACCGCGCCCAGCCCAACGACCACAAGCAGCAGCGCGAAGATCAGCACACGTTCGAGCGTCAGCGCTTCGAGCACCTGGTCGAACGTGGCCGAGCGCGGAATGAAGCCGTAGCGCGAGGCGAAGCGTCGCCCGATCACCGCAAAGCTCACCGCCTGGAGGCCGAGCAGGACGCACATCGCGGCGGCGAGGAAGCTCTTTTCGTCGAGCTGCAGCGTCGGCGAGATGTTCACCGGTCCCCACACCAGCAGCGTGCCGAAGAACAGCCCGACCGCGAGCAGCGCGAAGCCGGGATAGAGGAACAGCCATTTGGGCGAAAACAGCAGCAGGAAGCGCAGATGCCGCCAGCCGTCGCGGAACGAACGCAGATGCGGCGGCCGGCTGCGGCCGTCCTTCTTGAGCGTCGTCGGCACCTCAGCGACGCGCAGCCCCATCAACGTCGCCTTCACCAGCATCTCGGAGGCGAACTCCATTCCACTCGTACGCAGATTGAGGCCAAGGATCGCCGTGCGATCGAAGCCACGGAGCCCGCAATGGAAGTCCGACGCCTTGCTGCCGAAGAACAGCCGGCCGATAAAACTCAGCACCGGATTGCCAATGTATTTGTGGTGCCAGGGCATGGCCCCCGGCGCGATGCCGCCCTTGAAGCGGTTGCCCATCACCAGCTGATTGCCGGCCCGCAGCGCGGCGACGAACGGCTCGAGATTGGCGAAGTCGTAGCTGTCGTCGGCATCACCCATGATCACGTAGCGCCCGCGCGCCGCTTCGATCCCCGCCGCCAGCGCCGCGCCATAGCCACGTACGGCCACCGGCACGACGCGCGCGCCTTCCCGCTCGGCGATCTGCTGGCTGCCGTCGGTCGAGCCGTTGTCGGCGATGACGACTTCTCCCGCCACCCCGCTGCGCGCCAGATAGCCCTTCGCCTTGGCGATGCACACGGCAAGCGTTTCGGCCTCGTTGAGGCACGGCGTGAGGATGGTGAGTTCGAGTTCGGCCAAGCGAATCGCCCAGTTTGACAGGGGTTCGGCCGCTTATACGGGAGTTCGGTTAAAGCTGGGTGCTTATCCCGGGCGCGATGCCGCCCATGATCGACAGCAGCGCCTCGAGCTGCGCCTTCTTCATCGGCGTCCAGTCGGCGGTCTTGCTGACGATGAGGTTGGCCTCGCTCTTCATCACCAGCCCGTCTTCGAGCACGCGCAGCGAATTGGCCGACAGCGTCTCGCCCGACGAGGTGATGTCGACGATGAGGTCGGCGGTCCCCGACGCAGGCGCCGCCTCGGTGGCGCCCGTGCTCTCGACTATCCGATATTCGGCGATGCCGTGGTCGGAGAAGAACTTCCGCGTCAGGTGCACATACTTGGTCGCGATGCGCATCCAGCGGCCATGGCGGATGCGGAAGTCGGAAGTGACGTCTGCAAGGTCGGCCATATGCGTGACGTCGATCCACGCGTCGGGCACCGCGACCACGACATCGGCCTGGCCAAACTCGAGCGGCTTGGCGAACACCACGTGCTCCTGCCCGTTCTCGGCGGCCTCATAGACCAGGTCAGAGCCGGTGACGCCGAGGTCGATGGCGCCCGTGATCAGCTCGCGCGCGATCTCGGCCGCCGGATAAAAGCGGACCTGCACCTGCGGCTGGTTCTTGATCGAGCCGATGTAGGAGCGTGCCCCACCGGGACGGGCGATCGGCAGTCGCGACTCGCCGAACACGCGGCGCGTCTCTTCGTCGAGGCGGCCCTTGGAGGGCACGGCAAGGATGAGCTGTTCGTCGGTCATTCTTCCTCGTGCTCACCCAGTCGCAACGCTTCGGCCTCGAGCCGGTCGGTCCACAGCGCACAGCCCGACGCGGTGATGCGTTCGGTCGCGCCCAGCCGATCGAGCAGCCGGTCGTATTCGCCACCCGAGGCCAGGATCTCGCCGGTCGAGCCGGTCATCTCGAACACCACGCCCGTGTAGTAGTCGAGGCGCGGCGAGAAGCTTGCATCGAAGATCACCTCGGCCTTGGGCGACAGCGCCGCAAGGGCTGCGACATGATCGCGAACCATCAGCAGCGGTTCCTCGATGTTGAGCCCTGCGCGGCTGGTCATCGTGCCTATGGTGTCGAGCGCCACGGCGGCGACGTCAGACACGTTGAGGTAGTCGACCAGCAGCTGCACCTTCTCCTCGGGGATCGGCACGGCGTCGAGCGCCTGCTTTTCGAGATAGCGGTCGGCGATCTCTTCGGGCTGGCGCGAGCCGACGAGGCCGAGGCCCGCCGACAGCATGTTATCGGTGACGATCTCGATGATCGTTTCGCGCGCGTCCGGCGCGCTGCCGGTGATGCGCTCCGCCGGCGCGGTGAGGCGGTCAAGAAGCCGCTGCATCGCGACTGGATGGCCGAAGCGGTGGCGGATGCGCGACTGCCATTGCGGCGAGATATCCATCGCGGCAAGGAACGACTCGAACAGCCCCACGCCGCCGATGCGCACATTGGGCGCGGTGATGTCGTAGATCGCCATGGCCCAGCGCGCGAAGGTCAGCACCTGATCGAGCGCCGCACTGGCGTCGGGCTGGCCGAGCAGTTCGAGCCCGGCTTGGTCATACTCGACCGGAACACCGTTCTCCTGACGGAAGATCGGACCGAGATAGGTGTAGGCCCCCGGCACGCCCATCATGCCGTCCTCGAGGTAGGACTTGGCTATGGGCAGCGTAAAATCGGGGCGCAGGCAGTATTCGGCGCCGTTGTTGGACGTCGTCAGCAGCAGCTGCCGCCCGAACTCTTCGCCGGCGAGATCGAGATACGGACCCGCGGGCACCAGTAGCGGCGGCGCGACGCGCGTCACCGTCCGCGACTCGACGAGGCGGACCATGGCGGAGCGACGTTCGGCCGGGGACTTGGTGACCATCAGGCCGTCCCTCGCATGCGGGCGACGGCCGGAATCTTGCTGAGTTCGGCGACGAGATCGGCGCGCGCGACGACCGACTGGCCGACCTTCGCTGCCTTGTACGCGCTGTTGTCCTTGATGGCCTTGGCCTGCTCGGCGCCGGCCGCGAGGTCCTTGATCGTCACCTTGCCTTCGGCGCGTTCGTTCGAGCCGACGATGACAGCAGCGGCCGCGTTGCGACGATCGGCATATTTCATCTGCGCGTTCATGCCCGACGAGCCGAGATAAATCTCGGCGCGAATGCCTGCGCTCCGCAGCTCGCTCGTCATCTTCTGGTAGTCCGCAATCGCCGCCCCATCGCGATCCAGCACGAGGATCACCACCGGACCAGATTGTTCGGCCGCACTCAAGAGGCCAGTCATCTTCAGCGCATTGGCGAGACGCGACACGCCGATCGAGAACCCCGTCGCCGGCACCGGTTCGCTGCGGAAGCGCGACACCAGCCCATCATAGCGTCCACCGCCACCAACCGACCCAAACACCACCGGCTGCCCCTTCTCATTGGGCACCTGGAACGTCAGTTCAATCTCGAACACGGGACCGGTGTAGTATTCGAGGCCGCGGACGACAGACGGCTCGACGCGGATGCGCTCAGGACCATAGCCGGCCGCATCGAACATGCCGCGCATCGCCGTCAGTTCCTGCACGCCGGGGTTATCGGCCGGCGGATTGCCGGCGATGTAGTCGAGCACGATGCCACGCTGGTTCGCGAGGAGCCCCGCGCCCTTGGTGAAGTCACCGCTCTCGTCCTTGCGTCCCTCGCCCAGCAGCAACTCGACGCCCTCGGTGCCGAACTTGTCGAGCTTGTCGATGGCGCGCAGCACGGACAGTTTCTGGCCGTCGTCGGTGACGCCCGCCGTCGCGAGGATGCCATCGAGCACCTTGCGATTGTTCGCCTTCACCACGTACTTCCCGCTCAACCCGAGCGCGTCCATCGTGTCGGCCATCATCATGCACATCTCGGCGTCCGCCTCGGGACCCGCGGCGCCAACGGTGTCGGCGTCAAACTGCATGAACTGGCGGAAGCGGCCCGGGCCCGGCTTCTCGTTGCGGAACACATAGCCCGCGCGATAGCTGCGGAACGGCTTTGGCAGCTTGTCGTAGTTCTGCGCGAAATAGCGGGCGAGCGGCGCCGTCAGGTCGTAGCGGAGGCTCATCCACTGCTCGTCATCGTCCTGCAGCGAGAACACGCCGGCGTTCGGTCGGTCGGTGTCCGGCAGGAACTTGCCCAGCGTCTCGGTGTACTCGAAGAGCGGCGTTTCGACGGGATCGAATCCATAGCGCTCATAGACGCGCTTGATCGTCGCGATCATGCGGTCAACGGCTGCGATATCGGTAGGTGCGCGGTCTTCAAAACCACGCGGCAAACGCGCTTCGATCAGCGAATTCCGGTCGGCCATTCCAGGGGGTCCCAAACGTGGGCCGTTCCTAACGGAATCGGCAAAACGAGACAAGGCGAGGCGGTTTTTATGGTTCGCGGACCAAGGTGTGTCGAGGCGGCAACAGATTTGACACTGCGGCAGCCTGACGCAGATTCCGCTTGCGGATCATTCCTGCCCCGACTATCAGCCCCTCGTCGCAACACGAAACCACGGAAGGAAAAGCCGAATGACTGTCATCACCGCTTTTGCACGTGGCTGTGTCGCACCCTGGGGAATGACTCGAGGCTGACGCCTCTCCCGGCCTACGGGCCACCTGTCGACCCCACCCTTCCAAGCCACTGCTAACGCAACCGCCGGTTCGAGTCCGTCCTGAGTCGTCCTGACTCCGGCGATCCGCACCGGTCCAAGCAACAGCAACCAACCTCCAACCCAAAGGGAACCGGCGCTTCATCGCGTCCGGCATCATCAAATGTCTCTGTCGAACACGTCGTACGGTAGTCTCGTCCCATCCATCGCGCGCCGCGACCGCAACGTCGTCGGCCGGCTGATGTCAGCCGTTCTTTCGCAATGGCCCGAAAGGACGCGAGGCTCTCCCCCTACCGACGCCTATCTGCGCCGCGACATCGGTCTCAACCCGATCGAGTCGAGCCGCAAATACTGGGACCACCAGTAATCAGCGCGCCGGATGCCACCGCGGCATCCGGCCCTTGAACCGCCAATCTTCGGGAGCCGACGGCCGTGCTGGCCGCGGAACGATCATGCACACCAATACATCGGCTCGGGTGAGCCCCCAGGCCCATCGAGCACACCTGCCGGTCACTTTCTGGCGACAACTCTTCGCCCTCGTCGACGCTTGGTATGACCAGACCTGGGTCATCGACCAGATGCACAAGCAGTGCCGAACCGAGGTGTCCGAGCACGAATACGCGTACAGCCTCTCCCCGCATCTTCGACGGGATCTGGGACTGCCGCCTCTTTGAACCGATCGAAGCGGCCGCGTCACTGCGGCCGCTTCAGCTTCGTCCGCTCCGCTTCGCAGACACCGCGACACGCGCAGTGGGCGGCGTGGTCGTTGACGAGCCCCATCGCCTGCATGAAGGCATAGACCGTCGTCGGTCCCACGAAGCTGAAACCGCGTTTGCGGAGATCCTTGCTGAGGGCCGCCGATGCATCGGTGTGGGCCGGCAGCGATCCGTCGACGGTTGGCGCCGCCACCGGCTTGGGTTCGAACGTCCAGATATACGCGGCAAGGCTGCCGAACTCTTTCTGGATCTCGAGCGTGCGCGCCGCGTTGTTGATCGTCGATTCAATCTTGCCGCGATGCCGGATGATGCCGGCGTCCTGCAGCAACCGCTCGACGTCGGCGGCGGTCATCTTCGACACCTTCACTGGATCGAAGTTCTTGAACTGCTTCCGGAACTGCGGGCGTTTCTTGAGAATGGTCAGCCAGCTGAGCCCCGACTGAAAGCCCTCGAGGCAGAGCTTTTCGAACAGCCGCTTATCGTCGGTGACGGGCCGTCCCCACTCCTCGTCATGGTAGCGGACATTCTCAGGGTCGGTGCCCGCCCAGGCGCAGCGTTCCATCGTTTACATCCTCGAAACCATAAGCGCGGGCAAACACTTAACCATGCCGCTTCACCAGCCATTCGCTGTTCGAGACTACCCTTAGGTAAGCCTACCGATCAGTAACTCGCACCGGGACACTTGTCATGTCGCGTTGGATGAAGGCCGCGTTCTTGGCCGCCAGCTTTGTCGTCGCTTCTTTCTCTCCCGCCCTCTCCGCGGGCCAGTTCTTCGCCCCGCCGCCGGGCATCACCCTCACCGCGAGCACGCCGCTCAACGCCCTGCAACTGCGCTCGGGCAACATCAAGAAGGTGCGGCTCGATCCTAAGTTCATGCGCCAGGTCGTGCCCTACGCCACCGAGCAGGCGGCCGGCACCATCGTCGTCAACACCGGCGAGAAGTTCCTTTATCTGGTGCTCGGCAAGGGCAAGGCGCTGCGCTACGGCATCGGCACCGCCCGCGATGGCTTCGAGTGGAGCGGCACGCACAAGATCACGCGCAAGGCCGAATGGCCCGGCTGGACTCCGCCCGCCGAAATGAAGCTGCGCAAGCCGGGTCTCCCGGACTACATGCCCGGCGGCATGAACAATCCGCTCGGCGCGCGCGCTCTCTATATCGGCTCGACTCTCTACCGCATCCACGGCACCACCGAGCCCTGGACCATCGGCACCGACGTGAGCTCGGGCTGTATACGGATGATCAACGATGATGTGATCGACCTTTACGGCCGAGTGAAAATTGGCGCCAAGGTCATTGTCCTTTAGTTAGGAATTTCCGGCATTCTGGGGGCCTTGGGGCTCCCGGAATTCCGACATGATCAAGTCGTTTGGCGATCTACTTATCCGCTTCCGCAAGGATGAGCGCGGCGTCTTCCTCATCTTTTTCGCCCTCATCGCCGTAGTCCTCATTGCGGCCTCCGGCATGGTTGTCGACTTCACCCGCGTCCAGCAGGCCCGCACCCGCGCCCAGACCGCGCTCGACGCCGCTGCCCTGGCGCTGCAGGGAACCATCAACGACAATGGCGTCACCGCCGCGACGCTCAAGGTCAAGGCGCAAGCACTGCTGACCGAACGGATCGCCGACAGTTCGGTGACCGCCGTGGTGGAAGCGGCGACACCCGACACCACCGCCGGCAAGCTCACCATCAGCGGATACATCTCGGTGCCGACCTACTTCGTCCAGATGGTGGGGGTCACCAGCATTCGCTCGGCGGTGCTGTCCGAAGTGACACGCTCATCGAACGACCTCGAGGTCTCCGTCTCGCTCGACGTGACGGGCTCGATGGCGGCGACCTATGACAAGCGCGGCAACAAGACCTCCGACAAGATCGGCGACTTGATCACCGCGACCAATTCGCTGATCGAACTCCTCGTCTCCGATACGCAGACTCCGACCTATTCGAAGATGGCGATCGTACCCTGGTCGTCCAGCGCCAATATGGGGTCGACCTACGCCACCAGTGTCCGCGGCACGCCCAACACCACCACCAGAGACATCACCGCAGCGTCCTGGTCGACCGGCAGCGCCAAGAGCTTCAGCTCGATCACACGCGGCAGTACGAACACGACGATCAACAGCACCGGCCACGGATTCTCGACCGGCAACACCGTCTATATCAGCGGTGTGAGCGGTCTGACCTACAACAGCAGCAGCTGCATCAATGGCCGCTCGTTCGTCATCACTGTGGTCAACGCCAACAGCTTCACAGTCCCGCTCAACACCAACAGCTGTAGCAGCGCCAGCAACAATACCGGCTCGGCGACCAAGTGTCTCTACGCCGCCTGCGAACTCATGCTCACCTCCGCCAATCACGGCTACGCCAACGGCGACAGCATCCGCCTGGAAAGCGCTGCGTGGCTGAATGCGGGCTACTTCATCGGCAATGTGACGGCCAACACCTACACGCTGACTGGCAGCTTCGGCCCCACCAACAGCGCCTATGCCGCCGGTGCAAAGACATGGTGCGGAAACTATGGCTGCAGCTACCGCGTCTTCACCAACTCCGACGGCAACCTCACCGTGTTCCCGGTTTCGAACTGTGTCACTGACCGTCTCACCAACGTGTCCAACGACGCGGCTCCCTCCACGACCCTGCTCGGCTTCCACTACAGCTCCGACGGCAGCTGCATCACCAACACCATCCTGCCGATGACGTCGAACAAAACGACGCTCCATGCCGTTGCGAACTCGCTGGTGGCGGCCGGATCGACTGCGGGACACATTGGCCTGGCCTGGGGCTGGTACATGATCTCGCCGAACTTCGGCTACCTCTGGCCTGTGGCGAGCCGACCTAAGGCCTACGGCACGACCAACCTCATCAAGGCCGTGGTGTTCATGACCGACGGTGTGTTCAACACCAATTTCTGCTCCGGCGTGGTCGCCAACGACGCCCTGTCCGGCTCAGGCGGCACGGCCAGCCACATCAATTGCAACTCGCCCAACGGCGCGTCCAAGGACCAGGCCACGGCGCTCTGCAATTCGATCAAGTCGAGCGCCAACAAGACGCTGCTCTATGTTGTAGGCTTCGACCTTGCCGGCGACACGGACTCGCTGAATTTTCTGCGTGGTTGCGCCACCTCCGTCGACTACTTCTTCCAGGCCGATAACGGCGCCGACCTCACCAACGCATTCGAGGCCATTGCGCAAAGTCTCTCCGACCTGCGCATCTCAAAGTAGCGCAACCAGAACGCCCTTCCTCGCGTTGTCTGTCACGGACAATCATGAGGAGGGGCTTGATGTCCCTTGCCCGATACTTCGTTTTTGAGCGCGACGACGCGTGGCTGGTCACGCTCAATGGCGGCGCCATCGCCCGCCACGAAAGCCGTACCGACGCCGTTAACAGCGCGATCGTGATGGCCGATCTGATGGGCAGCATGAAGCACGATGCGGACGTGATGCTCGAAGCGGCTGGACGCCTCGAGCTCGCATGGACCTACGGCAAGGACGCAGTTCCCGTCGCGGGGATGGCGGCGGCATGAACGAGACCCTGGCCTATCTCTGGCGCCATCCGCGCCGTACAGGATTCATCACGCTGAATGTCGTGGTGCTCATCGCCTTCGTCGGCTGGGCGGTGTTCACCCACGAAATGACGAAGGAAGGCATTGGCGGTCTGCCCAATGTCATGCTGGGTTACACCGGCCTGGCGCTGCTCGTCGTGTTGTGGATTGTCGCGTGGCTCGCCTGGGCCTGGCAAGCCGCGAGCCACCAGCTGCGCCGTCGCGGCTAGGCTGCTGCCGTCGGCACGCAGCGCAGCTCGAGACCGCGCAGTCGCGTGGAGTCCGAGACGCTCAGCACCTGAAAGTGCGATCCCATATAGGACACACGGCACCCGCGCGTGACCCCCTCTAGGAACGCGATGTGGAAGATGAAGCGCTTGGGATTGGCGTTCTCGGCGGTCTCGTCGGCCAGCGCGTCGACGCTGCCCATCTCCCAGACCCGCACGCGGTCCGCGTTGGGCACGGTCCGCCACTGCATATCCTTGCCGCGGCTCTTGGTAGAATTCTGAATTCGGATGAAGCGTTCGACTTCGGCCACGACTGGATCCAGGCACACACTGATGGCAACATTGAGCAAAAGCTAAGTTGCTCACAATGCAGGCGATGGGCTGGAGAAATGGTACCGCCTTCCCGGTTCGAACGGGAGACCCCTAGATCCACAATCTAGTGCTCTAACCAGCTGAGCTAAGGCGGCCCTTTGAAGTGCGGGGACGTATAGGTCGACGCGGCGGGGCTGGCAAGGGCTTCGAGCGCATGGCCTACCGACGGTCGATTTAACCACAAAATCGTTTGGTTGGGCCCGAAATGCCAGCAAATCTGGACCGTTGGGGGCCCGGGCTATAATTAGGACAAGATTAAGCCATGGGTGCGGATTGTGCCGATCTGGCACATCCCGGGTGGGGTTGAGTACGCGTGGACGCAGACTGGATTACATCGCCGACAGCGCGCCGGATCCTTCTGCACTGGGCCGATCAGCGCCCCGCATGGCTCTGGTCGCAGGATGGCGGCACCCTGATCTGGCGCAACAGTGCCGCGCGGCTGTTCAACGGCAAGGTCAAGAAATACGGACTCAAATATTCGGTTGAGGCGGTGCCCATCAAAGGGCAGGTCGCACGCCTGATCCGGCTGGGCTCTGTCGGCCGCTCCAGCCTCTCGCGGGTCCAGTTTTTGGCCGGTGACCGCCCGTTGGCCACAACCTGCTCCTGCACCCCTCTGCTTCTGCCGAGCGGCGAGACGGCCCTCCTGCTGGTGGCGGTCGATCCGATCGAGGCCGAAATCCGTGAAGCGGCCGGCGGCCTGACCCCCGACGCCATGACGGACTCGCTGTTTCCGCCCGGCAGCAGTTACCACCTTGCCGAACCGGACGCCGACGTTCCCGACGGGGCGGCCGCAATCAAGGCGAGCCCACAGGACGCAACGCTGATTCTGTCGTTCGATGCCGCGCCGACCATCGAAACCGTGCGCGAGGACGAGGGCGTGACCGTCGACGACGGCGCCGAACTCGACCTAGCCGACATGCCTGAGCCGATGCTGCCGCTCGGCCTTGCCCCGCTTCCCGACGCGCCGGTGGTGGTCCCGTCGGACGATTGGGTCGATCCCCCCATCGCGACGACGGGCGAGCCGGGAGCGCTGTCCTCGCTCTTTGACCGTCTCGCTGGCGATGCGGACCTCTATTCGCCGCTGACCCAGGCAGACGAAGAGTTCAAGGGCGAGGCGCCCATCCCCGACGCGATCGTCATCGAGCCGCCCGCGCCGGAGTTTGAGGCCGAGCCTCCACCGGAGCCGGTTCCCGAGCCCCATGCGCCCCCGGCGCCTCAGTTCGATCCGGCGCAGGAGCCGGATATGATCGGCGCGGTGATCGAGTATGCCGACGATCCCGAGACCGACCTCCCGCCGTCGGACGAAGCGCCGGGTCCTGCGACCGAGGGCCGTACGCACTGGCTGATCACCGGCCGCGGCTTCCGCCGCGCCACTCCGCCTGCCGAGATCTCGTCGGACGCACCGACGACCGAGCTGCCAGCGGCAATCGCCGACACGCAAGCTGAGCCGGTGGCCGAGATCGACACTCCGGCGCCGCTCGAACCCGCCCCGCCCGCGGCGAGCGACAGCGAACCTATGGCAGCCGAGGCTGCTGCCGAAGCCTCACCACCCATCGCGCCGGTCGCCGCGCTCGAAGCCGTCTCCGATCCGGAATCGGCGGAGCGTGTGACGCGCTACAATTTCGAGGAACTTGGCCGCATCCTGACCGATCGCGTTGCGAGCGAGCCCAAGCCTGAACCGCCGGTGTTTGCCGCGCCGGCCGCCACGGCGGCGACCGGCATCATCAATCTCAATGCCGAGACGCTGGTCCTCAACCGCCTGCCGCTGGCAATCCTCGTGTTCCGCGACCAGCAGGTGCTGTTCGCCAATCGCGCGCTGACGGACCTGCTGGGCCACGACAGTGTCGAGAGCCTCCGCGCCGCCGGCATCGCTTCGATTTTCCCGAGCGAGGATTCGGCGAGTGCCGGCCCGGTCAATCGCCTCGTCCGCCGCGACGGGACGCCGCTCAATGTGACGGCCCGCCTGCAGTCGGTAAGTTGGCAGGGTCGCGCCGCGCTCATGCTCTCGGCCAGCGCCACTGAGCCGATGCGCGGCCACGAAGGCGCCGTCCGCGCCTTTGCCGAGATCGCCGCCGAAACCCGCGGCGAAGGCTACATTTCCGCCGACCGCGCAGGTGTCGTAACCTTCGTGTCCGCGCCCGGCCGTGCCCTGCTCAACCGCACCGAAGCCGAGCTTGTCGGCAAGCCGCTGGCCATCCTCGTCGGTCAACCCGAGCTCGACCCGTTGCGTGTGTTTCTCGAAAAGCCCGCACGTTTCGCCGAGACCGCGCGTCCGCATTTCTCCGGCGTCAGCGAAGATGGCCGCGCCGATATCGCGCTCTTTGCCGAAGGTCAGGCGGGCATCGTCTCGGGCTATTTCGGCTTCATCAAGCCGCGCATCGTCGAAGCACCGAAACCGGCGACCAAGGACGATGACCTCGAACCGGGACTGCTGGGCCGTCTGAGTCGAGGCATCCGTCGCCCGCTCAACACCATCATCGGCTTTGCCGACCTCATTCGCACCGCCGCGCCCGGTGAAGGCGCGGCCGAACGTACCGCCGAATACGCGCGCGACATCCGCACGGCCGGCCTCGAGATCGCCGTGCTCGCCGACGAACTCGACGACTTCATCCAGTTGCGCGATGGCCGCTATGCCGCCCGTCCCTCCGATGTCGATCTCGGCGCGCTCCTCGAAAGCTGCATGCTGCGCGTCAAGTCGCAGGCCGCCGCCGCGCGCGTCCTCGTCCGCAGCGCCATCAGCGAACAGCTGCCCCGCATCCGCGCCGATCGCTCGTCGCTGGGCCAGGCCCTGCTGAACCTCCTCGCCAGCGCGATCGACCAGACACCGGTCGGCGGCTCCGTCATCCTGTCGGCGCAGGCGGAAGAGGATGGCGGCATCTCGATCCATGTTCGCGATGGCGCGCAGGGCAATAGTGACGTGGGCGAGCGGTTCGTCGTTTTCCGCGATGGCGTCGACAAGGACGGCGAGCAGCTCGCGCCAGTGCGCTCCAGCGTCGGCCTCGCGCTCACGCGTTCACTGCTGGCGGTCAATGCCTGCTCGCTGTCCGTCGACCCGACTGCCACGACTGGGACGCTGTTCTCGCTGAGCATTCCGGCGGACGCGATCGTCCGCGCCTGAGTGTCGCATCGCGCACACTCCATGCGCTCGCCTATCGCCTTGTTTCCACTCGCGAACTCACCGCGACATTGGAACTGTTCCAAGCCGCTGATTTCTCTTGTCTTTCATTGCACGGATCGGTTTGTTGACAACCATAGTCCGAATTTGCACAACCGCCTCGCACAAACGGGCATAATGCCCTCCGAGGAGACGGATTTGATGCTTCACACCCGCCTTGTTGGAACGCTCGCCGGCGCTGCTTTGCTTGCCGGACTCACCGTTCCTGCCATCGCCCAGAGCGGCGAGGTCAACATTTACTCCTATCGCGAACCCGGCTTGATCCAGCCGCTGCTCGATCGCTTCACGGCCGAGACCGGAATCAAGACCAACGTTCTATTCGCCGGCGACGGCCTGCTCGAGCGCGTCGAGTCCGAGGGCGAGTTCTCGCCTGTCGACGTCGTGCTTACCGTCGACATCGGCAACCTGACAGGTGCCAAGGATCGTGGTCTCTCGCAGCCCATCACCACCGCCGCCATCGAGCGCGTCCCCGCCGAGCTGCGCGACACCGACCGCGACTGGGTCGCGCTGTCGCTTCGCGCGCGCGTCTTCTATGTCAGCAAGGAGCGCGTCCAGGCGACCGCCCTCACCTATGAAGACATCGCCAAGCCCGAGTGGAAGGGTCGCCTCTGCACCCGCGCCGGCGACCATGCCTACAACATCGGCCTGATCGCGAGCCGCATCGAACTCTGGGGTCTCGACAAGACCCGCGAGTGGCTGACCAAGGTGCGCGACAACCTCGCCTACCCGCCGACCGGCGGCGACCGCGAGGGCCCCAAGAACATTTTCGCCGGCACCTGCGACCTGTCGATCACCAACACCTACTACATGGGTGTGATGCTCAATAACGACGCCGAGCCGGAGCAAAAGGACTGGGCCAACTCCGCACGCATCATCTACCCGACGACGGAAGATGGTGACGGCACGCAGGTGAACGCCGCGGGCGCCTTCATCGGCAAGTACGCCCCCAACGTCGAGAACGCCAACAAGCTGATCGAATTCCTGTTGTCCGACGAAGCCCAGCGGCTCTATGCAGACGCCAATTACGAGTTCCCGGCGGTGCCGTCGGTTTCGCCGTCCGAGCTGACGCTCAGCTGGGGCAAGCTGGTGCCGTCGAAGGTGTCGCTGGTCGAAATCGCAGCACATCGCGCCGAAGCCGCAGCGCTGGTCGACGAGATCAAGTTCAACGCGGGTCCGCAGAACTAGGAGACGCTCATCGCCAACGCGGCGACCAGCACAGGCTCTTATCGGACCGGCGGGGCCTTCGCTCCGCCGGTTTCTGCATTCGCGCTCGTCCTCGTCATGGGCCTGCCGATCCTGTGGCTGGCCGGCGCGGCACTGACCGCCGAGCCGGGAGGCGGCCTCGGGGCCTCGATGCTGCCGATATCGCTGCGCGACACGGGGCTGCTCATGCTCTTTGTCGGGCTGCTCGCCGGCAGCATCGGACTCGTCGCGGCGTGGCTGGTAACCCACCACGAGTTTCCCGGCCGGGCCTGGTTCGAATGGCTGCTGATGCTGCCGCTCGCCATCCCCACCTACATCGCAGCCTATTGCTACACCGAGCTGCTGGACTTCACCGGACCCGTGCAGGGCATCGTCCGAGCGATCACCGGCGGCGCCACCGCCCGCGACTACTGGTTCCCGCAGATCCGGAGCTTCCCGGGCGCCGTGATCGTCCTGAGCCTCGTGCTCTATCCTTACGCCTATGCCGCGTGCCGCGCCTTCTTCCTCATGCAGTCAGGCACGACGCAAGCCGCCGCGCGCACGCTCGGTGCCAGCGGCTGGCGCGCGTTTTCCACCGTCACCCTCCCCATCAGCCGCCCGGCCCTCGTCGTCGGCGCGACCCTTGCGATGATGGAGGTCGTCAACGATCTCGGCGCCGTCCAGTATTTCGGCATCAACAGCCTCACGGCGATCATCTACTCGACCTGGATCAACCGGTCGAACTTCGGCGGCGCGGCACAGCTCGCGGTGACCATCGTGCTCGTCATCGCGCTTCTCATTCTCGCCGAACGCGCCGCGCGTCGGGCCAGCGTACAGCTCGCGCCGCGCGACAGCCGCACCGCCGCCGCGCGTGTCCCGTTGCTCGGTCGACAGCGGCTCGTCGCGACCCTCGCCTGCGCCACGCTCCTGTTCGCCGCGTTCGGCCTGCCGATGGCGCAGCTGCTCTACCTTGCGTCGCGGCAGTTGACCGTCGCCTCATTCGCCCTGACGACCGGCCCGCTGCTGACCACGGTCGGACTCGCGCTCGCGGGCGCCCTCGTCACCGTCGCGATCGGCCTCTTTGCGGCGCACCAGAGCCGCAGCCAGTCGCTCGCGGCGCGCGGCGCAATCCGCATCGCAACGCTCGGCTACGCGATTCCCGGCACGGTCCTCGCGCTTGGGCTGCTGCAGCCGCTCGGGCTCGGCGACCGCTGGCTCAACACCGCCACGCGCTGGGCCTTCAATTGGACACCAGGGCTCGTCCTCTCCGGCTCGGTAGCCGCCCTGCTCTACGTTTACGCCATCCGTTTCCTCGCGGTGTCGCACTCGACCCTGCACGAGGCGATGGACAAGCGCGGGCCATCGATGCTCGACGCCGGCCGGGTGCTCGGCTCGCGCGGCCTCGACCTGTTCCTGCGCGTCGACCTGCCGACGTTGGCTCCGGCCCTGCTGGCGGCAGCGACGCTGGTCTTCGTGGAGATCATCAAGGAGCTGCCGGCGACGCTTTTGCTCCGTCCGCTCGGCGTCGAAACACTGGCAACGCTGGTCTACGCCAAGGCCAACACGGCGCTTTTCGCCGAGGCGGCCCTCCCGGCGCTGGCCATCGTCCTCGCCGGTATCGTCCCGGTCGCGCTGGCGGCCCAGCTCGGCGGGCGTCGGAAGGTCTGAGAAAGCCGAAGCGACTTGTCTTGGTGCATTGGCATCCCCACCGTTCCCCATTACAGTTTTGCCCAAGACGATCCTGACTTCCTGGCGATCATGAAGCAGTCCGAAGCGACCGCCCCGAGGCGGCCGGCAGGTCCTTCTGATCGTTGAGAGGCAGGCGGGCGGGACTGGCAGGGATGTATCTGACGTCCAGGTGTTTGAGACTGGCGTTGCGTCCGGCGGGCGCCGCCGCGACCGCGCGACCGTGGCTCCCAGCATGGAGCCGGCGGTGATCCCGTACGCGCTCACCAAGTTTGCCGGGTTCGTGGTCACGGTGCTCGTCGCCGCGCTTCTCACATTCCTGATGCTCGACATCCTGCCCGGCGACCCTGCTCGGTTCATCCTCGGCCCCAACGCAACGCCCGAAGCGCTCGACGCCCTGCGGCAGCAGCTCGGCCTCGACGCGTCGCTGCTGGAGCGGCTGCTTCGGTGGCTCGGTGGCTTGTTCATCGGCGATCTCGGCTTGTCCTACAGCCAGGCGCAACCCGCAGGCACGCTGATCGCTGCCCGTCTCGGTGTGACGCTACCACTCGCCCTGCTCGGTGCAGTCATGGCGCTCGTTCTGGGCGTCCCGTTCGGCGTCCTCGCGGGCCGCAAGCAAGCGTCGGTCGTGGACTCGATCCTGATGGCGCTGGCACGCGCCGGCATCGCGACACCAAACTTCTGGCTCGGCATGCTGCTGGTGCTCCTGTTCTCCGTCACTCTCCGCTGGGTTCCGCCCGGCGGCTTCGTGCCCTGGAACGAGAGCCCTATCGGCGCTCTCGGCTCGCTGGTGCTTCCCGTCATCGCACTGGCGTTACCTCAGTCGGCGATCTTCGCGCGCCTGACGCGCGACACGCTCGTGCGGGTCCAGGAGTCCGACCACATCCGCGCCGCGCGCGCCAAGGGCCTGACCCTGCCGCAGGCGGTGCGGCTCCACGGCACGCGCAACGTCCTCCTCGGCCTGGTCAGGACCTTGGGGCTGCAGTTCGCTTATCTCCTCGCCGCCGCGGTGGTTGTTGAAAACGTGTTCTACCTGCCGGGCCTCGGCCGCCTGATCGTCGACGCCGTGACCGCCCGCGACCTGGTGCTGGTCCGCGCCAGCGTCATGGCGCTCGTCATTGTGATGGCTTTCGCGGTGTTTCTTGCCGACGTCGCGATCGCATGGGCCGATCCTCGCCTCCGCGTCAGGAGGGAGGCATGACCGCTGCACAGGGTCAGCGCGCGTGGCTGCAGAGCCCATGGTCTCGCGTCGGGGCGATCGCGTCGCTGCTGTTCCTGCTGCTCGGGTTCGTTTCGATCGCCTGGACGCCGCACGCAATCGACGCCCTCAACGTCGGCGCCGCCCTGCAGGACCCGGGCGCTATCTACTGGCTTGGCACGGACCATCTCGGGCGCGACGTGCTCTCGCTGCTGATGAAGGGCACGTTGACCAGCTTCATCGTGGCCGCGGTGGCGGTCGTCATCGGGGCCGTCATCGGTATCCCGCTCGGTCTCGCCGCAGCCTCTGCGTCGGGCAGCGTGCTCGATCGTGCTATCCTACGCGTAAACGACTTCCTCGCGCTGCCTGCGCTGATCCTCGCCATCCTCCTCGCAACGCTGATCGGCCCCGGCGCTGTCGTCGTGATGCTCGCGATGGGCGTCTTCAACATTGCCGCCTTCTCGCGCGTCGCGCGGCTGGGGCTGCTCGAGGTGAAGGACAGCGACTATGTGGGTGCTGCGCGTCTTGCCGGGCTCACCTTCGGCGACATCGCGCGCCGGCATTTCTTCTCGACCATTGCGGGACTGGTCCTCGCGCAGGCGCTGACGCAGCTCGCGCTGGGCGTGTTGGCCGAGGCGAGCCTCAGTTATTTCGGCCTCGGCGTACAGACACCGGCGGCGAGCCTCGGCTTGATGCTGAAGGATGCGCAGACTTACGCACTGTTGAAACCGACGCTGGCCCTCGTGCCCGGTGTGGTGATTGTGCTCATCGTCGTCGCGCTCAACCTCGCCGCCGATGGTTTCCGCGCTCAGCTCGACCCTAGGCTCCGCCTTGCAGGAGATGCGCATGACCCTGCTTAGCGTCGACGAACTCAGCGTGACGCTCGACGGCACACTTGCCCTCGACAAGGTGAGTTTCACCGTCGGACCCGGCCAGCGCCTCGGCGTTCTCGGCGAAGGCGGAGCGGGCAAATCCGTGCTAGCGCTGGCAATCATGGGGCTGTTACCGCGTGACGCCGTGGTCAGCGGCAGCATGACCTACGACAACGCGCCTGTTTCGATCGATGAAGCCAGCCAGGCGGCCCTGCGCGGCAAGCGCATTGCAATGGTGTTCCAGGAGCCTGCCGCCTCGCTCGACCCGCTGCAGACCGTGGGGCAGCAGCTAGGCGAAGCCGTCGCGCTGGCAGCGGCCCCGCCCGCAGACAAGGACGCCGAAGTCGCGACGCTGCTTCGTGATGTCGGGGTGTCACCGAGCGACGCCGAGCGCTACCCGCAGGAGCTGTCGGCTACCGAGCGGCAGCGTGTGGCCGTTGCACTCGCGCTCGCCGGCAGGCCGGAGCTCTTCATATGCGACGAGCCGGTCGCCGGGCTCGACCTCATCGCGCAGCGCAAAATCGTCGACCTCATCGATCGCATCTGCACCGAGCGCGGCATGGCGCTGATGCTGATCGCTTCGGACCTCAAGGCCATCGCGGCGTTCTGCACCAAGATTATCGTGCTGCGCCGCGGCAAGATCGTCGAGATGGGTGACAAGGTCGAAGTGCTGGGCCACCCCAAGAACGAACATACCAAGGTCCTGCTCGCCTCCGGGCGTCATCGCGCCCGCACGCTGATGCGCGCGCCGATCAGCGGCGACATGCTGATGGTGCGTCGCGTCACGCGTCGCTATCGCCGCCCCGATGTTTCGTTGTTTCAGCCGCGACCGCCCCTCGTTGCGGTCGACGATGTGAGCCTCAGCATCCGCTCGGGCGAGTCTCTCGCTCTCATCGGCCCGTCAGGCGCCGGCAAGTCGACCCTCGCCCGCATCATAGCCGGGCTCGAGCGCGTCAACGCCGGCGAGCTCGAATACGATCACCACATCTACCATGGCAGCGACATGCCGCGGATGGTGCGGCGCGACATCAGCCTCGTCTTCCCCAACCCGCGCAACAGCTTCAATCCGCGCCTGACCGTCGGCCAGTCGATCGTCGAACCGCTCAAGCTCGAGCAGGGCGCCGAGTTCGATGAGCTCGGCTCGCGCATCGTCGAAGTCACGCAAGCCGTGGGGCTTTCGGCCGACATCCTCGACCGCTATCCCAGCGACTTCACAAGCGGCCAACTGCAGCGCCTCGCCATCGCCCGCGCGCTGACGACCCGCCCGAGACTGATCATCCTGGACGAGCCTGTCGCGTCGCTCGACGTGTCCGTCCGCGGCGACATTCTCGTGATGCTGAACCGCCTGCGCGCCGACTACGGGCTGACCTTTCTTATCATCGGGCGCGACCTCGATATCGTTCGCATCGTGTCCGACCGCGTGATGGTGATGGACAAGGGCAAGATCATCGAGACGACAACGCCGGCGCAGCTGCTCGAAAAGCCACAGCAGCCGCTGACCAGGGAACTGGTCGCGGCCGCCTTGCCTGATGTCGGAATTGTGCCCGTGCTCTAGCGGGCGCTAGTGCACCATCGGGCGGCCTGCCTCATCGAAGCGGTGGAACATGTCCCCGCGCGGCGAGAAGCTGAGCTGGTCGCCCGAGTGGTACGACGCCTTGCCCGGCTGACGCACCACCACCGGTTCGCCCGACCCGATATCCACATAGATGTAGCTGTCGGATCCGAGGTTCTCCGAGTAGATCACCTTGCCGGTCCACGCGCCGCCATTGACGATATCGAGGTGCTCGGACCGCACGCCGACTGTATGCGCCTTGTACTTGTCGGCGAACGGCCCGGTGAGGAAGTTCATCTTGGGCGAGCCGATGAAGCCCGCGACGAACAGATTGGTCGGGCGTTCGTAAAGCTCCATCGGCGTGCCCACCTGCTGCACCACGCCATCCTTCAGCACCACGATGCGGTCGGCCATGGTCATGGCTTCGACCTGGTCGTGCGTGACGTAGATCATGGTCGTGTTGGTCAGCTGCTCCTTCAGCTGGCCGATCTCCATGCGCATCTGCACGCGCAACGCCGCATCGAGGTTCGACAGCGGCTCGTCGAAGAGGAACACTTTGGGGTCGCGCACGATGGCGCGGCCGATGGCGACGCGCTGACGCTGGCCGCCGGACAGAGCTTTCGGCAGGCGCTCGAGATACTTGGTCAGCTGCAGTTTCTCGGCCGCGGCGCGCACCTTCTGGTCGAGCTCGGCCTTGGGCGTGTTCTGCAGCTTCAGCGCATAGGCCATGTTGTCGTACACGGTCATATGCGGGTAGAGGGCATAGGACTGGAACACCATTGCGATGCCGCGCTTGGAGGGCGCTACATCGTTGACGACGCGCCCATCGATTTCGAGCGTACCGGACGAGATGGTTTCGAGCCCCGAGATGGTCCGCAGCAGGGTTGACTTGCCGCAGCCCGAGGGGCCAACGAAGACGATGAACTCGCCCGACTTGATGTCGAGATTGACGTCCTTGAGGATCTCTATCTGGCCGTAGCGCTTGTAGAGATTGGTGATCTTGAGATCCGACATAGAGGCCCTCCCTGCCGCTAACGCAGAATTCCAATGTAGGCGCCGAATGGCGCCAGGCTCAATGTGCCGCCTGCCGGTTCGCCGGAACTCCCCGGCGCCCCAGAGGGCTGCAGATTCGACCCTGCGGGCACGGTCACGACCACAGGGTTCTCGCTCATATTGAACGCACAGTAGAGGCGCTCTCCGCCGTCCTCGCGGACAAAAGACAGCACGCCGTCGGGCGCGTCCAGTGTCTTGATGCTGCCGCGGATCAAAGCCGGGTGAGCTCTGCGGAACGCCAGCATCTGGCGGTAGAAGTTCAGCACCGAATCCGGGTCGTTCACCTGCCGATCGACCGCCCGGTGCATATGGTCGGCCGGCACCGGCAGCCAGGCGCGGCTGGCGGTGGTGAAGCCGCCCATCTGGCTCTGCGTCTGCCAGACCATCGGCGTGCGGCAGCCATCGCGGCCCTTGAACTGCGGCCAGAACTCGATTCCATAGGGATCGACGAGGTCTTCGAACGCCAGTTCCGCCTCGGTGAGCCCGAGCTCTTCGCCCTGATAGAGGCAGACCGAGCCCTTCATCGACAGCAGCATCGTGCAGGCGAGCCGCGTGAACGCATCCTGCTGACCATGCGTCGCCCAGCGCGAGACATGGCGCACGACGTCGTGGTTGGAAAACGCGAGGCAGATCCAGCCATTGGCCGCTTCCTGCTCGGTCAGATCGATCGATTTGCGGAAGTGTTCCGGCGAGAATTCGCCGCCCAGATAGTCGAAGGTGTACGCCATGTGCAGCCGATTGCTGCCCGACGTATAGGCGCTCATCACCTCGAGCTGATGCTGGCTGTCGCCGATCTCGCCCACCGATGTGGTCGCGCCATACTCATCGAGCAGCGCGCGAATGCGCTCCATGAACACGGCATTTTCCGGCTGGCTCTTGTCGTAGAGGTGTTCCTGGAAATTGTACGGGTTCACTGCCGGCGCGGTCGAGGCGTTGAAGTCCTCCGGCTTGACCACCGGATTGGATTCGAGCCCACGCGAGTGGAAGTAGAAATTGACCGTGTCGAGCCGGAAGCCGTCGATGCCGCGCTCCAGCCAGAAGCGCATCGTGTCGAGATGCGCGTCCTGCACCGCCGGATTGTGGAAATTGAAGTCCGGCTGCGAGGCGAGGAAATTGTGCATGTAGTACTGCATGCGCCGGCTGTCCCACGTCCAGGCGCTGCCGCCGAAGATCGAGAGCCAGTTGTTGGGAGGCGTGCCGTCTGGCTTGGGATCGGCCCACACGAACCAGTCGTGCTTTTCGTTGGTGCGGTTGAGACGGCTCTCGGCGAACCAGGGATGCTTGTCCGAGCAATGGCTGATCACCTGGTCGATGATCACCTTGAGCTTGAGCGAATGCGCTTTCTCCACCAGCCGGTCGAAGTCGCCGATCGTGCCGAACAGCGGATCGACGTCGCGATAGTTGGAAACGTCGTAGCCGAAATCCTTCATCGGCGAGGTGAAGAACGGGCTCAGCCAGATGCCGTCAACACCAAGATCGGCGACGTAGTCGAGTTGCTCGGTGATGCCCACGAGATCGCCGATGCCGTCGCCATTGTGATCCTGGAAGGAGCGCGGATAGATCTGGTAGATCACCGCTCCACGCCACCAGTCGCGATCGTTCACGCCGTCGGCGGGGGTCTTTTGCTCGGTCATCAGCGGCTGCGCGACCACCCTGAAACTCCCTGCGGCATGCCGTTGCATGGCAATTTGCCAAAACGTTTTAGTTGGCTCTATTCTTAGCGTTGGAGCGGAGCTGGCGTCAACTCCGGGAGGATGCGCGGACCACCTTGTGAGCCTCGCGAAAACGGTTGAATATCAAATACCTATGGGACGGAAGCCAAATCAGCCAGCAGCGTCGCCGGCAGCGGATGGACGCAGTGTAACCATCAAGGATCTCGCGGCCGAGCTGGGGCTGTCGATCACCACCATTTCGCGGGCCCTCAACGGGTATCCCGATGTGGGCGAGAAGACGCGCCGGCGCATCGCCGACGTCGCGCAGAAACTCGGCTACCGCCCCAATCGCAACGCCCAGCGGCTCGTCACGCAGCGCACCCACAACATCGCCTGGGTGCAGCAGGACAACGACCGCAAATTCGTCGATCCGCACTTCGTGGAGGTGATGGCCGGCGTGCTGCGCCGCGCCCGCGCTCTCAATTACGACGTGGTTCTATCGAGCGAAATTCCCGAGCACGAGATGGACGTTTACGACCGCTACGTGAACGACAACTCGGTGGATGGCTTCATAGTCGACCTGCCGCGCGAGAATGACCGCCGTATCTCGTATCTGCTCGAGGCCAAGCGTCCTTTTGTCGTCCATGGCCGCGACGGGCGCGGCGACGACTATGGCTGGGTCGACATCGACAATTACGGCAATTTCTACAATCTCACCCGCCTGATGCTGGCCAACGGCCACAAGCGCATCGCGTTCATCAACGGCGACGAAGGCTTCACCTACGCCATCTTCCGTCGTCGCGGCGTGATGGATGCGCTGGCCGATGGGGGCTTTGGCAAGGAGACCGTCCGCATCTTCAACTCGCTGCACCCGATGGGCGAAGCCGGCTACAAGCTGACGCATCTGGCGCTCAACGATCCCGAGATCACGGCAATCATCTATTCGTCGACGATCCTTGCGGTCGAAGGACACTCGGCGATCGTACGGAGCGATCCGGACCGCAAGCTCGCCATCGCCACCATGGACGACGAGCTGCACTATATCGACCTGACGCCGTTCGCCGGGCAATTCACCACCGTCCGCTCGTCGCTGCGCGACGCCGGCGCCGCGCTCATCACCGAGCTCGTGCGACAGTGCAACGAGCGCGGCGAGGGCCGCGGCATCATAATCCCCTCGACGTTCGAGTTCGCCCGCGGCGTCGATGGCGCTGTTCTCAACGAACCGCTTCCCGCCAAGCGCCGGCAGACGCAGCGCAGACTGCAACCCGCATAAAGAAAGGGCCGGCGGCAAACCGGCCCTCAGTCTTCGCGGGAGGTTCGTTGTTATTTCACCGAGCCGGCAAGCAGACCGCGCACGAAGTAGCGCTGCAGCGAGAAGAACACGATCAGCGGCACGATGATGGTGACGAACGCGCCGGCGGTGAGGATTTCCCAGTTGTTGCCGCGCGAGCCAAGCAGCGACACGAGCTTGCCGGTCAGCACCAGCTTGCTCTCCTGTGCACCCAGGAACACCATCGCGACCAGAAGGTCGTTCCAGACCCAGAGGAACTGAAAGATCGAGAAGCTGGCGAGCGCCGGGAAGCTCAACGGCAGGATCATGCCGGTAAAGATCTTGAAGTGGCTCGCGCCGTCGATGCGTGCCGATTCGAGGATGTCCTTGGGGATGCCGGCCATGTAGTTGCGCAGCAGGTAGATGGCGAGCGGCAGGCCGAACGCGGTATGCGCGAGCCAGATGCCCAGATAGGTCTTGCCGTCCTCGGCGCCGACGGCGCGGGCGATGCCGTTGTACATCGACAGCAGCGGGATCAGCGACATCTGGAGCGGCACGACCAGCAGGCCGACGACCACTGCAACGATCAGCCCGCGGAACGGGAAGCGCATCCACGCCAGGGCGTAAGCGGCGAAGGCCGCCATCAGGATGGGGATGATCGTGGCCGGAATGGTCACGGTGAACGAGTTGATGAACGAGCGGAACACGCCGTTCGCGGTCAGCACTTCGACGTAGTTCTCGAGCGTGAAGCGCGGCGGAATATCGGCGACGTAGAACACGCGCGGGCCGCGCGTATGGGTGAGCCGCGTGTCGGAAATCCACTCATAGTCGCCGGTTGACTGCACCGTAATGTTGCCGCCATCGTTCATCGGCATCGAGCTGCCGACCGGCGTTGCGGCCGGGGCATCGGCGGTGAGGCCGAAGGCACTGACCGTCTTGTGCGTCTCGTCGCCGAACACATTGCCGCGGATCACGAACTTGCCGTTCTCCTCGACCTGCGCGTCGGCCTGCGGCAGGCGCACGACGTTCTGCGAACGCGACGTGCTCAGCGCCGTCCACCAGCCGGAGACCGCAAGCTGGTCCTTGTCGCGCAGCGAGGAGATCAGCAGACCCGCCGTCGGCACGGTCCAGATGATCACCAGCACCAGCAGCGCGATGTGGGTGAAGATGCGTGCGGCGTCGATGCGGGCCATCCAGTTGGGCGACTCGGTGATCGGACGCGGGATGTCGGTTGCGACTTCTGCGGTAGCCATCAGCGAGTCCCCTCTTCCGCGTTCGCCCGGCGAATGTTCCAGATCATGATCGGCAGCACGGCGAGCATGATGATCACCGCAATGGTCGAGCCGCGTCCGTAGTCGAAGTTCACGAACATCCATTTGAACATGAAGTTCGCGAGCACTTCGGTATCCCACTGTCCGTTGGTCATCGCGAAGATGATGTCGAACACCTTCAGCACCACGATGGTGATGGTGGTCCACACCACGACGATGGTGCCCCAGATCTGCGGGATCATGATGTCGAAGAAGATGCGGAAGCCGTTCGCGCCGTCGATGCGCGCGGCCTCAAGTGTTTCTTCCGGTACGCCGCGGAGGGCCGCCGACAGAATCACCATCGCAAAGCCCGCCTGGATCCAGATCAGGATCACCATCAGGAACACCGAGTTCCAAACGGGGATCGTGATCCAGGCCTGCGGCGGCAGGCCGAGGCCGGTGACGATGGCGTTGAGCAGGCCGATCTGGTTCTCGCCAGCGGCACGATAATCGTAAACGAACCTCCAGATCACCGAGGCGCCGACGAAGCTGATGGCCATGGGCATGAACACCAGCGACTTGGCGATGGTGCCCCACCAAAGCTTGTCGGCGAGCACCGCGATGATCAGGCCGAACGCTGTGGCAAGCGTCGGCACGATCATCAGCCACAGGATGTTGTTGAAGATCGATTGCTGGAAGCCGCGATCGCCGAAGGCCCAGAGGTAGTTACCGAAGCCGACGAAAACGCCGTTCTTGTCGAAGAAGCTCAGGCGGAACGTCTCGACCACCGGATAGATCAGATAGACGGTGAGAAACAGCAGCGCCGGAAACAGGAACAGCCAGGGCCGGATCGAGCTGCGGAGATTGTCGCGCCGCGTGATCTCGTCGCCGCTGGCCGTGTTCGAGGAGAGGAATTTGTCGAGCAGCCAGTTGGTGCCCCAGAAGTAGGCCACCAGGCCCGCAAGCGCCAACAGGATCGCAATCGCCGCGCCCGTGATCTGCTGAATGATATCGCCCATGTCCGCCCCTCCCCGGCGTCAAAGACTTATTTGGTCTAGACCCGGCACCGTAGCGCCGGGTCGATGTGCTTAGCCAGTCACATTACTTGATGGCGTCCCAGCTCTTCTGGATGGCGTCGGCCACGTCCTGCGCGGACTTGCCGCCCACGAAGTCGACCATGCCGGTCCAGAATGAGCCTGCGCCCACCGCGCCCGGCATCAGATCGGAGCCGTCGAAGCGGAAGGTCGTACCCGACAGCAGGATCTGGCCCTCCTTCTTGAGCGTCTCGTTGCCGTAGGTTTCGACATTGGCGAGCTTGTTGGTCGACAGGAAGCCCGACTGAGCCATCCAGATCTCGTTGGAGATCGGGTTGTTCAGGAAGTCGATGAAGGCGTGAGCCGCCGGCGAGTCCTTGGTGATGGTCGCGATCGTACCAGCGCCGAGCACCGGGGTGCCGAGGTCATGTTCGGACGACGCCGGGAAGTAGAAGAAGTCGGCGTCTTCGCCCAGCTTCGTGCCTTCCGGGAAGAAGGACGGGATGAACGAAGCCTGGTGATGCATGTAGCAGGCCGGCGGAACCGAGAAGAGACCCAGCGGGCTCTCGCGGAAGTCGGTCGTGCCAACTGCAGCGGTGCCGCCGGCAACATTCTTGTCGTTCTTGGCAAACCAGCCGAACTCGTCAAGCGCAGCGATCACCTTGGGGTCGTTGAACTTGAGCGTGTTGTTGACCCACGCATCATAGTCTTCCGGCGTATTGATGCGGAGCATGATGTCTTCCACCCAGTCGGTGGCCGGCCAGCCCGTCGCACCGCCCGAACCGAGACCGATGCACCACGGCGTCTTGCCGTCGGCGACCATCTTTTCGGTGAGGGCCTTGAGGTCTTCGTAGGTCTTGGGAACTTCGTAGCCGGCGTCCGCGAAGTTGTCGGGCGAGTACCACACGAGCGACTTGAGGTCGGCCTTGTAGGGAACGCCGTAGAACTGCGGGTTGCCGTCCTTGTCCTTGTAGGTACCGAGGCTGACGAAAGACGAACCGGCGGCGTTGATGTCTTCGACGGTTTTCTTGACGTCATCGCCGAGCGGCGTGAGGTAGCCCTTGGCCGCCATGTCGGCGAGCAGGCCCGGCTGCGGCAGGATGGTAACGTTGGCCGACGAGCCGGCGGCTGCGTCGATCTGTGCCTGCTGCTCGTAGTTTTCGGACGAACCGTACTCGACCTGGATACCGGTCGCGTCGGTGAAGTAGGCGAGAACAGTCAGGAACTGCTCTTGGTCGCCGCCTTCACGCCAGGGGCCCCAGATGGTGACCTTCTGGCCTTCCATGCCCTTGTGGGCGTCGGCGAAGGTCTGCAGCGCGTCCCAGCTGAACGCACCCTCGCCCTTGGGGAATTTGAGATCGGCAGCGCTGGCGGCGCCAGCGGAAAGCACCAGCGCAAAGGCGGAAACCCCCGCCAAGAGGTATTTGTGCATGTAGTCCTCCCATCGCACAGTTGAGGCGCTCTCGCGCCCCCGCCATCCCGGCTTCTCCAAAACGTTTTGGGTCCAAAACGTTTTGGGGCCCGATTACCAAGCCTCGCAGGGCGGTTAGCGGTGGCTTAAGTTTGCATAAACGAATGCGGCGGGCAAGGTGGGTTTCGGGTACTCGCAGGTACGCCTTGGGTCAGTCCGTCAGTGCGCGGGAAGTTGTTCTCGGACGGCAATTGCGACGGCGTCCCTCCTTCGCTCACTGAACACTTGTCGCTTGGCATGAAAGAACTGGACTGCAATAGTCTATGCGGAGCGGGGGCCCGACCAAGTGCAGCAGAGTTCTACCCCGGCGACGCCGCCGAGCAGTCGCGCGCCGCACAAAGCGCGGGCGAGGCCAGAGAATGGCACGCCCGTTCTGGCTGGCATCATCAGTGGCGTCGACAACGTTGGCTTCAGCATCGCGCTCGCCTCGCTGATGTTCGCGGGGCCTCTGGTGGGCGGTTTGGGCATCGCGGCCTCCGCAACCATGATGGCCACGGCGATCCTGGGCGTCGCGCTCGGTGCGGCAAGCGGGCTCCGTGGCAACATCGGCCACGTGCAGGACATCGGCGTGGCGGTGCTCGCGCCCGCCCTCGCCGCCATGGCCGCGACGACTGCGCTCGCCCCCGAAGCTGCGGTCGCCACGGCTTTCGCGATCATCGCGGTCAGTTCGCTCACCACGGGCCTCCTGATGTTCATCACCGGCTGGCTCGGCCTCGGCCGGCTGATCCGCTTTTTCCCGCAGACGGTGGTCGCGGGCTTCCTCGCCGGCACCGGCTGGCTGCTCGTGATCAGCGGCATCGCTGTCGCCGCGAACCTGCCGATGAACGGCCTTTTCGATCCCACCCATTGGGGCAGCGAACAGTTGCTGCGCCTCGCGCCCGCTATCGGCTTTGCACTTGCGCTGTGGATCATCCTGCCGCGGATCAAGCATCCGGCGACATGGGTGGTCCTCCTCGTCACCGGAGTCGTCGGCTTCTACATCGTCCTCACGCTGCTCGGCGAAACGCCCGTCCGCGCGCAGGCGGCGGCCTGGCTGCCCGCGGTGCCGCCGACCGACAATCTCTTCGACCTCATCACGCTGTTTCCGCTCGTGAACTGGGCCGCGGTCGGCGCGGCCCTGCCCGTCGTCGGCATCGTCGCGATCCTCAGTCTCCTCGCATGCCTGATGAACACCTCGGCACTCGAGGCCGTGACCGGCGAAGAAGCGGATCAGAACAACGAGCTGCGCGTCACGGGGCTCGCCAATGCCGCCGTGGGCATCGTTGCCGGCCCGCCGGGCTATTCGGGTCTCACGACATCGATGGTGGTCAACCGCATCAGCCCCGGACGTCGCGCGGCCGCTTTCGTCGCCGCGATCGTCGCAGTGATCGGTCTGCTGACCGCGGAGAAGCTGGTTGCAACGATCCCGATTTTCGTCACGTCCGGCCTCATCATCTATCTGGGTGCCGACCTCCTGCGCGACTGGCTTGTCGATACGCGCAAGCGCTACAGCAACGCCGAGTGGATCATCGTTCTGGCGATCGTGATCGTCGTCGCGATCGCCGGCTTCGCCCCCGCCCTCATCGCCGGTCTCGTCATCGGCGTGGCGCTGTTCGTCTTCACTTACGCCCGCGTGCCCGTCGTTCGCCGCTTCTTGACGCTCGACCGCATGCACAGCTCGCGCGAGCGCGACCCGCAGCAGGCCGCGCTGCTCCGCGCCAATGGCGCCTCGGTCGCGGTGTTCGAGCTCCAGGGCTTCCTGTTCTTCGGCACCGCCGAGCGTCTCCGCACCCAGCTCAAGGACCGGCTTGCCGATCCCAAGGCCCCGCAGTTGAAGCGGCTCATCCTCGATTTCGGCCATGTGAGCGGCGTCGACAGTGCGGCGCTCGTGCTTATCGAGCGGATCGCGACGATGACGTCTGAGCGTGGGATTCAGCTTGTTCTCTCGCGCGTCGGCACTATCGTGCTCGACGCCCTCGAACGGACGATCCCGCATATCCTCGCGGCGGCGCATGTGCAGCGGACGGCGACGCTCGACGAAGCCGTCGAGGCGGCCGAGGAGATGCTGCTCGGCGATCCCGTTCACTCGGTCCCACCGTCCGAGATGGCGGCGCGCTACGCCATGCCGATCACCGATGCCGGCCGGCTCGCCGCATTCTTCGCAAGCCTCCCAGCCGAACGCGTGGCGGCCGGGACCAAGGTCCTGATCGAAGGCACGCCCGCCGATGGGCTGGTGCTGCTCGAAGAAGGCGTAGTGACCGTCCGCCGCCAGATCGAGGGCGGGCGGCCCTCTCAGCGCCTGCGCGCCATGGGGGCCGGCTCGATCCTGGGCGATATCGGCCTAGCGACAGGTGCGGCGCGCTCGGCCGATGTCGTTGCAGAGACCGACGTGCTGCTGCGACGTATCCCCGCCGCCAGCCTCACTCAGCTCGAGGTCGACGACCCCGGACTGGCGCTGGCCATAGCGCGGGCCGTCATGCGCGCGCTCGCCGACAAGATCGTCACCGGCAACCGCATCGCGGAGGGCCAGCCGGTCTAGGCCGAGGCTTCAGCGCGTATTGTGCAGCATGCCCTGGAAGGCGCGGTAGCTGCCCTTGGGCGTACGCGTCTGCGTCTCGTAATCGACATGCACGATGCCGAAGCGCGACGAATACCCTTCGGCCCATTCGTAGTTGTCGAGCAGCGACCAGGCGAAGTAGCCGCGCACATCGGCGCCCTGCTTCTGCGCCTCTAGAACGGCCTTCAAGTGATCGTCGTAGAAGCGGACGCGGCGTGTGTCGTCGGTCTCGCTCATGCCGTTCTCGGTCACGTAGATCGGCAGCTTGGTGTATTCCTTGGAAACGCGAACCAGCAGGTCCGTAAGACCCTTCGGGTAGATTTCCCAGCCCAGATCGTTGGTCGGCAGCTCGCCCTTGATCTGCTTGATCGGGAACGCCGGACGCGTCTCGTCCCACGCATAGAGGCCGCGCGAGTAGTAGTTGATACCGGCCCAGTCGAGCGGCCGGCTCACGATCTCCATGTCCTTCTGGTAGTCCTTGGGCAGGTACTGATCGAGCACTTTGGTCAGCACTTCCGGATACTGCCCCTTGTACACGCCACCAAGGAACCAGCGGTTGAACAGCGCGTCACCGAGGTCGAACGCCCTGTAGTCCTCTTCCTTCTCGGAGGCCGGCTCGGACTTCTCGAGATTGGTGACGATGCCGATGTTCTTGACGCCCGCGGCCCGCAGCGCATCGACGCCCATGCCGTGCGCGTAGAGAACATGGTGCATCGCGCGCGCGCCAGCGCGAAGGTCGCGATAGCCCGGCGCGTGGATGCCAAGGATGTGGCTCAGCACCGAAACGCACCACGGCTCGTTGATCGTCGCGGTCGCGTGCAGGCGGTCACCGAAATGCTTGCCGACAAGCGCGGCGTAATCGGCGAACCAGCCGCCGATGTCGCGGTTCATCCAGCCGCCCCTGTCCTGCAGCGGGCTGGGCAAATCCCAGTGATAGAGCGTCGCGAACGGCTTCAGCCCGCGCTCCAGCATGCCGTCGATCAGGCGATCGTAGAAGTCGATGCCGGCCTGGTTGACCGCGCCGGTTCCCTCCGGGATCAGCCGCGGCCAGGCCAGCGAAAAGCGATAGCCGTCGAAGCCGCCGTCGCGGATCAGGTCCAGATCCTGCGGCCAGAGGTGATAGTGGTCGCACGCCGTCTTGCCGTCGTCGGCCTTCTTCACATTGCCCGGCGTCGCCGCGAACGTGTCCCAGATGCAGGGACCGCGGCCGTCGATCTGCCCGCCCTCGATCTGGTAGGCGGCCGTCGCAGCGCCAAAGACGAAGTTCGGCCCGAACTGGCCGCGCTCAACCGAAAACATGTGTCCTCCAGGATAGACGCTCGAGCGCCGGCTCAATCCGGCGGCTGATGTAATCGATTACCTAACAGCGGAATCGACAGGTGTCACGCGCGCGCAAGCTGCGGATTTCGGCGCACGATTTCGCGGGCAATCGCGCGGAACGCTGTCGCCTGCGGGCCGTCAGGATCGGCGGCCACAACCGGACGTCCCGCATCCGACGTCTCGCGGATCGCCATATCGAGCGGCACCTCACCGAGGAATGGCATGTCCATGCCCGCAGCGGCTTTGGCCGCGCCGCCATGGCCGAAAATGTCGTAGCGCTTGCCGGTATCGGGCGCCACGAAGTAGCTCATGTTCTCGACGAGCCCGAGCAGCGGGATCGACAGCCGCTTCATCATGTCGACCGCCTTCTGTGCATCGATCAGCGCGAGGTCCTGCGGCGTCGACACGATCACCGCGCCCGCAAGTTCCGCCTGCTGAAACAGCGAAATCTGGATGTCGCCGGTGCCGGGCGGCAGATCGACCACCAGCAGGTCGAGATCGCCCCAAGCCGTCTCGCGCAATAGTTGGCGCAGCGCCGACGTCGCCATCGGCCCGCGCCACACCACGGCCTGCCCCGGCGTCAGCATCGAGCCGATCGAGATCGCCCTCAGCCCATACGCCTGGTGCGGCGAGAAGATGCCGTCCTCTCGCACCGCGGGCTTCCCTTCGATGCCCAGCAGCTTGGGGATCGACGGCCCATAGAGGTCCGCATCCAGCAGACCGGTCTTGAGCCCTTCGGCGGCAAAAGCCAGCGCAAGGTTGGTCGCCACCGTGGATTTGCCCACGCCGCCCTTGCCCGAGCCCACCACCAAGATGTTGCGGATGCCCGGCACAGCCGACTTGGGCGCAGGACCGGGCCGGGCCGCGGCGGGCGCTGCTTGTGGCGGCGCCTTGTCGGAGGTCAGCGAGACCATCACCTTGCGGCCTTGCGAGACGGCTTCGGCGGCGGCCCTGGCCGCGTCGCGCGCCGGGCCGAACGCGGCCTCCATCCCCGGTTGCACGGAGATGGCCAGCGCGACGGCGCTCTTGGTGACGATGATTTCGGAGAGGCCCGAGTAAGTAGCGAGAGTGCCGCCGCCCGGGATTTCGACATGCGCCAGAGCGGCTTTCACCGCTCCGGCAATTTCCGTATCGGCCATCAGAGGATCGACTGGCCGGTGCCCTTCCAGTCCTTCACGAACTGATCGAGGCCGCTCTTGGTGAGCGGGTGGTCGGCGAGCTTGTAGATCACCGCCGGCGGGATCGTCGCGACGTCCGACCCGGCGAGCGCCACCTGCGTCACGTGGTTGGGCGAGCGGATCGAGGCCGACAGGATCTGCGTGGTGAAGTTGTAGTTGTCGTAGATCTGGCGGATCTGCTCGATGAGCTCGACACCGTCGAGGTTGATGTCGTCGAGCCGACCGAGGAACGGCGACACATAGGTCGCGCCGCACTTTGCGGCCAGCAGCGCCTGGTTGGGCGAGAAGCAGAGCGTGACGTTGGTCTTGATGCCTTCCTTCGAGAAGGTCTTGGTCGCACGCAGACCGTCAACCGTCAGCGGCACCTTCACGACGACGTTGTCGGCGAGCTTGGCCAGCACATGGCCCTCGGCGATCATGCCGTCATACTCGGTCGAAGCGACTTCGGCCGACACCGGACCCGGAACGATCTCGCAGATTTCCTTGATGACTTCCTTGAACTGGCGGCCGGACTTGGCAACCAGCGACGGATTGGTGGTCACACCATCAAGCAGGCCCATCTCGTAGAGCTTCTTGATGTCCGCGATCTCCGCGGTATCGACGAAAAACTGCATGTCTCTTCCCCTTCGAATGCCTTGGTGTCTTACACCCTATCTATGCCGTTTGCGGCGGCCTGCAACAGATTAACCCGCGGCGCGCAGCAGATAATCCGCCAGTTCGTCGACTCTGTCCTCGGGGATGCCCGCGACGTTGATGCGGCTGTCGTTGATCATATAGACGCCGTCTTCGGTTTTGAGCTTCTGGACCACGTCGGCCGGCAGTCCGAGCAGGCTGAACATGCCGTTGTGCTGGGCGATGAAGTCGAAATCCCTGGAGTTCGACTTGCGCCGGATGGCGTCGGCCAGCTTCACGCGCAGCCGCTTCATCCGCTCGCGCATGTCCTTGAGCTCGGCGGCCCATTCGGCGCGCAATTCCTTGTCTTCGAGGATCACGCGGACAACTTCGGCGCCGTGGTCCGGGGTCTGGCTGATCGTGCCGCGGATGACGTTCTGCATCTGGCTCGAGACGACGTCTGCCGTCGCCGCATCCTTGGCGATAGCGATCGAAACGCCAGCGCGGTCGCGATAGAGGCCGAAGTTCTTGCTCGCCGAGAAGGCGATCATGCACTCGGGCAGCGAACTGGCGACCTTGCGCACGCCATAGGCATCCTCGTCGATGCCGTCGCCGAAGCCGAGATAAGCGAGATCGACCAGCGGGAACGCGCCGGTGCGCTTGAGGCTCGCGACCACAATATCCCACTGCTCCGGCGTGAGGTTTGCGCCGGTCGGGTTATGGCAGCAGCCGTGCAGCAGCACGATGTCGTCGCTGGTGAGACCATCGATCACCTGCATCATCGCCGGGAAATCGACCTTGCGGGTCGTCGCGTCGAAATATGGGTAATAGTGGACCGTGAGGTTTGCGTTCTCGGCCAGCGGAATGTGGTTCGGCCAGGTCGGGTCCGAGATGAAGATGCGCCCCTTGGGCCGCGCACGGCCAAGAACGAACATCAGGTTCATCAGCGCACCGGTACCGCCATTGCCGTTGACGCAGCGAATGCGCGAGGCGTCCACCTGCCCGGCCAGCGTCAGGTCGACGATCGCCTGCGAGAACTCCTTGTTCCCCACCACGCCCTTGTAGGTCTTGGTCTTGGCCGTATCGAGAATCCGCTGCTCGGCCTTTTTGACCGCGGTCATGATCGGAGTGTTGTTCTGGGGGTCTTTATAGACGCCCACACCGAGGTCGATCTTGTTGGTGCGCGGGTCGGCGGCATACTCGGCCATGAGGACGAAAATCTTGTCCAGGGTGGCCTTTTGCAGGGTTTCGAACATGGCTGGAGTCCGGTGGGAAAGTGCGGCGTCTTTATAGGGGTCGGGCAAGGATTTGCAATCTTCGGTTGGCGGGCAAAGGCCCCCTCATCCGCCCTATCGGGCACCTTCTCCCCCGTAGGGAGAAGGGCTAGGGGCGAGATAATGGTGTGTCGGCCTTCTCCCCAGGGGGGAGAAGGTTCACCAGCGCCACGTCGGCGATCTTCATCAGCGGCGCCTCGGGGTCCTTGTTGATGGCAAAGGTCGCCTTGGCGCCCTGGATTCCGGCGAGATGCTGCAAGGCGCCGGAAATGCCGATGCCCACATAAAGGTCAGGGGCGACGATCTTGCCCGTCTGCCCCACCTGAAGGTCGTTGGGCGCAAGGCCGGCGTCCACCAGCCCGCGCGTCGCACCGACGGCCGCGCCCAGCTTCTCGGCCAGTTCGCCGACCAGACCGAAGCGGTCGCCCAGCGGGATGCCACCCGAAACGACAATCTGCGCCGTCGACAGTTCGGGACGCGAGCTTTCCGTCCTCTCCTCGCCGACAATTGTCGTGCCGCTGTCCGGCGAAACGGAGATCCGCTCGACCGGAGCTGCGTTGTCGCCCTTGGCCGGCGCAAACGCTGATGCCCGCACCGTCAGCAGGTGTTTGGACTGCCCATCGCTGACAGTCTCAATCGCGTTACCCGCATAGATCGGCCGCTCGAACCGCGTCGGCCCGAGGATCGCGGTAATGTCGGTGACCGGCTGAACATCGAGCAACGCACCCAGCCTCGGGATCACATCGCGACCCGTCGAGCTGGCTGCAGCGACGATGTGCGCGAACGGCTCCGCCAGTGTCGCGATCAGTGCCGCCAAAGCATCAGCCGTTTGCGGCAGCTTGCCCGCCAGCACTTTGTGGACGCCTGCAATCGCCCCGCCAGCATCCGCCGCAGCCTCATCCACGAGCAGCGTCACGGGGCCAAGCACCGATGCGGCAGCAACCACACGCGATGCGGATGGCGCGAGCTTGCCCCGATCGACATCGGCGAGAACCAGCACACTCATCAGCGCGGCTCCATCTTGGCGACTTCCGCCGCAATCGCCTGCGCGAACTCGGCTGCCGTTGCGACCACCCTGCCCTGGGCGCGCTCGCGCGGCGGCGTGACCTTTTCGATCGTGAGCCGTGGCGTGACGTCGATGCCGAGTCCTGCGACCGCCTTTGTCGCGAGCGGCTTCGATTTCGCCTTCATCACCATCGGCAGCCCGACATTGCGCGGCTCGTTCAGCCGCAAATCCGCGGTCACAATCGCCGGCAACTGCATCTCGAGCGTCTGGCGACCAAAGTCGACTTCGCGCGTCACGGTCGCCTTGCCGTCCTCGAGCGCAATGGCAGAAGCAAATGTCGCCTGCGGCCAGCCGAGCAGCCCCGCCAGCATCTGGCCGACATGGTTGCTGTCGTCGTCGACCGCCTGCTTGCCGAGCAGGATCAAATCCGGCTTCTCCTCGTCGGCGACATGCTTCAACAGCTTCGCCACCACGAGCGTTTCGACCTTCGCATCAGTCTCGAGCAGCAGTCCACGATGCGCGCCCATCGCCAGCGCGGTGAGGATCACGTCCGTCGCGGCTTTGGGGCCGATCGACACAACCACGATCTCGCTCGCCTGCCCCGCTTCGACCAGCCGCACCGCGGCTTCGACCGCGTGTTTGTCGAACGGATTCATCGACATGCGCAGGTTGGCCGTTTCCACGCCCGACCCGTCCGCCTTCACGCGGATGCGAATGGCGTGGTCGATAACGCGCTTGACGGCGACCAGGATTTTCATGCGCGGGCTATGGCAAATGCGCCTCCAAAGAGCAAGGCGCGGACGGACAATGGCTTTCTCGATCCGGCCCGTCCGGGAGAATGCCGCACTCGCCCAAGGGTTGACCAATCATGCCGCGACCCGGCAAACTCCGGTTTTACCAGCCGAGAGTGCCATGCCCGTCATCAATCGCGTCGCCGAGTTCCAGCGCGAGATCGCCGAGTGGCGGCAGGACTTTCACCGCAATCCCGAGCTGCAGTACGATGTCCACCGCACGGCGGCGCGCGTCGCCGAGCTTCTGCGCTCGTTCGGCGCGGACGAGGTCGTCACCGGCATCGGCCGCACCGGCGTCGTCGCCGTGATCAAAGGGCAGAATGGTGGTGCAGGCCGCACGATCGGGCTGCGCGCCGACATGGACGCGCTGCCCATCACCGAGCGCACCGGCAAGGCCTACGCCTCCGAAGTGCCCGGCAAGATGCATGCCTGTGGGCATGACGGCCACACCGCCATGCTGCTGGGCGCCGCAAAGTATCTCGCCGAAACCCGCAACTTCGCCGGCACCGCCGTGCTGATCTTCCAGCCGGCCGAAGAGGGTGGCGCGGGCGGGCGGGCGATGCTGCAGGACGGGCTCGTCGATCGCTTCAAGATCGAAGAGTTCTACGGCCTCCACAACATGCCCGGCATTCCAGCCGGCCAGTTCGGCATCAAGGTCGGCGGCATCATGGCGGCGACCGACGAGTTCCAGATCACCATCGAAGGCGAAGGCGGCCACGCCGCGCTGCCGCACAACACCGTCGACCCGGTGGTGATCGCCGCGCAGCTGATCCTCGGCCTCCAGACGATCGTGTCGCGCAATGTCGATCCGATGCGCGAGGCGTTGTTGTCGGTGACGATGATCGAAGCCGGTACGGCCTTCAACATCATCCCGCGCACCGTGAAGCTCACCGGCACCGTGCGCACACTCGACGAAGGCGTGCGCAAGTTCATGGAAGAGCGCATCCGCGCGGTGACCAACGGCATCACCGGCACCTATGGCGCAACGGCGAGCATCTACTATCGCAACGGCTACCCGGTCACCGTCAACGCCGCCGGGCCGACCGAGTTTGCCGCCTCGGTGGCGCGCGGCATCTCGGGCGCGGCCAGCGTCGATGCCGACGGCACGATGGGCGGCGAGGACTTCTCCTACATGCTGCAGGCCCGGCCCGGCGCGTACATCTTCCTCGGCAATGGCGACTCCACCGAGCTTCATTCCGACACATATGACTTCAATGATGAGATCATCCCGGTCGGCGTCAGCTACTGGGCCAAGCTCGTCGAAACTGCCATGCCGGTGACCAAATGAAGTCGATTGCCCTCGCCGCTTTCCTCGCTCTGGCCGCCGGTCCCGCTGTCGCTGTTCCCTGGTGCCATGCGCCGCAAGGTAAGGGGACTCAGCTCGTCTTCCAGGTTGAAATCGGCAATCTCAGCGAGACCGATAGAGCGCAGTTCTACGAGATCCGCCTCCGCGCGATGGGCATCCAAGCGTCGAACACGCGCTTCTGGAACGAGTGCGTCCAGACCTTCGTGCGCGAAAACGGCCACGAGACCATGCGCTTCTATGATCCGTGGACGCTCGAAGAGATTCCGGTCGACTGACTCCCCCGGATTTGTATCCGAAAGTGGCTGGCGCCTTGCCCCGAATTCATCAATGTTCATCGCCCGGTAAGTGGTAAAACGGCCTGGTCTGATCAAAATACTCCGTGTTCCTCCCGAACACACACTATGGAGTTTCTGAAATGACCAAGCTTCCCCTCATTGCTTTCGCGTCGCTGATCATCGCCGGTGGCCTTGCCGCGCCCTCGCTGGCCGCTACGGCGAGCCCGGCCAATGTCCCGAACGGCTACGTGCCCTACTGCGACTCCAGCGGCGAGTTGACGGTGCAGAAGGATGCGCTGGTGGCCCAGTTGAAGCTGAACGCGAGCGACGTCGATGCCTGGAACGGCTGCCTCAAGGTGACCTCGATGCAGAACGGCAAGACTGTGATCTCGTTCTACGATCCGGACTCGCTGCGCCTGATCGCCACGGCCTAAATAGACGCGCGGGGGCGGCCAGCCGCCCTCGCGCCTACCCCTTGACGCTGCCTTCTGCGAGGCCGCTCACCAGATAGCGCTGCGCGATCAAAAAGACGATCGTGATCGGCAGGCCACTCAATATGGCGGCGGCTGAGAAGTCGCCCCACAGATAGAGCTTGTCGTTGAGGTAGAAGCGCGATCCGACGGCGATGGTCAGCATTTCCTGCGACCGCAGCAGCACCGAGGCAATCGGGTAGTCGTTGATGATGCCGATGAAGCTCAGCACGAACACCACCGCGATCATCGGCACGGCCAGCGGCAGGAAGACATGGCGGAACGTCTGCCAGGGCGTCGCGCCATCGATATTGGCGGCCTTGTCGAGCGCCGGATCGACGCCGTCGAAGTAGCCCTTGATGGTCCAGATGTGGAGCGTCACCCAGGACATATAGACGAGGATCACCGACCAGTGGCTGTCGATGCCCAGCACCGGCGTGACGTCGGCGAGACCGTCGAAGATCGAGTACACGGCGATCAGCGCCAGCGTCGTCGGGAAGATCTGGATGATGAACAGCGTATCGAGCAGCGCCGAGCGCCCGCGGAACTTTATGCGCGAGAACGAGTAGGCGGAAATGGTCGAGATGATCACGATGCCGACCGAGGCGATCAGCGCGACCTTCACCGAATTGAACATCCACCACATCACCGGATAGGGCGGCTGGACCACCGTTCCATCGGCGCGCGTGAACGGCTGACCGAAGGCCAGATACCAGTGCTCGAGCGTCGGCCGATCCGGCAGCAGCGAGCCGATCGAGAAGTTCCCCTCGCGCAGCGAGATCGAAACCACCACGAGGAACGGGAACATGATGAGCAGGATGAACGCGATAAGGAACGCGTGCGCCGCCACCTTTTTCCAGCGCAGGTCGCGCGGGTTCTCGACGATCATGATGCGCCTCCCCTCGCCGCCGCTCGTTTGACGGCGATGAAGTTGCCATAGGCGATCACCGCGACGATGACGAACACGATGAGGCTGATGGCGCCAGACAGACCGAACTGCTGGCCGCTGTCGAGGAAGCTGATGCGATAGGTGAAGGAGGCGAGTATGTCGGTGTGACCTGCCGGCACGATCGTGCCCACCATGTCGGGCAGGCCGCGCGTCAGCAACAGCACCAGCACCAGATTGTTGAAGTTGAACGCAAAGGACGCGATCAGCAGCGGCAGGAACGGCGGCAGGATCTGCGGCAGCGTGATGGTGAAGAACACGCGCACCGGGCTCGCGCCTTCCAGCGCCGCGGCTTTCTTGTGATCCTCGGGCACCGACTGCAGGAAGCCCATCGAGAGGAGCATCATGTAGGGATAGCCCAGCCACACATTGACGATCACAATCATCAGGCGCGCCAGCCACGGATCGGTCGTCCATTCGGGCGCGATGCCGAAGATGGCTTTGAGGATCAGGTTGATCTCGCCGTAGTTCTGATTGAACAGGCCCTTGAAGATCAGGATCGAGATGAAGGCCGGCACCGAGTAGGGCAGGATCAGTAGCAGGCGGTAGAGCGGCTTGAACTTGAGATGGGGCCACTGAAGGATCGTCGCCAGCAGCAGACCGAGCGCAAAGGTCAGCACCACCGAGAGCAGCGCGAACGAGACGGTCCAGATGAAAATGGCGCCCATCGGCTCGCGGATGCCTTGCGAGTTGAACACCTTGTTGAAGTTGGCCGTGCCGATGTTGACGGCCCATCCGGGAGGCACCGTGTTGCCCGCCTGGTCGCGGTAGAACCCGACCGACTGGTCCGGCGTCAGCACGCTGCCATCGATATTGGAGACGAGCGTGCCGTCGGCCTCGAGCTTGTACTCCGGGGTGATCGACGCGAAGCTGCGAAGGCCCGAAAGCTGCAGCGATTTGCCATCGGGCGTCGTGACCGTCACGAGGCCGAGATTGGCGCGCAGCGGAACAATGTCGCGCATCGCCATCGTTTGGGGCGCAGCGGTGACGGGGTTGGCCGCGACCGTGACGGGATTGCCGTCGAGTGCGAACGGATCGGAGAGCAGGCCACCCGTCTCTTGCGGGAGGAAGATCTGGTACTGGCCGTTGGCGTTGACGAGGCCGAAGGGGCGCTCCGAGGTGGAGTCGATCACCGTGCGGCTCAGCAGCACCTCTTTGGTGCGCTCGAACGTGAGCAGGTTGAGGAAGCTGTAGTTCGTGAAGCCCAGATAGATCGTATAGACGATCGGGAACACCACAAAGAGCAGGATCGCGGCGATGCCAGGGAAGATGAAGCGCCCGGCATAGAACCTCTTCTGCGTGTAGATGGCAGTGAAGGCCACCGCGAGCGCCAGCACGAGCCCCGCGAGTAGCGGCTGGCCGAGAAGGTAGAGCGTCCACACCGCGTAGAGGCAGCCTGCGCTGATCACGAGGACGATGGCAACGCCGAGCCATTTGAGGCTTTGCGGCTGTGGCGCGACCGGTTCCGCGCGCAAGGCGACTTCGCTCATGTTCCCCTCCCCTGATGTGCGAAGGGCCGGAACATCGTTCCGGCCCTCCGTCACTTGCTGCTACTGGCCGAGGATGCGCTTTGCCGCATCATCGAGCGCAGGCTTCACATCCTGCGTGCCGCTCGTGATGTTGCTGAGCGCGGGGCCCATGGCCGACCAGAAGGCACCCATTTCGGGGTTGGACGGCATCGGCACGCCGATCGCGGCGTTGGCGAGGGTTGCCGTCACCAGCGGATCGGAGCCCTGGGCTTCGCCCGCCGAGATGTCGGCAAGCGCGCCGAGCTGTCCGGACTTGTTCCAGATCGCGAGGTTCTCGTCGGTGAGGATGTAGCTCTCGATGAGTTCCTTGGCGAGGTCCTTGTTCGGCGAGGCCGCGTTGATGGCCCAGGCGAACACGCCGATGAACGGCTTGGACGGCTGGCCGTTGACGCTCGGGATCGGCGCGACGCCGATATCGAGGCCAGCGGTCTTGTAGCCGCCCCACGACCACGGCCCGTTGAGGATCATGGCGACTTCGCCCTTGGCGAAAGCGCCGTCCATCACGCCGTAATCGACGCCCTTGGGCATCACGCCCGAGTCCACGAGGTCCTTGAGAACGGTGGCGCCGGCGATCGAGCCGTCATTGTTCACACCGGTTTCCTTGCCGTTGTAGTTGCCGTCGGCGCCCTTCTGGAACGCGAAGCCGCCGCCGGCCGCCATCAGCGGGAAGGTGAAGTAGGTGTTGTTGTAGTCCCACATGATGGTCTTGCCGTTGCCGAGCGTGGCGGCGAGCGCCTTCACGTCGTCGAACGAGGCCGGCGGGGTGGGAACCAGCTTCTTGTTATAGACGAGACCAACGGCCTCGACGCCAACCGGGTAGCCCCAGACCTTGCCACCGAACGTCACGGCGTCCCAGGCGGTGGGGAGAATACCCGAGGTCACTTCGGCAGACGGGGTCACGGGATCGATCAGACCACCGGCCGCCCAGTCGCCGAAGCGGTCGTGGGCGAACAGCACGATATCGGGACCGTCGCCGGTCGCCGCGGCCTGCTGGAATTTGTCGGGAACCGGGTCCACGACTTCCACCTTGGCGGTGATGCCGAGGTCGGCGGTGAACTTGTCGAGCACGGTCTGCAGCGCGGCTTCATCGCGATTGGTGCCGACCCAGACCAGCAGTTCGCCTTCCTTGGCGGCGAACGTCAGCGACGTCGAGGTGAGCAGCAGAGCTGCACCCAGGAAAGTCGTTACTACTCTTTTCATCCTTGTCCTCCCAGACAGGTTGGCCGTCCGGCCCTCTATCACCGGAACGGCGTTTCAGTTCGAAGGCGTCTTTGCCCTCCGCTTGAAATCGATGCGAAGCGAGTTGTCGCGCCGCTCCGTGAAGATCGCCCAGCCATTCGGCCCGAGCGTCAACTTCCCTTTGAGCCGCTCAGTGTTCTGAGTGAGCCCGATATCGGCATCTCCCTCGACCTTCACCTGCAGGGTGTCGGGAGAAAGATTGTAGATGCAGACGAGACTTTCGTCCTTGTTTGCCCGGCGGAACGCCAACACCGGTTCGGACACTTTGAAGAACTCGATGTCGCCATCGATGAGGGCACTGTGCCCCTTTCGGAACGCCAGCGCCAGCCGGTAGAAGTTCAACACTGAATCCGGATCGGCGTTCTGTCCCGCAACATTCAGCGCCGAATGCTCGGGCTTGACCGGCAGCCACGGCTTGCTCGACGAGAAGCCGTTGGGTGCCTCGCCTTCGTCCCAGGGGATCGGCGTGCGTTCGCCGTCGCGGCCCTTGTATTCGGGCCAGAAGCGGATGCCGGGCGGGTCGGTGAGCTCTTCGAACAGGATGTCGGCCTGCGGCAGACCGAGCTCTTCGCCCTGATAGATGCACACCGAGCCCTTGAGCCCGATGATCATGCCGGCGGCCTGCTTGGCGAGCGTCACGCGATCCTGCGCGTTCTTGGCCCAGCGCGTCACGTGGCGATCGACATCGTGGTTGGAAAAGCTCCAGCACGGCCAGCCATCGGGATTGGCATCAAAGAACTGCTTCATGCGCGAGCGGAAATGCTCGGCCGTGAACTCGTTGCCCAGCATGTCGAACGTGTACGCCATGTGCAGCTTGTCGCCGCCCGATGTGTACTCGCCCATGAGCTTGAGCCCGATGTGGCTGTCGCCCACTTCGCCGACGGTCGTCGTGCCTGGGAATTCGTTGAGCAGCTTACGCACACGCTTCAGGAACCCGACGTTCTCCGGCTGGCTCTTGCCGAATTTGTGCTCCTGCATGTCATAGGGGTTAACCGCATAAGGCAGGTGCTTGGGACGGCGGGCCGGCGGATTGTTCCGCAGCTGCTGGTCGTGGAAATAGTAGTTGACCGTGTCGAGGCGGAAGCCATCGACGCCGCGCTCGAGCCAGAAGCGCATCACATCGAGAACCGCGTCCTGCACCTTCGGGTTGTGGAAGTTGAGGTCCGGCTGCTCGATCAGGAAATTATGGAAGTAGTACTGCCCGCGGCTCGGGTTCCATTCCCAGGCACGACCGCCGAACACCGACGGCCAGTTGTTGGGCGGCGTGCCGTCCTTTTTGGGGTCAGCCCACACATACCAGTCCGCCCGCGAATTGGTCCGGCTCAGCCGGCTCTCGCGGAACCATGGATGCTTGTCCGACGTGTGACTCAGCACCTGGTCCATGATGACCTTGAGCCCAAGCGCATGCGCCCGCTCGACGAGATTGTCGAAATCCTCGAGGCTGCCGAACAGCCGATCGACCTCTTTGTAGTCGGAGACGTCGTAGCCCATGTCGGCCTGCGGCGACTGGGTGATGGGGCTCAGCCAGATGCAATCGACCCCGAGCGAAGCGATGTGGTCGAGCCGGCGCATGATGCCCGGCAAATCGCCCACGCCGTCGCCATTCGTGTCCTGAAAGGAGCGCGGGTAGACCTGATAGATCACCCCGCCGCGCCACCATTCCCGCATCGACAGCCGTCTCCCACATGCAGGACTAGGGCCCGCTTTGAGCAAAGTGTTAACAAGAGCTGCAAGATCGGTCAAACCGGTTTAGGCGCTGTTTGCCTTCAAATCTGTGATTGATGCCTGCCATCGCCCGTGCAATTCCTAAACCGGTTTCAGCATCCGGGAGGAGGATGGGTGACGACCATTCGCCAGCTCGCCGAGCATCTGGGGCTGTCGCCGGCCACGGTGAGCCGCGCGCTTAACGGCTTTCCCGAGGTGGGGGTTGCAACGCGCCAGCGCGTCCTTGAGGGCGCCGAGCGGCTGCACTATCGCCCCAACATGCACGCCAAGCGGCTGGCCACGGGTAAGTCCGGTCTGGTCGGCATGATCTTTCGCGCTTCGTCCGAACGTGGCGTCGATCCGCATGTGATGGATTTTCTCTCGGCCCTGTCGCTGGCCTTTGCCGACTCCGAGATCGATCTTGTCGTCCACATCGCGCCGCCTGCGCAGCAGATGTTCCACCACCAGCGCATCGCGTCGCGCGGCCAGGTGGACGGCATGATCTTGAGTGCCCCCGAACCCGACGATGCGCGCATCGAGTTGCTGACCCGGCGCAACATCCCTTTCGTCGTGCATGGCCGCGGCACCGACTCGCCCGACTATGCCTACTACGACATCGACAATGACGGTGCCTTCGCGGCAGCAACGCGCCTCCTGGTCCAGTTCGGCCACAAACGCATCGCGCTCCTCAACGGCCCCTCGCCGATGGGCTACGCCTTGCAGCGCGAGCGCGCCTATCGCCGCGTGATGGGCGAACGCGGCCTGCCTATTCCGGAGCGTTTCGTGGCCAATGGCGAAATGCACGAGGAGAGCGGCTACCGCGTCGGAGCCACCATGCTCGCCGAAGGCGGCCAGCGGCCGACGGCGTTCCTCTGCTCGTCCACGTTGCAGGCATTGGGCGTGATGCGGGCGGCGGGCGAAGCCGGGCTCAAGGTCGGCGACGATTTGTCGATCATCTCGCATGACGACGTCCTGCCGCATCTGCTGGCCGAAAACTTCGCGCCGGCGCTGACGGTGACACGCCTGCCGATCCGCGATGCAGGGCCGATCCTGGCGCGGATGATGGTGGCGCGGATGGCGGGAACGCCACCTCGTGAATTGCAAAGGACCGATAAGGTCGATTTGATCGTGCGCGGCTCAACAGGGCCCGTGCCGAAATCGGGAGGAGAAGCATGGTCGCACTAGATGTCGGGAGCGCCGCGAGCACGGTGCTCGAGATCAAGGATCTCCAGAAGCGCTACGGCAATGTCGAGGTGCTCAAGGGCATCAGCCTCGAAATGGAAGCCGGCGATTTCCTCGTCCTTGTCGGCCCGTCCGGCTGCGGCAAGTCCACCCTGCTCAACTGTATCGCCGGTCTGGACGACACCAGCGGCGGCAAGATTTTCATTGGCGGACGCGATGTGACGATGATCCCGCCGCGCGACCGCGACATTGCAATGGTGTTCCAGTCCTACGCGCTCTATCCGACGATGACGGTCGAGCAGAACATCGCGTTCGGCATGAAGGTGCGCCGCGTCCCGCAGGCCGAACAGGACGCCAAGGTCAAGCAGGTCAGCCAGCTGCTGCAGATCGAAAAGTTCCTCGCGCGCAAACCGTCCGCCCTCTCGGGCGGCCAGCGGCAGCGCGTCGCGATGGGCCGTGCATTGGTGCGCGAGCCGACGCTGTTCCTGTTCGACGAACCGCTCTCGAACCTCGATGCGAAACTGCGCGTCGAGCTGCGCGGCGAGATCAAGCGGCTGCACGAGCGCATCGACGCCTCGATCGTCTATGTGACGCACGACCAGATCGAAGCGATGACGCTCGGGACCAAGGTCGTGGTGCTCAATCACGGCGTCATCCAGCAGATCGGCGCGCCGCACGAGATTTACGACAAGCCGGCGAACCTGTTCGTCGCCGACTTCATGGGCTCTCCGCCGATGAATCTGCTGGCCGGCGGGCTCCAGCTCGACGGCAGCCAGGCGACGATCACCTTCAACGGCGGCCAGCGCGTCACCGTCCCAAACGTGCCGCCCGAGCTCAAGGCGTATCACGGCAAGGACGTCACGTTCGGCATCCGCCCCGAAGCCCTGCGCCGCGGCTCGACGCTGAGCGGCCCCGTGCACCTCGTCGAAAACTCCGGCTCCGATACGTTCGTCACCTTCAAGGTCGGCGACCGCAACGTCATCGCCCGCTTCCCGGGCCGCGTTGCCGTCGACCACCACAAGGATATCGGCGTCGACCTCGACCTGTCGCAGGTCTCGTGGTTCGACACGCAGACCGGTCTCAGAATCGTCTAGAACCGCAGTTCAGAGTGGCTCAGCGCGTACTCGTGCCAGCGCACCGCGCGTGCGACTGAATCGTCGCCGGGCGTTTCGGCCAGCTCGGAGAGGTTCTGTACGCTGAGGCGGATGGCGTAGGTGCGTCGATCGATGCGCCGCCCCGTTATCCGCTCGTAGCTCGACATGATCCGTTCGGCGAGATCGGACGATGTCAGCGCGGCGTAGGTAAACTCGCGCGATAGGGGACCGATCGCCGCATCGGCGAAATCATAGACGCCGTTGAGCACGCCGCGCTCATGGTCGAATGCCATGTTCCAGCCATGGCCATCGAAATGGCCGAAGATTTCTGGTTCGGTTGGCAAAACCGCATAGGCCGCGAAGGCGCGCTCAGCGAAGTCCACCACATACGCTGGCAACCGTTCACGCAGCGCCGGTACCACGACCTCACCCGCCGGCCAGCCCGGCTTGGGTTCCGCGCCAGCCGAAACTGCCTCATCGACCGGGATCGCATGCAGCGCCGCGAAGAAGCCGGCGAGCGCGTCAGCCATCGCCTCCTCTGCGTCGCCGTCAGCATATCATATCCCGCCGTCTCGATGATCGTGCCGGGGATCATCCGATGCTCCGAGAACAACATCGGCGTCTCGTGCAAGGTCATGCGCGGCACAGCGAGCGGGACACGCGGCGCCACCAGCGCAAGGAAGCGCGCTTCGCGGCGAAGTCGCGGTGGCGCGTCGCTGTGCTTGGGGAATTTGAAGATGGTGTCGCCGGCCTCGACCGCATTGCTGTCCCAGCCGCGTGTGTGCAGCACAAGCGGTTGATCGGCCAGATCGGGACGTACCGCACGAATGGCGGCGCGGTACGTCGCGAGGTCGACCGGCTCACTCACGGCGCGCGGTGCGCCATCCACGGGAACTGCGTCGCGAACTTGCCGCCGGACACGTCGATCATCGTGCCCGTGATGTAGCTCGCAAGATCTGAGGCGAGGAAGCAGATGAGGTTGGCGACGTCGGCCGGGTCACCCCAGCGGCGCAGCGTCAGCGTATCGAGCAGCCGCTGCTGGGTGACGTCGTCGCGCTCGGCAAAATGGTTCATCTCGGTGGGGATCATGCCCGGCGCATAAGCGTTGACCGTGATGTTGTTGGGCCCGAGTTCACCCGCAAGCACGCGCGACAAGCCCTCGACGCCATATTTGCTCGCAGCGTAGGCCGCCCCGCCCACGGACGGCAAGATCGCAGCGAAGGACGCAGCGTTGAGGATGCGCCCGGAATTCTGCTTCTGCATCACCGGAATCACTGCGCGGCACATGCGCATCGTGCCGCTGAGGTTGATATCGAGGTTCGCCTGCCAGGCATCGTCGGGCATCTCGACCACCTTGCGGCCGGACGCAACGCCCGCATTGTTGACGAGGATATCGACGCGCCCGAACGCCTCCACGGCCGAAGCGACGGCGGCAGCGCAGCTGTCATTGTTGCGCACGTCGCAGATGGCCTGGAGCCCCTTCCAGCCCTCGCGCGCCCACTCTTCGGCCACGTCGTCGAGCAGATCCTGCCGGATATCGGCGACGACGACGCGGGCGCCTTCGCGTGCCAGCGTCTGCGCAATGACCCGCCCGATGCCACGGCCCGCACCGGTGACGATTGCGACTTTTCCATTCAAATCGATCAGCATTTCAAACCACCGCGCTCGGCAAGGGCTCGCCGGCAAAATGCGCGTCGAGATTGGCGACCACGAGTGCTCCCATCTTGTTTCTTGTTTGATGCGTTGCGCTGCCCTGGTGGGGGGACAGCACGACATTGTCGAGCCCGAAGAGAACCTCGGGCACCTGCGGCTCTTTCTCGAACACGTCGAGCGCTGCTCCCGCGATCCCGCCATTCTGCAGCATCTCGACCAGCACCGGCTCATCGACCAGCGTGCCACGGCCCATGTTCACGAGGTAGCCCTCAGGGCCGAGCGCGGTCAGCACCTCGCGATTGACGATCTTGTCGGTGCTCTTGCCGCCCGGGGCAATGAGCACGAGCCAGTCGCTGTCGCGCGCCATATCCGCGAGCTTGTCGTAATAGACGTAGGGCTCGTCGGGCTGCTTGTGGCGGCCATGATAGACGACGCGCATCTTCATGGCCTGAGCCCGGAGCGCGACCTCCTTGCCGATGCGTCCGAGGCCGAGAATGCCCAGCGTCTTGCCGTTGAGCTCCACCTGCAACGGAAAATTGCCTTTCGGCCACTTGCCCTGCCGGACGTGCTGGTCGCTCTGCGGCAGGCGCCGGGCCAGCGAAATCATCAGCCCGATGGTGATCTCGGCCATGGCGTCGTTGAGCACATTTGGCGTGTTTGTAACCCGCACATTCCGCTGCTTGGCGGCCTTGGTGTCGATCGAGTCGTATCCGACGCCGAAATTGGCGACGATCTCCAGTTTCGGGAGCTTGTCCATCAGGTCCGGGCCGACATTGCCGCCGGCAATCCCCCGCACCCGGTCGCGGATATCGGACAGCAGGGCCTCCTTGTCCGGCGCCTCGTGCAGCTTGTGGACGGTGTACCGGGCGGCGAGCGCCTCCTCGCAGGACGCCAGCAGCTTGTGCGTCTGCAGAATCTCGACGGGCATAATATTCTCCTCTTGGGCCAGTTCTTTAGCCGCTTGCCGAACGCCCCGCAAACGTGCAGCAATGAGTTTGCAGTGGGTTAGCCGCACTAGATTGCGCTGGGAGTTTATGCCGGGACCGTCCCCCTTCGACGAAATGACAAATGCGGATGGCTCCGTCCGCGAACCCTACCTGGTCCTCGAACAATGGCTGAAGGAACAGCCCCGGGACGCGCTCGGACTGATGGCTTCGGACGCCGAAGGCATCTTCCGGCGGCTGGGCATCACCTTTGCGGTCTATGGATCGAACGAGGGGACCGAAAAGCTCATCCCCTTCGACATCATCCCCCGGATCATTTCCGCCATAGAGTGGCGGAAGCTGTCGAAGGGCATCGAGCAGCGTGTCCGCGCGCTCAACGCCTTCCTCCACGACATCTACCACCGGCAGGAAATCCTCAAAGCCGGCCGCGTCCCCGAAAAGCTGATCCTCAACAATTCGGCCTTCTGCCCCGAAATGATGGGACTCGACCCGGCGCGCGGCATCTACTCGCACATTATCGGCGTCGACCTCGTCCGCGTGTCGCCCGACCAGTGGTACGTGCTCGAGGACAATCTCCGCACCCCCTCCGGCGTCAGCTACATGCTCGAAGACCGCGAGGCGATGCTGCAGCTCGCGCCCGATCTGTTCCAGCGCACCAAGGTCGCGCCGGTCGACTCCTACCCAGAAAATCTGCGCCGCACGCTGGAGTCTGTCGCCCCGCCGGGCGCGACCGGTTCGCCGACGCTCGCCGTGCTTACCCCCGGCATCTACAATTCGGCGTACTTCGAGCACTCGTTCCTCGCCGACCAGATGGGCGCCGAGCTCTGTGAGGGGCAGGACCTGTTCGTCGAGAACGGCCGCGTCTATGCGCGTACCACCACCGGTCCGCGCCGCATCGACGTCATCTATCGCCGCATCGACGACGACTACCTCGATCCGCTGACCTTCAAGCCGGATTCGATGCTGGGCGTCCCCGGCCTGTTCGACGCCTACCGTGCCGGCAACGTCACGCTGGTCAACGCCCCCGGCACCGGCATCGCCGACGACAAGGCGGTCTACACCTTCGTCCCCGAGATCATCGAGTTCTACCTCGGCGAAAAGGCGCTGCTGTCGAACGTGCCCACCTACAACTGCACCAAGGACGACGAGCGCGCCTATGTGCTCGAACACATCGCCGAACTGGTGGTGAAGGAAGTGCACGGCTCAGGCGGCTACGGCATGCTCGTCGGTCCGACCTCGACCAAGGAGCAGCACGAACTGTTCCGCCAGAAGATCATCGCCGACCCCGGCAACTACATCGTCCAGCCAACGCTGGCGCTCTCCACCTGCCCCACTTACGTCGAGTCCGGCATCGCTCCGCGGCACGTCGACCTTCGCCCCTATGTGCTGGTCGGCGACCAGATCCGTATCACGCCGGGCGGGCTGACGCGCGTGGCCCTCAAGGAAGGCTCGCTGGTCGTCAACTCCTCGCAGGGCGGTGGCACCAAGGACACCTGGGTGCTTGAGGATTGAGGATGATTCAGGCCACTCACATCCCCTCACCCGCCTCGCTTCGCTCGGCACCTGCGGCTCCAGCCTCCCCTCGCCCCTTTGGGGAGAGGGTGGCCGCGCAGCGGCCGGGTGAGGGGCCGTCTCTCGTCGAGTGCTCGCCATGCTAGGCCGCACCGCCCAAAATCTCTTCTGGCTCAGCCGCTACATCGAGCGCGCCGAAAACATGGCCCGGCTTCTCGAAGTCGGCTACCGCATGAGCCTCACCTCCCGTCGCGAGGGTGGCGCCAGCGAGCATCTCGTGTCGATGCTGCAGGCCGCTGAGGTCGATGAGGACTTCAACAACAAGCACGCCAAGGCGGACGTCGCGAGCGTCAGCCAGTTCATGCTGTTTGACGAGACAAACCCCTCGTCGGTCCGCTCCTGCCTGCTCGCCGCCCGCACCAATGCACGGTCGGTGCGCACGGCGCTGACCTCCGACATGTGGGAATCTCTCAATGCCGCCTGGCTCGAATTCGCGGCGGTCGATCCGCGCGAAACGACGGGCAGCAAGCTGCTCGAGATGCTGCGCTGGGTCCGCACGGTCAGCCACCGCTATCGCGGCGCCCTGCTCTCGACGTTCCTGCGCGACGACGGCTACGCCTTCAGTCAAATCGGCAACTTCGTGGAACGCGCCGACAACACTGCACGTATTCTAGACATGAAGTATTACGTGCTGCTGCCGCGAACCGACCTCATCGGGGGCGAAGTCGACATCCAGCAGTGGACGCTGATCCTGCGCGCGGCCTCCGCCCACCGCAGCTACCGCCACGTCTATCACGACCGCTTCAAGGCCTGGAACATCGCGGACTATCTGATCCTTCGGCCCGAAATGCCGCGCTCGCTGATCTTTTCGGTCGGCTGGATCAACCGGACGCTCGACATGCTCGAGGAAATCTACGGCGGCAAGAGCGCCGGGCACGCGGCGGCGGCGGAAGTGACCGCCATGCTTGAGGGCAACTCCATGGACCGCATCTTCGCTTACGGCCTCCACGAGTTCCTCACCGAGTTCATCTCGCGCAACAACCAGATCACCGAGGCGATCGCCGAGAGCTACAATTTCTACTGATGAAGCTCGCCGTCACCCACACGCTGACCGTCTCGCTTCCTGGTACCGGCCGGGCCGTGGAACACTTGCTGCTGACCGCCCTGTCGACACCACAGCAGCGAGTGGAACGCTGGTCTATCGATATGCTCGGCCTCGCCGACGCTGCGACGTTCCGCGATGGTTTCGGCAATCGCGCGCATCTCGTCAGCCAGACCAGGCGCAGCGAGCCGCTGCTGGTGACGGTCAAAGGGGTCGTCGAGACCTTCGACAGGGCCGGCGTGCTGGGCCGGCTCGAGTACGATCCCCCATCCGCATTGTTCCGGCGCCCGACCGACCTCACCAGGCCCGATCCGGAATTGGTCGACGGCATCGGCACCGGCGGCGGCCGTATCGCGCAGCTGCACGAGCTGATGGGCCGCATCAACGACAAGCTTCCGACGCCCTCCCAGAGCCAAAGCGATGGCAAGCAGGAGCAGTCGCTCGGCAGCTCCGATCCCGTCGCGTTCGCCCACGCGTTCGTCGCGGGTGCGCGAACGCTCGATATCCCCTCCCGCTACGTCACGGGCTACCTGTACGAAACCGACGGCGCCGCCACCTTCCACGCCTGGGCCGAAGCCTGGGACGAGGGGCTGGGCTGGATCGGCTTCGACCCCCTGCTCAACGTCTGCCCCGCCGATCACCATATCCGCCTCGCCTCCGGCCTCGACGCAACAACCACAATGCCCATCCGCAGCGTCCCGATCTGGACCGAGATGCCGGTCGAGACGGTCGAGATCACGGCGGAGTAGCCGTCACGCGGCAAGTGACCAAAACTTTCCCTCGCAAAGCCCTGCGCCGCCTGCCCTCTCCACGGCTATTTCTCCGACTTATCGACGCGTCTCCGGCCCATGGTATCCTCCCTCTGTCGTCACCATCTCCCGCGGCGTACTGACGAGGTGCGGGTGGCGACGGTGGGACGGGCCGTGGTCGCACGGCCCTGGGTTCCTCGCGGCAACGCCGTGGCACGTAGTCCACGGACGCTGACTGCTGGTGCCGACAACCCCATCGCGGCAGAGCGCAGGGCGTCTCGCCTTGCCCCTACTTTTTCGGAGGCGTCCTGCGCTCTCCGTCCGTGGCCCCTTTGTGGCCACCAAAGGCTACCCATCGGCGCCCCGCGGCCGTCGGTAGCCGTGCCATGCGCCAGCGCGGCTTGCCCCAAATCCCCCAAGCTTGTAGATCGTCCCGCTAGCCCCCATCTGAGCGCCAACGCAGCTATTTCCGGACATTTGTCTCCATGCCCGACCTCAAACTCCTGGCGCTCGATACCGAAGATCTCGACGTCATTTCCGCCACCACGCAGGACGCCGTCGTGCGGGTGGGCGATATGGGCTTTGCCAAGGCCGACAACCGTTTCGCCCTCCTCATGAACCGCTTCGCCTGGGAAGAAGACGGCAAGACCCGCCAGCGCAAGCGCGCCGCGCTCCATTTCGATCGCGTCAATGACGTGAAGGTCGCCGGCATCGACACCAATTCGGTCGATGGCGTGCTCGAGCTGCTGGCCATCCGCTACACCGTCACCGACGATCCCGAGGGCACCGTCGAGCTCGCTTTCGCCGGCGGCGGCACCATCCGTCTCACGGTCGAATGCCTCGAAGCGCGGCTGCAGGATCTCGGCGCCGCTTGGGCGGCCAAAGCCACGCCGGCCCACGCCTGATGGGATACAGGCTCGACTCTCGCCACGCTGGTTTCGCAGAGGAGTTCGAGACTCTGCTCGGCTCCAAGCGCGAAGTGTCCGAGGAAGTCGGCGCCTCCGTTGCGAGCATCCTCAACGACGTCCGCCTGCGAGGCGACGAGGCGGTGCTCGCCTACACTGACAAATTCGACCAGCTGCCGCTCACGGCATCGACCCTTGCCTTTTCTGCCGACGAGATCGCTGCGGCCGAAACCCAGGTCTCGGGCGAGGTCCGTGCCGCGCTGCAGGTCGCGCATGACCGCATCGCCGCGCATCACAGCAAGCAGAAGCCGCTCGACCACATCTACCAGGATGCGTTGGGCGTCACGCTCGGGACCGTGTGGACCGCGGTCGAGGCCGTCGGCATCTACGTGCCCGGCGGTACCGCGTCCTATCCCTCGTCCGTACTGATGAACACCGTTCCGGCCAAGGTCGCTGGCGTCGGACGCATCGCGATGGCCGTGCCGACGCCGCGCGGTGAGATCAATCCAGCCGTATTGGTCGCAGCGAAGATTGCGGGCGTCAGCGAGATTTACCGCGTCGGCGGCGCGCAGGCCATCGGCGCCCTCGCCTACGGCACGGCCACCATCAAGCCGGTCAGCAAAATCGTCGGCCCCGGCAACGCCTATGTCGCCGCGGCGAAGCGCCAGGTGTTCGGCACCGTCGGTATCGACATGATCGCCGGTCCGTCCGAAGTCCTGATCATCGGCGACTCTTCGGCCAATCCCGCATGGGTCGCCGCGGACCTGCTTGCCCAGGCTGAGCACGGCGGTGGCGCGCAGTCGATCTTTGTCACGACCGACGAGGCCCTGGCTGACGCAGTGGCTAGAGAGGTCGACCGCCAGATCGCCCTCCTCCCACGCGCGCAGATCACCCGCGACGGCTGGGACGAGTTCGGCGCGATCATCGTCGTCCAGTCGCTGGGCGAAGCCGTGGAGCTTGCCAACCGCATCGCGTCCGAGCACGTCGAACTGATGGTCGACGATCCGCGCGCGCTGCAACCGAGAATCCGCAACGCCGGCGCCATCTTCCTCGGTCACCATACGCCCGAGGCGATCGGCGACTATGTCGGCGGTTCGAACCACGTTCTGCCCACCGCCCGTTCGGCGCGCTACGCGTCAGGCCTCGGCGTCCTCGACTTCATGAAGCGCACCTCCATCCTCGGCTGCGATCCCGGCTCCCTCGCCGAACTCGCGCCATCCGCCGTCGCGCTGGCGGAGACGGAGGGCCTTCAGGCGCATGGCCGATCGGTCAGCATAAGGCTCAATCGCTGATGGCGCTGACCCCGCACGTCTTCGACGCGAAGACCGACCGGATCACCGCCGTGACCCTCGACCCCAACACGATTACGTCGATTGACCCCGACGAAGTGCACGAGTGGCGCATCGCGATCTACGATCTCGTCGGGGAGAACAAGTTTCATCCCGCGCGGGTGAAGTCGAAGGGGCCGTACGCTCTGCACGTCTCGATCGTCGCCAACTACATCGTACTCGACGTTCGCGATCCCGATACCTACGAGCCAATCGCCGCGCACTATTTGTCGCTGACACCGTTCCGGCGTTTGATCCGCGACTATTTCCGTATCCGGGATTCCTACTACGACGCGATCAAGACGGCCTCGTCGATGCAGATCGAGACCGTCGACATGGCGCGGCGCGGGCTCCACAACGAAGCCGCCGAGCTGCTGCGCACGCGCCTCGACAACAAGCTCGACATGGACCTCAACACGGCGCGACGGCTGTTCACGCTGATCTGCGCGGTGCAGCCCTTTGCGAGCCGCATCGACGAGCGCGAGAGCAATCTGCCCACGGTGTTGTTCGTCTGCTCGATGAACTCGGTCCGCTCGCCGATTGCCGCCGCTCTGGCGCGCAAGTTTTTCCCTGGCCGGCTGATCGTCCGTTCGGCCGGCGTCCGCTCGGGCAAGGCAGACGGGTTTGTGCATGAGGTGATGGAGGAGGTCGGCATTGATATGTCGGTCCACACTCCCCACACTATGGACGAACTCGTGGCCAACCGGTTCGATCTGGTGGTGACGCTTTCGGCGGACGCGGCCGACGCCGTTCAGAAACGCGGACTCGAAATGGGCGCCATCGAGCACTGGCCGATGACCGATCCCACCGAGATGGAAGGCAACCGCGAGGCGGTCCTTAGCGCCTATCGGGGCCTGCGCGACACCCTGCAAAAACGTGTGCGTGAGCGCCTGGAGCCCCTGGTTGCGGGTGGTTCACAAACCGGGTGAGTTCCAGTATAGCTCCCCGCAATTCTGGCCCGGCAGGCGCCGGCCGGG
>JBGAKM010000002.1:99704-290963 GCA_044224395.1 Devosia sp.
AGGCGCCTGCCGGGACCTTTGGAGATACAATGGCTAAAGAAGAAGTACTCGAGTTTCCGGGAGTTGTGACCGAACTCCTCCCCAATGCGACCTTTCGGGTCAAGCTCGAGAACGAACATGAAATCATCGCCCACACCGCTGGCCGCATGCGCAAAAACCGCATCCGCGTCCTCACCGGCGACAAGGTGCTGTGCGAGATGACCCCCTACGATTTGACCAAGGGCCGGATCACCTTCCGGTTCCGCTAAGCGCCGATGGCCAGCCGTCCGGAACTCATCCTGGCGTCGGCCTCTCCGCGCCGGCTCGCCCTTCTCAACCAGATCGGCATCGAGCCTGAGCATCTGGTCCCCGCTCACATCGACGAAACGCCCGAAAGAAACGAGCTGCCGCGCAAGCTGGCAACGCGTCTTGCCGACGGCAAGGCGATCGCCGCCCAGCATAGGGCGCGCGCCTCGGGCATCGCCGGCAATGCTCTCGTCCTCGCGGCCGACACTGTCGTCGCCGTCGGCCGCCGCATCCTGCCCAAGGCCGAAACGATGGAAGAGGCGAGCGCCTGCCTCCATCTGCTGTCGGGCCGCAGCCACCGTGTCTACACCGCTGTCACAATGCTCTCCGTGTCGGGCGCCGCGCGCCGCCGGCTCGTCGAAACGCGCCTCCGCTTCAAGCGCCTCTCCACGCGCGAGATCGAGTCGTACCTCGCCAGCGCCGAGTGGCGCGACAAGGCGGGCGGCTACGCGATCCAGGGCATTGCCGGTGCGTTCGTGGTGAAACTCGTCGGCTCCTACTCCGCCGTCGTCGGCCTGCCGCTCAACGAAACGGTCGGACTGCTCTCAGGCGAGGGTTACCCCGTACACTTCAACTGGCTCAACCAGTCCGTCCTCTCGGCGGTCTAGCCATGGCCGAGGTCATCCGCCTCAAGCCGACGCGTCCCTGCCCGATCTGCGGCAAGCCCTCGGTACAGGCGTTCCATCCGTTCTGCTCGGCGCGCTGCCAGGACGTCGATCTCAACCGCTGGCTCTCCGACAGTTATCGCATCCCCACCAAGGAAGAGCCGGACGCACCGCCCGATCCATCATCGGACGACGACGAGACCTAGGGAAACAGGCGAGGAAGCTGTCTCATAGGGCAGTGTTCCTGCTGTATTTGGGAAAACCGCCATACCAGTCTGATTCCCATGGCCTTTGAGGGAAAGGCCAAGGAGGGCAAATCATTATGGCTACTACAGAAGCCGCCGCCTCGGCGCGCGGCTCAGGTCTCACGCGGGACGAACGCTTCGTCATCGTCGCGTCGTCCACAGGCACTGTTTTCGAGTGGTACGACTTTTATCTCTACGCAACGCTGGCGCCGTTCTTCGCGGCGCTGTTTTTCCCCGCCGGCAACGAAACGGCAGCCCTGCTGTCCGCCTTCGCCACCTACGCTGCGGGCTTCCTGGTGCGTCCGTTCGGCGCCTTGGTCTTCGGCCGTATCGGCGATCTTGTCGGCCGCAAATACACGTTCCTCGTCACGATCCTCGTGATGGGCATTTCGACCTTCGCGGTCGGCCTGCTGCCCACCTACGCGCAGGTGGGTGTCGTCGCGCCGATCCTTCTGGTGGTGCTGCGCCTCCTCCAGGGTCTCGCGCTTGGCGGCGAATATGGCGGCGCCGCAACTTACGTGGCCGAGCACTCCCGCCCCGGCCAGCGCGGCTTTGCGACAAGCTGGATCCAGACCACCGCAACACTGGGTTTCTTCCTGTCCTTGCTGGTGATTGGCATCAGCCGCATGGCGATCGCGCCGGCAGCCTATGCAGATTGGGGCTGGCGCCTGCCATTCCTCGTCTCGGCAGTCCTGCTGATCTACTCGATCTGGGTTCGTCTCAGACTGAACGAATCCCCGATCTTCAAGAAAATGAAGGAAGAGGGCCGCGGCTCGACCTCGCCGCTGCGCGATTCGTTCCTTAAGTACCCAAACAACAAGTTCGTGCTGCTCGCCCTGCTCGGAGCCACAGCAGGCCAGGGCGTGATCTGGTACACGGGCCAGTTTTATGCTCTATTCTTCATCCAGACGACGATGCAGGTGGACTATCTGTCCACTTACATCATTGTGGGCTTGGCGCTCCTTTTTGGAACGCCGTTCTTTGTGTTCTGGGGCACGCTCTCCGACCGCATCGGCCGCCTCTATATTATCCTCGCCGGCTGTGTGATCGGTGCCATCAGCTATTTCTGGCTGTTCGGCATGCTGGCGGGCGCGGTCAACCCCGCACTCACCACCTGGAACAAGGCGACCGAAATTCATGTCGCCGCGGACCCGGCGAACTGCCACTTCAACCTGTTCCCGCAATGGCCGGGCACGGTCGTGGGCGACTGCGACAATGCCAAGGGTATGCTCGCCTCGCGCGGCATCTCGTTCACGTCGGACAACGGCGCCGCCGGCTCAAAGGCAACGCTGACGATCGCCGGGAACACCGTCGAGGGATATTCAGCAGCCACCTGGACCAATGCCCTGATCGACGCCGGCTATCCGAACTACAAGGCGACGGACTCGACCGTCGCTCTCACACCCGAGCAGGTCGCGGTGCTCAACGACGCCGCGTCCACGCCAGCCCAGAAGGTCGCGGCGGTCAACGAGGCCCGCAAAGCTGCCGATCCCGCAGCCGCCAACGTGACGGCGGCCAATCTGATTATCGGGGCGCCAACGACGACTGACGTACCGATTACGGTGCTTGCCGCCGTTCCGGCGGACAAGGCGGGCATCAACTGGGTGGCGGCGATCGCGATCGTTTGGGTGATGGTCATCTTCGTGACCATGGTCTACGGCCCGATCGCGGCGTTCCTCGTCGAGCTGTTCCCCACCAACGTGCGGTACACCTCCATGTCGCTGCCCTACCACATCGGCAATGGCTGGTTCGGCGGCCTGCTGCCGCTGGTGGCAACGGCAATCGTGGCGAGTTCGGGCAACATCTACCAGGGCCTATGGTACCCCATCATCGTCGCCGCAATGACCGTGGTAATCGGCGTGATCTTCCTGCGCGATACCAAGAACAACGACCTGTCGGCCTAGTCCGGCAAGCCGTTCACAGATCTGGAAAGCCCCGCTCGCAAGGCGGGGCTTTTCGTTGCCCCGAGGCGGCGTTTTGGCGCTTGCGCCCACGGAATCCAGCCCCTATAAACCGCGGGCTTTCGGCACCGGACACCCGGCGCCTGCGAATGCCCGGGTAGCTCAGTTGGTAGAGCAGCGGATTGAAAATCCGCGTGTCGCTGGTTCGATTCCGGCCCCGGGCACCATTCCACTGAGTTCAGGGCTTTGTGCGGCGCGACTTGGCTATGGCGGTCGAGCGGCGCTCTGGATTTTGGGTCGCTGAGGATCTCCTCGAGGCCGACGTCGCGCTTGGTAATGCGCGAGGGGATGAGGCGGCCAGCGTGTTCGGCAATGCGCTCGATCGGCTGGCGCACCATAGTCGAGCAATGGCGAGTCGCCGTCCCCGATGGCCGAGACACCATCGGGTACTCTAGGGCCGGCGCGCTCGAGGGCGCGAGAGGCGCCGAGTGCCATTTCGGAGATGTTGTCAACGGGGCGGCGAGCAAGCCGATGCGACGGTGACGAAGTCGTAGAGATGAGCGACGACGATTTCATCGGCGCGCCAATGGTCGGTCGAGCACGCGACTGACGGTTGCTTCGCTGACGCCCACAAGCTCGGCGACTTCGGCGAGGCTTGCGGCGCCCTGCGTGGCGCGCGCCGCTTCGGCTCAGATGCGATGACGTGCCCACGTGGTGGCTCCGCGCCCGGAAGAGCGCGTGGCGATCAGCATCACAACGCAACTTGCGACTTACAGGATTGTCTTGCAAGTTTGTGGTCGACTGGAAGGCGTGGGGAGCTGGTTTCATGTCTGCGACGGACGTCCTCTTGCCAAGGACCGACGGCACCATATTGCCTGCCGGCGACGACCATTGGATCGTCCACGCTCCCGCAGGCGCAGCGGTGCTGACGTTGGAGCTGCCGGCAGGCCCAGCGTTTGTTCTCGACGGGACGGTGGATCTTTTCGTCCTGCCCAGCGACGCAGCACATGCCTCGCTCAAGGGGCGCGGCGTCTGCTGGGTACTGCCGATGTCCGCTCGAGAAGGATCGTCCTGGCTCATTGAAGCGAACGCTGCCATTGCCGCGGAGCGCGACGATACAGGCTGGCGCGTTACAATCGGCGCCGCGAGCGTGCGGCTGACACGGCACAGGGCTCGGCCGCGTGCGGACATTCACGGCGATCGCTTTATCCTCGACCTCCACGGCGGCGATGCGCTGGCTGATGCGCTGGCCGGCTTCTACTGGGGTACGATGCTGCCGTCTGTGATCGAGCGGACGAAGGCGAAGGACTATGCGGACGCCGATGGCTTCGTCGTGAGCACCTTGGCCAGCAGGTACTCGGGGACCTATCCCGACGTCGACCATGAGTTCCAGATCAAAGGGCGGCTCGCATGGGGCAGTCGACTCGATCTCAACGTCGTCCGGCGGATGATCGAGTTGCAGTTGCGGATGATGCGCGAGGATCCCATCGGCCTCTGGCGCAACCCATGTGCAGTCCAGCCAAACGGCAACCGCGAATATCATGTGCGCCGCAACAGCATGGACCGCAAGGAGAATGCGGTGATGTTCCTGGTGACCGGCAACATCGAGGTGCTCGAATCCATCTGGATGTACATCGCGCGTACCAAGGACCTGAGCTGGCTGCGCGACCATATCGCGGACATCGAGGGCGCGGCGTCGGGGATCGAGGAGTACATCGATCCGCAGGGCCGGCTGTGGGGCGATGTGTACTACGAAGACCAGGTGATCAAGGACGGTCGCGAGACGATGGCGCAGGCGCTCGCCATTCGGTCCTTTCGCCTGCTGGCCGACCTCGAGGTGCAGCTGGGACGCGCGTCGCGGGTGCATCAATATGGTGTTCTAGCTGATCGACTGGCCGCGTCGCTGACGCAACCTCTGCCCGCGGGGTGGTGGGATCCCGAAGCATCGCGGTTCATCGACTGGGTCGACCGGTCCGGACGTGTGCACGATCATATCCACCTGCTGGCCAACATCCTGCCAGTACTGGTGGGCGCCACATCGCCCGACCAAGAAGCGGCGGTGATGGCTCTGGTGGCGCGAGAACTTCCGGAATTCCAGCGCTTCCCGACATTCCTCTCGGCCCGGATCGCCGACTACACGGACAGCGAGATCGGGGATGGCGGCCCGTACGACCTCTGTGCCGCGGGGCGCTACTGGTGCTGGGATGCAGCATTCTGGTCGTGGCAGCGCAACGGACAAATGCTGCGCGAGCAGCTCGATCGCGTCGCCGCCCAGGGCGCTCTCGACGACTACATTATGGGCGAACGCTATGACATGGACTACGTCTATTATGTCGATGGCTCGCCATGGCATGGCGCAGGGCACTACTACGAGTATCCCTGTGTGTTCTCGTGGGTGCTGTTCGCAGAATATCTGGGCGTACGCGCTGCCCTCGACGTCGACCTCGAGGTGGCGCCGCGGCTCGAGTCGCACGGTGGCATCACGCTGGAGCAGGAGGCGTACCGGCTGCGCTACGCGTATGCGGCCGAAGGATTCACGCTGACCAATCTGGCCGACACGACGCGGACGTTCCGGGTCGATCTCTCGGCGCTGTATCTAGGTGTGTCGATGCGTTTGAACGATGGTGCGCCGTTCGACGGGACAATCGCGCTCGGGCCCTGCGAGAGCGTGACGATCATGCCGGGTGCCGCGGCGTGATCGAGCTCAAATCGACTCCCTCCAGCCGAAGGGGGGTCGTATCTTGCGGTCTCGCCCGTCGCTCCACTCGCCGAGCGGCAGGGTCGCGGACAATGAGTGCGAACACCGTTCGATTGTCGATCACTTCGGATGGCGGCGGAAAGCTTGAGTTAGCGACGGCGAATTTCGTCGTATTCACAGTTACTTACGACGAGATCGTCTTTCGCGATTGAGCGGCCTGTTCGCGCCCTAGCGGCGCGATGCGAGATCATTGCCGCTTGCGCTGCCCCACGCTTCTTGCCTATCCATTGCGCTCTTTTTGATGGGGCAGACGTCGTGGTCACTCTGAGGGAAATCGCAAAAGCTGTCGGCGTCTCGCCTGGAACAGCCTCGCGCGTGCTCAATTTCGACCAGACCCTCTCGGTCGCTCCCAAGACGCGCCAGGCCATCATCGAGACGGCCGAGGCGATGAAGTATGAGAACCCGCGTGCGCGCACTCGCGCCAATCAGCAGGGGCTCAGCAAGGTCGCGCTGGTTCACTCCTTGCGGCCCGAGCAGGAGCTCGTCGACCCGTACTATGTGGGCCTGCGACTGGGCATCGAGAGCCGCTGCCAGGCTCTGAAGATCGAAACCGTGAAGGTCTATCACACGGACAGTTTGCCCGAGGCCCATCTGCTGCAGGGGGCGTCTGGAATCATCGCGATCGGCCGACACAACAAGGCCGAGATCGAGTGGCTGAAGCGGCACAACCGAAACATCGTGTTCGCGGATTTCAGCCCGCCGACCGATGAGTTCGACTCCGTCGACTCCGATCTGATGATGGCGACCCACAAGCTGCTGCAGTCGCTGTCTGACGCAGGCTACAGGCGCATCGCCTTTGCCGGCTGGGTCGACATCTATGACGGCGTCGCGTCGACGCTGCCGGAAAAGCGCGTCCGTGCCTACAAGCAGTGGGCGAACGAAGCCGGTGGGTTCGACGCGCGGCTTTGCCTCACCGCCGGCAGCAAGACCGAAGAGGGTGGCTACAGGCTCACGCGAGAGCTGCTGTCGCAGGCTGAGCGGCCCGATGCGCTCGTCACCGCCAACGACAACATGGCCATCGGCGCCTACCGCGCCATCCACGAGATGGGCCTTCGCATCCCCGACGATATCGCTGTGGCGAGCTTTAACGACATCTCGGCCGCGCTTTTCATGAACCCGCCGCTCACTACCGTGCACCTTGCGGCCGAGGAGATTGGCGAGACAGCGGTCGAGCTGCTGCTCGAGCAGGCCGGCGGTCGGCAATTGCGCAAGCGCGTGACGCTTGCCACCGAAGTTCGCTGGCGTAGCAGCACGCGCCCACCTAAGGCTGTGGAACAGCCGTAGTAAACGTTTACTGAAAAACTTGCGTCTTGCCTTCCGCACGGCTAACAATGGTTCAAGAGGTGAGGGAGACACCTCGGTAAACGGGAGGAAAACGTGGCTCACAAGATGACCGGCAAAGGCCGGACACTGCGCAAACGCGGCCTTAGTCTGCTGACGCCCTTCCCCCGTCCCAAAACGCTTCGTTGATTTGCAACTGCCGGGCTTCGAGTTCACGCTCGCGGCGCGGCCGAATGACGGCGCCTCGACAGGAGGCTGGATGCAGGGGCAACTGGCCCGGCACCGGAATGAGCGCCCGAGTGTGAAGGGGGGAAGATGTCAGTGAACGACCCGTCCCCAGGACGGAAATCGCTGCTACGGCAGATCGGCGAGAGCAAAGTGCTCCTGCTGATGTGCCTGCCTGCGATCGCGTTCTTCGTCGTCTTCAACTATGCGCCGCTGCCCGGTGCGTGGATCGCGTTCACCAACTTCAACTACCGCGATGGCATTTTCGGCAGCCCGTTCGTCGGGCTCAAGAATTTCGAGTTCCTGTTCAAGTCCGGACAGCTCTGGCTCCTGACCAAGAACACTATTCTATACAATCTCGCCTTTATCGTCCTCGGAAACATCCTGCAGATCGCGATTGCGATCATGCTCAACGAGATACGCCAGGCGTGGTTCAAGAAGATCAGCCAGGCCGTGATGTTCCTGCCGTTCTTCATCTCGGCGGTGCTGGTCGGCGTCATCGCGTTCAACCTGCTCAACTACGACACCGGCGCGATCAATGCGCTGATCAAGCAGACTGGCGGCGACCCGATCAAGATTTACAGCAAGGCTGGGCTCTGGCCGCTGATCATCATCTCGGTGCAACTCTGGCAGAGCACTGGCTATGGCTCGATCGTCTATTTCGCGGCGATCATGGGCATCGACAAGAGCCTCTACGAAGCCGCGTCCGTGGATGGCGCGTCGGCCTGGCAGCGCATCCGCTACGTGACGCTGCCGAGCCTCAAGCCAACCTTCATCATCCTCGTGCTGTTCTCGCTGGGCAGCATCATGCACGGCAATTTCGGTCTGTTTTGGAATCTGGTGGGCAACAACGCCGCGCTCTTCAACACGACCGATATCATCGAGACGTCCGTCTATCGCATGGTGCTGTCTCAGAACAACTTCACCACGTCGACCGCGGTAGGGCTCTATCAGTCGATATTCGGCTTCACGCTGGTAATGCTCGCCAACTGGGTCGTGAGGAGGATCAATAGAGATTATGCCCTCTTCTGATCTCGCCGCACATACCGCCGCCGAAAGAATCAGGACCGAACCCGGTCTCGACAGCGAGAGCGCTTCGAGATCGTTCGCGCTGGATCGGAGCGATATCATCCTGCGCATCATCTCCTACACGGTGGTGACGCTCTTCGCCCTGTTCTGCCTGATGCCGTTTGTCCTTATGATTTCGGCCTCGTTCTCGAGCGAGGCGATCATCCGCAAGGAAGGCTTCGGGCTCTTCCCCAAGGAGTTCTCACTCGACGCCTATGAGTGGATCTTCCGCGCACCGCGGGCGATCATCGGCTCGTACATCGTCACTATCCTGATGACGACGTTCGGCACGGCGATCGGTCTCTTCGTCATCGCGATGACCGGCTATGCGCTCAACCGTCGCGACTTCCCGTTCCGCGACCACATCTCGTTCTTCATCTACTTCACGACGCTGTTCTCGGCGGGCCTTGCGCCGACGTTCCTGTGGATCGGGCGCGACCTCGGGCTGCGCGGCAGCTATCTGGCGGTCTTCCTGCAGCTGTTGATGACGCCCTGGCTCATCATCCTCATGAAGAATTTCATGCGCACGGTGCCCTACGAGATCATCGAGTCGGGCAAGGTCGATGGCGCCGGCGACTTCCGCATCTTCATCCAACTCGCGCTGCCGCTGATGAAGCCGGCGCTGGCGACGGTGGGCCTGTTCCTCGCGCTGGCCTATTGGAACGAGTGGTATTTGTCGTCGCTGTATCTGGGCAGCACGGTCGAATTCAAACCGCTGCAGTACCATCTCTATAATCTCATCAACACGGCCAACGCCCTCAAGAACTCGGTGGCGGGCCAGAATGTGAGCATCACGGATCTGCCGACCAATACGCTGAAGATGGCGAGCGCCGTCGTCGCGACCGGTCCGATCCTGCTGCTTTACCCATTCGTCCAGAGATACTTCGTGAGCGGCATCACCATCGGAGCGGTGAAGGGATGACGCGCAGGGAAGTTGCAACCGACCGCGCAGCGTCGGGCGCATGACGAGTGCCTGAAGAGGACAGCACCGCACAACTAGAAACCAAGGTTCAACGGAGGAGACTTAAGTGAATAGACGTATCGTAGCGATCGGGGCGGCCATACTGGCTCTCGGCGTAAGCACGCTCGCCATGACGGCGACCGCCTACGCGCAGGACGTGACGAACATCACCATGCTGACCATGGGCAACAAGCCCACCAATGGCCGCATGGAAGCGATGCTCGAAAAGCTCAATGAGCGCCTGAAGACGCAGGCAAACGCGCAACTCGACATGTTCTTCGTCGAGTGGGCCGACTGGCAGACCCAGTACAACATCCAGCTGCTGTCGGGCGACGACAATGTCGACCTGATCGGCACCGCGACCGACTGGCTCTATGCGTGGGAAAACGCCGAGAAGGGCGCCTTCCTGCCGCTCAGCGAAGACATGCTCAAAGCCAATGCGCCCAAGACCTGGGCCCAGGTCGATGCCGCCAAGCACTGGGACCTGACCAAGCTCGCCGACGGCAAGATCTACTTCATGCCTGAGGACAACTACACCCAGTACACCAACCACGGCTTCTTCTACCGCGGCGACTGGGCCAAGGAAGCCGGCTTCGAGAATGGCGAGATCAAGAAGTTCGAGGACTTCACCAAGTACTTCCAGTGGATCAAGGACAACAAGCCGGATGTCTATCCGTGGGACGTTGCCAAAGCCAATGAATCGCCGCTGACCGGCTACATCGCTGGTCACAGCGACTTCCAGACCATCCAGGGCGTCAGCGCGGGCAACTATTCGCCGTTCGACACCAAGGGATCGGATCCCTACACGGTCACCTCGCGCTACATGGAAGGTGACGAGTTGGTCCAGGCGGCCGAACTCGCCAAGAAGTGGAACGACATGGGCGTGTGGCGCGAAGACGCCCTCAACTATGACGGCGACACCCGCGAGGAGTTCTATGCCGGCCAGTCGGGCACCGACCAGCACCACACGCAGACGTATCTCACCCAGATCGTCCACAACATGAACACCAAGCAGCCGGGCTCCGATCCGAAGTTCTTCTGGTGGGGCGAAGAAAACAGCAATTTCTTCAAAGATATCCCGACGCACGGCGCCATGGCCGTGAGCGCCTACTCCAAGAATCCGGAGAAGGCCCTGCAGGTCTACGACCTGATCCGCAACGACAAAGAAGACTACATGCTGTTCAACTACGGCATCGAGGGCGTGGACTACACGATCGATGCGAACGGCGTTCTGCAGCGTCCGGACGGCTGGGACTCCTCGACCATGGATCTCGGCACCGACTTCTGGTGGGGCCGCAATGACGCGTTCGAGCCCAAGCGCGCCACCGACGCGCCCAACAAGGCCGAGGTGATCGCCGAGCTGAACGCAACGGCCAAGGACTACCCGTACTCGACCCTGATAATCAACAAGTCGAACATCGACCCCACGCTCGCGGCCATGGCTGGCGTGCTGTCCGAGTACATCCCGCAGCTCGCCTACGGCAAGTTCGAGGACCCGGCCGCCGCTGTCGCCGAAATGCGCCAGAAGCTGAAGGACGTCGGCTATGAAGACGCCCGCGCCGCCATCCAGGCCGATATGGACGCCTGGAAGAAGGCCCGCGGTCTCTAACGAACCTCCCGTGACCGGGCGGACCAGCATCTTCGGGTGCTGGCCCGCCCGGTCCTCCCCGAGGAGCCTTGGATGAACGCTCTGTTTTCGCCGGACTCCGACCTGATGCGCGGGCTGACCAAGCTCGCCGACATCATGATCCTCAATTTCCTGTTCATCGCGACCTCCCTGCCCGTGCTGACACTCGGCGCGTCGCTGACCGCCCTCAACTTTACCGCCATGCGGATCGGCACAGGCGAATGCGTGTCGGTCAGCGCCGACTACTTCCGCTCGTTCCGCCAGAATTTTCGCCAGGCAACGGTGATCGGCCTGATCCTCGCCGGCCTCGCGGCGGTGCTCGCTGCCTGGTACGTGGTGATCACCACATTCGAGTTGGGTAACCTTGCTGAACTCGCGCTGCTCGGTGTTTGGTACCTGCTCGCGTTCAACTTCGCGATCATGACGCTTTTCGTGTTCCCCTACCTCGCGAACTTCGAGGGCCGGACGCGTGATATCTTCCGCAACGCACGGCTGATGTCGTGGCGGCATCCAGCGACGGCACTCGCATGCCTGGCGCTGATCTCGCTGGCGATCGCTGTGACGGTGTTCTACCCAGTCGCCGCAGGCTACGGCATGCTGTGGGTCCTGTTCGGCTTTGCCGGTATCGCCGTGGTCAACGGCCTCCTGTTCACGCGCGTCTTCGGCAGATACATCGCCGCGGCGCGGTCTATTCCCTCATAGGCGTCAGCACCAATATGCATACATTTGAGATCAGCCAGTGGGCTTTCACGCTTGCGGACGAACCGGACGCGTGGGCGCGGGGCTACGACGACACGTCGTGGCGCGCGGTCACCGTCCCGCATGACTGGGCCGTCGAGCAGGGGTTCGCTCAGTCGCATTCCAGCGGCACAGGCTACCTCCCGGGCGGGATCGGCTGGTATCGGGCCCATGTGTCCTTGGCGACGGTTGGCGACATCGCTGGCAAGCATGTGCGCCTCAAGTTCTATGGCGTGTACAAGAATGCCCGCGTCTGGGTGAACGGCTACCACGTCGGCGGGCGCGCCTCCGGCTACGCCGAGTTCTCCTTCGATCTCGACGAAATCCTGTCCTACGCCAAGGGCGACGACCTTGTGGTCAGCGTCCGCGTCGAGCACACCGACATCTCGGATTCGCGCTGGTATAACGGCACCGGCATTGTGCGACAGGTTGCGCTTGAGGTGGACGAGCAGGTGCGCGTGCGCGAGTACGGCGTCGCCTTCACGACGAGCGCCGCGGATGCATCGCAGGCAGTCAACCAGATCACGACCGCGGTCGTGAACGGCACGAATGAGCCGGTGATGGTTGGCGTGTGGCACGAGCTGCGTTCGCTCTCGTCGGGTCGAACCTATGGCTTCGGCACGAACGCCAGCGTTGCTCCCGATGCTACCGTGGACGTCGTCCTGGACGCGACGATCCCGCAGCCCGAGCTGTGGTCGGACACGAGCCCAAGTCTCTATCGGCTGACGACGACTTTGAGCTGGAACGGTCAGTCCACAACGTACGAGACGAACGTTGGTCTCCGCACCTTCCGCTTCGATCCGGACCACGGCTTCTTCATCAATGGCGAGCCACGCACGCTGAAAGGCGTCTGCCTGCATGAAGATGCCGGCTGCTTCGGGACCGCCGTGCCAACCGAGGTGTGGCTGCGCCGCCTGCTCAAGCTCAAGGACATGGGCTGCAATGGCGTTCGCATGGCGCACAACCCGCATGCGTCAGAGCTCTACCAGCTGTGCGATGCGCTCGGCTTCTTCGTCATCGACGAAGCGTTCGATGAATGGGAGAACGCCAAGAACAAGTGGTGGCAGGGACACAACGTCTATCCGCCGCGGCACCAGGGCTACGCCAAGGATTTCCACGAATGGCATGAGCGCGACCTCGCCAACATGGTCGACGCGCATCGCAATCACGCATCGATCATCGCGTGGAGCATCGGCAACGAGATCGACTATCCGAACGATCCATATGCGCACGAGATGTTCGCCGAAATGACTGGCAACAACGATGCGCGAAAGACCGCACGTCAGCGCAGTTACGACCCGAACCGGCCAGATGCGCGGCGCCTGCCATCGATCGCAAAGCGTCTGATCGCCATCGTCAAAGCAAAGGATCCGACGCGTCCCGTCACGCTCGGCGCGGCGTATCCGGAGCTCTCGAGCCGCACTGGTCTCACCGAACTCTTCGACGTGATCGGCTACAACTACAAAGAGCATCTGTACGAGGAAGATCACCGCCGCTTCCCGACGCTGCCTCTGCTCGGCAGCGAGAATAGGCATGGCTATGGCGATTGGCGCGCTGTCACCGACAACGAGTATGTCGCCGGCCAGTACCTGTGGACGGGCATCGACTATCTCGGCGAAGCACATGGCTGGCCGATCCACGGCTCGGGCGCGGGGCTGCTGACGCTCGCCGGGTTCGAGAAGCACAATTTCCATCTGCGCCGCAGCTGGTGGTCGGACGAAGCAACGGCTCATATCGTGACGCGTCCCTTCACGGACGCGCCCGACAAGAACTTCTGGTCGCATCCGGTGGCACGCAAGTGGGAAGCCGGTGGTGAGGCGCTGGAGATCCTCTGCTTTGCCAACGAAGAGCCGAAATTGACCTGTGGGGGCGAAAACATTCCGCTGCGCCGCGATGAGGACGGTGGCTTCTGGGTCGCGGTGACCTCGCCGCGCCCTGCCCCGCTGGTGCTCGAAGTGTGGCGCGACGGGGAGGTCGTGGCGCGAGATGTGCTCGGGCCACGCGGCAAAGCCATCCGGATCGATGCGAATGCGTGGCAGCCGACGTCTGACTCAATGTTGCGGTGCGGCGCGGCCGGGCTCGGAATCGACGGCGTCGTACAAATCGAATGCACACTGCGCGACAAAGAGGGTGTCGTCGCAGCCGACGAGCTGGTGGTAAGTGCACATGTCGAAGGCGGCGATCTCCTCGGCGTCGAAAACGGCGACCTTGCCGACAACAGCCGCTACGCTGGTGAACGTCGCACGCTCGATGGCCGGGTGATCGTGTTCGTTCGACAGAACGGGCCGGCGAAAGTTCGGCTGAGCGCGCCAGGTGTCCCGGACATCCATGTGAACATCTGAGAGTGAGGCTAGGGTTGCCTTGCCCTCGTACTCATGCCGATGATCGGCCTGAGCTGACCTCCACTACCCAATGAGCTGAAGATGCCGACTAAGACGAGCTTGAAGGCCCCTGCCGTTCCCCTCGTGGTTCACGACCCATTTTTCAGCGTCTGGTCGCGCGGCGATCGGCTGAACGACGTGGCGACGACGCATTGGACCGGCAAGCGGCAGCACATGTTCGGGCTGCTCACGATCGACGGCAGGACGTACCGTTTCATGGGCGCCGATCCGCGCAACATCGGCGACGTGCCGCCGATGGAGCAGGTGTCGTGCGCCATCACGCCGCTGAAGACGATCTACCGTTTCACGGCTGCAGGCGTCGAACTGACATTGACGTTCACGAGCCCGCTACTGCCTGACGATCTCGAGCTGCTTGGGCGGCCGGTGACTTATGTCGACCTCGCCGTGCGTCCGACCGATGGAAAGTCGCACAAGGCGAGCGCTTATCTCGACTGGGACAGCGAGTGGGCGACCGGCGAGGCCGAGACCGACGTTGTCTGGGGCCGCCAGCAGGCCGGCAAGTCCGACGCGATGTTCGTCGGCGCGGCACAGCAAATGCCACTCAGTGAGACGGGCGACGAGACGCAGATCAAGTGGGGCTACTTCTACGTGTCGTCGGAGCCTGGTGCACCGGTGAACTGCGCCTTTGGCGAGTCGCTGTCGATGCGCCGGCACTTCATCGCGACGGCATCCCTGCCCAAAAGCGACGATGTGCGGGAGACGCGCCCGCTGCGCATGCCGGCGACCGCACAGGGCCGACGCATTGCAATGAGCCACGCCTTCGAGGGCGGCGCCGGCGAGTGGCGCACGCTCCTTGCCTACGACCAGGTCTGGGCCGTGAGCTACTTCGAGCGTCGCCTGCGGCCCTATTGGAGTCGCTCAGGCCAGTCCGCCATCGGCCTTATTGATGCGGCGTGGAGCGAGCGCGCCGATGTGCTCGCCAAGGTCGATGCGTTCGACGCCGACTTCACGGCGCAGCTCGCGAAGTCTGGCGGAGCTCTCTACGCGCGGATCGGCGCGCTGGCGCTGCGGCAATGCCTTGGTGCGCACGGACTCGCCGCTGACTTCAATGGCGACCTGCTGCATTTCTCCAAGGAGAACAGCTCGAACGGCTCGATGGCGACCGTCGACGTGACCTACCCCGCCGCGCCATTCTTCCTCTACTTCAATCCGGCGCTGCTCGAGGCGCAAATCCGCCCCGTGCTCGAATATGCCGCGAGCGGGCGCTGGCCGTTCCGGTTCGCGCCGCACGATGTTGGCCGCTATCCCCTCGCGAATGGTCAGAACTATGGTGGTGGTGATCGCACCGAGGACGACCAGATGCCGGTCGAGGAATGCGGCAACATGCTCATCCTCGTCGCGGCACTGGCCAAGACGACGGGCGATGCCTCACTGGCGCAGAAGTACTGGCCGTCACTGCAGACCTGGGCCGAGTACCTGCTCGAGAACGGTCTCGATCCCGACAACCAACTCTGCACCGACGACTTCGCCGGGCACATGCCGCACAACGCCAATCTTGCGATCAAAGCGATCATCGGCCTCGGTGGATTCAGTCAGCTGTGCGAAAGCCTGGGCCAAACCGCGCTGGCGAAGCAGTATCTCGACACGGCGCGCGACTGGGCGCGTCGCTGGCAGGACATGGCGCGCGACAGCCACGGCGCATTCCGTCTCGCGTTCGATCAGGAGGGAACCTGGAGCCAGAAATACAATCTGGTCTGGGACCGCATCCTCGACCTCAATCTGTTCGACAGTTCCGTTGCCGAAGCGGAAATGCGGCACTACCGGCAGAAGCTCAATCGCTATGGCCTGCCACTCGACAGCCGCCGGGCCTACACCAAGCTCGACTGGATTTTCTGGTCGGCCTGCCTCACCGGCAAGCAGTCAGACTTCGACGTCATGATCGCCCCGCTCGCGGCGTGGCTCGACGACACGCCGGCGCGGGTGCCGCTATCGGACTGGTATGAAACCGACACGGGCTTGCAGCCCTACGATCATGGCTTCTTTGCCCGGTCGGTGGTCGGCGGCGTGGTGATCAAGCTGCTGGTGGATCGTCTGGGGCTCGTCCGGCCCTAGACGGCGGTCAGGAACATCCCGGCGAGAACCACGATCATCGCGGAGGCGACGACGGCGGCAACGAGCAGCTGCTTGGCCTGGCTCGCCTGTTGGGCGATCTCGAAACGCACCAGCGCGGCTGGCTTCATGTCGGCACTGCCAAGGTCGATGTGAGCCATCGATACGCACTCCACTCAATGGCAGCAGTGTGCCTTCAGTCGGGCGGTTGCGCAGCAACGCGCTGGTTTTGCCGTTAATTTTGTTCAAATGCGACGGAGATGCCATTTTGCCGCCCAGCGGCGATGGCTATGGTCGCGGCGTCAAACCTCCGGAAATGTCGATGCCGTCCCTCCTCCGCCGCGTCCTGCTCCTGGGCCTCGGCCTCCTTCTCAGCGCATGTGCGTCCGTCGGGCCGACCGTCGCCCCGCGTGTGAGCACGCCGCTCCCGCAGATGACGCAGGCGTCGATCGTTCAGGCCATCAACGAAGCGCGGCGCGCCAATGGCGGCCACAAGCCGATGACCTACAACGTCAAGCTCGAGGCCGCGTGCAAGACGCAGGTCGCGCTCATGGTCGAGAAGGACCAGCTGGCGCACGATCTTGGGATGAAGCCGCGGGCGCGCACCGACCAGGCGGGCTACGAGGGCGCCATCGGCGAGAACCTCGCGGGCGGCCAGCGAACGATCGAGGGCGCCATCGACGGGTGGCTCAATTCACCGGGCCATCGCGCGACGCTATTGAGCGACAAGTTCGTGGAGTTCGGCCTCGCGGTCGCCACCGTGCCGGCAGACCGCAAGAGCCGCTACGGCATTTACTGGTGCTTCCTCGCCGGCGGCCCTTTCGAGGCCTGGCGCACGGTCGTCGTCATTTAGTCAGCGTCCGCCGCACTGCGTCGTTCCAGCCCTTGAGCTTACGCTTGCGCACCGCGGGGTCCATGGCCGGGTTGAACTGACGATCGAGCGCCCAGCGCTTGCTGAAGCCCTTCATGTCCGGCCACACGCCGGCCTTCCAGCCCGCAAGCCACGCGGCACCGAGCGCCGTCGTTTCGAGGATGTTCGGGCGATCGACGGGCACATCGAGGATGTCGCTCAGAAACTGCATCGTCCAATCCGACGCGACCATGCCGCCGTCGACGCGGAGCACCGTGTCGCGCGCGCCCTTCCAGTCCTTGCGCATGGCGCTGAGCAGGTCTTGCGTCTGGTAGGCGACGGACTCGAGCGCGGCGCGTGTCAGGTCCGAGGCCGTCGTGTTACGGGTCAGGCCGTAGATCGCGCCCCGCGCATCCGGGTCCCACCACGGCGCACCGAGGCCAACGAAAGCCGGCACGAGGTACACGTCGGAATCCTGATCAGAGGCCTTCGCCAAGGCGCCGGTTTCGGAAGCGTCCTTGAACAGCCGCAGCTTGTCGCGCAGCCACTGCACCGAGGCGCCGGCCATGAAGATCGCGCCCTCGAGCGCATAGGTCGTCTCGCCATTGATGCGATAGGCCACCGTGGTCAGCAGCCGGTTGCGCGAGCGCACCATGTCGGTACCGGTGTTGAGCAAGGCGAAGCAGCCGGTGCCGTAGGTCGATTTCATCATGCCCGGCTCGAAGCAGGCCTGTCCGATGGTCGCCGCCTGCTGGTCGCCCGCAGCACCAAGAATCGGGATGGGGGCACCGAGGATCGACTTCTCGGTGATGCCGAAATCGTCGGCGTTGTCCTTGACCGCGGGAAGAATAGCGCGGGGGACCTTGAACAGTTCGAGCAGCTCGTCATCCCAGTCGCCGGTCTCGATATTGTAGAGCAATGTTCTGCAAGCGTTGCTGGCGTCGGTAGCGTGCGAGGCACCATTGGTCAGGCGCCAGATCAGGTACGAGTCCACCGTGCCGAAGGCGAGCTCGCCACGTTCGGCGCGCTTTCGGGCACCCGGGACGTTGTCGAGGATCCAGCTGATCTTGGTGGCGGAGAAGTACGGATCGAGCAGGAGCCCCGTCTTGCGACTGACGAGCTTCTCCTTACCGGCAGCCTTCAGCCGATCGATGACCTTCGACGTACGCCGATCCTGCCAGACGATGGCGTTGTGGATCGCCTTGCCGGTTGCGCGGTCCCACACGATCGTGGTTTCGCGCTGGTTGGTGATGCCGATCGCCGCGACGTCGGCAGCGGTGACCCCCGCCTTCTTGAGCGCGGTCTTGGTGGCCCACAGCGACGTCGCCCAAATCTCCTCGGGCACATGCTCGACCCAGCCCGACGCCGGAAAATGCTGGGTGAACTCCATCTTGCCCATGCCGACGATCTGCTGCAGATCGTTGAACACGATGGCTCGACTTGAGGTGGTGCCCTGGTCGATGGCGAGAACGTATCCGCTCACTTCTTCTTGCCTCCCGCCTTGCGTGCCTCGAACCAGGCTTCGAGCCGCTCCCTGTCACCGGCCCCGACTCTGAGGCCGAGCTTGGTGCGACGCCATAAGACATCGTCGGCGGAGCGTGCCCACTCGTTCTCGATGAGATATTCGACCTCGCGCTGCGTGAGGTCGGCACCGAAGCCCTCGCCAAGATCCTGCATGCGGCGGGCATTGCCCAGCACAGTTGCAGCGCGCGTGCCGTACTGACGTGCAAGCCGGCGGAGAAACTTATCGGCGAGATTGGGATAGAGTTCGTTGAGGCGCTCCACCTGCAGGTCGAACTCTCGCGGGCCGAACTCGCCACCAGGCAGCTTGCTGCCTTTGGTCCACGGCGCGCCCTTCTTGCCGAGAACCTTCTCGATATGCTCGAGCGCCTCTTCCGACAGCCGGCGATGCGTCGTCAGCTTGCCGCCAAAGACGTTGACCACCGCACCGGTCGCTGCATCGCCTTCGGTCTTCAGCACGTAGTCGCGCGTCGCTTCCTGCGCCTTCGACTTGTGGTCGTTGAACAGCGGCCGCACGCCAGCATAAGTCCAGACGATGTCGGCGGCGGTGACGGGACGCTCGAAATACTCGGTTGCCGCCGCGAGGAGGTAGCTTGTCTCCTCGTCCGAAATCTTCACGCCACGCGGATCGCCCGAAAACTCCTGGTCCGTGGTGCCGATGAGCGTGAAGTCGCGCTCATAGGGGATGGCAAAGATAATGCGGCCATCCTTGTTCTGGAAGAAATAAGCGCGGTCGTGATCGAACAGGCGGCGTACGACGATGTGGCTGCCTTTGACGAGGCGCACATTGTTGGCTTCGTTCTGCCCCAGGGACTCGCGCAGCACGCTGTCGACCCAGGGGCCGGCAGCGTTCACCAGCAGCCGTGCCTTCACCGATCCCTTGAGGCCGCTCTGCATGTCCTGCAGACGGATCGTCCACATGCCGTTCTCGCGCGTCGCGGAGATGACTTTGGTGCGGGTCTGAATGACGGCGCCCTTGTCGGCAGCATCGCGCGCCGTCAGCGCCACGAGGCGCGCATCGTCGACCCAGCAGTCCGAGTACTCGAACGCAGTCGCGTAGCCGTCCTTGAGCGGTCGGCCAATGGCATCGCTGCGGAGGTCCAACGTCCTGGTCGGCGGCAGCAGCTTTCGCGCGCCGAGGTGGTCGTACACGAACAGCCCAAGCCGCAGCACCCAGGCCGGACGCAGTCCCTTGTGATGCGGCAGCACAAAGCGCATCGGCCAGATGATGTGCGGCGCCATCGCCCACAGGATCTCGCGCTCGGCGAGCGCCTCATGGACCAGCCGAAACTCGTAGTATTCGAGATAGCGCAGGCCGCCATGGACCAGTTTGGTGGCGGCCGAGGACGTGCCTGAGGCAAGGTCGCCCATCTCGGCGAGAAACACCGAAAAGCCGCGTCCGACCGCATCCCGCGCAATGCCGCAACCGTTGACGCCACCGCCGATGACAAAAATGTCCGTGATGTTGTCGCGCTTGGCCATGTCTGCTGTGCTTTTCCCGCCCCGTCGTTAGCGCCCGCGCCGCGCTCATGCAACTGGCAGGTGACGCAAATCTGGCCACAAGCGCTTGACCACAGGGTGAACGGGGTCCACCAAGGCCCGAATGCCCCGCCGCCCGACCAAAAATGCTCGAAATCCTCAACGTCATTATTCCGGTCTTCGCGATCCTCGCGCTGGGCTATCTGGCGGTTCGCCTGCGGCTCTACCCTGCCGAGGGCGTCAAAGGGCTCGTCTCCTTCGTCAACAACTTCGCGACCCCCTGCCTGCTGTTCGAGGCGATGATCAACTCGGACTTCAACACGGCGTTCAATCCGGCGATCATCCTGCCGTTCTACGCCGGCTCTATCACCTCGCTCACGCTTGGCTCGATTATCGCGATCAAGTGGTTCAAGGCCCGTCCGGGCGAAGGCGTGTCATCCGGGTTCTCGGCGATGTACACCAACACGGTGCTGATCGGCATTCCCATCGTCACTCGCGCCTATGGCGAGGGTGCGCTGCCGACCATGTTCTCGATCATCGCCTTCCACGCGCCGGTGCTGATCACCATCGGCATGCTGGTGATGGAACTCGTCCGCCGCGACGGCGCGCCGCTCCACAAATCGCTGGCCGTTGCCGTACTGCGCATGGTGCAAAACCCACTGCTCTGGGGCGTGCTTCTTGGCTTCCTTGCCAACCGCATGGGCCTCGTTCTGCCCGAACCTGGAACGGCGTTCCTCGACATGATGTCGGCAGCGGTCCTGCCCGCCGCGTTGTTCGGCCTTGGTGGCGCGCTCAACGAATACCGCGTGACCGAGAGCTGGCTGCAGGCGAGCGTGATGAGCGTCTTCCAGCTCATCATCCACCCGGCGATCGCCTATGCGCTGATGATCTGGGTACTGCACGTGCCGATGGAGGTCGCGCGCTACGGCATCCTGCTGGCCGCGATGCCGGCGGGTATCAACGTCTATGTGTTCGCCACCTACTACGATCGCGCGGTGAACGTCGCGACCAACGTCGTGTTGATTTCGACCGTGGCCTCGGTGCTGACAGTCACCGGCTGGCTTTACATCCTGGGTTCGTAGCCGGCACCCTCGGCATTAACCAAAAATTAGCCAAACCCTCTTTACCAAGGTTAACAGGCAGCAACCATTTCGGCCTGAGGCGTCTGCATGTCCGAGATCACCCTTTCCAAGTCCGTTCGATCAAATCTCCTTAATTTGCAGAGCACTGCGGAGCTCCTTGGCAAGTCGCAGGAGCGCCTCGCGACGGGCCTGCGTGTCAATTCGGCACTGGATAACCCGACCAACTTCTTTACCGCCTCCGGCCTCAACAGCCGCGCCAATGATCTGAGCCAGCTGATGGACTCGATCTCCAACGGGGTTCAGACGGTCGCTGCGGCAGACAAGGGCATCTCGGCGATCACCAAGCTGGTCGAATCCGCCCAGGCCACGGCGCGCCAGGCGTTGCAGACCGCAGCGACGGTGTCGCAGACCACGGTTTCGGCTCAGGCGACCGTCACCGGTTCAGTGGCGCTCGGCGCCGACAGTGCCGCCGTCAATTCGGGGACCGGTGGCACGCTCACCGGCACCGACACGCTCGCCTCGCTCGGCTTCTCGATCGGCGACACCATCACCATGACGGTGGGCGCGACGACGACCACGCACACGGTTGCCGCCGGCGAGGACGTTTCGGATCTCGTCACCACGCTCGATGCGGCGGCCGGCGCGGCCGTTACCCTTACGGGCGGCAACATCGTCGCCACGGCCGGCAATAACACGGACTCGATCACGTTTGGCGTCACCGGTGCGGGCAGCCTCGCTGGTATCGGCCTCACTGCCACTCCTGCCGACCCAACCAACGCTGCGATCACGGCCCTCTACGGCACCAACCTCACCATCGGCGGCAACACGCTGACCTTCGCGGCCGGCAGCGGCGGGATCAGCAACCGCGCCGAACTCGCCACCGCGCTCGCGGGACTGACCGGCGGCACTACCGGCTCGATCAGCGGCGGCGGCAATATCGTGCTGACCGGTTCGAACGGCAACCCGTTCACCGTTGGCGGCACGGTCGATGCCCTTGCGGCCTTCGGCATCACCGAGCAGGCCTACACGGCGACGACCACCACCGCGACCGTCACCAATCCCAAGCGCGCCGAACTCGTCGACACCTACAACGACCTGCTGCTCCAGATCGACCAGCTCGCCAAGGATGCCGGCTTCAACGGCGTGAACCTGCTCAACGGCGACAACCTTTCCCTGCTGTTCAACGAGGACGGCTCGTCATCGCTCGATATCCAGGGCGTGACGAACTCGTCGATGGGTCTGGGGCTGACCTCGCTGCTTTCGACCGCGTTCGACACCAACACGTCGATCAACAGTACGCTCGACAGCCTGAAGGCGGCGATGGAAACGCTGCGCACGCAGGCGTCCCAGCTCGGCTCGAATCTTTCGGTCATCGAGACGCGTCAGGACTTCACCAAGAACATGATCAATGTCCTTGAGACCGGCGCCTCCAACTTGACCCTGGCGGACACCAACGAGGAAGCGGCCAACGTGCTCGCGCTGCAGACTCGTCAGCAGCTGAGCTCGACGGCTTTGTCGCTGAGCTCGCAGGCGGACCAGAACGTGCTTCGGCTCTTCCAGTAAGCGCCGAAGTCCGTCACTTCACCCGCAGGTCGAACTAGCCGCTGACGCGCTGAATATCGGCGCCGCAGCGGCTCAGCTTTTCCTCGAGCCGCTCGAAGCCCCGATCGAGGTGGTAGATGCGGTTCACGGTCGTCTCGCCCTTGGCGGCAAGGCCCGCGATCACCAGCGACACCGAAGCGCGAAGGTCCGTCGCCATCACCTGCGCGCCCTTGAGCGTCGACACGCCCTTGACCGTCGCCACCTGCCCATCGACACGAATGTCCGCGCCAAAGCGGGCGAGTTCGGCCACATGCATGTAGCGGTTCTCGAAGATCGTCTCGCGGATGGTCGAGGTGCCCTGGGACATGGTCATCAGCGCCATGAACTGGGCCTGGAGGTCGGTGGGGAAACCCGGGAAGGGCTGCGTTTCGACGTCCGAGGCCTGGATGCCATTGCCATTGCGCCGGACACGCAGACCATTGGCCTCGGGCGTGATGTGGACGCCGCTGCGGCCGAGCACGTTGAGCGCCGCCTGCAGATGCTCGGCACGCGCATTGCGCAGCAGGATGTCGCCGCCGGTCATGGCCGCAGCCATCGCGAACGTACCCGTCTCGATGCGATCCGGAATCACGGCGACTGTCGCGCCATGGAGTTCGGGCACGCCCTCGATGGTGATCGTCCGTGTGCCGATGCCGCTGATCTTGGCGCCCATCGCCACGAGGCATTCGGCGACGTTCGTGATTTCCGGCTCCTGCGCCGCATTTTCGATCACGGTGGTGCCGCGCGCGAGCGTCGCCGCCATCATGATGGTGTGGGTTGCGCCCACCGATACCTTGGGGAAGGCCACAGTCGCGCCGACGAGGCCGCCCTTGGGCGCCTTGGCGACGACGTAGCCTTCGTCGATCTCGATCTCGGCGCCCAGCGCCTTGAGGCCGAACAGGAACAGATCCACCGGACGCGTCCCGATGGCGCAACCACCGGGCAGCGACACCCGTGCCTCGTGCGCGCGCGCCAGCAGCGGCCCGATGACCCAGAAGCTCGCGCGCATAGTCGAGACCAGTTCATACGGCGCCGTCGTGTCGACGATCTCCGCGGCGTGGAAGGTCATCCGCTGGCCGTCCATCCGGTCGGTCCCGGAGCGGCGGCCGTGCACCGCAATATCGACGCCGTGGTTCTCGAGGATGCGCTCGAGCTGTTTGACGTCGGCGAGCCGCGGCACGTTTTCGAGGATCAGCGGGTCCTTGCTGAGCAGCGACGCGATCATCAGCGGCAGCGCAGCGTTCTTGGCGCCCGAGATCGGGATTTCGCCGCGCAGTTCGTTGCCACCGACGATACGGATGCGATCCATGAGAAAGTCCCCGATTTGCGGCCGAAGCCCAAAAATGCAGCTAGCCCAGTCGCCCGGGCCGTTCAAGGCAGGCTCAGAGTGGTAACTTAGCCGCGTTAAGAAGCTTTGCTGCCGCCCTCGTCGCCGGACGTTTTTTGAGCGGCCCCTGCCCTGGCCCGCGCCTGCCCCTTGCGACGCTTGAGATTCTCGCGGAGCTTTGTGGCCAATCTCTGCTCCCGCGCCGCCTTTTCGTCCGCTTTCGACATGGGTTTCACCCGGCTTTTTCGTCTTGCGCCGGGGAAAGGCCTATGGCATCAACCGCCTCGCCTCAAGGGGGCTCTCCCCCGCACATCCGGGCAAAATGCTGCAGTAGCTCAGTGGTAGAGCACTCCCTTGGTAAGGGAGAGGTCGAGAGTTCAATCCTCTCTTGCAGCACCATTTTTCGGTCCGGGCATCGTCCAGCACCACGATCTCGTGGAGTTCCACGGAAACGCGACCGGGTTGGTGCCGGTCGCGGCTCAGTCTGGATTATGAACAGCTCAGGTAAGGCAGCGTTTCGCTGCCCCATCGACGGTGGAAGCGCAACAGCGTCAGGCCAGTCCGGCAGCGTGCGCAAAGAGCCGTGTCGAGCCTCCGCAGCGACGGCCCGGAGTTTAGGCGGGACCTCACTCCAGGTGGATAACCACGTCGTGCGGAGACGTGGTGACCACACATCCCTGCCTGCGCCTCGTCAAATGATCGGACAGCCCTAGTCCTTGAGCGCTCCCGCCATGATGCCTTCGACCAGCTGCCGCTGAACACGAAGCAGGATCGGCACAAGCGGCAGCAGGATGAGCACGCCACCCGCGGCAATCAAATCGTAGGGGATCAGGTTGATGTCGGTGCGGCTGGGGACTTCAAACAGACGAACCGTCATCAGGCGCACATCCGGCGAGGCGGTGAGGATGAACGCGAACAGAAAGTCGTTCCACACGGCAATGAAGATCAGCAGGAACGTTACCGAGAAGCCGGGCATCGCCAAAGGCAGGATTATGCGGAAGAACGTCCCCAGTGTCTTGGCGCCATCGATGGCTGCCGCCTCGTCGAGTTCCTTGGGGATGGACTTGAAGTACGAGAACAGCGTGAGGAGCGCCACGGGCGTCCCTTCCGCCGTGAACAGGATGATCAGGCCCCAGAAGGTGTCGATCAGCTTGAGCTGCTGGTAGGCGAGGAAGATCGGCCCGACCGTCACCATTCCGGGGATGGCAATGGTCGCGATCAACAGCGAGTAGAGAAGTGTGCGGCCGGGAAATGTCAGGCGGGTAATGCCATAGGCAGACAGCCCGCCGACGATGGTAGCGCACAGCGCCGACAGACCCGCGACCAGAACCGTGTTGAACAGCGTCCGCCAGTAGTTCCATGCCTCGATGACGTAGGGATAGGCATCGACCGTGGGGCTGCTGGGAAACAGCGTGGGGGGAATACGATACGCCTCACTGGGTGTCTTCAGCGAGGTGATCACCATGTAGTAGACGGGGAACGCCAGAAAGACGAGCAGCACCATCATGAGCACAGTCAGGACGAGCTGACGAACGGGGTTGCGAGTCATGGCTAGACCTGGCGATTGGCGTGATAGAGGCGCCAGGCGAAGAACCCGCCTATGGCAATGGTCAGCAGGAGAAGAACGACCGCTACCGCCGAGCCGTAGCCGTAGCGGGTCTCGGTGAAGAAGCGGCTATAGGCATAGACCGCGAGCGTCGTGGTCGCCGTACCGGGTCCACCACGCGTCAGCCCGGCGATCTGCTCGAATGTCTGTACCTCGCCCATGCCGCGGAACATCAGCACGAGGTAGATGGATGGCCGCAGCATCGGCAGCGTGACGTACCAGAACCGTTGCACCGCATTCGCGCCGTCGATCCTGGCGGCTTCCTTGAGTTCGCCCGGTATCGCCGACAGTCCCGCCATAAAGATCAGCGCGACCCAGGGTACGTTCTTCCACACCGAAGTGATGGTCACCGAAGCGCGCGCCGCGGTCGGATTGCTCAGCCACTGCACGGGCTCACTCACGACACCCAAGCCCATCAGGATCTCGTTGAGGATGCCGCCATGCTCGAGATAGAGGATCTTCCACACCGTGGCGGCGAGCAGCGGCGCCATCACCCATGGCAGCAGCATGATGGTGTTGGTCAGCCATTTGAGCCGCGTCACCTGCATGAGCAGCATCGCGATCGCGAGGCCGACGATGGCCTCGAGCAGAACGGCGACAGTGGTGTAGCCGATGGTGAAGCCCAGCGCATTGATGAGCGTCTCGTCGGTCATCATGCGGATGTAGTTCTGCAGGCCGACGAAGCGGCCGTCATTGGTCAGAGTCTTGTTCGTGAGGCTGAGCCAGAAGCTCTGCAGCATCGGACCGATCACGAATGCCGCCCTCAGCACGATTGCCGGGAGGACCACGGCATAGGCAACGAGCAGTGGTGTCTGCAGCGTCGCGTTGCCCGAACGGCCAGTCATAGTCATCTCGTGCGTTTACTGCGGGATGTTGCCTCGGCGGCGGAGGAGCCGCCGAGGCACTGACGCTGGGAGGGCCGTCAGGATTCGTCTTTGATCGTCTGGTACTCGCTCACGGCCCAGGCCTGCGATTCCTGCGGGTTCTTCTCGCCCGACAGGATGTAGCCGCCCAGCTTGTCGATCATGTTCCACAGCTGCGTGACCTGGCGATGGTTCACGATCGGCTCGCGGAACTTGGCGCCACGAATTGTGTTCTCCCAGCCGCCATTGGCCGACAGAAGCGGGATCTCCTTGACGATCTCGGCATCAGCGATAAGCGACTTCAGCGGCGGGGCCACCTTGGTCATCATCGTGATGCGGCGGGCAATCTCGGGCGTGCCCATGTAGTTGATCAGTTCCTGCCCCGCGGCCTTGTTCGATGCCGCCTTCGGCGACAGGAACCCCCACCCATGCACGAGGCCGACGTCAGAAGCCGGACCCTTCGGCCAGCGCGCCACGGCGATGTCGTCGGCGGTGACGACGGCCTGATCGATCTTGGGGATGCCCGAGAGCGCACCACCATAGCTCCACCACATGCCGGCCTTGCCTGCAGCGGCGAGGCCCTCGACGGTACCTGCGTCCTCGTTGACGGTCGAGGGCGGCGTGATCTTGTAGGTTTGCACCCAGTCGTACATGTACTGGAGCGCTGTCAGCGTGCCAGGATCGTTCAGGTTCTCAAGGTCCGCACCGGCCTGATTGAGCATCAGGAGAACGGTGTTGAAAGCATGGCCGCCCCCGCCGAGAGGACGCCAGCCCCAGACGTCGCCCTTGGTGATCCCCTGTGCCGCCGAGACCATCTCTTCCCACGTGCCAGGAGCCGTTGGAACGAGTTTCTTGTTGTAGTAGAATGGTTCGGCATCGAGCATGAAGAACATGCGGTAAGCGCCGCCGACTGCGTTGTTCAGGTTGACGATGTTGTCGACCCAGTCATCCGTCTTGCTGGAGTACGATGTCAGGCCGCTCAGATCGTCGGCCCAGCCATTCATGCCCCACAGACCGCCGATCAGGTCGTCGGCGAACAGCACGTCGACGCCGTCGAAGCCGCTTTGACCCCAGAGCGTGACCTTCTGCATAACGTCGCTCCACGACGCTGGCAGCGAGTCGTAGTTGACCGTGATGCCGAGCGTCTTGCCGCATTCCTCCAGCAGCGCCTTCCACTCGGGGCTGTTCCAGCCCACCACATTGACGGTCTTGGCCGCTTCCTGTGCGTGGGTGGTGCTGAATCCAGTCGCAGCGACGGCCGTTGCAGCGGCCGCACTGGTCAGGAATGTCCGCCGGTTCAGTTTGATAGTCGTCATAGTTTCCTCCTGTTAAACGTTTAATTCTGATCGCGAAAAGCCGTTTCTGTTAGGCCGTTCTAGCGAAACTTGGGAACCTCCACCGCAGCGCCGTCGGCCATTGCCGATTGGTGGGCGGCAATGCCTGGTGCTGTCCAGTTTGCGGCGGTAACGGCGTCGATTGCAGGTGACCGTCCTTCGACAATCGAGCGGACGAACTCGTGGACGAGGTGCGGGTGCGAGCCCGAATGGCCGCCGCCCTGTACGAACGACAGATGCTTGCCGTCCGAAAACACCGAACGCTTGGTGAACGGCGCGACCTCGGGCGGAAGCAGGTCCTGCCTATCGGGCGGCACGACGGTTTCGTGATGAACCTTTCGTCCCCGGCTCACCGCTGCCTGCGGCAGAGAGAACACCAGGGGATCTTCCTCTTCGATCTGCTGCCACTCGAACCCCATCTTGTCGCCATAGATCGAGAAGGCCTCGCTATAGGGGCGAACCGTCTGGAAGAGCGACCGCGTGACCTCGATCGCCACCGGGCTGTCCTCGAGCCGGAAGATCGCCGTCTCCACCGGAAATGGGTTGCCGTAGCGCTTCTGTCGTTCCTCGGGGAGCAGCCCCGAACCGAAGCAATGCACCTTCTTGACGCGCTTGCCCAAGAGCTTGAGCACGGGCGCGATGGCGTGCGTCATGTAGTGATGCGGGGGCAGGCCGAGCCAGTAATCCGGCCACCCCTCCATGTCCTGCATGTGGGAGCCGCGCGCAAACGAAATGGCTCCGAAGTCGCCGCGCTTGTAATGCTCCTCAACCATGAGGAACTCGCGGGTGTAGGCGGCGGTCTCCATCATCATGTAGTTTTTGCCGCTCGCCTGCTGGGCAGCAATGATGCGACGGATATCCTCTATCGAGGTCGCCATCGGCACGGTGCAGGCGCAGTGCTTGCCCGCCTCCAGAACCTTGATGGCCTGTTCGGCATGCAGCGGGATCGGCGTGACCAGGTGGACCGCATCGACCTGAGGATCCGCAAGGATCGCCTCCAGGCTTTCGTACGTTTTGTCGATGCCGAAGCGACTCGCCGCCGAAGCGAGCTTCTCGGCATTCGCGTCCGACAGCGACACGATTTCGACGTCCGGATGCTCCTTGTAGATCGGAGCAAACTCAGCGCCGAAACCCACGCCCACAAGCGCAACGCGTAGCTTGTGACTCCCCCCACTCATCCCGAAACCCTTCGTTGAAACTTCTTTCGCTTCGGATTAAACGTTTTTTCGATGGCTGTAAACGATTAATCGCGGTAGGGAGAGCCGATATTTCTGAGGATACTGATTTGGCGAAAGGCAAAGCCGCCAGCACGCGCGCATCGATGCAAAACGTCGCGGCCTATGCCGGCGTGTCGATCGCGACCGTGTCCAAGGTCATGCAGGGCGTTTCCTCCGTGCTGCCCGAGAACGTGACGAAGGTCCAGAACGCCATCGAAGCTCTGGGATACCGCATCAACCCCCTTGGTGCGGAGCTTCGGCGTGGCCGTCGCAATCTGATTGGCGTCATCGTGCCCACCCTTGGCGATGCCTGGGCGTCCGAGTTGCTCAAGGAACTCGAACTGTCGGCTGAGGCCCGCGGCCACGTGCTTTTCATGGCGTCGACGCACAATCTCGAGGCACGCGAGATGGAGCTCGCCAACCGCATGCACGATTGGCGCGTCGCGGGCGTCATCGTCTATGCGTACGAAAGCTCGATGAGCGCCGCGGCGCTGTTGCTGGAGAGCTCAGGCCTTCCCACGGTCTTCGTGCAGCATGCGAAAGCGGAACGCCGCTTCGACACCATAACCATCGACGGCGCGATGCGCGCGCGAGACGTCGCGGCGACCGCAATCGCCATGCTCTTTGCGCGACTGGACAAGCCCGATCAGGCGCCAGCTCACGCAACGCTCTGAGGCCCGCCGAGGTCTGGACAGGTGTTGGACTGTTTGCTCTAAGCTGAGGCTTCATTGTTTGGGGGATCCAATGAAGTCTGTTGTGCTGGCGATCGCGGTCGCCTTTGTGCCGTCCATTGCGCTCGCGGATACGTTCGAGTTCACGCTCAAGAACACCTACGTCGAGGCGGTCGCGAGCGTCTCGGTGAGCGGCGGCAAGGTCGAGGGGTTCAAGCGCGTTCCGTCGAGCGCGAGCCGCAGTTTCAACGTCACCCTTCCCGACGGCGAATGCAGCGCGACGATGACGGTGAACTTCGAGGACGGCAACTCGGTCGAGTCCGAGGACTTCGATTTCTGCCAGTACAACATGTTCGAAGTCACGTTCGAGTACTAGCGTCCGGCGATCGTCAGCCCTTCACCGCTCCCGCCGTCATGCCGGCCACGATCTGCCGGTTGAAGAAGATGTAAACGATCAGCGGCGGGATCGTGATCAGCAGGATGTTCATGAACAGCAGGTTGAACTGCGTGTTGAACTGACTCTGGAAGTTGAACAGCGTCAGCTGCACCGTCACGTTCTCGCGGCCCGGCAGATAATAGAGCGGGTTGGTGAAGTCGTTGAAGATGGCGACCGACTGCACCACGATCACTGTCACCACCACCGGTCGCAGCAAGGGCAGCACGACCGAGAAAAACAGCCGCATCGGCCCTGCCCCGTCGATGATCGCCGCCTCGTCGAGCTCACGTGGCACCGTCGCGATGAAGGCCCGGAACAGCAGGATCGAGAAGCTCAGCCCATAGGCGACTTCGACCAGGATCATGCCATGCATGGTTTTGAACAAGCCGATGCTCTGCATCACCCAGATCGTGGGGACCACCGACGGCGGCACGATCAGCCCGGCCAGCACGAAGAAGTTGACGATGCCCGTCCAGCGCGACGGACGCCGCTGCAGGACGAAGCCGACCATCGCGCCGAGGACCACGAGCAGCGTGACGCTGGCGACGGTGAGGATCATCGAATTGATGAAGGCCGACACCAGCATGTAGTCGCGTGTCTGCACCACATCGACGAGGTTGTCCCAGAAATGCCAGGTCGTCGGCCAGTCGAACGACCGCGTCGCCGCCTGTCGCCGATCCTTCACCGCCGTGAGGACGATGTAGGCGAACGGGACGAGGAACACGAACACCGACACGACGATTGCGAGACCGCCGACGATCCAGCGCTTGAGCGGATGAGTCATTGCTCGATCTCCCGGCGATTGAACCACACCGAGAGCGGCACGATAGTGATGGCGACGAGTACGAGTAGAACGACGTTTCCAGCGGTGGAGAGACCGTAGAACCCGGCTTGGTACTGCTTGTAGATGACGGACGCGATGACGTCCGACGTGAAGCCGGGGCCGCCCTTGGTCATCGCCCAGATGATGTCGAACGAGCGAAGACCACCGATGAGCGACAGCGTCACAACAGTCACGGTCGCGGGGCGTAGCAGCGGCAGCGTGATGGCCCAGAAGTTCTGCCAGCTCGTCGCGCCGTCGATCTTGGCAGCCTCGAAGTAGTCCTGCGGGATCGAGACCACGCCCGCGATGTAGATCACCGTTGCAAGGCCGACGCCCTTCCACACATCCACCAGCGCCACGGACATCAGCGCCAGGCGCGGGTCCGTCAGCCAGCCCGGTCCCTTGAGGCCGAACAGCGCGATGGTCTCGTTTATGATGCCCTGCGTGGGATGCATCATCACGGTGAAGGTGATGCCGACGCCGATGGTCGACACCAGCACCGGAAAGAAAACGACAGTGCGGAGATAGCCACGGCCGATGATGTCCGATGTCAGCAGCAGCGCCAGCAGCATACCGAGCACGACCTTGAGCCCCGATGTCACGACGCCGTAGATCAGCGTATTCGTCAGACCCTGGACGAGGAACGGTTCCTTGAAGAACTGCACGAAGTTGTCGAGGCCGATGAACTGCGCTTCGAATAGCGTCCAGCGCGTCAGCGAGAAGAACAGCGACGCGACGGTCGGCAGAAGAAAGAGCACGCCGTAGATGACGGCAGCAGGCAGGTAAAACCAGTTGGGATAAGCGCTGCGCGCCTTGGCCGACGCGGCCGGCTTAGCGGCCGGAGTGGCGCCGGCATCGACTGCGATGGACATAAAGGCCGCTCCTCCCCAGAGTAACCCGCGCCCAGCTTATGCCGGGCGCAGGCGAGGTGTCAGTCAGTTCCAGCCGGGAAGGCCGAGCTGCATGGCCTGCTTCTTGACGTCTTCGTCGTAGAGGGCAGCGCCGTCCGCGGCGGAACGAATGCCCGAGCCGACCTCGACCGTGATCTGCTCGAGGTTGGGCCCCTTGATCGGCGAGACGAACTCGAGCGCCGGAGCGGTGGTCCCATCCTGCTGGAAGTAGGGCAGCAGGTCGTTCACAGCGGGCAGGACGTCGGCAGGGAGCGTACAGCCCTTGACGAGATAGGGACCCGTGGCGCCACCGGCAGCGGTCTGGCTGTCGCAACCGGCGACGGAAGCGGCAAAGGCAAGGAACTTCTTGGCCTCGTCCTGGTGCTTGCTGGTCTGCGGGATGTAAAGGCCCGCAGGCATCCAGACGGTGAGGCCGTTGCTGGCCGCGTCGTCGCCCGGAATGGCGAAGAAGCCGACATCGTTCTCGTGCCCCGGCGCCAGGTCCTTGATTGCCGACACCGCGAAGGTGAGCATCGGGTAATGCGCGCCGTCGCCGCTCGCAACTTTGGTGACGCCTTCTTCGTAGGTCGCAGCCGCGAAGTCGTCGTTGAGAAGCCCGGCCTTGAACACTTCTTCCTGGCGCTCGAAGCCCTTCATGGCGGCCGGGGTCGTGGCATACTTCGCCTTGCCGGCCGTGTAGTCCGCCGCGAAAGTCGGTACGGCCGCCTGTACGTTGAAGAAATCGCCAAGCACGAAGAGCTGGCTCGTCCAGGTTGCACCGAACGTTTGGATCACGGCCGCTTTCCCGGCTGCCTTGATCTTCTCGTTATTGGCCATGAACTCGCCCCATGATTTGGGGACGCTGAGGCCGAGTTCGGCATAGATCGGCTTGTTGTAGAGGATCCCGCCACCCATTGCTGCACCGATCGGCGCGCCGCGTACCGTGCCATCCGGAGCGGTGACGACGGTCTTGAACGAGTCGAGGACGTCGGCCTGCCATGGTTCGTTGGTCAGATCGACCAGATTCTGCTGCGGATTGATGGCCTGGAACAGCGAGCCGGAATTATAGAGGAACACATCGGTCATCTCGTTGGTGGCGAGACGCGTCTTGATGATGTTGTCGCCATCCGCGCCGCCTGGGCGCGTTTCGAGCTCAACCTTGATGCCGGGATTGGCAGCCTCGAAGTCCTTGATCATCTGCTCGGCGACAGCCACCGTGTTCGGTGCGTTGTCCACCATGTAGCTGATCGTCACATCTTGGGCCAGAACCGGGCCGCTGAGCGCGGTGCCTAGCGTCAGGGCCGCAGCAGCCGCAATCAGCGTCCGCCGAGTAGTCAGGAATGCCATTTTAGTCCTCCCGTATTGCCGATTATCCGGCGGTTGATCGGTTGCTTTCCGCAGCCACTCCCTAGCTGCCGGACCTGCTGATCCGGAACGTCACGGTGTGACGTCCGGGCGCGAGCAGGCTCCGCGCTTTCTCCGTACCGTTCCAGCCCAGCTGCATGCTGTCGACGACGATGTCCTTGTAGTCGGGCGACAGCACCAGCGTGCCGCTCGCACCTTCGGGGACGAGCACGTCGTAGGTGACCTTGTCCCCGTCCACGACCCAGCCCGCCTCTATGCGGCCAGCCAGCGAGTCGTGGTCGGCTTTGACGGGGGACAGCGATGGGATGATCGTCGGCTCGAAGATGATGTGCTTGAAGCCGGGCATGCTCGGATCGGGGCGGAAGCCGGCGACCGCTTCGAACAGCCACTGGCAGACCGCGCCATAGGCGTAGTGGTTGTAGGAGTTCATCTTCGGCTCGAAGATCGTCCCGTCTTCACGGATACCGTCCCAGCGCTCCCAGATCGTGGTCGCGCCGCGGCGCACCTGTGCCAGCCAGCCCGGCACTTCCTCCTGCAGGAACACCTGTGCGGCCAGTTCCGGCTCGCCGATCTTGATCAGCGCCGGCAGCAGCGCCGGGGTGCCGATGAACCCGGTGCCGATCCGGCGATTGGCGCGCTCGACCGTCTCCTTGAAGTAGCGCTTGGCGACGTCCATGTGCTCGGCGGGGATGAGGTCCCACAGGAACGAGAGCGCGTAGGACGTCTGGTCGTTGTAGCCAAGGCGGCCGGAGCGGGTGATGAATTCTTTCTGGTAGGCCTTCTTCACCTCTTCAGCACGCTCGCGCATCCGCTTGGCGTCTTCGGTCCGGCCAATGACCTCGCCGACCTTCGCGATGATGTCGGACGAGATGTAGAGGTAGATCGTTGCCGCGGCGTCGTCGCCGATCGTTGGATAGGGCTTGGCGAAATCGCCCTGTGGCTGCAGCCAGTCGCCGAACGTGAAGCCGCGACCTTCCCAGTTCGCCGGTGGATGAACGATCGGGCCATTGCTGATCGACCAGACGAAGGCGTTCCAGCGCAGCATCGCGTCGAAGGTCTCTTCGAGGATCGTACGGTCGCCATAGTGCGTGTAGAGTACCCACGGAATGATCGCGATCGCGTCACCCCAGCCGGTCGACCCGTAGAACGACGCTTCATCGTGCTTGCGGAACGGATCGGGCGAAACGTGGGCGATCCCACCGTCTGCGCGCTGGTCGGCCATCACGTCGCGCAGATACTTGGCGAGCATGGCGTGGCTCTCGTGGAGGTAGCAGGCGGTCGGAGCAAACACCTGCGCATCGCCGGTCCAGCCGAAACGTTCGTCGCGCTGCGGACAGTCGGTGGGCACCTCGATGAAGTTGCCGCGCTGCGACCAGATCGTGTTCTGCACCAGCCGGTTCACCAGCGGATGCGACGAGGAGAAGTTCCCGGTCGGCGTGATCGCCGAGCTGATCGGGATCGCTTTGATCGAAGCGATCTCAGCCGTACCCTCGATCGTCACGCGGACGAAGCGGAAGCCGAAGAAAGTAAAGGTCGGCGTGTAGCTTTCGTCGCCCTGCCCCTTGAGCGTGTACTCGATACGCGCTTCGGCGGTGCGGTAGTTGACGTTGTAGAAGTTGCCGTCCTTGTCGAGGATTTCCGCGTGCTCGACGGTGACCTTGGCGCCGCTTTCGCCGCGAACCACGAAGCTCACATAGCCGCCGATGTTCTGCGCGAAGTCATAGACCGTGCGCCCCTCGGCGTCCTTGAAGCTGTTGGCGACAGGGAAAGGCGTGAGCTCCTGCACCGGTGTCGTTTCGTGCGGGATCAGGCGAGCAGCGTCAAAATCGGCGACGACGGCGCTGCCATCGGTTGCCGTCAGAGGCTCCTCGCGCGCATCGTAGTGCTCGCCGAGATAGATGCCGCTTTTGAGGATCGGCAGCACGCCGCTCTTCCAGCTGGTGTCGGTGATGAGGACGAGCTTGTCGCCGACCGTGAGTTCGGCAATCGCCGCGATCTCGGAGCCCCAGGTGTTGAGCGACTGCTGCGCACGCCAGCCCATCTGCGAGCGGAGCCAACCGTCACCGAGCCAGATCTCGATCGTGTTCTCGCCCGCAATGAGCAGGTCGGTCACATCATAGGTCTGATAGCTGAGGCGCTGGGTATAGACCGTCCAGCCCGGCGTGAGTTGGTCGTGACCGACGCGCTTGCCGTTGATGAAAGCCCGGTAGAGGCCGAGAGCGCTGATCCTGAGTGTCCCGGCCCCTCCCAGGGAGGAAAGGGTAAACGTCTTGGTGAGGTAGGAGGCGCGTGTCTCGACGCCCTTGTCGGCCAGCGGCCGGACCATCTTGGCCGTCCACATGTGGGACTTCGGGGACAAAGCGGCACCGCCGGCCGCGAGCATCGCGTCGTTCAAACTAGCCTCCCATGAGGGCCTTTGGCCCCGCGATGCATCGTTTCGTGCATCGTTCTACGTCTATCGTTCTACGTATACCGTTCTACGCCGCAAATTCAAGCACTTTCGCGCGCGGGCCGTGCATTATCCCTCAGCACCTTTCACAAACCGCGCAACATCGCGCATTTTCAATCAGTTCGACGGCGTCGCGGCGCTTTGCTAAGACTGGCTGATTGGGGATAACGACTTGGCTTCACGTGAAAAATCCGGCCGCGTAACGATCCGCGACGTCGCTGGCGATGCCGGCGTGTCGGTCGCGGCCGTATCGAAAGTCCTGCGCGACGCGTACGGCGTGAGCGAGACGCTGCGCACCAAAGTGAAAGCCTCGATCGAGCGGCTGGGCTACCGACCGCACGCCGCCGCGCGCGGCATGCGCGGCCAGACCTACACACTCGGCCTGATCATCCCAGACCTCCACAATCCGTTCTTCGCGGACATCCTCGCCGGCATCAACACGGCGCTCGAGCGCACGCAGTACCAACTGCTGCTCGGCGTCTGCGAATCGGATCCGGGCACCGAGACCGCGCTGATCGAAGCGATGGGCGACCGCCGCATGGATGGACTCATCCTCATCGGCTCACGCATCGGCGAGAACCTCGTCGAGGTCGCGGGGCGCATTCCCACGGTCGTCATCGCGCTCCATGCGCAGGGCGACACCAATTACGATACGGTCAACAATGACGACCGTCTGGGCGCCTCCCTCGTGGTCCAGCACCTCGTCGCCGCCGGCTACAAACACATCGCCTTTTTGAGCCAGCAGATCAGCGTCAACGAGAAGGCCATGGTCACCATGCAGCGCGAAGCGGGCTATCGCGCGAGCATGAAGGACGAGGGCCTCAGCAAGAACGTCCAGGTGGTTTACGCGGGCCAGAAATCGCGCGAGGCGCAGACTGTCGCCCGGCACATGCTCGAACAACGTCACCGCCCCGACGCGATCTTCTGCTGGACCGACTTCATCGCACTCGAAGTCCTGAGCGTCGCGCGTGACCTCGGCCTCAGCGTGCCCGGCGACCTTGCCGTCGTCGGTTACGACAATACCTCATACTGCGACCTTGCGCAGAACGCGCTCACCAGCATCGACCAGTCCGGCCAGGTGCTCGGCCTGCAGGCCGCACGTCTGCTGATCGAACGTATCGGCGGGCGCGAGAAGGCCGAGCACTACGTGGTGACGCCGCGCCTCGTGGCGCGCCGCAGCAGCCAGGCGCGCACATAGTCCACAGTTGACCCGATTGTGATCGCGTGTTGTCCCCGCGTTAAGGCGGGCTGGGGTAAGGAACCCTTTGCCCCAGCCCGCATTGATCAGCGGGCATTTCCGACCACAGAGTTCTCGTATGACTGCAGCCGTTATCGTTCCCTCGCGCCGCGCGTTCCTCGCAGGCGGAGCGAGTCTTGCCGCTTTGACCCTTGCCGGATGCGCGACGTCGCGGCGTATGGAAGTGATCGACCGGCCGCAGTTCTCGCAATACTACCTCGACATGTACGGGCCGCTCCCCAACGAGCGGTTCCCGATCCCGGCGATCGACCTCACCAAGCTCGACCCCGCCATGTTCCGCACGCAGGTTACGGATCCGACGGGCGAGGCGCCCGGGACGATCGTCGTCAACACAAGCGAGCGTCACCTGTACCTCGTGCTCGAGGGCGGCCAGGCCATTCGCTATGGCGTTGGCATCGGTCGCGACGGCTTCACCTGGAGCGGACGCGCGAAGGTCGGTCGCAAGGCCGAATGGCCGACCTGGACGCCGACCAAGGAAATGATGGAGCGCCAGCCGGAGACCCGGGAATGGGCCAACGGTATGCCGCCGGGTCTCACAAACCCGCTCGGCGCGCGCGCGCTCTACATCTACCAGGACGGTCGCGACACCCTCTATCGCCTGCACGGGACGATGGAAGTCTGGTCGATCGGCGGCGCCGTCTCGTCAGGGTGCGTGCGCCTGCTCTTCCACGACATCATCGACCTCTACAGCCGCGCTCCGGTCGGTACGCCCATCATCGTCAATCAGTAGCTTTCGGAACTGGCCCAATGGCCGGGCGTCCTGCCTGTCGACACGAACAGCGACAGGAGAATCCACATGAGCGCCACAGCTAAACCTGGCAGCGTTGCGCAGGTGGACAGCGTAATCGATGAACGCGGTTACAAGATCCCCGTCGGCGACGACGCCTCGATCAAGATTGCAAACGAGATGGAGCCTGTGGTTGGCGGCACCAGTCCCACCAACTGGTGGCGGGCGGGTCTCATGGCGCTCTTCATCGTGGCTGCGATACTGCTTACCCTGCAGTTGCTCAACGGCAACCGCCAGACCGAGATGATTCCGGGCACGCCGGTCACAGCACCGCAGGCCGAGACGGCGCCGGTTTCAGGTTAATCGCCACGGCCTAAGGTGAACGAAAGCAAAAGGGCCCGTCGCAAGACCGGGCCCTTTTTGCATTCTTCGGCGCATTAGCCCTTCTGGATGGGCGATATCTGAATCTCGACGCGGCGGTTCTGCGAGCGGCCGGTTTCGTTCAAGTTCGATGCGATCGGCTCAGACTCGCCCTTCCCCTCGATGTAAAAGCGGCGCTGGTCGATGCCCTGCCCGGCGAGGATCGTCGCGACCGCAACGGCGCGGCGCTGCGACAGGTCTTTGTTGTGCGAGTCCGATCCGGTGTTATCGGTATGGCCGTACACGTCGACGATCGTCTTGTTGAACTTCTTGAGCACGAGCGCCACCGAGACCAGCGTCTCGTTGAACGTCGGCTGCACCTGCGCAGAGTCGACGCCGAATGTGATGTTGGACGGCATGTTGAGGATGATCTGCGCGCCGACCCGCGTCACCGAGACGCCAGTCCCCTGGAGCTGGGCACGAAGCTCGGCTTCTTGCTGATCCATGTAGCTGCCGATCGCGGCACCAGTGATACCGCCGATGCCCGCGCCGAGGAGCGCCGCGACGCGCGGGTCCGTGCCGGTCGCAGTACCGACGATCGCGCCGAGCACCGCGCCCGAGCCGGCGCCAACGATTGTGCCACCGGTGGTGTTCGAGAGCTGGGTCTGGTTGGTGTAGGGGTTCACAGTGCTGCAGGCAGCAAGCGAAAGGGCCGCGATACCCGCGACGAGGACTGAAGACTTCATACTTACCCCCAGGAGGTCGTTTGGCGTCCTTTTGGGCAGAGAATGCGGCAGCACAAAGATTGCTGCAAGCGGCTCAGCCGTGGGCCCAGCCACCGTCGACCAGGAAGTCCTGCCCGCTGATCATCTGGCTGTCGTCGGCCGACAGGAACAGCGCCATCCGCGCGATGTCCGCCGGGTAGAGCCGGCCCTTCAGCGCCTGCTGGGAATCGATCAGCGCATTCTCCTTGTCGCCGACCCAATGGGTCAGCTGGCGCTCGGTCATGATCCAGCCGGGCACCAATGTGTTGACGCGGATACCGTGCGGACCTAGGTCGCGCGCCAGCGAGCGCGACATGCCGTGCGCCGCAGCCTTGCTCGCGGTGTAGGCGGTGAGGTTGCCCGTGAGGATCATCCAGCTGATCGAGCCGAAGTTCACGATCGAGCCCTTGCCCGCCTTGATCATGCCGGGGATCACGGCCTGTGCAGCGAAGAAGGCGTGGCGGAGGTTCACGTTGATCGCCTTGTCCCAGGCCTCCTCGGTCACCTCGTTCCAGGCGACGCGCTGATCGTTGGCCGCGTTGTTGACGAGCGCCAGCGCCGGGCCATGCGCCGCCTCGAAGCCGCGGATCGTCGCCTGATAAGCGGCGGTGTCGGTGATATCGCAGCGCTCGAACTTGGCCGTCTGCCCTGCCGCCAGCAGCTCGGACTCCAGCGCCTTGCCGCGCTCCTCGGCGATATCGACGAACCCAACCTTGCTGCCCTGCGCCGCAAACTCGCGAACGATCGTTTCGCCGATCCCTGATGCACCGCCGGAGACGATCACCGGCATGCCATCGAGGCTGGGGTAGCGAGCAAAATTGGACGGCATATCGAGGCTCCTGGGCAAAGGTCCGGAGCGCTCTGTAGCCGTGCAAACTTGAACCGGCAAGGTGGGTGCGCCGTCGCAGCATATGCCCACGGCACCTGCCAGCGACAGCTGGGGCCCAACTCTCAAAGTGCGCCCAAGCGTGGCCTCGCCACGGTCGTGCCAGCGCGGCCGCTGTCGGGATGTGGAGCGCTGGGTCCCAGCTTTCGCTGGCAACGCCTCAGCGGTTGGGAAGCGGTCCGATCAAACGTCCGCTTCGACGATCACCTTGTCGCGCGTCGGGAAATCGCTGGCTTCGATACGGTCGAGCAGCACCATGATCTTGTCCACGTTGGCGATGTGGCGATCTTCCATGGTGAAGTTGAACGTCACGTATTCGCGGCCGGGGCAGAAGGTGCAGATGTTGGCGGCGGGGTGCCAAGCGCCGCAGTAGATGGGCTCGACCATGCCCTGCGTCATGGGACCGTTGGTGCGGTGCGGCGGCACGAGGGTGAGCACGACGTGGATGAAATTGTTGAAGCGCCAGAAGCGCTTACCGGGCAGGAACGGGAACGTCCGGTTGAGGGCACGGAGGGTCCGCATCATGGTCAGCGCCATGATCTGGAATTTTGTGATGTCGGTACGCTCGATCTTATCGACCGTATCGTCAACGGCGCGGACGTACTCGATGAAGTCCTCGGCCCACGGAAATTTCGCCTGCAGAGCGCGCACGCGGAAGAAGTTGTCGTCCGAGGCGTTGCGGTTGCCGTCGAGCATCGTATAGGCGGCGCCCACGACCTTTTCGGAGAAGTACTTCTCCTTGCCTTCGCCATTGAGCCCGTGGGTGACGAGCGCGAAGTAAAGCGAGCGCTGACGGACACCGAGGCGGTTGGCGAGCAGACGCAGACGGTGGCGCTTGATCGCCAGCGTCTTGAAGCCCCATGGCTTCTCCTTCGTCGCCAGCAGATTGCCCAGCACGACATAGCTCAGCGTTAGCCCCATGCCGCTGGCTGCGGCCTTGAAGCGGCTCCAGAGTGGAATCTTGTTCGACTTGTCGGACATCGTGCCGTGCGATGCCGACTGCGAGCGCGTGAGCAGCGCGGAGTCCGAGCCTTCCAGCAGCGCGTGGCTGGCGCGGACCTGGATGACCGACGAGCGGCCTTCGGCGTCAGGACCACCCTTGCGGACAGCGGCCATGACGCGGAACAGCGGCAGGTCCGGCGCGGCGAAGATGTCTTCCGACTTGCTCAGCCACTTGTCGGGATAGCCGTCAAACTCGTCGACCATCTCGATATGCGTAATGGCGTCGAGAACGTGCTTGGCGAAGGGCTGGCCGGGATTAGCGCCCCAGAAGCCGTGCGTCAGCTGCGGCGCCAGCGACACCATCGAGGCAACGAGATTGCCGATGGAGTCCTTGTCGAAGCTCATCTTGGAGAAGGCGGTGTAAAACACCGTGTCCCGGCCTTCGTAGAGGAACCACTGGAAGTTGGTGAAGAGCGCCCGCGGGTTCTTGGCGACGGCGGCACGCGCCAGTTCGTGGATCTCGGCCTCGTCACTGGCGAAGCTGGACGACGTAAAACTCTTCACGGCACAGGTCTCCCAAACCAAGTCGACTACTTAACACCTGGGGCGGAGGCCCAAAAGCCCTCGCGCCGATAAGACGCCGCTCGACGTTAATGTCGTGGCAGAATCTCATCACTGGCGTGCGATCGGACCTATCCGGGGCCACCTGAACGGAGAATGAGCGGCGAAATACGCGCCGCGGGCCTATTAGCTGTTGGGAAGCGCTGTCGCGCCGAGGACGGCGTCGAGGGCAGAAACCCGGCGTACGAGCACCTCCTGAACATAGAAGTTGAAGCTGACCTGGCGCCGGCCCGGCACGACGACGCAGGCATTCGCCCCCTCGAGTGCGGCGCCCGCATAGACCGGCTCGAGCAGATCGCGCGTGAGGCCGCCCGCAAGCCGATGTGGCGGGATCAGACCGATGACGATGTCATACGGCATGAACTGGAAGAGTTTCGGCGTGTAGGCGAAGGGCAGCAGCCGGCTCAGCGAGCGGTGCAGACGGATGCCTTCGGCATTCATCGCGTCGTTGAAGCCACTCTCCTTGTTCTCCGCTTCGGTAAGCTGCCGATCCACCGCCCGCGCATAGTTGCCGAAGCTCGAAACATTGTTGAAAGCGGCGAAGCGCATGCGCATACGCATGTAAGAATCGCGTTCTGCTCCGCCTCCATCGTCGATCACGGAGTAGGTCGATGTGATCTTGCGCTTGCCACCGACCGCACCGGCGCCGAACAGCGTGTGCATGGCGAGCGCAAAGAACAGCGCCCGCTGGCGCACATCGTATTGGCGCGCAAGTTCGGAGAACAATAGGCGCGGATAGGCACGCGACACATAACGAAACGGCCCCGGCCGCACCGTCAACAGATTGCCCGCGAGGAGGTGCAGGCTCGCGAGCACAGCACCAAGTCCCGTCGCCGCCGCTTTGACCAACGGCGACGCATCTCGCGCGCTGCGCGCGATCGGGTGCGCGGCGGATTGCGAGCGCGACAGCAATGCGGAGTCCGCTCCTTCCACCAGCGCGTGCGACACCTGGACGATGAGGAAGCCGGCGCGTCCGTCCGACGGCGCCTCGGAGACCGCGTGCCGGATGCGGAACAGCGGCAGGTCGGGATTGGCGAGCACGGCATCGCCGCGATCGATCCGCCGATCGGGGAAGCCGTCGAGCGTCGCGACCCTCTCTCTATATATAAGCGAGCGCAGAACCTCGTCCGGGATAGGGCCGCCATCCGCGCCGCGATAGCCTGTCCGCAGTTGCGGCGCCAGTTCAGTGAGCGCACGCGCGGCCCCGAGCAGTTCGTCTTCCGAGAACGCGCGAGCGGTGAAGGCCGCGAAGAATGCGACATTGCGCTGGTGATACATGTACCACTGCATGTCGGTGAAGCCGGCGGTCGGATCAGGAGCGGACATGGCGTCAGTGTGGGGACATCACAAAGGCCGGCGCAAGGGCGAGTCCGGTTGCCTTATCCGCCTGCGATTTCCTAGAATGGTTCCAGCCTTGCGGCGCGGAATGCAACCGCTTCAACAGCTTAGGCGAAACGATCGCGCGGCGAATTGACCAATATCAAGGCGCCGACCGCGGGACTAAATACACCTCGCCACAGGGCAACGGGCGCGAGCACGACAATGGACTACCGTGGAATCTTCGAAGACGCAGTCGATGCCCTGAGGGCGGAGAAGCGCTACCGCGTCTTTGCCGACCTCGAACGGATCGCCGGCAAGTTCCCGCGCGCGATCTATCGCGACCAGGCCGACAATGCCCGCGAGATCACCATCTGGTGCTCCAACGACTATCTCGGCATGGGCCAGCATCCCGTCACGATCGCTTCGATGCAGGAGACGGCGGCTAAGCTCGGCGTTGGCGCCGGCGGCACGCGCAACATCTCGGGCACCAACCGTCCGCTGGTCGAGCTGGAGCGGTCGCTCGCCGATCTCCACCGCAAGGAAGCGGCGCTGGTTTTCACCTCGGGCTTCGTGTCGAACGAGGCCGCGATCTCGACCATCGCGCGTCTGATGCCCGATTGCGTGATCCTCAGCGACCAGCTCAACCACGCCTCGATGATCCAGGGCGTGCGCCAGTCGGGCATGGAGAAGCGCATCTTCCGCCACAACGATGTGGCGCATCTGCGCGAGCTGCTGAGCTCAATTGACCGCAAGCGGCCCAAGCTCATCGCCTTCGAGTCGGTGTACTCGATGGATGGCGACGTCGCTTCGATCAAAGAGATCTGCGACCTTGCGCAGGAGTTCGGTGCGCTCACCTATATCGACGAAGTTCACGCCGTCGGCATGTACGGACCGCGCGGCGGCGGCATTGCCGAACGTGACGGCCTGATGGATCGCATCGACATCATCGAGGGCACGCTCGCCAAGGGTTTTGGCGTGATGGGCGGTTACATCGCCGCCAATCGCGCGATCGTCGACGCGGTGCGCTCTTATGCGCCCGAGTTCATCTTCACCACGGCGTTGCCCCCTGCCCTTTGCGCCGCCGCGCGCGCGTCGATCGAGCACCTCAAGGTCTCGACCCACGAACGCTCGGCTCATCAACGTCAGGCCAGGCTTGCGAAGGAAATTCTCGGTGAGGCTGGCCTGCCGGTGATGCCGACGGACACCCATATCGTGCCGCTGATCGTCGGAGACGCGCGGGCGTGTAAAGCCGCGAGCGACCTGCTGCTCGACAAGCACAACATCTACATCCAGCCGATCAACTACCCCACCGTGCCCAAGGGCACCGAGCGCCTGCGCATCACGCCGACGCCGCTCCACACCGACGAGATGATCATCGCGCTGCGTCATGCGCTGGTGAGCGTGTGGGCGGAACTCGAGCTGCCGCGCGAGCGCCCCGCCCGCAAGATCACCGCCGACAAACTGACCAGCGGCGACCTCACGCTCCCCACCGTCGGCGGCTGACGCGTTATTTACCCGCCTCGAGCGCCCGGATCGTCGGCGGAGCGATCGGCCGTCTTGATCATGGCCAGCTGGTAGAGCGGCTGTCCCCACGGGATGTCGAGGCGGTCGCGGTAGATGGTGGTGAACGCGTCTACGGCGAGCTTGGGCGTGCCGAGCGTCATGTCGCCGGAGCGCGACCCCTTGAGATAGTCGTCGCAGATGATAATGCCGCCCGGCCGGGCCGCGTGGAAGGCGAGCACCAGATCCTCGAGCACATCGGCGGCGCGATGCGAACCGTCGACATAGACGAAGTCGGCGCGATTGCCTGCCGCGACGAACGCCGCGAGGAACGGCAGGGATGGCGATGCGGCCACGCTGACTTTGTCGGCATGCGCGGAGCTGAGCACGTTGGCGCGAAACCGATGCCAATAGCTCTGCGGGTTCTCACTGTCGTGGAATGTGTCTACGCAGTGCAGCCGGCTTGCCGGATGCCGCAGCAGGTTCTCGAGCATCCACAGTGCCGACCGGCCCTCGAACGAGCCGATCTCGATGATGGTGCGCGGCTCGTCGGCGCGCCAGCCAACGGAGGCGAACAGTTCGGACCAATAGATCGTGTTGCGGGAGAACCAGTCCGCGGTGAAATCCATGTCGCAATCGAGCAATGCGCTAAGTAGGCGGCCAGCATCTCACGCGGCCGCCACCTTGACCAGCGTTGCCGACAGGTCAGCTGGTCAACACAATCCGCATCAGGTCGGCCGTGTTGCGCGCGCCAAGCTTTTCCATAACGCGCGCGCGGTGAACCTCGATGGTGCGCGGCGAGATGCCTAGTTCACGCCCCGCCTCCTTGTTGGACTGGCCATTGGTGATGAGCTGCAGCACCTCGCGCTCGCGCTGTGTCAGCTGGGCGAAGCCGCGCACCTCGATGGTCCGGCGACCTGCAGCGGCGGCGCTTACATGCACATCCTGGCGCAGGGCGTCGCGAACGATACCGACCAGATGCTCGTTGTCGATCGGCTTGGTCACGACGTCGGTGGCGCCGGCCTTCATGGCGGACACGGCCGCCTCTACCATCGGCCGGTTCTCGAGCATGAAGACGGGGGTGCCCATCCGCAGCGTCTTCACGCGACGCAGCAGGGCCAGCCCGTCATCGGGATGCTCGAGCTCGAAATTGGCGAGGACGACGTCGGGCCGCCGCCGCTCCAGGCTCGCGAGGAAGCCCGGCAGGCTGATCGAGAACGCCGTCTGGAATCCCTCGAGCCGAAACAGAACGCTCAACGCTTCGCAGGTGTGCAGGTCCGGATCGACGACGTGGATGGTCCGGTCCCGGTTGAGAAAGGAGTGGTAGTAGATTTCTTCCGGCATAGTTCGCTCCGGCCAAAATGCAGCCGTTCGCGGCGGAAGTCCGGAACACTGTTCCGGGATGGACTGCCCGTGACAAATTCACGAACGATGCTCGAGTCCACCCGTACCGCGCGGCCCTAGGATGAAACACGTCCGGAGCATGCATTAGGCAGAGTCGCGCGCCGAGCGGATCGGTGCGTACGGATCATCACCGACACATAGGATAATTATCCTAAACAGGAACGTTGTCAATACAGGAAGCAGTAGTAGAAATGAATAGGACCAGCATCCTTGCCGGAAACTGGTCCTATTCCATGGATACTGCCGGCCAGGCGACCGGCATTGATCCTTACATCTTCTTGGCGGCGGCCTTCTTGGCCGGAGCCTTCTTAGCGGCGGCTTTCTTGGCCGGGGCCTTCTTAGCGGCGGCCTTCTTGGCCGGGGCCTTCTTGGCAACAGCCTTCTTGGCTGCAGCCTTCTTGGCCGGAGCCTTCTTAGCAGCGGCCTTCTTGGCCGGGGCCTTCTTAGCAGCGGCCTTCTTGGCCGGAGCCTTCTTGGCGGCGGCCTTCTTCACCGGCGCTTTGGCAGCGGTGGCGGCTTTCGCGGAAACCGACGGAGCCTTCGCAGCGGCCATCGGCATGGATTTGGTGTCACGGATGTCGGTCAAGAGAACTTCTTCCTTTGTTAGATCTGGTGTTGTGCGGGCAGAGCCGCGGCCTGTTTATTCCTGATCGTATTGATGCCCTTCACGACGAGGAACAAGACGAAGGCAACAATGGCGAACTTTACAACCGCATTGATGAACAAACCGATAGTAAGCGTGGCGAGGCCAGCGCTCTTCGCGAGTGCGAGAAGGCTGACTGCAACGTTGTTCGGATTGCTCACGACGAGGAACAGGTTTGAGACGTCGACCCTGTCCAGGACCAGTCCGATGATCGGCATGACGGCATCGTCCACGAGGGAGGAGACGATGGCTCCGACTGCCGCGCCGGCAAGGACGACGATCGCGAGATCGGCGGCAGTACCTTTGATGGCGATATCACGGAACTCTTTGAGCATGGACGTGGAGGACCCTCTTCGGCTTGTCCACTCGCTTTGCGTCGTCGCCCCTCGCGACGACGGCCTGCAAATCAACAGATTCGCATTGACAGCAGAATCATGCAGATCGCGGCGAAATGCAATGGTCCGACTTAGTGTCAACTTGCGGGCAGCGCCGCTCCAGAGGATAGTTCCAGCGGCGGTGGTCCAGCGCTGCTCTAGAATGGCGACCGGTCGACGGCAATGAACACCCCCCCTCCAGCCGAAACAAGTCTGCAGCGCGCGGTCGACTTCGTCCCCCAGGGACTCGCCGTCTTCGATGCCGACCTGCACCTTGTGGCCTCCAATTCGCGCTACAGCGAACTGCTCGACCTGCCCGCCCGGCTGGTCGAAGCTGGAACAGCACTCTATGACATCGCGCTGTTCCTCGGCCGGCGCGGCGATCTGGGTGAAGGCGACGCGGTCCAGCTCGCTGCGGCGCGCGTCGAAGAGCTCGCAGGCGGGCCCTCATCGATCTCGCAACGCATTGGAAAACAAGGACAAACGCTCGAATTTCACTCGAGCCGGCTGCCCGATGGCGGACTTGTCGTGACCTTCTCGGATGTGTCCGCCAGGGCCGAGGCCGAGGCGGCTCTGGAGGAGGCAAACGCCACTCTCGAGGGTCGCGTTTCGGAGCGCACCGCGACCCTCCTGCGGGTCAACTCCGAGCTCGATTCGGCCCGCAAGAAAGCGGACGCCGCCAACCGCGACAAGACCCGCTTCCTCGCCGCCGCGAGCCACGACCTCCTCCAGCCGCTGAACGCGGCGCGGCTCTACACAGCCACCCTGCTGGAGCGGGCCGGGGGGACCGACATGGGTGCCCTCGCGCACTCGATCGAGGCCTCGCTAAATGCTGTGGAAGAAATCATGTCGGCCCTCCTCGACATGTCGCGCATCGACTCGGGAGCGCTCAAACCGCAACCGGCGCCCTTCCGACTCCGTGACATCAATCAGAAGATCGCGGTCGAGTTCGCACCCGCCGCGCGCGAGAAATCGATCCGCCTGACGCTCGTCGAAAGCTCCGCCATCGGCTTCGCCGACCGCACGATGGTCGCCCGCATCGTCCAGAACCTTGTCTCCAACGCCATCAAGTACACGCGCCCGGGCGGAGCCGTGCTGGTCGGCTGCCGGTCGCGCGGCAATCGGATCCGGCTCGACGTCATCGACACCGGGATCGGCTTCAACCGCGACCAGCACGCGCTGCTCTTTGCGGAGTTCTCGCGGCTCGAACAAGGCGCTCGCATGGCGCAGGGTCTCGGCCTTGGCCTCTCGATCGTCGACCGCCTGGTGAGTGCGATGGGGCTGACGATGGAGCTCGCCAGCATCGAAGGAAAAGGCTCGCGCTTCTCGCTCTATCTGCCGCGCGGCAAGATCGAGAAGCCGGTGTCGCCTGATGCCGAGCGCAGCGAAGTCACCCGCAGCCTCGCCGGTCTCCGCATCCTTTGCGTCGACAACGAGCGCGCCATCATCGATGCAATGGAGGGGCTACTGCGGGGGTGGGGCTGCGATGTGCGCTCGGCGCGCTCGCTCAAGGACATCGACAAGGACGGCCTTCTGCTCGGCTGGTTGCCCGACCTCGTGCTGATGGATTACCACCTCGACCAGACCTCCGGCCTTGATGCCGTAGAGTGGCTTCGGCACAATGTGGGTGGCCATCTGCCGGCCGCGCTGGTCACCGCCGATCGCACCGCGCAAGTGCGCGCGCTGGCCGAGGAGCGCGGCATCGCGGTGGTCACAAAGCCCGTAAAACCCGCAGCATTGCGGGCCGCGATCAGCGGACTTGCGACCCAACGGGAGCCCCGTCGCTAGGATGATTGTCCGTGATCGGGCGGACGCGTGCCGGTTAAGGGCCCCTTAACCGTCCAGCAGCGCCTCGAACTGTCCCTGCTCGATCTTGCTGGCGGCAATGACGGCCTGGGTCCGCGAGTCCACGTCGAGCTTCTGCAATATGGAGGAGACGTGCGCCTTGACGGTCGCTTCCGAGATAGAGAGCTCGTAGGCGATCTGTTTGTTCATCAGCCCGTCGCTCAGCATCATCAGCACGCGGATTTGCTGCGGCGTCAGCGTCGAGAGACGGCGCACGAAGGCAGACTGCTCGTCGCTCGCGGCAAGGTTGATACCCTCGGGCACCAGGATTTCGCCACTCAATACAGTGTCGATCGCCTTGCGGATATCGGCAGGGCCGACTGATTTCGACAGATATCCGGCCGCGCCGAGCTCGAACGTCCGCCGGATGACCTTCTGATCCTCGACGGCGGAGATGATCATCACCGGCACTTCGGGATACTGCGCGCGGAGCAGCAACAGGCCGGAAATCCCATGCCCGCCGGGCATGTTGAGGTCGAGCAGCACGAGGTCGCAGTCGCGGTCCGCCTCGAGCGCCGCTGTAAGCGCATTGAGGTCGCCGGCTTCCTCCACCCGCATATCGGCGTCGCTGCCCGACAGGGTCTGGCGCAGCGCAGCCCGAAACAATGGGTGATCGTCGACGATGATGATCCGGCGAGTCATGGGCACCTTCTAGCAAGCACGGAGCCGTCCGACCAATTGCACTTAGGGAGGAAATGACTCCGAGAAGTTGCAAATTGCATCAAGGCTTAACGCCTTCTTTACCATGTTCTTGAAACAGTGCGCGATGACCCGGGCTATCTACAATTGCGCCGGGACCCTGTCTTCATGGTGCTTGGGATACCTCCATGGCCCGCGCGTATCAGCAGCCCCAACCGACCGATTACGAGCCCGACCGCGGTCCTGCCGAATGGCAGTCGCTCCGCAGCGAGCTCGTCGCCCTGCTCGATCAGGTCGACGGTCAGGTTGCCCGCTCCCGTGACCCCTCGCTCAGCGAGCGGGTCCGCGATCTTCGCCACCAGGTGACGGAGGCCGATCACGAGACCTCGCTTCGCCATCGCGATGCGCTGCGTTCGGTGCAGCGACAGATCACGCGCTTCGAAGAACCGCAGCCCATGCCGCCCAATCCGCGCGACAGCCTGCAGGCGGCTATCGCGCAGATCCGTTCGAGCCAGGGCCAGGGCCAGGCCCGTCAGCAGACCTACTCACCGCCCCCGCAACCGGCACCGCAGTCGCGCGTGCAGGATCTCGCGGTCATCGAGCGCCTCGCCAATTCGGTCACCGGTCTTTCTGGCCGGCTGGAGCGGCTCGAGGGTGAGATCAAGTCTCAGATCAAGACCGGCGCCAACGTCAAGGACGTCGCCGACCAGGTTGCACAGCTCGCTCACGTCGTCGAACTCCTCGCGGGCGCGGTCGGTGAAACCGGACAGGTCAAGCGTCTCGAAGGCCAGATCGCGAGCCTCGGCAAGATCATGTCGCAGGGCCGCGAGATGGATCTGTCGACATTGACGCGTCGCCTCGACGACGTTGCCGGCACCGTCGGCCGACTTGCGGAGCTCCAGGTTCACTTCACCGAGAAGGTGCAGAACCCCGTCGAACTCGACGCCTTCAAAGATGGCATGCGCAGCATCGAAGACAGCGTGCGCGCTGTCTACGACAGGATCGACGCGCTCGAGCGCCACGAAACGCTCACGCCCGCTGACCTTGACGTCGTGACCCGCGAAATGGCGCGCTTCACCGCTGCCATGCAGGACAGCGCGCAGCAGCCGCAAAACCTCGTGCAGCTGATCGACGAACTCAACCAGCGCATCTCCGAGATCGAGTCGGGCGACCGCCTGATGCACTCGCTGCGCAAGGACCTCGGCGCGCTCCGCGACGCAGTGATCGTGTTGATCGCGCCGCGCTTCGACTCGATCGACCAGCGCCTCGAAACGCTCAGCTCCGAAGTGGGGACACGCGCCGACATGGCCGAGATCGGCCGCCAGATCGGCATGCTCTCCGACCGTATCGGCGAGCGCCCGATCGATCCAGGCATCAGCCAGCTCGAAGCGCAGGTCCGGCACCTCGTAGCCCGCATGGACCAGACCGGCGAACAGCTCTCCGGCCTCGCCAAGCTCTATGCCGAGCCGGCGCCGATTAACATGCCGGAGATCGACTACGACTCGATGGCCAGCATGGTTGCCTCGCTCACGGCCGAAGCCATGTCGCGCAATCCGCAGCCGACCTACCAGTTGCCGGAGATTGACGTCGAAGCCGTCGCCAGTCGCGTCGCGATGCGTACGGCCGAAGCGTGGCAGCGCTGGACCCCGCCGGCGGCAGCGACTGCGGTCAGCGATACGCTCGCCGACACGATCGGCGGACTCGAGCAGCGCATCACTGCGATGCTGCAGGGCATGCGCCACGATCCCGAGATCAACGATTTCGGCGGCATGCAGGCCGGGATCAACGAGGTCAACGACCGGCTGAAGCGCCTCGAAGCGTCGCTGATGGATCGCTCGATCGGCGCACCGCAGAGCGAGGCCGTTCGCACATCCGACATCGCCGCCATCATCGCCGAAGCCGACGCTCAGTTGGCGCCACCGCCACGTCCGCGCGATGTGATGCCGCGCAGCCCCGCGGACGAAGCTCCCCTTGCGGCCGAGCCGTTCCCCGAGCCGACCGGTTCGTTCGACAGCCGGCCGCTCGCACGCAATCGCCATCCGGGTCTTGGCGAGGATGTGCCGCTTGCTGCCCGCCACGAAGAGAAGCCCGCTGCGCCGAGCCCTGCCGCCGGCTTCGAACCGCCACCGGCACCGCTGCCGAGCCTCGCTTTCCTCGACGCCACGCCGGCGACTGCACCCGCGGTAGAGGCGAAGGTCGAGGCGCCCGCCGAGTCGAGCGTCTCCGCATCGAGCCGCAACACCTTCATCGAAGCCGCGCGCCGTGCGGCGCAGCGCCAGGGCACACCACAGGCCGCGAGCGGTCCTGCTCCCGCCTCGCAGTCGAACTCGCTCATCGGCCGCGCCCTGTCGCGCTTCCAGACGACGGGTGACAAGCCGAAGGTCGAGAAGCCAAAAGCCGAAAAGCCGATCAAGGCGAAGTCGGAGAAGGCGTCGCGCGCTCTCGCCGGCGACAAGCCCGCTCGCACCGAGTTCGCCCCCGAGCCCGTCGTTCCCGTCGCGATCCCGGAGCCCGTTGCAATCGCCGAAACGCCGGCCGCCAAGGTCAAGGCTAAGGGCCAGCCGATGCTGTCGCCTCGCGCCCGCATGATCGTGCTCGCCGTCGGCTTCGTTATCGTCGGCTCGATGGTCGCCAAGTTCGCCATCGACTACCTGCTCGCGTCCAATCCCGAGCCTGCCGCGACCGCGCCGATCACCACCGGCGAGATCGAGAGCCTCCCCGGCGAAGCACTCACGACGGACTCGCTCGAAACCGCGAACGCTGCGCCGGTGGCCGCTGGCCCCCGCGTCATCGATACCAACGGCCGCGACCAGATCACCACCGGCGCCATCGATAAGTCCGCGGCGCAGGGCTTCACCACGTCGCCGCTACAGGCCATGCCGAGTGCGTTCGAGGCCGCGACGAACCTCGCCAACGCCAACGTTGCGCCGCTCACGACGCAGAGCCCGGTGAAGGTCGAACTGCCGCCAGAAGCGATCGGTCCGATGGAGCTGCGTGAAGCCGCCGCCAATGGCGACGTGCGGGCGCAGTTCGAAGTCGCGGCAATCCTCACCGAAGGCCGTGCAGTGCCGCAGGACTACGCCGCCGCCGCCATCTGGTACGAGCGCGCAGCTGCCGCTGGCTTTGCTCCGGCGCAGTATCGTCTTGGCTCGCTGTACGAGAATGGCAATGGCGTCGAAAAGAGCCTCGAGAACGCCAAGCTCTGGTACGAGCGCGCTGCCGAAGCCGGCAACCGCATGTCGATGCACAACCTTGCGGCCATCTATGCGGGCGGTGGCCTCGGCAAGCAGGAGTTCGACTCCGCCGCCAAGTGGTTCGAGGAAGCCGCCAACCGCGGCATGACCGACAGCCAGTTCAACCTGGGCATGCTCTATGCCCGTGGCCTCGGCGTGCCGCAGAGCCTCGAAGAGTCGTTCAAGTGGTTCGGCATCGCGGCCCGCAGCGGCGACGCCGACGCGACCAAGGCGCGCGACGATATCGCCCGCTCGCTCGACGCCGAAACGATGACCCGCCTCACCGATGTCGTGAACAACTTCACGCCCGCGCCGATCAACCTCGCGGCGAACTTTGCGCCCATCGGCACCTGGTCGAGCAAGTTCGATCCCGGCGAGACGATCGCTGCGCGCGATATCGTCGCATCGGTGCAGAAGGCACTCAACAAACTGGGCTACGACGTCGGCACCCCCGACGGCATCGCTGGCTCCAAGACCGCCACGGCCATCAAGGCTTTCGAACTGGCGACCGGCATGAGCGAGGTTGGCCTGATCAACCCGCGCCTGCTGGCGGTGCTGGGCAGCCAGCCGGTCTGAGAATTGGATGACGTCTCATTGTCGTCGCAGAGTCGGACGATGGTGAGGTAACGAAATCGAAGCGGGGGCGCGGTCTGGCCGCGCCCCTCGTACTACTGGCGTCCGCACGTGCAGATCTACCTGCCCATCGCCGAGCTCTCGATGAACCTCTTCTTCCTGATCGGAATCGGAGGGGCAGTAGGGTTTCTTTCGGGTTTGTTCGGCGTCGGCGGCGGCTTCCTGCTCACCCCGCTCCTGATCTTCTCGGGCGTCCCCGCACCGGTCGCCGTGGCCTCCGTCACGGGCCAGGTCGCAGCATCTTCGACCTCAGGCGCGCTCAGTTACTACCGCCGCGGCGGCATCGATCTCCACCTCGCGATGTATCTGATCCTCGCCTCAACGATCGGGGCGATGATCGGCGTTACGACGTTCTCCGGGCTGCGCGCCATCGGGCAGCTCGACCTATTCATTTCGGTCTCGTACCTGCTGCTGCTCGGCTTCGTCGGCACGCTGATGATGATCGAGGCCATCAACACGCTGGTGAAGCGCCGCCGCGGCATCGTCACGCCCGACAAGCTCCCGGGTCAGCACAACTGGATGCATGCGCTGCCCATGCGCATCCGGTTCAAGAAGTCGCGTCTTTATATCTCGGTGCTGCCGGTGCTCGCGATCGGCGTCTTCATCGGCTGGGTCGGCGCGCTGCTGGGTATTGGCGGCGGCTTCATCCTCGTGCCCGCGCTCGTCTATCTGCTGCGCGTCCCCGGCAACGTCGTGATCGGCACGTCGCTGCTGCAGGTCGTCGCCATGATGTGCGTGACGACGATCCTCCAGGCGATCACCAGCCAGAGCGTCGATATTCTCCTCGCCTTCTGCCTCATGGTCGGCGGCACAGTTGGGGCGCAATTCGGCGCGTCGGCTGGCAAGTATCTGCGTGGCGATCAATTGCGTGCGCTCCTGGCCCTGCTGGTGCTCGCCGTCGCCATCCGTTTCGGCCTCACGCTTGTGCTCCCGCCCTCCGATCCGTTCTCGATGGCCATCGTGGCGGGCGGGCTATGAAGCGGCTCCTCCTCGCACTCGCACTGATCGTGCTTGCGGCGCCCGCCGGCGCCGAGCGGCTGGTCTCGACTCTCTCGAACCAGCAGGTGCTGATCACATCCAGTTTCGACGGCACGGTGCTGAGCCTCTTCGGCAACATCGAAGGCGATGCGCCCGAAGACATCGCCACCGGTCCCTACAACGTCGTTACCGTGATCGAGGGCCCGCGACAGGACCGAGTCGCGCGTCTCAAGACGAACAATCTCGGCATCTGGAGCAACACCGACAGCGTTACGTTCAAGCACTTCCCGTCATTCTACGCGGTGGTGTCGAGCGGCAAGCTCGAGAACATCGCCGATGCTGCGATCCTGACGCAGAACACCATCCTGCCCGAAGACCAGGCCCGCGCCTCCGCGCAGTCAACCGGACTCAAGGCCGAACGCTTCGCCCTCGAACTGGTGCGGTTGATGACCGAAGACGATCATTTCGTCGTCCGCGACGACGGCGTGCGCTTTCTCTCCGAAACCGCCTACGCAATGAACATCACGCTGCCCAGCGACGTCGCCAACGGCCCCTTCTCGGTCCACACCTTCGTGTTCAAGAACAAGCAGCTCGTCGCCGATCGCAGCGAAGGCTTTTCGGTCCGCAAGAGCGGCTTTGAGAACTTCGTCTACGTCGCCAGCCGCCAGCAGCCCCTGCTCTACGGCATCGTCTGCGTGATCCTCGCGCTGAGCACGGGCTGGCTCGCAGGCGTCGCGTTCAAGCGCTGAACTAGATCCCCGGCACCAGTCGCTTCGTGCTCACCGGATAGAGCCGGTTGCGGCCGAGCATGATCACTTCCAGTGTGCGGTGATCGAACAGCCCGGTGAAGCCGTGGCCGAGAATGTTCATCGAGCCCGCGCCCGATCCATACGCCGGTAGCAACAGCAGCTTGCCATCGTGCACAAAGCACGGGCGGCGCGTGTGGCTGCCGGCGAACCACACCGCGGCCGCGGGATGCAGATGTCCCGCGATCAACCCCTTCGTCCCGCGACGCGGTTGATGCGTCAGGGTCAGGCCGCGATGCTCGAATTCGGCGACGCACGTCCCACCCAATGCGTGCGGCGAGGGATCGTGGTTGCCGCTGATCCAGGTCCAGTGCGACTTGCCCAGCAGCGCCATCAACCGGAGCTTGTCGGCATCGAGCAGCGTTGTCGTGCCCTCGTCGCGGTGAAAGCTGTCGCCCAGCGAGACGACGCGTTCCGCTTTGGTCGCCTCGATATCGCGCTCGAGCCGCTTGAGGGTCATGCCCGTGTCGTAGGGCGGCAGCATGTGGCCGCGCTTGGCGAAGGACGAGAACTTCTCGAAATGAAGGTCCGCGACCAGCAGCATCGACTCGGCGCGCCAGAACAGTGCGCCCGAAAGCTGTGGCTCGAACGTGTGGCCGGCGAAGTTCAGGAGCACGACCGACTCCTCACTTTCGGGCGCGACGTGTGCCGCGTTGCTCCGCATTGGTTCGCTTGCCCCTGACCGGCGCAGGCGGTTCCGAGATCCGGTTGCCGGGTTTCGGTGCCGCGCCGAGTGCTTCCTTCATCAGCTCATCGGCGGCGTCGGCCATTGCGCTTTCGCGGCCTTCGCCGAAGATCGGGGTTTTCCCGATATCCAGCAGCACCGGTACCGCGAGCGGCGAGATTCGGTCGAGAGGCTTATGGACAATGTGATCGCGAACGCGCGCGAGCAAGTGTCCCAGCCGCTCGATGTCGAGCAGCCCGCGCGCCGCGTCGCGCCGCGTCGCCTGGATGAGGATGTGGTCGGGCTCATGGTCGTAGAGGACGTCGTAGATGATGTCGGACGACACCGTCACCTGCCGCCCGGTTTTCTCCTTGCCCGGATGCCGCCGCTCGATCAGCCCCGCGATGATCGCCGTGTTGCGGAAGGTCCGCCGCATCAGCTGGCTTTCATGCAGCCAGTCTTCGAGATCGTCGCCCAGCATGTCCTCGTCGAACAGTTCGGCGAGCGACAAGCGCCCGGTGCGGATCAGGCCACTTAAATCGCCAAGCCCCCACACCGCGAGCGAGTAATCAGACGCGACGAAGCCGAGCGGGCGCGCCCGCGCACGCTCGAGCCGACGCGTCAGCAGCATGCCCAGGGTCTGGTGTGCGAGACGCCCCTCGAACGGGTAGCAGACCATGAAGTTCTGCGTGCCGCGCGGGAACGTCTCGACCAGCATAGAGTCCGCCGGCGGCAGCTGCGACACATCGTGCTGCAGGCGCAGCCAGTCGCTCACCTGGTCCGGTAGCTTGTGCCATTCATCGGGCTTGCTCAGCAGCTTGCGCACGCCCTCGGCGAGATAGGTCGAAAGCGGAAACTTGCCGCCCATATAGGACGGGATTTTGGGATCGGTCGAGTTCGAGCGCGAGACGTAAGCCTCCGTCTCGAACATGCCCTCATAGGCGACGACCTCGGAGCCGAAGACGAAGGTGTCGCCTTTCACCAGCTGATCGATGAAGTATTCCTCGAGCTCGCCGAGCACGCGCCCGAAACGACCAATGGGACCTGTGGATCGCTTCGCGTCGTTGTAACGTTGCCCGCCCTTCACGAGCCGCACCTTAATTGACGGGTCCTCGATGATCGTACCCACATTGAGCCGGTACTGCTGCGCGATGTACGGGTTCGCGATACGGAACATGCCCTCTGGCGTTTTCTTGAGCTTGGCGTAGCGCTCATAGGCCCGCAGCGCGTAGCCGCCGGTCGCGACGAAGTCGATCACGCGCTCGAACGTCGACCAGTCGAGATCGCGATAGGGCCAGGCGTGTGTCACCTCCTCATGAAGCGCCACTGGATCGAACGGCGCTGCGCACGCGACGCCCAGCACATGTTGCGCCAGCACATCGAGGCCGCCAGGCGACGGCTCCTCGGAGTCCTGCGCGTTCTTCTCCACCGCCTCCAGCGCCGCCTCGCATTCGAGCACCTCGAAGCGATTGGACGGCACGAAGATCGCCTTGCTTGGCTCATCCATTCGGTGATTGGAACGGCCGATGCGTTGCAGCATGCGGCTTGCGCCCTTGGGGGCGCCGACCTGCACCACGAGATCGACATCGCCCCAGTCGATACCGAGATCGAGCGTCGACGTGCACACCACGGCCTGCAGCTTTCCCGCCACCATCGCGGCTTCGACCTTGCGCCGCTGTTCGACCGCGAGCGACCCATGATGCAACGCGATGGCGAGGTTGTCGTCGTTGATTGCCCACAGATTCTGGAACAGCATCTCGGCCTGCGAGCGCGTGTTGACGAACAGCAGCGTCGTCTTGTGGTCCTTGATGATCGAATAGAGCTCGGGCACGGCGTAGAGCGTCGAGTGTCCCGCCCATGGCACCACCACATTGCTGGCGAGGATCGAGATATCGGGCTTCGCTCCACCCTGCCCGATCAACAGGTCCGTTCGTGCGGCCGGCTGCGGGGCCGCGATCCAGTCGCGCAACAGATCAGGTCGTGCCACTGTCGCCGACAGCGCCGTGATGCGCAGCTTGGGCGCAAAGCTCGCGATGCGCGCGATGCCCAGTGACAAGAGTTCGCCGCGCTTGTTGGTCACCAGCGAGTGCAACTCGTCGAGCACGATGCGGCGCAGGCTGCCGAAGAACGTCGCCGCGTGCTCGTGGCTGAGCAACAGCGCAAGCTGCTCCGGTGTCGTCAGCAGAATGTTGGGCGGAATGCGGAGCTGCCGGGTCCGGCGCGACGCCGGCGTATCGCCGGTGCGCGTCTCGACCGTGACCGAAAGCTTCATCTCCTCGATCGGCGTCGTCAGGTTGCGCGCCACGTCGACCGCCAGCGCCTTGAGCGGCGATATATAGAGTGTGTGCAGTTCCTGTCGTGGATGGTGCGCGAGATCGTTGAGCGTCGGCAGGAACCCTGCGAGCGTCTTGCCCGCCCCCGTCGGCGCAATCAGCAGCGCCGACGCATCAGCGTCCCAGCTCGCGAGCACATCCAGCTGATGCTTCCGCGGCGCCCAGCCCTTGTGCGCAAACCAGTCGGTGATGGTGGGATGGAGGGGCAAGCGGCGGGCCTCAATGCGTTCCAAAGATAGTGCGCCCATCCCCAGGTGTCATCCCGGGCTTGACCCGGGACCCAACTGACAACGAGCATGATACAAGTTGGGTCCCAGCTTTCGCTGGGATGACACGCAGTGTAAGCCGGAAGCATGGAGTCTGAACCGCAATCACTGCAGCTCACCCCCGCCGACACGCTGGCCCTGCTGCATCGCGAGGCGGCGGCGCTGCTCGCGCGGCCCGGCCGCACGGTTCTCGGCATCGCGGGCGGTCCGGGCACGGGGAAGTCGACTATCGCGCAAAAGCTCGTTGCGGAACTCGGCCCCGTCGCCGCTTACGTTCCGATGGACGGCTTCCATATGAAGCATGCCAAGCTCGAGCAGCTTGGCACGGTCGCCGACAAGGGCATGCCGCATACGTTCGAGGGCGCGGCCTTCGCCGATTTCCTCGCCGCCCTCAAAGCCGCCGCTGGGCCGATGAGCGGCCCCGGCTACTCGCGCAAAATCGAGGACACGGTCGACGACGCCTTCACCGTTCCCGCAACCGCGCGGTTGCTTGTTGTGGAAGGCAATTACCTGCTGCTCGCGACGGCGCCATGGTGGCGCGTGAAGCCGCTGATCGATCGCGCCATCTATCTCGAAATTCCCGTCGAGGTGGTCCGGGCGCGCCTGATGAAGCGACACGCTGAGGAAGGCCTGTTCACGGCGGAACGCAATCGCGCGCACATCGAGCGCGTCGATCTCGTCAACTACGACACCATCCAGCGCTCACGCCCGCGCGCCGATATCGCCATCGATCTGATCACCGACTCCTGATGACCAACACACGACCGCAGCATCCCTTCACGGTGTCGAGCCGCGACGTGTGGGCCATCGCCCTGCCCGCCTGCCTCGCCTTCATCACCGAACCGCTGGTCGGCTTCGTCGACATCACCGTCATCGGCCGCCTCGGCGAGACCGGCATGCTCGGCGGTCTCGTGCTCGGTGCACTGCTGTTCGATTTCCTGTTCTCGATGGCCTACTTCCTGCGCAACGGCACCGCCGGCCTCGTCGCCCAAGCCGTCGGCGAGCGCGACCCGCGCGAGGGCCTGCTGCATGCCGGCCGCGCCATCGTCCTCGGTGTCGTCATCGGCATCGGCATGGTGGTGCTGAGCCCGGCCATCCTGTGGCTCGCCGCGACCCTCCTCGCAGCACAAGGCGAGGTTTATGAATCACTTGCGACGTATTTCTACATCCGCGTGTTGGGTGCGCCGCTGGTGCTGGTCAACTACGCGCTGCTCGCCTGGTTCTACGGCCGAGCCCGCGCAACCACCGGCATGATGCTGCAGATCCTGCTGCATGGCGTCGACATCACGCTGTCGATCGTCTTCGTCCTCGTCCTCCACTGGGGCGTTGCGGGTGCCGCGATCGGTACGCTGATCGGCGAGGCTGTCGCGGTGTTCGCCGGACTGTTCGTGTTCGTTCGACATTATGGTGGGCTGCGCCGCACGCTCTCGCTCATCGCGCCGGGCGAGTTGCATGAGATACAGGCGCTGCGTCGGCTCATCGGCCTCAACCGCGATCTGATGATCCGCTCGATCTCGCTGATGTCCGCCTATGCCTGGTTCGCGGCACAAGGCTCGCGCATGGGCGAAGTCGCGCTCAGCGCCAATGCGATCCTCCTCAACCTGCTGATGATTGCGGCCTACTTCCAGGACGGCATCGCGCAGGCGGCCGAGCAGCTTGCGGGCAAGGCCTACGGGGCCAACTGGCGTCCCGCTTTCGACCGCGCCTATGGCCTCAGCTTCCTCTGGGGTCTCGGCCTGTCGCTGACGGCCGGCCTCACCTGGTACCTCGGCGGCGACGCCCTGATCGGGCTGATGACCACCAACGAAGCGGTCCGCGCCTTCGCCAAGGACTACCTCTGGATCGCCGTCCTCTCAACGCTCACCTTCATGCCCGCCTTCGTCTTCGACGGCATGCTCATCGGCCTCACGCAGAACGTGATGATGCGCAACGGCATGGTGCTGTCGCTGGTGGTGTTCATGCTGTCAGCGCTGCTGCTGCAGCCGGTGCTGGGCAATCTCGGCCTCTGGCTGTCGCTGCATCTGTGGTTCGTCGCGCGCGGCGCGTACTACTTCATCGCCCTGCAGCGGAAGCGGCACAGCCTATTTGCGTGACGCCCACTCGGCGGTCTTGGAACCGACCAGCTCGCTGATGTTGCGCTTGCCCTGACCGCGCACCGCGGCCGCCAGCCCGCGCTTGATCCGGTCGAGCAGGTCGAGCCCGCCGAACACCAGCGCCGAATAGAGCTGGATCGCGTTGGCGCCGGCTTCGAACTTTTCGAGTGCGCTGATCGGGGAATGGATGCCGCCGACGCCGATGATCGGCAGCTCCGTGCGCTGCCGTATCTGCGCGAGGCGGATGGTGGCCAGGTCGAACAGCGGCTTGCCCGAGAGCCCGCCCCTTTCTTCCGCATTCTCCATGCCGGCGACGGGATCGCGCGAGATGGTCGTGTTGGAGACGATCAGGCCATCGAGGTCGGTGTCGGCGATCACCTTGGCGATCGAATCGAGCGCGGCCTCATCCAGATCGGGCGCGATCTTGAGGAACACCGGCACACGCACCGGCGACTTCCCGCGCACCGTCAGCACCGTGTAGAGCAGCCGCTTCAGCGCGTCCTCATGCTGCAGGTCGCGCAGCCCCGGCGTGTTCGGCGACGAGATGTTGGCCGTGAGGTAGTCGGCGATCCGCGCAAAGCGAGCGACGCCCTTGGCGTAGTCGGTGGTGAAGTCCGTCGTGTCCTTGTTCGCGCCGATGTTGACGCCCAGCGCCGCCGGCACGCGCACGCCCTGCAGGCGACGGAACACCTCGTCGTGGCCCTCATTGTTGAAGCCCATGCGGTTGATCACGCCTTCGGCCGCACCGACGCGGAACAGCCGCGGCTTCGGGTTGCCGGTCTGCGGGCGCGGCGTCACCGTGCCGATCTCGACCATGCCGAAGCCCATCAGCGCGAGCGCCCGCGGAACTTCACCGTTCTTGTCGAAGCCCGCGGCCATGCCGACGGGGTTGCTCAGCTCGAGTCCAGCTATCGACGTCTTGAGCTCAAGTGGGTCAGGTCCATCCTGCTGCGGTGCGAGGCCAAGACGGAGCGCGGTGATCGTCGCGCCATGCGCGGTCTCGGGGTCCATCTTCAGCAGCGAGTCGCGCGTCAGTCCCGCCAGCAGCGGCACGCGCAGCAGCGGCGAAAGACCCGAGAGGATCATACGATCCACGCCGGGAGGTCGACGTTGCCGTCAGAGGCCACTGACACCGTCGCGTGCTGCCCCATCGCTGAGATCGGCAGCTCGCCGTAGAGGTGCGGGAACAGCTGTCCGCCGCGCGATGGCTCCCAACGGAGCGCGGTGCCGAGATCGTATGTCCGCACGGAAAACACGACGAGGTTGCCCTGCCCCGCAAAGTGCAGCCGCAACGTCTCGGCGAGCTGGTCGGCCGTCGAAAAGTGGATGTAGCCGTCCTGGATATCGATCGGCGCTCCGGGGAAGACTCCGGTCTTCGAAAACACCCGGTACGCGTCATGCGACGCGATCTTGTAGACGAATTCGGGGTTGCGCATCGGGGTTACCATGGCGCCCTAGTGGCCCGCCGACCCGCCCGGCGCAAGGGGTTTACATCACCGCCGAACCGGCTCAGTATAGGACTTCTGTCCATGATGGGATAGATTTCCTCTATCCAGCCGAAAAAACATGCTCTCGCACAGCGCGATTTGGGACGCCATCGATGCCGCCGCCCGCCGTCATGGTTTGACGCCGTCGGGTCTGGCCAAGGTCGCCGGTCTCGATCCCACCGCATTCAATCTGTCCAAGCGCACCAGCAAGGATGGCCGTCGCCGCTGGCCCTCCACCGAGAGCCTCGCCAAAATTCTCGAAGCGACGGGCGAAACCTTCGAGAACTTCATCTCGCTCGGCGGTGCGTTCATTCAGGGCAACTCGCGGCCCGGTCCGACGCTCCCGCTCCTCGGACTCGCGCAGGCGGGTGCGGGTGGCTTCTTCGATCCCGCCGGCTTCCCCACCGGCGAGGGTTGGGACGAAGTGCATCTGCCGCAGCCCAACGAACCGGGCGTCTATGCGCTCGAGGTTACCGGCGACTCGATGCTGCCGCTCTATCGCGACGGCGACCGCATTGTGGTCTCGATCAATGAGCAGGTTCGGCGCGGTGACCGCGTCGTCGTCAAATCCAAGGACGGCGAAGTGATGGCCAAGGTGCTCGCGCGCCAGACGGCCAATGTCATCGAACTGCAGTCCCTCAACCCGCTCCATCCACCGCGCCTTTTCGACATGAAGGACATCGAGTGGATCGCGCGCATCATCTGGGCGAGTCAGTAATGGATATTGTGCTTCCGCCGTCGGGCAGCGGTCCCGGTGTCCTCGTTGCTCACCCCTGGTGGGGTCTCAACCAGACCATCCGCGACTACGGCACACGTCTCGCGAAAGAGGGGTTCGTCGTCGGCCTGCCCGATCTGTTCGAGGGCGAAGTCGCCACCACCATCGACGGCGCCGAGACTCTCATGCGCAAAAACATGGAACCCGCAGAGCCGCGGCTCGATAAGGCGCTCGATGAATTGAAGGGCCATGCCTCCGTTGCCGGTAGCGGCCTCGGCGCGGTCGGCTTCTCGTTCGGTGGCTTCCAGCTGCTGAAGGCGATCAACCGCGGCGATGCGCGCCTGGCCCGCCTCGTCGCCTATTACGCGGTCTATCCGCTGCCCGGTAAACACGCGCCGGTGATGGCGCACTTTGCCGGCAAGGACGATTTCGAGACCGACGACGACATGGCCGAAATGGCGAAGGCCCTCGAAGCCAGTGGCCCGCCGAACATCTCGTTCAGTTATCCCGGCACCGCGCATTGGTTCGCCGAGATCGACCGGCCCGAATACGATATGGACGCGGCCAACCTCGCCTTCGAGCGAACGGTCGGCTTCCTTCGCCGCAGCTAGGCGGCTTTCACCAGCTTGCCGGCCAGCGCATCCTCGATGAGCTTGCGCGTCTCGTTCACGCCATAGAGCGCGATGAACGAGCCAAAGCGCGGTCCCTGCTCCGCGCCAAGCAGCACGCCGTAGATGGCGCCGAACCAATCGCGCAGCGGATCGAACTTGTGACCGTTGCCGACCGCATAGACAATGTCCTGCAGTTCCTTGTGGCCGAGCCCTTCCTGCCCCTCGAGCTGGTCATGCAGATCCTGCAGTGCGGCGCGCTCCTTGTCGGTCGGCGCACGGAACGTCTTCGTCGGCAGCACCTCGTCCTGGAAGTAGCGCACAGCATAAGCCGCGAGCCGATCGAGCTCGGGGTTGGCCGCCGCCGTCACGCCCGGCATGCGGCGCGTCAGGTAGCCCCACATCACCGACACGTCGTGCGCGTTCGACGCCGACGCCAGGTTCAACAGCAGGCCGAACGTCACCGGCATATCGATGACCGGCACCTTACCCGAATGGATATGGAACGCCGGGTTCTCCAGCGCCGCCGCAGCGTCCTGCCCGTTGTAGCTTGCGACATACTGATAGTAGTCGTCGGTGGCGCGCGGGATCACGTCGAAGTAGAGGCGCTTGGCGACACGCGGCTTCTGGAACATGTAGAGCGCGAGGCTCTCGGGCGAGGCATAAGTCAGCCACTCGTCGATGGTGAGCCCATTGCCCTTGGACTTCGAGATCTTCTGCCCGAGTTCGTCGAGGAAAAGCTCGTACACATAGTGCTCCGGCGCATGGCCGCCGAGCACGTTGCAGATCGCGTCATAGACGTGCTGGTTCGTCTGGTGGTCCTTGCCGAACATCTCGAAGTCGACGCCCAGCGCATACCAGCGCATGCCGAAGTCCGGCTTCCACTGCAGCTTGCAGTGGCCACCCGTCACCGGCAGCGTCGTCTCCGTTCCATCCTCGTCGTCGAACGTCACCGTACCCGCGACTGGATCGACGTTCTTCATCGGCACGTAAAGCACGCGTCCGCTCTTGGGCGAGATCGGCAGGAACGGCGAGTACGTGGCCTGCCGCTCGGCGCCGAGCGTGGGCAGCATGATGCCCATGATCTCGTCGTACTTCTCGGCCGCACGGATCAGCGCCGCATCGAACTTGCCCGACTTGTAGTAGTCCGTCGCGCTGGCGAACTCGTAGTTGAAGCCGAACGTATCGAGGAAGCGGCGGAGCATCGCATTGTTGTGGTGCCCAAAGCTCTCATAGTCGCCGCCGAAGGGGTTCGGCACCGCCGTCAGCGGCTTGTGCAGATGTGGCTCGAGGAACGCGCGGTCCGGCACGTTGTCCGGAATCTTCCGCATGCCATCCATATCGTCCGAAAAGCACAGCAGGCGCGTCGGGATTTCGTCGCGCGTCAGCAGCCGGAACGCGGTGCGCACCATCGTCGTGCGCGCCACTTCGCCAAACGTGCCGATATGCGGCAGGCCCGAGGGACCATAGCCGGTCTCGAACAGCGCCTCGGTCTTGCCCGTCTTTTCCAGCCGGCGAACGATTTTGCGCGCTTCCTCGAACGGCCAGGCCTTGGCGGTCTGGGCGGCATCGAAGAATGCGGGATCGAGCGGCGGAAGCGGTGCGGCAGTCACGGAAATGGCCTTGACGGTGGGAGTGGCGCGTTTTCGGCATCTGCCCGAGCAAAGTCAATGCCTGGACGTATGGACAAGCCCCGCGCCGCTTCCTAGGTATGCGGCACTTTCTCGCCAGCAAGCGCAAAGTAGACAAGGACAACACGCATGCCCGCCCTCACCGCCCACGAAGCCCTGATCCACGTCATGGTGATCGCCGCGAGCTCCGATGCCAAGGTGAGCGATCGCGAACTCGAGATCATCAGCCGGCTGGTGAATCGTTCGCCGGTGTTCGAGACTTTCGACCACAGCGATCTTGGCCAGGTCGCCGCTCAGGCGATCGACCTCATCAAGGACTCGTCCAGTCTCGACAAAGTGCTCGGCATGGTGCTCGAGGGCGTCCCCAAGCGTCTCCACGACACGGCCTACGCCCTCGCCGTCGAGGTCGCGACCGTCGACCTCCGGCTCGAGCAGGAAGAACTGCGTTTCCTCGAAATGATACGCGACGGCCTCAACCTCGACGGCCTCGTCGCATCGGCGATCGAAGCATCTGCCCGCGCCCGCCTGCGCCGCGCCGGGTGATCAGCTTCCTCGGGCTCTAGTAGAAGCCAACCGGGAACCAGCGCAGGTACAGCTCGTCCAGCACGCCCGACTTCTTGAGCCGGACGAGCGAATAGTCGATCGCGAGCCGCACCGTGTCGTGCCCGGCCGCTACGGCAACCGATAGCCCATCGCCGAACAGGTCGGGACGGAAGTACGGGTCTCCGGTAAAACTGCAGCAGTCGGGATTGGTGTTGAGCCAGAAGCTCGCGCGCATCGCGTCGCCGAAAAAAGCATCCGCCTGCTTGTCGCGCACCGCGTCGAGCGCCGCGATCTCGGTGTCGAACTCGCGCACCGTGGCGCCCGTCAGGTAGCGCGTAACGAAGGTCTCATGCGCCGAGCCCTTGCGCACAGCCATGGTCTTGCCCACCAGCGACGCCGGATCGAACGGCTCAGTCGCTGCGCCCGCCGGCACCACGAAGCGGCCCGGCAGCATCATGTAGATGTTGCTGAAATCGAACAACGCGCCGTTATCGGCACTCATCGCAAGGCCCGCGATCAGCGCATCGCCCTGTCCGTCCTCGAGCGCCTTGCCTGCCTGCTCCCAGGGCCACGCCTGGATGGTACAGGTGATCGACAGGTCGGCGCAGATGGCACGCGACAGATCGACATTGAAGCCCACCAGCTCGCCCGTGCGGTCGCGATAGTTGAAGGGCGGAAAGTCTGCGGTCGTGAGGAAGCGGATCGATGGCACCGCCGTCAGGTTCGGCACCAGTTCCCGCGCACTCGGATCGGCGTGATACGGCAGCGCCTGCGCGTGAACAGCCATGCTGCCCAAGGCAACGAACAATAGAGCAAGTAAGACGCGCATATCGGTCCGCAACTGATCCGGACCGCTTATGGCCCAGATTCCCGGTCAAGGCGAGGCACCGCGACCAGGCTCAATGAGCTTGCAATCCCCATAGAAACGCGCAATCAAATAGGCATATTTACTTAGACTATTTCAGAACTGGCGCTGTTTGGGGGCAGCGACCGATGTTTATTGAAGTAGACGAAGTGTCATTGTTTCGTGCTGTTCTTTCGCAGCATTGCGATAGCGATGCGGTGGCCAGACAGCATTTGAGGGATGCGAAAAGCCGCGGTATTGACCCGCTCGACTACGCGTCGCACCAATTCGGCCTCGGCAACACGTTGGTCTGGCGGCGCGCGGCGGATTGGGCAGGCTACCGCTTCGCCGACCAGCTGCCCAACCACCCTCGCCTGCCTCGCCCTACCGTCGACCGGCTGGAGCATTTGAGCTCCACCCGGACACTCAGGCAAGACGCGCTGGACCAGACTCTCAGCTTCGTTTCCCCCAAGTTCGCAGCCGTTCTGAACCTGCGCAGATCGCGCAACGTTAAGCTCTATGAAAGCATTCGCTTCGCAGCGCCGGAGGCGATCGAGGCCGGCCTTGCGCGTGCCGCAAGCGACCAGCTCATGGTCTATGCACAGACCGAAACTACACGTCGCTGGAAGGGCATCTCGGCATCGCAGCTCAAGCGAGGCGCACGCATCGGGTTCACCGTCGCGCTGGGACTGACGATCCTGCTCGTCATGCTGTCGGGTGCTCTGGCGCGTGCGGTTCTCGTTCCGATTGTTGCCCTGCTGCTCGTGCCACCCGGGCTGTTGCGGCTGGCCGCGACCGTCCCGCGACAAGGACGTAAGTGTGTCCGGCCACTGACCGACCGCGAGCTACCGACTTACTCGGTGTTCATCCCTCTCCGCGACGAAGCGCAGATGGTGCCACTGTTGAAGCGCGCGATGTCGGCGCTTGAGTATCCGTCGCACCTGCTCGACATCAAGTTCATCGTGGAAGCCAAGAGCCCAGAGACGGTGCATGCGGTCGAAGACGTCCTGGGTGAACCACAGTTCCGTCGCGTTATTGTTCCGCAGGGCTTGCCTGCCACCAAACCGAAGGCGATCGACTACGCGCTCCCCCTGGCGCGGGGTGAATTCCTCGTCGTCTATGACGCGGAGGACATTCCCGATCCCGACCAGTTGCGCCGCGCCGCGTCGCTCTTCCGCGCCGACCCCGACCTCGCTTGCCTTCAGGCAGAACTCGTTCCCGACAATGCGCGCGAGAACATCCTCACCGCGTTGTTCGCAGGCGAATATGCGGGGCTCTTCGGCCGCTTCCTGCCGGCGCTTGCGCGTTGGGGTTTGCCGGTACCGCTGGGCGGAACGAGCAACCACTTCCGGACCAGCGTGCTCCGCGAGCTCGGTGGCTGGGACGCCTTCAATGTCACCGAGGACGCCGACCTCGGCGTTCGCCTGGCGCGCCACGGCTATCGCGCCGAGGCGTTCACGAGCGTCACGCGCGAGGAAGCGCCACTGACGCTGAAAGCCTGGATGGCGCAACGCGTGCGCTGGCAGAAGGGCTGGATGCAGACATATTGCGTTCATGCGATGACGCCGGGCTCTCTCCTCCGAGATCTCGGCTGGAAGAGCTTTCTAGGATTTCACCTGACCGTGGGCGGCATGATCATGTCGTCGCTCCTGCATACGGTGTTTCTCGGAACTGTACTGGGTCGACTGTTGTTCGATGGCGTCGTTGGTCTCATTCCCCTGGACATCTGGGACTGGCTTACGGTTGCCATTCTGGTCACGGGTTACGGAGGCGCGTTGACGGTGGTGATGAGCGGCCTTGTACACCTGCGTGCCTGGCGCCTTATGCCCGCGCAGCATCTGGTTCCCGCTTATTGGGTCTTACACTCGATCGCGACGCTCTTTGCGGCGCGGGAGTTGATCATCGCCCCGACCGCCTGGTCCAAGACCACCCACGGCGTCACGCGCATGGCCCGCATGGGCGCCACAGCCGCCGACCTGGCTAAGCCGCGTACCGGCTGAGATCGAGGTCCGACGTGTCGATGTCGGGCGTCTTGCCCGAGATCAGGTCCGACAGCACGCGACCCGAGCCTGCCGCCATCGTCCAACCAAGCGTGCCGTGGCCCGTGCTGAGGTAGAAGTTCGCGTACTTCGCCTTGCCGATCACCGGAGTGCCATCAGGCGTCATCGGCCGCAGCCCGCACCAGAAACTCGCCTTCGACAAATCGCCCGCCTTGGGAAACAGATCGCGCAGCGACCGATCCAGAGGTCCGCGGCGATGCGGCCGCAGCGTCATGTCCCAGCCCGCGATTTCGGCCGTGCCGCCGACGCGAATTCGATTGTCGAAGCGCGTAGTGGCAACCTTGTAAGTCTCATCCATCACCGTCGATACGGGCGCGACGGATTCGTCGGTGATCGGCACGGTCAGCGAGTAGCCCTTGATCGGATAGACTGGCAGCGGAATGCCGATTGGCGCCACCAGCAGCGGCGTGTAGCTACCCATCGCGCCCACATACGTGTCGGCCGTCAGCTTTCCCTTGTCAGTCACCACCCCGGTGACGCGCTCGCCATCCGTCTCGATGCCGTCGATCCTGGTGCCGAACTGGAACGTGACGCCTGCTTCGGTCGCAAGCCGCGACATCCCCTCGGTGAACATCTTGCAGTCGCCCGTGTCGTCGTCCGGCAATCGCAGCGCGCCCACGAACGGCACGCTCGATGTCGCGAGTCCCGGCTCGGCCGCGACGCATGCCTTGGGGTCGAGAACTTCGTAGCGGACGCCGTACTGCTTGAGCACCTCGACGTCGCCATGGATATGGTCGAGCTGCTTCTGCGTCCGGAACAGTTGCAGCGTGCCGCGTTCGCGGCCGTCGAAGGCCAGCCCCGGCAGTTGCCGGAGCTCGACCATCCGTTCGTTGGAATATTCGGCCAGCCGCACCATGCGCGACTTGTTGATCGCGTAGGCTTTCTCGGTGCAGTTGGCGAGAAGCTTCAGCCCCCAGATCCACATGCGCGGATCGAGCATCGGGCGGATCACCAGCGGCCCGTCCACCATGGTCAGCCACTTGATGGCCTTCATCGGAATGCCTGGACCGGCCCAGGGCGAGGCGTAGCCGTAGCTCAGCTCGCCTGCGTTGCCGAAGCTCGTCTCGAGTGCCGGACCCGGCTGTCGGTCGATGACGGTGACCTCATGGCCGGCCTTGGCGAGGTAGTACGCCGAGGTCGTGCCGATGACGCCGGCACCCATGATGAGGACTTTCATGCCCCAGACAGTGCTGCGTTTTGACCAAATGGTCAATATCGCTGCACGCAGATCAGGGGTCCACGCTGTCGAAGTTCTCGTTGAGCCAGATACCGGGCTCAACGCGCTTGGCGCTCGCCACCCTGTCCTGCTCGAGCTGCCGCTCGCCCATCACGGCCGGCGCCGTGTCCATCGGCACATAACCGACGATCTTTCGGGTATGCTCGATGTCCCAGCGCATGCCGATATTGTTGGACTCGAGGTTGACGATTGCGAAGCCGAACTTCGGCGCCGTAACGGCCTTCTCCATGAACTGCATCATGTCGCGGTTGGACACCCACATCGACTGTCCCCAGGCGCCGATTTCGAGACCCGCTCCGGGCAGATTCTCGCCGCGCTGGAAGTAACCGATGCGCACGGCAAGGAAGTCGATACCTGTCTCCTCGGTGAAGGCCCGGCCGAGCTCCTCGCAGGCGAATTTCGAGATGCCGTAGGGGCTCAGCGGCGCCGGCGGCATGTCGGTCGTCACCGGGCCGGTCTTGAAGCGGTAGCCAAGCATCACCTGGTTGGTGCTCGCAAAGACCACGCGCTTGACCTTGGCATCGCGCGACGCGCGCAGCACATGCGACGTCCCGCCGATATTATCCCGCCTGGCGCTCGCCCAGCTCGCATACCCATGGGGATTGCCCGCGAGGTGGATGACGGTATCCACGCCGGCGAAGTGCTTCACCCACGCATCGTCCCACTCGCCGAAATCAGCAGCGACAATCCCTTCGCCCGCTGCTTTGTCGAGAAGCCGCAGGTCATAGTTCGTGGTCGCGCGGAAGTGCGTGGCGAGCTTGGCGCCGATATTGCCCGCGGCGCCGGTGATGAGAATCGTGCGTGTCATGCAGCAACACTAATGCGAAACAGCCCGATTGTTGAGGAGCACCTGTAGCGGACTTGCTCGCGGCGGCGTCGAGCCTGCATACTCCGTCGATGAGCACGCCAAGTGTTTTCGCCCAACCCGCCGACGGCAAGGTGACGCAGCTCGATGGCTCGGTGCGCCGGGTCGTCCTCGATCTGCCCGAGCTGATGCTGGTGGAGTTCACCTTCGTCAGAGGCGGCATCGGCCCGCTCCATAGCCACCCGCACGTCCAGTCGAGCTACGTCGCATCCGGCGTCTTCGACGTCACCATCGATGGCGTAACCCAGAGGATCGCGGCCGGCGGCGGCTACATCGTGCCATCGGGCCTCGTCCACGGCGTTGTCGCCGTCGAGGCGGGCGTCCTCATCGACAGCTTCACCCCGCGCCGCGACGACTTCCTCTAGCGATGTCGGAGAGATGGAGCGGGTGAAGGGAATCGAACCCTCGTATTCAGCTTGGGAAGCTGCTGCTCTACCATTGAGCTACACCCGCAACGGCCCGATGTGTGCGTGAAAAGCCCTAAGGCGTCAAGGCGTGGCTCAACAGGGGCCGCGACGCTAGATGACGTCGAGCGTATCTCTTGATCCCAATGCCGGAAACGATGCCGTGGGGAGCGTCTGATACCAGTAGGCGACGGAGGCGATGTCGTCCTGCAGCGGCAGATACCGTCGATCCTTCTCAATTCGCCAGCCAAGCGCCTGAATGGTCACCTTGAGATCTGTCTCGAAGCGGACGGGATCTGGAATGTGCCAGCGGTAGAGACCGAAGCGCTGCTGCGCATTGTAGAGCCCATCGGGCCGGATCACCTGAGGCAAGCCGGCATAGGCAGTCGTGTACTCGGTGTAACCGCCCGGCTTGCGCGGATCGATGCTGCCGGGGTCGAAATTGTAGCCGCCGCAGAAATAGTCCTCGGTGCCGGTGCCGCAGATGGTCGGGAACTCGCCGTCGCCATCCATATAGAACTTGATTTCACCTTCTCCCCACCAGCCATTGTTGTTCACGCCCCAGGCCATATAGGTGCCGGCATAGTGTCCCCGGCCGGTCACGCCGTCGAGGATAGTGTGGACGTCGCCATAGCGCAGCGGATTGCTGCGGCGGAACTGCGCGTGGAAGTAGGCGCAGTCGTCCGGGACGTCGGTCAGCGTGTAATTGATCTGGTAGTAAACCGTGCACGGCTCGCCGTCCCGGTTCTCTAGCGTGATCCGCGCCCGTTTGCGGAATGGCATCTCCCAGTAGCAGTTGAAGGCCCGTCCGGGATTGACGCAAACCGCCAGCGACGAGACATGCGCGTAGAAGCCCCAGCCATTGGCGAAGAAATCGCCCAACGGGACCTCCACGGACGGATGCTCCTGATCGTCCCAGTACATCCGCAGGATCAGGCTGCGCCATTTCTGCGAATTGGTGACCATCCAGATCTGCTGGATGGCACCCGGACCTTCGATGTCGGCGAGTATAGTCAGCTCGCCCGGCTCCATGTCGATAGAGGGCGAGACCTTCCAGCCACGACCAAGCTCGCGAGCGTGGATTGCACCAGTTCCTTCCGTCGCCATCCCTCCCCGACCCTTCTCGCCGGTGAAGTTCTCGGGGCTGATCGAACGCGTCTTGGCTCGTGAAAGGCGCGACAGCGTGCCCATGTGCATTCCTAGACCTGAAAACTCGACCATCATCGTCTCCTCTAAGAAGAGATTCGCCGCGCCCGTTGCCGGACGCGGCGAGCGACTACCTGTCCGCGCTTACCAGACCGGGTTTAGCTTCGGCGCCTCGGTGCCCCACCACTTCCGGTAGGTCTCGTCGTACTTGCCGGACGACACATAGGTCGAGGCAAACAGGTCGAGCCAGCGCAGGAAGCTCGGATTGTCCTTGCGAACGCCGAGGGTGATCGGATCGGAGGAGTAGGTCTCCGGCAGGCTCATCAGTTGGTCGGGATAGGTCTTGGCGATCCAGTCGATGCCCAGGCTGTCTTCGATATAGGCGTCGGCCTTCTTCTGGCGCATCTGCAGGATCGCGTCGCCCGGGTTCTCGATATAGACGAGTTCAGCCCCGGGAGCGCGCTGCTTGACCATCGTCTCGCCGGTCGTTCCGCGACCAACCAGCACCTTCTTGCCGGCGAGGTCATCAAAGCCGGTGATTCCGCCGTCCTTCTGCACCAGCAGACGGATGCCCGTGCGAAGGTAGGGGAACGAGAAGTCAACCGACTTGGCGCGCTCGGTCGTCGCTGTGATGTTGCAGATGATCACGTCGATCTTGTCTGAAAGCAGCATGGGGATACGGGTCGAGCCCTCGACTTCGACGATCTCGAGTTCGACGCCAAGCTGTGCGGCGAGCATCGTCGCCACGTCGACGTCATAGCCCTTGGGGTTGTTGTCGGCATCGCGGAAGCCCGCTGGTTCTGACGTGAGGCAGATACCAGCGCGAACCTTCTTGGCATCGAGGATCTTCTGCAGGTCGTCCGCATGGGCAGCGCCCGCGCTTCCGCACAGCATCGCAATACCGGCGATAGCCGACATGATCCATGATTTCTTCATCTTCACTCCTCCTGTTGCCGCCGAGCGGCGTCTCTTCAAGTTTCTTCAGACATCAAGGTGCATGGCGACGCGCCGTTGTGGGGCGGCCATTCCCTGCTCCCAGATCCAGTAGTCGATGCCCTTGGCCTCGCCGAACGAGGCGACGCGATGATTGCCTTTGGCATCGATGGCATGCAGAGCCACGCCGCGAATGAGGCCGCCCTTGAGCCGGCGCAGATCGCGACCGGCTTCATGGAGGGCGTCGTCGAGGCTAAGACCCATCTTGAGATAGAGGACGACTGCGCGCGACGTGCCCGCGCGGATGGTCATTTCCCCGGTGTGCGTGCAGGCGCAGGCGCCATAGTCCGCATCGGCGTAGGAGCCGGCGCCGATGATAGGACTGTCGCCGAGGCGGCCCGGATATTTCCACGCCCAGCCCGATGTGCTCACGGCACTTGCCATGCCGCCCTGCATGTCGGTCGAAAGGAACACCGTGGTATCCTTCTGGTATTCGGGATCGGTGGCGCGCTGGCACAGCTCGGCGAGCTCGATGTCGGGAAAGGCGGCGCGTTGGGGTTTATCGAGAGCCTCGTCAAGGATGCGCTGCCAGGTTGCGTAGCTGGCTGGTGTCAGGTTCTCGAGGCGCTCGGCGCCGATCTCGCGGGCAAAGCGCGCAGCGCCTGCGCCGACGAGGATTTCGTGCGGCAGATGCTCCATCACGGCGCGCGCGACCGACACGGGATTGCGAAAGCCGATCAGCCCGCCCACCGCTCCGGTGCGCAATGTCGCTCCATCCATGACGGCGGCATCAAGCTCCACTTGCCCCAGAATGTTGGGCCACGAATTGAACCCCACGCTGCGGACCGTTGGGTCGATTTCGACCAGACGCACACCCGCCTCGGCGGCATCGAGGGCGGACCGTCCGGCATTGAGAGCGGCGACCGTCTCGCCGATGCCGACGCCGCCTTCATGGTTGGTGACGACCAGCATCTAGTGCTTCATCCTGTCGATAAAGCGCGCGATGCGCTCGTCGGACTGGTGGTTGAAGAATGTATCGGCGTTCTGATGTGCGATGAGACTGCCGCGCTCCATGAACGCGACGCGATCGGCGATGCGGCGGGCGAACTCGATTTCGTGGGTGACGAGTATCATCGTCGTGCCGCTTCCCGCCAGATCCTCGATGACGCGCAGCACTTCGGCCGTCATTTCGGGGTCGATGGCGGACGTAACTTCGTCGAGCAGAAGATGCCGCGGATTCATCGCCAGCGCGCGACAGATGCCAACACGCTGCTGCTCGCCCCCCGACAGTTCGGCCGGATAGCGTTTCGCCTTGCTTTCGAGCCCCACCATGCTGAGCAACTCGGAGGCCCTCGATTCAGCCTCGTCGCGGCTCTGGCGCAGCACCTTCATCGGCGCGAGCGTGATGTTGGCGAGCGCCGTGAGGTGCGGGTAGAGATTGAAGTGCTGGAAGACCATCGAGGTCTGCTTCTGGATCTCGACGGCTCGCCTCCTGTCGCGCACCGACATACCGTCGACGCGGATGTCGCCCTTCGAGATCGGTTCAAGGCAGTTGACGCATCGGATGAGCGTCGACTTGCCCGCGCCGCTCGGCCCGAGGATCGCGGTGACTTCGCCGTCCTGGAACTGCATCGAGACGCCGTTCAGGACCTGCAGGCCGCCATAGTGCTTGTCGACATTTTCGATCTCGATCATGTGGCCGTCCTCATGCGGCAGCCTCGAACCAGGCGTTCTTGACCCGCAGACGCCGTTCGACACGGGCGGCGAGCAGGGACAGGACCTTTGCGAGGATGAAATAGACGAGGCCGATGACCGGCCAGATGATGAAGGGCTTGAGCGTGCGTGTGTAAAGCACGAGGCCCGAGCGGGTGAGATCGGTCACGCCGATGATCGAGACCAGCGATGTGGTCTGCAACTGGCTGATTGCCAGGTTCATCGTCGGCGGAATGGCGGTGCGGATGGCCTGCGGAAGCACCACATGAAGCATCGTCTGCCGATAGCTGAGGCCGAAGGAAGACGATGCCTGCCACTGCCCGCGAGGGATGGCATCGAGGGCCGCAACAAGGTTGACCACGGTGAAGGCGGCCGTGTTGACGGACAACGTGAAGATCGCCGCTTCGGCCGGACCGGGCGCGAGTGGCGTGACCATCGGCAGGCCGTAGAACACGAGGAACAATTGCACCAGCAAGGGCGAGTTCCTGAAGGTCTCGACGAACACCACCACGAGCTGGGCCAGCACAGGTATGCCGGCATGACGGATCAGCGCCAGCGCAAAGCCGAAACTGATGCCCAGCACCATCGAGACGCTCCACACCAGCAGCGTCCATTGCAGCCCGCGCCACAGTAGGTAGAGATCGGCAGGGCCGAAATCGAGATTCTGATAGATCATGCCTGCCCCCGGATCACCGGACGCTCGGCCATGCGCGAGAACAGCAACGCATAGACAGAGTTGACTACGCCGGAGACGGTGAAGGTCACCGCGCAGTAGATCGCCAGAACCGTCAGATACACCTCGAACGGCTTGAACGTTTCAGCCGAGACATTGGCGGCGTTACCTGCAAGATCGTTGACGGTTATGGTGGACAGCACCGACGTGGTCAGCACGAGGTTGACGAATGCGTTGCCCAGCGGCCGCCACGATATCCGCAGCGCATTGGGCAGAATAAGATAGCGATAGACTTGGTAGGCCGACATGCCGAACGACCGCCCGGCCTCGACGATGCCCTTGGACACCGTCTCTATTCCCGCCCGGATAATCTCCGCATTGCCGGCAGCGCATGCGAGACTGAGGGCGACGATGCCGGTGAGCATGGGCTCGGTTGGAATGCCGATCTCGGGCAGGCCGTAATACAGAAAGAACAACTGCACGATGAACGGCGTGTTGCGGAACACGTCTATGTAAACCGAGGCAAAGGCGCGAAGCGCGCGAGCCCGGGAGATGCGGCAGATGGCAAGCAGCAGGCCCAGAACGAAGCTCAGGGCGATTGCAGCCACGGTGACAGTGACCGTCACCCCAAGCCCCGACAGCAGATAGTCCAGGCGCGCCAGCACCGGTGCGAAGTCGATCCGCATTGGCCCCTACCCTCGGCACCCCTTTGCCGATGCCCCCGACGATAGGACCGTGGCACCCCGACGGTCAATCATAATGTTTCTTGTTATGTGAACTTTTTTGATCGCTTTGCGGATTTTGGCTAGCGATCGTGATTTTCCAACGGTATACGCTCAGGAACGTTCACGATCGCGATCAGCCGCTCATAAAGGTTGTCGTCTTCGTTGAGGGAGAAGCTCGGTGAAAATCGATCGTCTGGGGGCCATCCGGCAGCAGCTCTACGCTAACGGCCACATGGCCGTAGCGGACCTGTGCGAGGCAGTTGGCGCGTCGATCGCGACCGTTCGCCGCGACCTGCTGACGCTCGAACAGCAAGGACTGATCGAGCGCGTGCATGGCGGCGCCCGTCTGGCGCAGGGAGCGAGCACCGAACTGGCGTTCGGCCAGCGCGAGAGTGCCAACATCGCGGCCAAGCGCGCCATCGCCGACGTGGCATTCGGCATGCTGCGGCCCCAAACAGCGATTTTCCTCGATGCCGGCACGACCGTGCTGCAACTGGCGCGGCGCATGCGACTGGAACCGATGTCCTTAACGGCCGTCACCAATGGTCTGCCCGTCGCGCAGGAGTTGATGGGCGTGCCTGGGATCAACGTGATGATCCTCGGCGGTCAGATCAGGGCGGACAACGCCTCTATCGTGGGTCCGCACGCCGAAGCGCAGCTGGATCGCATGCATTTCGACCAACTCTTCATGGGCGCGGGCGCGGTCAGCGAAGAACTGGCGATCTCAACCGGAGATATCGCCGAGGCGAGCCTGAATACGCGAATGCTCGCGCGCTCCCGGCAGCGCATTGCGTTGGTCGATTCCAGCAAGTTCGGTCAGAGCGCGACCCATCTCGTTGGATCGGTGTCGAACGTGTCGCACATGATCTGCGACGCATCACTGCCAACCCGCTGGCGGCAGGCTATCGAGAATTCAGGCGTCGAACTCCTTATTGCCGACGCCAGGGCCGAGACGTGAGCGACCTCCTCCTTGGCATAGACGGTGGCGGCAGCAAGACGAAACTCTGTCTCGTCGATCGCAACGGCCGCGTCGTGCATATCGCCGAAACAGGCGGCAGCAATCCGCATGACAATCCCGACTGGCAAGCCGCTTTCGCCACCCTGCGGGCTGACGTCGCCGAGCATCTGCCACATGTGCGGGCTGCAACTATCGGCGTTGGCAGCTATCGCGAAAGCAACGCGACCGACCAGCTGATAGAGGAGACCCTGCGGGCGCTCTTTCCCATCGATCGCCTCGATCTCGAGAACGACGTGTATCTGGCGCATGACGCCGCGTTCCTGGGCCGACCGGGCGTGGTGCTGATCGCAGGGACAGGCTCGATGGCCGTCGCCCGCACCGCAGATGGACGCCGGTTGCGAGTCGGCGGCTGGGGCGTACCGGTCGGCGACGAGGGCAGCGCCTATTGGATTGGCCGCGAGGCCCTCGGTCTTGCAACGCGCATGCTCGACGGACGCGCCGCCCGAACCGCCTTCGCCGAGTCACTGATCGTCGCATTGCCCGGCGCTCCAGCATCATCGGAGCTGCTGCTCGAATGGTTGTCGCAGCTGATCCACGCACGGTCGCAGATTGCCGCCATCAGCGCGCTTGTAGATCGGCTCGCGCGCGCCGGCGATCGCGATGCGATCGGCCTGTTCGAGCGCGCGGCAGACTACCTGGCGGCGCACGTCACGGCCGCCCGACACGCTGCAGATCTCGGCGAGGCAGGCGCGTGGAGCCTGCTCGGTGGGCTCGGCGGCAGCACGCATATCCGAGACGCGCTGACCAGCCGCCTCGGGCCGATGACAGCGCCCGTCCTGCCGCCCTGTGGCGGAGCGATCTGGCACGCGGCCCGGCAGTGTGGCTGGGACATCGACCACGCATGGATCGTGCGGCTGGCGAGCGGCCTTGGGCTGCCAGAGACCGCGAAGACACGAACGGAAGCACATAGATGAACGCCACCGAGCGGAGCATAGTCGAGCAATTTGCGTACTGGCGTGATCTGCCAGCTCCATCCGTCACGGCGGAGCGCGGACAGCACTACGCCGTGGTCGGCTGTGGAACCTCATTTTACCTGGCTCAGTCCATAGCTTCCGCGCTGAACGCCAATGGATTCGATGCAAGGGCCGTGCCCGGACGCGAATGGACGGTCCGCCCGCGCGACTACATCTCGCGTCCGGACGTGACCGTTCTAGCGATCTCCCGCAGCGGCGAGTCGACCGAGACAGTTGCGGCCGCCCGCGCCAGCCTTTCGCGCGGACAGCGGGTCATTGCCATCAGCTGCGAGCCGCAGAGCGCGCTCGTGCGAGACGCCGATATCTCGCTGGTGGCTCGTACGCATGCGGACGAAGGAATCGTGATGACAAGCTCGGCAAGCCTGATGCTGTTGCTGGGCCTGCGCTTCGCCCATGAGGCGTTCGAGACCGACGTTCTCGCAAAGCAGAGCGAAGCGCTGCTCACGCAGTTGCGGGCGTCGTCGGCAGACTGGCTGCACGCGCGTCGTCACTTCGTCTTCCTCGGCGGTGGCGCGCTTTACGGCATTGCCTCGGAGGGGGCCCTCAAGGCGATGGAAATGAGTTGCACGGTCACGCAGGCTTTCCATCCGCTCGAGTATCGACACGGCCCCATCAGCCTCGCCGACACATCAATGGCCATCATCATGCTTTATGGTGACGATGCCGACGCGGAGACGGTGCTCGCAGGCGAGCTTCGGCGCCTCGGCGCGACGGTGCTCGGCCTTGGTGGACCGGGTGACCTGGCCCTCGAGATTGAGGGTCCTGAGTCCGCTCGTGCGGTGGTCGTCCTGCCCGCGTTGCAATGGCTCGGTGAAGTTCTCGCGCGGAACAAGGGGCTCGACACATCGACCCCGCGGCATCTCAGTAAAGTCGTGCAGTTCGGATAGCGCGCATGTCGACGCAATATCTCCATTCGCTGAGGTCTTCCCGGGACGCCGGGCGGCCGACGGGCATCACATCGGTCTGCTCGGCGCACCCGCTCGTCCTCGAAGCGGCGCTGGACGAGGCCCGCGATGCAGATGGCCCCGTGCTGATCGAAGCGACGTGCAATCAGGTTAACCAGTTTGGCGGCTACACCGGCATGTCCCCTTCTGGCTTCCGCGACCGCGTGATGAGCATCGCCGACGCGGTCGGCATGAACCGGGAGCGCGTGATCCTGGGCGGCGACCATCTCGGACCGAACCCCTGGACCGGACTGGGTCACGCAGAAGCGATGCAGCGGGCGGAAGGAATGGTGCGAAGCTATGTCGACGCCGGATTCCGCAAGATCCATCTCGACTGCAGCATGCCATGCGCGGACGATCCCGATGCCCTTCCTGACGCGTTGATTGCCGCACGGGCCGCTCGGCTTTGCCGAGTCGCGGAGGACGCGGCCGCTGGGGAACGGCGCGAACTTTGTTATGTCATCGGCACGGAAGTTCCGGCGCCAGGCGGCGTGGCAGATGTCGAGGGCCACCCGTCAGTCACGACGCCCATGAACGTGAGCGAGACCATCCGTCTCCACGCCGAGGCCTTCTCACATGCCGGCGTCGCGGACGCGATCAACCGGGTGATCGCGGTGGTCGTTCAACCCGGTGTCGAGTTCGGCACGTCGGACATCTGCCACTACCGGCGGGATCTGGCAGCCGATCTTCCGGCGACCCTTTCGGACCTTCCGCGGCTTGTATTCGAGGCCCACTCGACGGATTACCAGCGTCCGGAGGCACTGCGCGCGTTGGTTGAGGATGGTTTCGCCATTCTCAAGGTCGGTCCCTGGCTGACCTTCGCCCTCAGAGAGGCGCTTTATGGCCTCGATGCAATGCTTCAAGCGTCAGGATCGTCCCGGGCATCGCTCGCGCAAACCATGGAGCGGCTCATGCTTGCGCAGCCTGGTCATTGGCAGAGCCACTATATCGGTCCACCGGATCAGGTCCGACTAGACCGCCATTTCAGCTACAGTGACCGCATCCGCTACTACTGGGACGTTCCGGAGGCTCGGCAGGCGGTGGACGCAACCCTCGATTCCGGTCTGGCGATTCGTGCCGAAATAGTCAGCCAATACCTGCCGCGCCTCTACGAGTTCGTGCGTGACAACCGCGACCCGCCGTCCGGTCGCTCGTTGGTGCTCGCCCACATTCGTCTCGTGCTGAGGCAGTATCGCCAGGCGGTGTCCTAAACAGTGGCGTGCATGGTGAACGTAACCCGGATAGCATCACCAACGATGAGGCTGGGGCCGAAGGATTGCGTCAGTCGCCGAGCGGCTCGAGGACATTGCCCCGGCGGTGGCTGAGGACGGTGTACTTGATCCGGCGCAGCGTTTCGCGCGCCGCGGGGTCGAGTCGATAGCCCACCGCGGTCGACAGCAAATCGATGATGATCAGGAAGGCGTAGCGCGACGCCGTCGGCTTGAGCGGATCGGCGTATTCCTGAATGTTGACCGTCAACTTGATGTCGCATGCGCTCGCCAGGTCGCTGTCGGGCGCGGTGATGCCAATGGCCCGGGCGCGGTAGTGCTTGGCAAGCTCGACGATCTCGATCACCTCGCGGGTGCGTCCGGTACCGGAGATGGCGATCACGACATCATCGGGCTTGAGCGTCGCGGCCGTCATCTTCAGCATGTAGGGATCGGAGTGGACGACCGCGATCACGCCATAGCGGAACAGCCGATTCTGCGTTTCGTGAGCGAGCGTGGTGGAGCTGCCGCCAAGGCCAAAGATCAACACCTGCTTGGCGCCCGCCACCAGTTCGGCGGCACGAAGAATGTCAGCGGGATCGATTGAGCGCTCGACGGCGGCGATGGCGTTTCGCGCCTCGCCAAAGACAACGCTCCAGAGCGGCGAACCATCGGCGGTCGATGGTGCGGGCTCGGCGGGAGCGAGGTAGAGGCGACCGACGACGAGGCTCTGCGCCAGCTTGAGCTTGAAATCGCGCACGCCCTCGCAGCCGATCGCGCGGCAGAATCTCGTCACGGTCGGCTCGCTCACACCGGCGCGGCGCGCGATCTCGGCGTTGGGCGCATCGACGGCCAGCGTCACATCTGCCAGCACCAGGTCGGCAACGCGGCGCTCGGCAGGTCGCAACTCTGCGTAGGAATCCTTGATGATCGACAGGATGTCGGGAAGCGGTTTCAGGTAGCCATCGCGCTTGGCGTGGGATCTGTGTGTGTGCGCCACGACGCCCTCCGTACCCTCAATCATCGTGGCTCCCATACCATCCCAATCTGCGTTTGCGTCGACTTCAACGGCGCCGACGGTCGACAGTTGGCGCGCTCAGGACGCGAAATGCGTCAACAATGTCGGAAAGTTACACAACCATCAAGCCATCGAAGTCCAGCTTTTCCAGGTGCTTTTCATGCGATGTCAGCATTTGCGTTTCGACGCTTGACGAAAAAGTAGGTTAGTCACACATTGACCTCGTCGACGCCCAAGGCGGGGGAACAGAGCCTGGGGAGTCCGATGCGCAACGCGCGAGGGACGATTGCCTGCTGCCGAAACACATCAGCCCATGCTCCAGGTTCGGGACGCAACCAAGGTCTATGCCACGCGCTCGGGCGATCTGCTGGCTATCGACCGGTGCTCGCTCGATGTTGCCGCCGGCCAGATCGTGTCGATCGTCGGCCCCTCGGGCTGCGGCAAGACCACGTTACTGTGGAGCATGTCGGGGCTGCACAAGCTGAGCGCGGGCCAGGTGCTGCTGGACGGCAAGCCGGTCGTCGGACCCAACCCCGAGATCGGAATGGTGTTCCAGGATGCCAATCTCCTGCCCTGGCGCAATCTCGATGCCAACATCAACTTTCCTTTCGAGATCAAGGGAACCAGACCCGACAAGGCGTGGATCGATGATCTGCTGCACCGCGTCGGACTTGGCGGTTTCGGCGGACGGTTTCCGCGCGAGCTTTCGGGCGGCATGCAACAGCGTGCGGCGCTGGTGCGGGCCCTTTCGTTCAAACCGTCGGTGCTGCTGATGGACGAGCCGTTCGGCGCCCTCGACGCATTCACGCGCGAGGAAATGAACCAGATGGTCGAGGAGATCTGGCTCGATACGCGGACGACCATCGTGCTGATCACCCACTCCATCGAGGAAGCCATCTTTCTGTCCGACCGCATCGTGGTGATGAGCCCGCGCCCCGGCCGCGTCGCCAGCATTCACGAGGTGCCCTTCCCGCGCCCGCGCTCGCTGGACATCATGGCCACACGCGAGGTCTTTGATCTCACCAATATCATCAAGCGCGAGATCGTCGGGGAGCAGAAGAGCCGCTATGCCCGGCCCTCCGCCTCGCCCACAGAGCCGGCTATGGTGACGACGCGATGAGCGACAATGACGCCATCCCGCAGTTCGGCCGTCAGAGCGCCGGCAGCGGCGAGGTCGGGATCACAGGCGGAATGTCGGCGCTCGCCGCCGGTCCGGGCATCAAGTCGGCGCGCGAAGTCCTCGCCATCGTGCTGGTTGCCGTGGTGATCATCGGCGGCACCGAGCTGCTGCTCAATTTCTTCCAGGTGCCGCAGTACATCCTGCCCAAACCCAGCCAGATCGCCATCGCGCTGGTCACGGACTTTCCGCTGATCGCGCCGCACCTGGGACACACGCTGATCGAACTGTTCTCGGGCTTTGGCATCGGCGCGGTTGCGGGGCTCGTGCTCGCTGCGGTGATCACGCAGTTCCCCTTCGCAGAAAAGATCATCACGCCATACATCCTGCTGCTGGTGACCACGCCCATGCTCGCGCTGGTGCCGCTGCTCATTCTGCGGTTCGGCTTTGGTTACGAGCCGCGCATCATCGCTGTCGCGCTCGCCTCCGGCCCCATGGTGATGATCAACGCCGCAACCGGGTTCCGCCGCGTCGACAGCGGCAAGATCGCCCTCGCTCGCTCCTATGGCGCGTCGACGCTGCAGATTTTCTGGAAAGTTCGCGCGCCCATGGCGCTACCGATGATCTTTGTGGGCCTGATGGTCGGATCGATCTTCGGCCTGCTCACGGCAGTGGGCGCCGAGATGGTCGGCGGCGGCTTCGGGCTGGGCAACCGTCTCACCTCCTATTCCTCCATGATCCAGATGCCGCAGTTTTTTGCTGTGGTGCTGATCCTCTCCATCCTGGGCATCCTGATCTACGTGCTCTTCTTTCTGCTCGGAAAGAAGTTCGCGAGTTGGGAGGCCTGAGACCAACCCGCCGCCAAAGGGAGGCGACGGAGCAAGACTAGAACAAGCATCAACAGGGGATACAAATGGCTAGTTTCTTTTCTGCCGGCGGCATGAACCGCCGGACTTTCCTCCAGGTCTCCGCTGCCGGCGTGGTCACGGCCACGGCGCTGGGCAGCGTCGGTCGCGCCGCCGCGGCGCCCTACTCGAAATTCACCTGGATCTCGCCGCGCGGCACACTCGAAGTGCTGGACGATTTCGGCTTCTGGATGGGCAAGAAGCTGGGCTATTTCGCTGATCTGGGCGTCGATGTCGACATGCAGCCCGGCCCGTCCGACGGCACCGCGACGGTCAAGTTCGTCGATGTCGGCCAGGCCGACATGGGCTTCCCGTCGCCAGGCATCTTCTCCTTTGCGCTCGACAATGGCATGAAGCTGAAATCGGCGTTCCACTGGGGTGCGCGCGACACGTTCAGCCTTGCCTTCCGCAAGGGTGAAGGCAGCAACGATCTCAAGAAGCTCGAGGGCAAGACCATTCTGCTCGGCTCGGCCGCTTGGCAGTCGATCGTCGACCCGATGCTGGCCGTGCAGGGCGTCGATATCAGCAAGGTCAAGTATGTCGAGGCCGGCTGGCCGACCTGGGGTACGGCCCTCGCGGCCGGACAGGGCGACGCGGCTCTGGCTTGGGAAGGTCTGCGCGCCGAGTGGATTTCGACCGGGCTCGATTTCGAGTACTGGCTGGGTGTGCAGCATTCGCCGCTGTTCGCCAACAGCTATGTGGTGCGCGCCGCCGATCTCGAAGACCCCGACAAGAAGGCCTTCCTCGACAAATATCTGCGCGCCTGGTCGATGGGTCTTGAGGCTTCCTACCACAATCCCCGCGCCGCCGTGCATGCGGTGTTCGAGCAGTTCCCGTCGGTCGCGCAGGCCAACGGTCCGGTGCAGGGCACCATGTCGCTGCTGCAGAACCTCAACGTCGTGCGTGGCGACATGGACAAGCGCAAGGGCTGGGGCGACCACAACATGGCGGCGTGGCAGACCTTCTTCGACAAGGTCCACGAGCTCGGCCAGATGAAGACTGCGATCAAGGCCGAGGACGTGTGCACCAATGACTGCATCGCGCCCGCCAACGACTTCGACCACGACAAGGTCAAGGCGGACGCGCTGGCGGTCGAACTGCCGGCAGATTTGGCGGCGGTCGATGTCGACGCGCTGCAGGCCAAGCTGTTCGACCAGGCCATCGCCTGAGCCGGAAATTGTCGTGGGCGGCCCCAGGCCGCCCACGATCCTGAACACTCGATGGGGATATCGCAATGGCTGGCAAGGTACGCGTACTGGTGGTCGGGCTGGGCAATATGGGCAAGTCCCATGCCAGCGCCTACCACCGCAATCCGGGGTTCGAGATCGTTGGCATCATGAGCCGCACGATCAAGTCGAAGGCCGTTCCGGAGGAACTGGCTGGCTATCCGCTGTTCGAAGACTTCGACACCGCGCTGGCTACGACGCGTCCCGACGCCGTGTCGATCAATTCGTGGCCGAACACCCACGCCGAATACGCGATCAAGGCGATGAACGCGGGCGCTCATGTCTTTATGGAAAAGCCGATCGCGACCACGGTCGAAGATGCCGAGAAGGTGGTGGCGCTGGCGCGGGCCAAGAACCGCAAGCTGGTGCTCGGCTATATCCTACGTGTCCATCCCAGCTGGGTGAAGTTCATCGAACTGGGACAGACGCTGGGCAAGCCCCTGGTTATGCGGCTCAATCTCAACCAGCAGTCCGGCGGGCCGACTTATGACTGGCACAAGAACCTGATCGACTCGCTGATTCCGATCGTCGATTGCGGCGTCCACTATGTGGATGTGATGTGCCAGCTGACCGGCGCCAAGCCGGTGCGCGTGCATGGCATCGGCGCAAAGCTCTGGGCGGAGGCCGACAAGCCGAACTACGGCCACCTTCACGTCACCTTCGATGATGGCTCGGTCGGCTGGTACGAAGCCGGCTGGGGGCCGATGATGAGCGAAGTGGCGTATTTCGTGAAGGACGTCGTCGGCCCGCAAGGTGCCGTGTCGATCGTGCCCAATCCCAAGGCGCACAAAGATGGCGTGTCGGATTCCTCCGACATCGACCAGCACACCAAGACCGACGCCATCCAGTATCACCACGCCGAGGTCGCTCCCGGCGACAAGAGCTTCGTTCGCAAGGACGAGATCTTCACCATGACTGATGAGCCCAATCATCAGGAACTGTGCGATCGCGAACAGGCCTTCTTCCTCCGCGCCATCAATGAGGATCTCGACCTGTCGGACTCCATGGATGCGGCGGTCAACAGCCTGCGCATCGTGCTGGCGGCCGAGCAGAGCATCAACGAAGAGCGTGTCGTACAACTCGCCTGATCCAACAACGCCAAAGCGCAGAAGCGCCGGGTCGCAGCGACCCGACGCAGCGCTCACGGAGGTACCAGGTGTCCCAGTCTGGACTAAACCCCATGCATGATCTGCTCCTGCGCGGCGGGCGCGTTATTGACCCGCGAAACGGCATCGACGGACGCATGGATGTCGCGGTCAAGGGCGGCCGGATTTCGGCCGTCGCCCCAGCGATCGAGGGTGGCGCGACGAAGGTGCGCGACGTCACCGGGTCGGTTGTGGTGCCGGGCCTGATCGATATCCACACGCATGTCTATCACAAGGCCACTTCGCTCAGCGTCGATCCGGGCTTCATCGCCCGCCGCTCGGCCTGCACGACGCTGGTCGACGCCGGCAGCGCGGGCGCTGGCAACTACGATGGGTTCCGCGACTATGTGATGGCGCATTCGCCGTATCGCATCTTCGCCTTCCTCAACATTTCCTTCCCGGGCATCTTCGGCTTCGACAAGGACGTGTCGATCGGCGAAGCGACGACGCGGGCGATGTTGCCGGTTCACCGATGCGTCGAAAAAATCGAGGGCAACCGCGATCGCATCATCGGCGTCAAAGTGCGCATCGGTGGCATCGTCACGGGCGATCTGGGCCTTGGAGCGCTTGAACTGGCGCTCGAGGCTGCGGTTGCCGCCGACCTGCCGCTGATGACGCATATCGGTCACCCACCGCCCAGCTACACCGACGTGGTGAACATGCTGCGCCCCGGCGACATCCTCACCCATTGTTACCGGCCCGAACCCAATTCGGCGATCGGCGCCGACGGCAAGGTGCTCGACGCAGTCTGGGCCGCCCGAGAGCGCGGCGTCCTGTTCGACATCGCGCATGGCATGGGCGCGTTCGGCTATGCCACGGCGGAAGCTGCACTCCGGGAAGGGTTCAAGCCGGATCTGATCTCGTCCGACGTTCACGTCATCGCTGTCGATGGGCCGGGCTACGATATGCTTCACACCATGAGCAAGCTGCTCAATTGCGGCCTGACGCTCCCCGAGGTGATCGACATGTCGACCAGCCGGCCCGCGCTTGCCATCGATCGGCCCGCGCTGGGGCATCTGGGGCTCGGCGCGCCGGCCGACATCACGGTGCTCAGGCAGTATGACAGCGACTATGTCTTCGAAGACGTCGTGGGCACCCGGCGCCAGGGGTCGACCCTGCTCCAGCCCGTGGTCGTCTATCTCGATGGACGGGAGATGGAAGTCAGCCGCCGCCCGTTCGAGGAGGCCTTCCTGCATGGTCACCATCACGGGCATTGAGACGAAGCGATGAGCTACAGGGCCATCTACACGTATGCCTGGGACCTCGCGGAAGCAGGCGTCGGCAGCGCGATTGACGAGTTTGCAGGCCTAGGGCTCGATACCGTCACCATGGCGGGAAGCTACCACGCGGGCAAGTTCCTGCGCCCGCACGGCAGCCGCGGCAAAGTCTATTTTCCCGACGACGGCACAGTCTATTTCAATGCGGATGCCTCGCGCTACGGCGCCATCAAGCCGGTGGCCAACGGTCTGCTCGAAGACGGCGACGTGCTGCGCGAGTTGACCGACCATGGCGGAGTGGGCGTCAATGTGTGGCTTGTGCTCCTGCACAATACGCGACTGGGCATGGCGCATCCCGACGTCGTGGTGCGCAACGCCTTTGGCGATCCCTATTTCTACAATCTATGTCCATCGCATCCGGAGTCGCGCGCTTATGCGATCGGCCTCTGTCGCGACGTCGCGGCCAGCTATCCCGTTGCCGGACTCTCCGTTGAAGCGCCCGGCTTCACTCCCTACGCCCATGGTTTTCACCACGAGTTCGCACTGCTCAAGTCCAATCCCTGGCTCGAGAACCTGCTTGGCCTGTGCTTCTGCGACCACTGCGTTGCCGGCGCGCAGAAAAGCGGAATCGATGCACGGCGCCTGCAGGCGCAGGTCCGCGCCGATATCGAGGCCTATCTCGATGCCGGGATCGATTTCCCGCCCGATATGGCCGAGGCGTTCTGGCGCGCCGATATCGTCGCCGACGGCGATCTGCGCCGGTATCTCGACTATCGCAATGGCGTCGTCACACAGTTGATCTTAGAGATCCGGGCTGCCATCCGCAGCGACGCGAACCTGGCCGTCATCCCATCGGTGGCGCGTCCCACCGGAGGCGCCTGGTACGAGGGCAGCGACCTCAAGGCTCAGGCGGAGGCTGCCGGCATCATCGAGGCCTGCTTCTACGAACCCAGCGCCGCGCGTGTCGGCGCGGACTTGTTCGACATCCGCCGCCGCCTGCGCGGGTCCGGCAAGCTGCGCGGCATCCTGCGGCCGTCGCATCCCGATCTTGCGACGCGCGACGAGGTCGTTGCGGCCGAGCAGACTCTGCGTGACGGCGGCGTAGATGAAATTGCATTCTACAACTGGGGCTTTTTGCGGCGCACCAATCTCGCCTGGATCGGCGAGGCGCTGAGGAGGACATGATGAGCGGCGGCTTCTCGGGCAAAACCATCGCGATAACGGGAGCTGCAGGCGGCATCGGGCGGTGGCTCTGCCGCTTCTTTGCCGACGACGGCGCCACCATTGCGGCGCTCGATCGCAGCGACAAGGTGCATGCGCTGGTCGCCGAGGGCGTGGCGCAGAAGGCAGCCGTCGCGGACATTTCGGACGGTGCGGCGGTGAAGGCCGCGTTCGACAGCTTTGGCGATGTCCACGTCCTGATCAACAATGCGGGCATTTCGCGGCATTCGACGCTGGCCGTGACCGATCCGGATGGCTGGGAGCAGGACGTTTCTGCCAATCTCAACGGCGCATACGCCTGCGCCCACGCCGTGCTGCCGCAAATGGTGGCGCGCCGCTCCGGCGTCATCGTCAATGTGGGGTCCGTCAACGGGCTCAGCGCGCTCGGCGACCCCGCCTACAGCGCCGCGAAGGCCGGCATGATTTCGCTCACGCGGTCCATTGCGCAGGAATATGGCCGGTACGGCATCCGCGCCAACATCGTGCTGCCGGGCACGGTGCGCACGCCGATCTGGACCGAACGGCTTGCCAAGGATGCCAATGTGCTCAAGACGCTCGAGCGCTGGTATCCGCTCGGCCGGATCGTCGAGCCCGACGAGGTGGCGCGCGTCATCTCTTTCCTTGCATCCGACCTGGCGAGCGCCGTCACCGGCGCCGCCATTCCCGTCGATTGCGGGCTGACTGCCGGCAATATCGTGATGGCACGTGAACTCACGCTTGAGGACTTCTGAGGGGAAGAGCATGGACAAACTGCGCATCGGCATTATCGGACTGGGATGGTTCGGCGAGATCCACGCCGAAACCATCGTCGGCGTTCCCAACCTCGAATTGGCCGCCCTATGCACCCGCACGCCCGACCGTCTCGCGGCGATGGGCGCTAAGTTCGGCGTCAGCAAGCTCTATCGCGACTACGCGGACATGCTCGCTGATCCCGACATCGACGCGGTGTCGATCTGCACCATGTGGGACCAGCACACGGAGCCTGCTATCGCCGCGTTGAAGGCGGGCAAGCACGTGTTCCTCGAAAAGCCAATCGCGTCCACCGTGGCGGATGCGAACAGGATCACCGCGGCCTCCAAGGGTGCCAAGGGCATCCTCTTTATCGGGCATGTGGTCCGCTTCAATCCACGCTATCGCATGGCCAAGCAGGCGATCGATGAGGGGCGGATCGGCAAGATCGTCGCGCTGTCGTCGCGTCGCAACATTCCCGCCGAGTGGACGCCGACCATCCTCAACAAGATCGGGCCGATCGTGGGTGATGCGATCCACGATACCGATATCATGCTGTGGTTCACCGGCGATCGCGTCGCCTCCACTTACGCGCAGACCGTCGATGTGCGCGGATTGAAGCATCCAGACATCGGCCAGACCATGTATCGCTTCAAGGGCGGCGCGACCGCCACGCTCGAAACGGTATGGTGCATGCCCGACAAAACGCCGTTCGACATCGATGAGCGTATGTCGATCATCGGGACCGAGGGGATCATCCATGTGCAGGACACCTTCCCCAATCTGGGGATCGTCGATGGAAAGAAACTGCACTCGCCGGACATCACGTACTGGCCCATGTTCAACGGCGTGCGTGGCGGCGCACTGCGCGACGAGTTCGTCTATTTCGCGAGCACGGCATTGAGCGGCGCGCCGGTGACGATCGGCACGCCGGAAGATGCGACGGCGGCGCTTGAGGCGACGCTGGCGGCGGAGGAATCTGCGCGCACCGGCGCCGTGGTGCGACTGCCATGAGCGACTTCGAGTTCGATCACGTCGGCATCACCACCGCCGTACCGCAACCGCAGGAAGACTGGGTCGAGGCCAGCAAAATCTGGGTGACCAACCCCCGCAACCACCCCGAGCATATCGAGTTCCTGCGCTATCGCGACGACAGCACGGTGCCGGACGCGGTGCGCAACAATCCGCATGTCGCCTATCGGGTCAAGGACCTCAGGCCGCATCTTGAGGCCGATGGCGTCGAGATCCTGATCCCGCCCTTCATCGTTGGCGACTTTCTCGAGGTGGTGTTCGTGCGCAAACACGGCGCCATCTTCGAGTACATGCGCTATCTCAAGGATGGCTGGTTCGGGAACTGAGTCTGGACGTATCGTCTGGTCTTAGTGGCTCAATGCCGCCGCGACGGCGGCGATGCAACAGGACTACGCGTCCCGCCTCCCGATGTTTTCAGAATGGCCGACGACGGCCGAGATCATACAATCTGCCCGACGATGCCTGACCCGACGCAGCGCGTCCGGTGGGCTTCCCCGCCTGATCAGCTGTTGGCTTGAATAGTTCAGGCAAAGCTTTTCCTTTCTGCTTGCCAACGACCCGCCACCGTGCAATCACTGACATCCAAGAAAAGCTTTTCCGAAATCGCTGCGCCTGTCTCCTGGCAGCGTGGAGAGACAAATCGGAAAAGCTTTTCTAGCGCCAGGAGGAGCCCGATAGGGTCCGGCGCCGAATAGGCAAAATGGGAGGATACCGATGAATTTGCCGAAGTTGGGCGGGCTTGCGCTCGCCTTGTCGATGACTGCCGCACTCGTACCCGGCATGGCGACCGCCGCCACGCTGTCGATCTGGGCACGCTCGTCGAGCTCCAATGCTGCACAGCACATGATCGACCTGTGGAATGCGTCGCACGATGACAAGATCGAGCTGACGACCATTCCGGACAACCAGATGGTCACCAAGCTCGCCACGGGCGTGCAGTCTGGCGACGTTCCCGACCTGATTTCCTTCGACCTGATCTTCATGCCTGACTTCATGAAAGCGGGCTTCCTGACCGACCTCACCGATGTGCTGAGCAAGGACCCGAACCAGGCCAAAGTCGCCAAGGCGTTCAGCGATCTCGCGACGTATGACGGCAAGCTCTACGGCACGGGCTTTACGCCCGACGTGTCGATCCTGCTCTACAACAAGGACATCTTCCGCAAGGCAGGCCTTGATCCGGAGGCGCCGCCCAAGACCATCGGCGAACTCGAAGACTACGCGCTGAAAATCCACGCGGCCGATCCTAACCTCTACGGCTACTACTTCTCGGGCTCATGCGGTGGCTGCAACATCTTCACGCAGGCGCCGATGATGTGGGGCTCGGGCGCGACCCTGCTCCCCACGTCAGGCGATGCCCCGGCCATGGAGGGCCCCGGCGTCAAGGAAGTGCTGCAGATGCTGCAGAACTTGTGGAAGGCGGGCGCGATCCCCGAGAGCGCCGAGGCCGATACGGGAGCCAACTTCCAGGCAACGTTCGAGACCGGCGTCATCGGCATGCAGGGTTCGGGCGGCTTCGCGATCGCCTCGCTCAAGGCCAATCACCCGGAAATCGACTTCGGCATCGCCGCGCTTCCCGGGATCAAGGACGGCGATCAGTCCTCGTTTGTGGGCGGCGACGTGATCGCTGTTCCCAAGGGGAGCAAGAATGCCGATCTCGCCACCCAGTTTATCCAGTGGCAGCTGACTGACGAAGCGCAGCTTGAGGGCCTTGCTAAGAACCTCATTCTGCCATCGCGTACGGATTTGGCTGATAACAAGTACTTCCAGGAAGAGCCGCGCTACATCACGACGGCCAAGTCGGTCGGCATTGGCCAGACGCCCTACGCCTTCCACTTCAATGATATGGTCAATGCGGACCAGAGCCCGTGGTTGACCATGCTCCAGACCGCGATCTTTGACGGCGACATCGACGGCGCCATCAAGGGCGCGCAGGATGCGATGCGAGAAATCGCGTCCAAGTAAAGGTCCTCCCGGGCCCAGGCCGCGGCGGGCAACCGTCGCGGCCGAGCTCACGAAAGGATCCGGGGAATTGAACAACACGATGTCGCGCTACCAGGGCCTGTTCTACGTCCTGCCTGCATTGCTGTTCGTCGCGGTGTTTGTGTTCTGGCCGCTCGCGCAGCTCATCTACATCTCGCTGACCGATACGTCGCTGTTGGGTGGCGGGGTCTGGGTCGGGTTCCAGAACTATGTCGATGCGTTTGCCGACGCCCAGTTCTGGAAGTCGCTCTGGTTCACACTCAAATACACGGTGGTCATCACCCCGATCCTGATGGGACTGGGCTTCGCGCTCGCGTTGCTGACCGCGCCGAACCGGCCGCTGCAACAGTTGACGCGCGGCATCATCTTCATCCCGGTCGTCATCGGTATCGGGTCATCGAGCCTGCTCTGGTACTGGATGTTCGACCAGCAGGTCGGGCTGTTCAACCGCATCCTCGTTGATCTGCATATCATCGCCGAGCCGATGGCGTGGTTCACCAAGGCCGATCCAGCGCTGTGGGCAGTGATCGTCTCGATCACCTGGAAGGTTGTCGGCTTCGGCATGCTGCTGTTCGTGGCCGGGATTCAGGCCATCAACAACGAGGTTGTCGAGGCAGCGCTGATTGACGGCGCCAACTACTGGCAGCGCGTCTGGTATGTCATTCTACCTTTGACGATCCGCGTGATCCTGCTGACCACGCTCATCTCAGTGATCGGCTCGCTCCTGGCTTTTGACCAATTCTACATCATGACGGGTGGCAACCCGCGAGGGCAGACATTTACGTCGGTGTACTGGGTCTATCAGAACAGCTTCATCCGCTTCAAACTCGGTTATGGAGCGGCCCTGTCCATCATCCTGACGGCGATCATTCTGATTTTCTCCTCGATCCAGGTCGCACTTAGCAACCGGGGGCAAAATCAATGACCATCGCCGCTGAAAACCCATCTGCCCTCGCTGGCAGTGACCGCGCGACATCTCGCGCGGTTGGACAGAATCCTGCGGCGCGATACCTCGTCGCAGCGATCTGTGTGTTCATGATCGTGATCATGCTCATGCCGCTGGTAATGAGCCTGTTCGCTTCCATCAAATCGCCGGCGGACGCACAATCCGTGCCTCCCGGCTACTTCCCGCAGAGCTTCACGCTCGAGAACTACTGGAAGATCTTCAATTACCAGGCGGGCGTCCTCACCTATCTCGGCAATTCGCTGGCTGTCGCAGCTCTGGCGATCGTGATCTGCCTCGCCCTTGCGGTTCCGGCAGGCTACGGCCTCGCCCGCTTCAAGATTCCGTTCAAAGAGGTCTGGTTCATTCTCTTGCTGGCGCCGCTGATGATCCCCTATCAGGCGCTGCTGATCCCGCTCTATCTGACGTTTGCCAAGATAGGGCTGGCCAACAGCTGGCTGGGGCTGGCAATCGTGCACGCCATCCTGCAATTGCCGTTCTCGATCTACCTGATGCGCAATTCCTTCGAGGGTATTCCAAAGGAACTCGAAGAAGCAGCCAAGGTCGACGGAGCGTCGTCGCTGCAGGTGCTGCGGTCGGTGTTCCTGCCGCTGATCGTTCCGGGGATGGTGACCGTTGGGCTGTTCGCGTTCATTGCGAGCTGGAACGAGTTCCTTTCAGCCTTGATCTTCATGAACAAGGAGACGTCGTTCACCGTCCCAATCATGCTGGTGAGCGTGCGGTCGGGCCGCCTGGGTTCGGTCGATTGGGGCGCGCTGCAGGCCGGCGTCATGCTCGCAGTTTTGCCCTGCGTGCTCATTTATTTGCTGCTGCAGAAGTACTACGTCTCCGGCTTCCTCAGCGGAGCCGTGAAATAGATGGACGATAGCCGCTCTCCGCGTCAGGTGCGGACGGGCCGACGCGGCCTGACGATCCACGACGTGGCCAGGGCCGCCGAAGTGTCGATCGGCACCGCGAGCAAGGCGCTGAATGGCACCGGTCACTTGCGCACAGAGACGCGCGAGAAGGTCCTCGCGAAGGCGCAGGAGTTGGGCTATCGCCCCAACGACCTCGCGCAGAGCCTGCATCGGGCGCGCTCGATGACGGTGGGGCTGCTGACGAACGACTCGTTCGGCCGATTCAGTTTTCCGATCGTTGAAGCGCTCGAACAGAAGCTGGCTGACCATGGCATCGCGGTGTTCATGTCGAACGCGACCGACGATCCGGCCCGTGAGAGGGCGCATGTCGAGCAGCTCATGCGGAAGCGGATCGATGGCCTCGTTGTGACGGCTCGCCGCGCCGACAAGCGGTCGCCGATCGGCCCCCTGCCCGGCGTGCCGATCATATATGTCTATTCGCAAGCCGAGGATGAGAATGCTCTATGCCTCATCCCGGATGACGAGGGGGGCGCCGTCCTTGCCGTGGAGCATTTGATCTCGCTCGGCCGCAAACGGATTGCGCATATTTCGGGTCCTGATCGATTTGAAGCAGTGCGCCTGCGACAGATGGGATATGAGCGCGCGCTGCGCACGGCGAACATGACATACGAGCCGGCGCTCTACATCAACGGCCCGTGGTCGGAAGCCTGGGGCCGCGAGGCGATTGCGGCGCTGTTCGACGGCCCGGGGCCCAAACCCGATGCGTTGTTCTGCGACAACGACCAGATCGCTCGCGGCGCCAGCGAAGCACTTCGCGAACGCGGCCTCGCGGTGCCCAAAGATGTGGCAATTGTCGGCTTCGACAATTGGGAAGTGATGACCTTGGCGGCACGGCCGCAACTTTCGAGCGTCGACATGAACCTGAGCACGCTTGGTCGCGCTGCCGGTGAGGCGCTGCTCGACATCATGGGTGGCAAGCCCATGCGAGGCGTGCGGCGTTTGCCGTGCAGTCTCGTCATCCGCGATTCCTCGAAGATCTAGAAACGGACGAGCAAAGGTCCGGAACGGAGTTATAATGAGCCAATATCAACCCGTACGCTTTGTCGAGGTGCGCCTCGAAGGCAGCTTCTGGAAAGAGCGCCTCGAAACCGTGCTGTCGCACACCATCCTCAGCCAGCATCAAAAGCTCGGCGAGTACGGGATACTGGAATCGCTGAAGCTTCCGCAGCCACCGCCGCCGCTGCGCTTTCCGCGCCATGCCAATGGCTTCACGGTACAGGTGTTCTGGGACTCTGACGTAGGCAAGTGGATCGAGGCGGCGAGTTACGCGCTCTCGCACCGGCGCGACGCCGATATCGAAGCCAAGATCGAGGCGATCGTCGACGACTTCGAGAAGGCGCAGGCCCCGGACGGTTACCTCAATTGCTGGTACCTCGGGCACGAGCCGGAGAAGCGCTTCTCGAACCTGCGCGACAACCACGAATTCTACAATGCGGGTCACATGCTCGAAGGCGCGATCGCCTATTTCGAGACGACCGGTCGGCGGCGCTGGCTCGACATTATGGAGCGCTATCTCGACCACATCTACTCGGTGTTCGGGTCGGAGCCGGGCAAGAAGCACGGCTATGATGGTCACCAGGAGATCGAGATCGCCCTGATCAAGCTTTATCGCCTCACCGGCGTGCGGAAGCATCTGGACTTTGCGACCTACCTCATCAACGAGCGCGGCAAGCAGCCGCCGCACTATTTCGACATCGAGCGCGAAGAGCGCGAGCGGAAAGGCTGGGCAAGGCAGGACTACGCGCAGTCGAACTACGAGTACTCGCAGAGCCACAAGCCCGTGCGCGAGCAGACCAAGGTGGTCGGGCATGCCGTACGCGCGATGTATATGTACACGGCGATGGCCGATCTCGCGGCCGAACTCGGTGACGCCAGCCTCAAGCAGGCCTGCGAGACGCTGTGGAACGACGTCATGATCACCAAGATGTACGTCACGGCGGGTCTCGGCCCGTCGGCGCATAATGAGGGTTTTACGTTCGACTACGACCTGCCCAACCAGACAGCGTACGCTGAAACCTGTGCGTCGGTCGCGCTGATCTTTTGGGCACAGCGCATGCTGCATCTCGACCTCGACGGTAAGTACGCCGACGTGCTCGAGCTCGCTCTCTACAATGGCGCACTCTCGGGCCTCAGCCGCGACGGCACGCACTATTTCTACGCCAACCCGCTGGAGAGCAACGGCTCGGCGGAGCGGTGGGAGTGGCACACCTGTCCGTGCTGCACGATGAATGTGAGCCGCCTCGTGGCCTCGGTTGGGGGCTACTTCATTTCGACCGCCGCCGACGGGATCGCGTTCCACCTCTATGGCGGCATCTCCGCCACGCGTGAGATTGCCGGCACCTCCGTCGCGGTTCGCGAGCAATCCAATTATCCGTGGTCGGGCGACATCGCGATCAGCATCGATCCGGCGACGCCTGCTGCGTTCGACGTCAAGCTGCGCATCCCGGCCTGGGCACGCAGCTTTGCGCTCAAGGTCAATGGCCAGGCGGTCGATGCGAAGCCAACCGATGGCTACGTCACGATCCGCCGCACCTGGACGAAGGGCGATAGCATCACACTCGATCTGCCCATGCCGGCGGAGCGGCTGTACGCGAACCCGGGCGTGATCATGGATGTGGGCCGTGTCGCGCTGAAGCGTGGGCCGCTCGTCTATTGCGTCGAGGAGGTCGACAATCCGGGCGGCGCAGTGCAGCGCCTGAAACTGCCCCGCGATGCGGAGCTCAAGTCGACGACGCGCGCAGATCTCTTCGGTGGCGCGGTAACGCTGTCCGCGCCGGCGCGGGCGATCGATCCGTCGGACTGGCGCGATCTTTACCGGAGCGCTCCGCCCAGCGAGGGCGACACGACGCTTACGGCCCTGCCTTATTATCTGTGGGCCAATCGTGGCCGCGGCTCGATGGTGGTGTGGATACCGGAAGCCTGATCGCAACCGCCAGGTGCGTCCTCCGTTCTTTTCGCTAAGGTGAGAGCGGAGGACCACAATGCTCAGACTTGCTGCCGCGGCCATAGCGCTGCTCACGTCCGCTGCCCTCGCGCAGGAATTGCCGCCCGCGCCGACGATGCAGGGCGATGTCCGCATCCACGATCCATCGGTCGTTGTCGATAAAGGCGTGTGGGCCAGCTTCCAGACGGGCGATGCCGGCGGTCTCTATCAGGGCGCCATCAAGGTCAAGACGTCGCCCGACGGGATCACCTGGACCAATGCCGGCGCGGTCGGCAAGGGCATCCCCAGATGGGGGATGCAGGAGATCCACTACAAGGCGCAGAACATCTGGGCACCGTCGGTGAGTAAGCACGGCGACGTCTGGTATCTCTACTATTCGCTGTCGAGCATGGGCCTGCAATTCAGCGCCATCGGCCTCATGACCAACGACGCGTTCGATGCCAGCAAGCCCGGCGAAGGCTGGGTGGATCAGGGGCTTGTGGTCAAGAGTACGGCGAAAGACGACTTCAACGCGATCGACCCCTATCGCATCGACACTTCGGATGGCCGCGCGTGGCTGAGCTACGGTTCGTACTGGTCCGGCATCAAGATGCGCGAACTCGATCCGGTCTCGGGCAAGCTGCTGAGCGAGGACACCCCGCGCTACGATCTTGCTTGGTATGGCGGCGGGGTCGTTGAGGCGTCCGCCATTCTCGAGCATGAGGGCAGGTTCTACCTCTTTGTGTCCTACGACCGTTGCTGCGCTGGTCTCGACAGCACGTATCGCATCATGATTGGTCGTGCGGATCACGTCACCGGGCCCTATGTGGGCAAGGACGGCACCGATCTGCTCAAGGCAGGTGCGTCCGAATTGCAGAAGACGAACGGGCGTTATATCGGCCCGGGCGGCCAGGAGCCGGTCTTCGGAGCTCCCAGGGACATGCTCGTCTACCACTATTACGATGGCGATGATGCGGGCGTGGCCAAGATTCAGATCGTCGACATTGGCTGGACAGATGACGGCTGGCCCAGTCTCGCTCCGCCGCCCTGATGAAATCAGGTCGCGTCGCATTGCCGATGACAAGAACGCTGATATAAATCAGCTATACTGATCTCAAACGTTCAAGGCTATGAGCCGCAATTTCCTGCTTGTCGATCCTGAAGAGCGCCCGGACGTGCTCCGTGGCCTTGCTTCACCTGTTCGCGTCAAGATTCTGAAGGTGCTGCACCAGCGTGGCGGCCTGAACGTCAACGACATCGCGGACCTCCTCGAGTTACCGCAGTCGACGGTGTCGTCGAACCTGCAGATTCTCGAAGAAGCGGGACTGATCAAGACCGAAACGCAGAAAGCCAAGAAGGGCAACCAGAAGATCTGCCGTGCGGTCTTCGACGAAGTGCTGGTGATGTTCAAGGACGACGCGACGGCGACGCGGCAGAACGTCATCGAAGTCGCCATGCCGGTGGGCCTCTATACGAGCTGCGAAGTCAGCGCACCCTGCGGGCTTTGCTCGACCGAAGGCATCATCGGCCTGCTCGATGTCCCCGATATCTTCCTCGATCCGGGCCGCATGCGGGCCGGCCTTATGTGGTTCACGCGCGGCTTCGTCGAGTACCAGTTCCCCAACAATGCGCGCCTCAGCAAGACCAACGTCGAAGCGCTGGAGTTCTCGCTCGAGCTCTCGTCCGAGGTACCGGGCACGGCCACCGAGTGGCCGAGCGAAATCACCGTGTGGGTGAATCAACAGGACGTCGGCACCTGGACCAGCCCGGGTGACTTCGGCGACCAGCGCGGTGTCTATACGCCAGACTGGTGGACGCTGCGCGGAAGCCAGTATGGCATGCTCAAAACCTGGCGCGTCGCGCGCGACGGTACCTACGTCGACGGAATGAAGATCTCCCCGGTGTCGCTCAAGGATCTGGATATTCCCAACCATCACTCGATCCGGCTGCGGATCGGCGTGAAGGAGAATGCCAAGTACCCCGGCGGTGTGAACATCTTCGGCCGCGGCTTTGGCAACTACGACCAGGATATCATTCTGCGTATCCATACGACGGACGAGTGGCCCAGCAATGCCGGGCCGTCCCTCGACGTCGACCGCAAGATGGCGGCGCTGTTCGGGAATGGCGGCTGAGAGCCGCCGACGGTCAGATGACGTTGCCGTCGCCGCCGAACAGATGCGAGCGTGCGCTGTCGAGCGTGAGACCGACCTTGTCGCCGACGGCTACCTTGAGGTTGCCGTCACCTTCCACAACCAGCGTACCGGCAGCGGTATCTACGTAGAGCAACGTTGCATTGCCGAGTTGCTCGACGATACTGACCGTGCCATCGAACGACGACGCACCACCAGCGGCGCCGAGCGTCAGATGCTCGGGGCGGACGCCGAGTTCGATGGCGCCCGTAGCGGTACCGCCGCGCGAAGTGATCGTCACCGTCCGACCGCCTGGAAGCGTAACGGCGTAGTCGCCGCCATTCTTGCTGGCGACCTCGCCTTTGACGAAGTTCATCGCCGGCGAGCCGATGAAGGACGCCACGAACTTGTTGTCGGGCCGGTTGTAAAGTTCCAGCGGCGAGCCCTGCTGGGAGATGACGCCCTTGTCCAGCACGACGATCTTGTCGGCGAGGGTCATCGCTTCGATCTGATCGTGGGTCACGTAGATCATTGTCGTCTTGACGTCCTGATGGAGCTTGGCGAGCTCCACGCGCATCTGCGAGCGCAGGGCGGCGTCGAGGTTCGACAACGGCTCGTCGAACAGGAACACCTTGGGGTCGCGGACGAGTGCGCGGCCGATCGCGACGCGCTGGCGCTGCCCGCCCGACAGCTGGGCCGGTCGCCGGTCGAGCAGTTGATCGAGCTGCAGGAGCTTCGACACCTTGCCGACGCGCTCATCCTGCACAGCCTTTGACGCATGGGCCAGGGATAGCGAGAAAGCAATGTTCTGCCGTACCGTCAGGTGCGGATAAAGCGCATATGACTGGAACACCATTGCAGTGCCGCGTTTGGCGGGAGGTGTCTCCGTCACGTCTACGCCGTCGATGAAGCACGAGCCGATGGTGATCTCTTCGAGGCCTGCGATCATGCGCAGCAGCGTGGACTTGCCGCAACCGGACGGACCGAGCAGCGCCGTGAACGAGCCCTCCTCGATCTTCAGCGACAGGTCGGTGATCACCTGCACGTTGCCGTAGCGCTTGGTGACGTGTTGAAGGTCGACGGTGCCCATGCCGGTCGTAGTCCTTGTTGTTCTGATTAGCCCTTGATGCCGGCCGTCAACATGATGGCCTGCGTCACCCGGCGCTGGAAAATGAGGTAGATGATGGCGACCGGCAGACCGGCGAGCATCGCCGAGCCGAGGTCGCGCGCGTATTTGACGCCGAAGGCGTCGGTCACCTGCGTGATGCCCACAGTGACGTTCATCACCGGCTCCTTGGTCACCGCAAGGAACGGCCACAGGAAGTTGTTCCAGGCGCCGATGAAGGCGATGATAGCGAGCGCGGTGGTGATACCCCAGTTCATGGGCAGATAGAGCCGGAAGAATAGCTGCAGTTCGTTGGCGCCGTCGATCTTGGCGGCCTCACGGAACTCCTTGGGCACCGAGTCGAAGAACTGTTTGTAGATGATCACCGTCACCGGGGCGATCAGCTGCGGCAAGATCACGCCCAGCCATGTGTTGATGAGCTTGAAGCCGGCCATGAGCACGTAGTGGTTCACGATCAGCGCCGGGATCGGCACCATGAAGCTCGCAAGGATCAGCCACCAGAGGACGCGGCGGCCAGGGAATTTGAGCTGGCTGATGGCGTATCCCGCAGCCGCGCTCATGAAGACGACGATGATGGTCGTGCCCAGCGCCGTCACGAGCGAGTTGATGTACCAGGTGCCGATCTTGGTGTTGAACAGCACGTGTGTGTAGGCGTCGAGCGAGAAGCGGCGCGGCCAGAGCTCGATGCCGGGCTGCACGATGTCGTTTTCGACCTTCAACGTTGTGACCATCGCCCAGTAGAGTGGGAAGGCCCAGAAGATCGCGCCGAGGACGGTGGCGATCGTTGCGATCAAGCCAACGACGTCGAGCGTCTTGATGACGCGTTGCTTGCGCGGCGACATGGTGACGAGGGCATCGTCAGCGGCTACGGCGCTCATTTCTCACCTCCCCGGGCCCGGAGCAGCTGGTATTGCAGCACCGAGAAGATCACGATGATCGCGAACAGGACGACGGCGACAGTCGCACCATACCCGCCCATGTTCTTCTGGAACGCGTTGCGGAAGATGAGCTGCACCAGCCCCATGGTCGCGTCCGACCGTCCACCATTGCCGAACAGGTAGATCTGGTCGAAGATCTTGAACTGCAGGATGAGCTGGATGGTTAGCACGAGCACGGTTACCGGCCAGATCAGCGGCCAGGTGATACGGGTGAACTGCTGCCAGCGGGTCGCGCCGTCAAGCTGTGCCGCTTCGTAAATCTCGGACGAGATGTTGCGGAGGCCCGCGATGAACAGCAGTACGTTGAACCCGACAAGCCACCAGATGGTGATAAAGGCAACCGTGGGCATGAACAGCGGCAGCGTGCGGAAGACCGGTACGTGCTCGCCTGCAATCCATTCGATCGGATACTGCAGGATGCCGAACTGGCTGTCGAACATCCAACCCCAGATGCGGAACACGACTGACACGGGAAGGATGTATGGGATGAAGAAGCAGGCAAGGACAATGGACTGGGCCCAGCCCTTGAGGCGATTGACGCCCATCGCGATCACCAGGCCGAGCAGCGTCGACGGGATCACCGAAAGAAGCACGAAATAGGCAGTGTTCCAGAACGCCACTCCAAACAGGCGATCCTTGAACAGCTTGACGTAGTTGTCGATGCCGACCCACTTGCCGGGACCGATCAGCGGGGCGTTCTGGAAGCTGAGCCAGATCATCTGAATGGTGGGCCAGACGAACAGCACCGCGTAAACGACAACAAAGGGGAGGACGAACAGGAAGGCGACGCCGACTTCGTTCCAGCTGTAGCGACTATATTTTCGGGTAACGCCGGATGTAGCGCCGGGGGCGTCTATTGCGGCCACTTGCTGCCTCCTCCCGATGGCATCGTGGGGAGACCGGCGCCCGAGGGCGCCGGTCAGATATCGTGCTAGAGCTTAGCGGGTCAGATATCGTGCTAGAGCTTAGCGCTGACCATTGAGGTCGTCACGCATCTGCTCCATCGCAGACTGCGGGTCGATTTCGCCGTTGACCGCTGGCATCAGGTAGTTGCCAGCAGCGTCGTAGATCGGCGAGGCCACGCCGGCGAGGGTCGACACGGGGTCGAAGATCGCGGTTTCGGCGAGCTTGGAGTAGACGGCGTTCGGCTGCATGTTGCGGAACTCGTCATTGTCGCGAGCCGGCTTGTACGCCGGGATGTGACCGGCAGTGGCCCAGAACGTCGAGTTCTCGTTCATCCAGTGGACGATCTTGAGGACCGCAGCGCGCTTCTCGGGAGTGAGTTCGTTGCCCACGCGGTTCGGGATCACGAAAGCGTGCGAGTCAGCCCAGGTCGCGGGGTGGTCGAAGAAGGTCGGGAGCTGGATGGCGCCCCACTCGAAGCCGAGCTCACCCTTTGCGGCGAGGTCGGTGAACGTCGGGACTTCCCAGACGCCGTTGATATGCATCGCGGCCTGGCCGCCCGTGAACAGAGCGATGGAGGCGGGGTACTCGGTCGAGGCGGGAGCAAGACCGCTGGAAACCCAGTCCGCAATCACGGAGGTGGCCTTGACGGCCTTGTCGAGGTTGTCGCCCGAGAGGAAGCCGTCATCGGTCAAGAACTGGCCGTCCTGCTGGCCGAACAGCGAGTACATGATACGCCACTGGCTGTCGCCCGCGGCCGAGTGGATCGAGACGCCGTATTCGGAGCCACCATCCTTGAGCTTCTGCAGCGCGGCCTTGAAGTTATCGACACCGTCGAGGCCGGTCGGGAGGCCGTCAGCGCCGATCAGGCCGGCCGCGTTCAGCTTGTCCTTGTTGTAGTACAGAACGACCGAGTGAATATCGAACGGGATGGCGTACTGCACACCGTCGACCTGAGCAGCCTTGAAGTTGGCGTCCTCGAAGTCCGAGGCCTTGATACCAGCCGCAGCCATTTCTTCGGGGGTAATCGGGCTCAGGGTGCCGGTCGAGGCGCCGAGCGGAATACGCGACAGGTGGTAAGTGGAGATATCGGGACCTTCGCCGATGGCCGCAGAGGTCTGCAGCTTGGTATAGAACGGGGTACCCCATTCCAGCGTGGTCGCCTCAATCTTGATGTCCGGGTTCTCGGCTGCGAACTTTTCCAGCAGCGTCTTCATACGCACGCCGTCGCCGCCGCCGAGGAAGTCCCACCAAACGACGGTTTCCTGAGCGAGCGCACCGCCGACAGCGGTACCCAGCAGTGCCGTGCTGAGAAGCGCGGCGCTTACGATCTTACGGATCACGATGTATCCTCCCTTGTTGAACACCCGGCCGCCGACGCGCGGCTTTTGCCGGAACACGCGGGTGGACATTCCTCCTGGCCGACCGCGCTCAACATGGACCATATCAAATCAGAAAGTATGATCAATACCGGAATTTTGGATCATGCCATTTGATGCACTCATCGACTCTTTCAGGACTCTCGATACATATAAGTTCGATACGCTGGCGACCTCCATCGAATCTATCTGATTGGCTCGCTACGAGCGCCGCAAACTCTTGTTGAACCTGCCTGTCTGACAAGTGCATTCGCATGCAAAGGTCATCACTGCTGACCCTTCAGGTATCAGATCGGAGACACGCGAAATCTGACTTGACGGCGACACCCAACTTCGGTTCCAATGCGCCCAATTTCCCGATATGGATCAATAAGTCGGGTTTCTTGGGAGGCCAACATTATGCGTGCGAGCGTCACTGCGCATCGCGACTTCACGGTTTCGGATATCGACGACCGTCTCTACAGCGCGTTTCTCGAGCATCTTGGCCGCGCGATCTACACGGGCATTTATGAGCCCGGTCACCCCACCGCCGACAAGAATGGCATGCGTGGCGACGTCGCGCAGCTCGTGCGCGATCTCAAAATCCCCTACGTGCGGTACCCCGGCGGCAACTTCGTTTCGGCGTACAACTGGGAAGACGGCGTCGGCCCCCGCGAGAGCCGCCCGACGCGCCTCGATCTCGCCTGGCACACATCCGACTCCAATGCTGTCGGCGTGCACGAATTCTACGACTGGTGCGAAACCGTCGGCACCAAGGCGATGCTCGCCATCAACCTTGGTTCACGCGGCCTCGATGAGGCGCGCAACTTCGTCGAATACGTTAACGGTCCGACGGGTTCGTACTGGGGCGACCTGCGCAAGAAGAACGGGCGCGCCGACCCGTTCGACGTCAAGCTCTGGTGCCTCGGCAACGAGATGGACGGCCCCTGGCAGGTCGGTCACAAGACCGCCGACGAGTATGGCCGCCTCGCCAACGAGACCGCCAAGACGCTGCGCGCCTTCGACAAGTCGCTCGAGCTGATCGTCTGCGGCTCGTCCAACTCCGACATGGCGACCTACCCCGAGTGGGAGCGCGTGGTCCTCGAGCACACTTACGACTCGGTCGACCACATCTCGCTGCACATGTACTTCGCCAACCGGCAGAACCACACGGCGAACTACCTTGCGCTGAACGAGAAGCTCGACCGCTACATCGGTACCATCGCCTCGACGATCAACTTCGTGAAGGGCAAGAAGCGCTCCAAAAAGAACGTCACCATTTCGTTCGACGAGTGGAACGTGTGGTACCATTCGAACGCCGCCGACCGCGCCATCCTTGATGGCAACAGCGGCTGGCCGCATGCGCCGCGCCTGCTCGAAGACGCCTACAATTTCGAGGACGTGCTGCAGGTCGGTTGCATCCTCAACACCTTCATCCGCCGCTCGGATGTGGTCCGGATCGCCTGTATCGCGCAGCTGGTCAACGTCATCGCGCCGATCCTCACCGAACCCGGCGGTGCGGCGTGGAAGCAGACCATCTACTACCCCTACTATTTCGCCTCGATCTTCGGCCGCGGCACTGCGCTCAACCTCGGTGTGGATTCGCCGGGCTATGACGCCGACGTCGCCGACAACGTACCCTATCTCGACATCTCGGGTGTGCACGACAAGCAGGCGAACACGATCAGCTTTTTTGCCGTCAACCGTCACGCCAGCGAATCGCTCGATCTGTCGATCGATCTCAAGGGCTTCGGCGGCTCGGCGCGGGTCATCGACCACCAGGTCATCACCCACGCCGACCTCAAGATTGCGAACACTCTCGCCAACCAGAACGCCGTTGCACCCAAGGCCGGTTCGGGGATTGCGGTCGATGGCGGCACGCTGACTGGCAAGCTGCCCCCGTATTCGTACCAGGTGATCCGGGTCCAGCTGGCATAACCGTTCCGCCTCGCACTCAGGCGGTGCCCGCGCTCCGGCTCGGGTCTAGCGGGATCGGATGACGTCCCTCCCGGCGTCACCCGATCCCTCATCATTTCGAGGGACGGCCGCAACGTGCCGCCGGAGGAGACTATGGTCGAAACAACAAAACCCCTGCACCCGCGGCCGCGCGTCCAGCGCGATCAGTGGACCAACCTCAACGGCCAGTGGCAATTCGCCTACGATGACGCCGACACGGGCCTGAGCGAACGCTGGCACGAAGACGCCAAGCGCTTCGATCGCCAGATCACGGTGCCCTTCCCGCCCGAATCGGAGATGTCGGGCATCAACGACAAGGGCTTCCACCCGGTGCTGTGGTACCGTCGAGCCTTCGATGCGAAGGCGCCTGCCGGCGGTCGACTGCTCCTCCACTTTGGTGCGGTGGATTACCGCGCGCGTGTGTGGGTCAATGGCGATCTCGTCGCTGTGCACGAGGGCGGCCACACGCCGTTTTCCGCCGACATCACGGCGAGCCTCAAGTCCGGTAGCGAGCAGGTCGTCGTGGTCCGGGCCGAAGATCAGCCGACCGACATCACCCAGCCGCGCGGCAAGCAGGATTGGCTGCCGAAGCCGCATGCCATCTGGTACGACCGCACATCGGGCATCTGGCAGACGGTGTGGCTCGAGCCGGTGGCCAATACGTTCATCGAAGACTTCCAGCTCACGCCCGATATCGTCACGGGCAGCGTGAAGGTCGAGGCGACGCTCAACCAGGCGCACAGGGGTTCGCTCGATATCGAGCTGCGCAACAAGGGTGGCGACGTGCTCGCGCAGCAGCGCGTCAGCGTCAATGGTCCGTATGTCGAAACTGTCGTGACGATCCCTGCCGCGCAGAACGGCGTGCATCGCGGCGACCTCTATTGGGTGCCGGACAATCCGAACCTCATCGACGTCACAGCGACCCTGCTCGATGCGGGCGCCAAGCCGGTCGACACACTGGAGAGCTATTTCGGCCTCCGCAATGTCGGCATCGCCAATGGCCGCTTCCTCCTCAACGACCGCCCGATGTTCGTGCGCTCGGTCCTCGAGCAGGGTTTTTGGCCGAAGTCGCATCTCGCTGCGCCGAGCCCCGAAGCGTTGAAAGAAGAGGTCCAGTACATCAAGGATCTCGGCTTCAATGCCGTTCGTATCCACCAGAAGATCGAGGATCCCCACTTCCTCTATTGGGCCGACAAGCTCGGCCTCATGGTCTGGGGTGAGATCGCGAACGCCTACGAGTACAACGCGCAGGCTGTGGACCGGCTGTCGCGCGAATGGCTCAGCGCTGTGAAGCGCGACCGCAGCCATCCCTGCATCGTCACCTGGGTGCCGATCAATGAAAGCTGGGGCGTGTCCGACATCGCATTGCGCAAGGACCAGCAGGACTTCGCGACAGCGCTCTATCATCTCACCAAGGCCATCGATCCGATGCGTCCGGTGATTTCCAATGATGGCTGGGAGCACACGATCTCGGACATCATCGGCATCCACGACTACACGCAGTATCGCGAGCAGCTCGACAATCGCTACGGCACCAAGGAAGCGATAGAGACGTCGCTCACTGAAATGCGCCCGACGCGAAAGCGCCTCGTGCTCCGCCCAGAGGACAAGCGCGGCCAGCCGGTGATGCTCACCGAGTTCGGCGGTCTTTCGATCCATCCGAAGACCGGCAAGGCGTGGTTCGGCTACGCCACGGCGCAGAACGACGACGAGTATCTCGCCATGATGAAGGGGCTGTTCGACGCGATCTACGAAAGCCCCGATCTCGCGGGCTTCTGCTACACTCAGATCACCGACACGCAGCAGGAAACCAACGGGCTCTACGACGAGAATCGCCGGCTCAAGCTCGACGCCGACAAGCTGCGCGACATCATCTGGCAGCCGAGCAAGGCAGTGCCCACCGAAGCGCTCGACATCGCGCGGCAGAAGGCCCTCCGCCAGTCGTTCGGGCAGGTCGTGTGACGGACAGGTCCTCCCAGACCGGGGTCGAGGTCGGCGCACCCACAAGGTCCGCCGACCTCGATTTGTTCAAGACCATGCTCGTCTGGGGCATGATCACCGCCCATTGTATCCAGCTTCTCGCGTTCCGCCCGAAGCCCGCGGCGGTAGCGATCTCGGATGTTGTGAACCTCGTTACATTCTCGGGGTTCATGTTCGCCTTCGGCTGGGGCCTCGGCCTCTCGCGCGGTGCACCCAAGAGCTGGTGGGCGCGACTCAAGCCAGTTGTTCTCCTCGCTGCAGCGACCCTTGTGTCCGAGTTTGCCTTCATGGCGTTTGTCGAGAGAGCGAAGTTTACCCCCGAGCTGCTCTGGAACATGATTACATTCAGTCGACTCTATGGCTGGAGCGAGTTCCTCGCGAGCTTTGCTGTGCTCTATCTCATCATTGCCATTGCCCGGCCAGTGCTCGTCACGATCGGCGAGCGTTGGTATTTGATGGTCCCGGCAGTGGTCGCCTGCCTCGCGGCGGCGCTGATTGTTGTTAGCCGTGACATCCCGTTCCTCGCGACCATCGTCGGCACGACTAACTTCGCAAGCTTCCCCATCGTGCCGTACTTGCCGTGGTTCCTGCTCGGCGTTTTTTTCGCGCGCAATCTCGAGCCGCGCGGCGCCATAGACTGGGTGCTCGCAGCCATCGGTACGGGGCTGTTTGCGCTCTGGGCCGCCTACTACGGCGAATACCCGGGCCGCTTCCCCCCGACCGTCCTCTGGATCGTCGGCCCGGCGCTCGTGCTGCTCGCCTATTTCACCCTTGCCCGCTTCGTGGCCGGGCGCTTCCGCATCCCGTCGGCGGTGCTGGGCACCGGTCGCCATGTGCTCGCGGCGCTTCTGGTCTCAAACATCATTATCTTCGGGCTGCGCTACCTTTTTGGCTTCCGGCTCGGACAATGGTGGTGGACGCCGATCCTCGCCGTGGCGATCATCGCATTCGTCACGCTCTGGGCGTGGGTGCTGGATTGGTGGCGGTCTCGGTCCAAAGCCGCCGCGCCAGCGCCGCAAGCTGCAGCGACTCCGCCCAGCGGTCGGTGAGGTCCAGGCCATCGGCGCCGGCGATGGCGTAGGGCTGCGGCCCGAGCTCGCACAGGAAGCTCATCTCTTCATCCGGCCTCGCCTTCGTGCGCCATTGCGCGAATCCATACCGCCACCAGCGTTCGAACTGCGCCACCCACGGCGCGCTGGCTGCAAAGCTCAGCGGTATCTGCACCTGCTCGGAACTTGCGACGCGGCCATGCCAGGCCTTTGCGCGGCCCATAATGGTCCGCATCTGCACCTCGATCTCGCCTGAGACAGGCAGCGTGACTTCCCGGCCGACGACATAGTGCGACAGGTCAGCGGTCAACGCGAGCGCGGGGACCGCGTCGATCAGATCGAGCGTAAAATGGAGGTCGTTGGTCATGCGGTCGCGGTGCGTCTCGACGTGAACGGGAAACGGCACCTGCTCGATCAACTGCAGCCAGCCCTCGGCGACATGCGCCGCTTCGCTCACCGTCCTGGGCCGGAGGTTCGGCTGGATATTGAGATGATGCACACCGTACTGCACGCCCCAGTCGAGCGCCGGCTTCAGGCTGTCGATGTCGGTGGGGAAGCACAGCCCCTCAACGACGAGGCCATGACCACCCGCCAGCCGGCTTATGCGCTCGGCCTCGCCCCGTTCTGTCCACAGCGCGCCCAGTCCGTCAAAGCCGGCGCCGGCAATGCGCGCGACGTCCGCCTCCAGCGGTACCGCGCCGGTGGCGAGGCCTTGCATCGACCACAGCGATTGCAGCACCAGCAGCTTTTGCATGTTCACCCTCCGCGCAGCAAAACCTAGCATTGCGACGCGCGATGGCCTATCCCGCGTCATATTGGGGCCCAAACGCTGTGTCAGTCCGGGGCTCCTCCCGCCGGGCACCCATGTCCAAGTCCGATCAGTCGCTCAAAGTCTTCATCTCGTATGCGCGCCGCGACGGTGCCACCTTCGCCGAAGAGCTCGTCGATGCGCTCGACGTGGCGGGCTTCAACGCCTTCCTCGATCGCAACGACATCGTTGCCGGCGAAGACTGGGAGAAGCGGCTCGAGGGATTGATCGCCGCAGCCGACACGCTGGTGTTCGTGATGACGCCGGGTTCGGTCGCGTCGCAGCAATGCGCGTGGGAGCTGAAGACCGCTGAAGCGCTCAGCAAGCGCATCATTCCGGTTGTCCTGATCCCCGTCGCCGACGCCGAGGCGCCGCCTTCGCTCGGGCGGCTCAACTACATCTTCTTCGACGGCCGCCAGAGCTTTCCGCGCGCCCTCAAGCACCTCTCCGTCGCTCTCACCACAGATGCCGGCTGGATCCGCGAGCACACGCGCATCGCCGAGCTCGCCGAGCGTTGGATCTCGCGGGGCCGTCCGGATGTGCTGCTGCTCCGCGGCCCCGAGCTCGACGCCGCGCACAAATGGGTCACCGCAGGTAGCGAGGGCGGACCGCAGCCGACGGACCTCCAGCGCAGCTTCATCGACGCCAGCGCGCATCACGAGCAGAGCCAGGCCGAACTCGAGGCCAAGCGGCTCGCGGCGGTGGGTGTCGAGCAATCGGCCAAGGAAGAGGCGCTCCGTCGGCTGTCGCGTCGCACCATGCTTGGCCTGGTCGCGTCGGGCACACTCGCCGTGGCCGCTGTCGGTCTCGCCTTCTGGAGCGTCAATGCCGAGGGCCGCTTCCGTGAGGCACAGGCGGTCGCGCAGGAGGCCCAGCGCAACTCGATCGACGCCGAGATAGCCGGCGAGGCCGGGCGAACCGACATTACGGGTCAGCTCATTGCCTATGCGACCTCGAAGGCCGATGTCCGTCTCGGCGCCGAGGATCGCAGCCGGTTCACCCTGTCGGCGGTGAAGCATCTGCTCGACAGCGACACACCGTTGCACAATGCCTTCACCCTCGCGCAGGAGGAAATGCGCGGCGATCGCACAGCACCGCGTCCGCTGCTTTCGACCAGCCTCAATGGCGACATCTACCTCGGAAGGCCATCGGCCACGCGCAAGCTCCAGGCGCTCGTCGTCACCGCGGGCACCGCGGAGGACGACGACACCGATGCGGATGCGTGGGAAGCAATGCTGCGCGAGGCGGGCTTCGATGTGCACCGCCTGCTCAACCCGTCGTGTGCGCAGTTCGAGGACGGTCTTGACGCGTTTCTCGGTCAGCGCAAGTCCGAGGTGACGTTCCAGGGTCAGTCGAACATCGTTCCATCGGGCGCTGTTTCCGCATCCGGCCCGGAAGCGAACACGCTTTACTTCTTCGTGTTCGTGGGCGAAGCGAGCAACGCGAACGGCCAGACGCGCCTCGGGTTCTCGAACACGACGTCCGACACCATCGAGAGCACCACGGTCAACCTCGACGCCGTCGCCTCGGCGCTGAGCGCGCGATCCGCGGCATCGGTGCTGGTGATTGACGCCGCCTTCACGCTCAACACAGGTGGCGCGACGCTGCGCCGGTCGAGTTAGAGCGAAAACGGGCGGAAGTGCTTGCTGAGCTTTAGCGTCTGCGCCTGGTAGTTCGACCCGAGACCGGTGCCATAGAGCCGATCCGGCGACTCGCTCAGCCGCTCATAGATCAGCCGCCCGATGGTTTGCCCGTGGCCGAGCAGGAACGGCACCTCGCGTGAGCGCACTTCGAGGACGGCACGACTGCCGGTGCCGCCCGCCGCCGAGTGGCCGAACCCCGGATCGAAGAAGCCCGCATAGTGCACGCGGAACTCGCCCACCAGCGGATCGAACGGCACCATCTCGGCCGCGTAGGCTGGCGGTACATGCACGCTCTCGCGCGACACCAGAATGTAGAACTCGTCGGGATCGAGGATGAACTCGTCGCTGCCGCGATTGATCAGCGGCTCCCAGTAATCGAGGACGTCGAGCGCGTCCTTTTTGTCCATGTCGATGACCGGCGTGTGCCGCTTCGAGCGAAAGCCGATAAGCCCGTTGCGGCCCTCGCCCTTGAGATCGATCGACAGCGCGACACCGTCGCCGACCTCCTCATTGGCATCGAGCACCAGCGTCTCCGCGCGATGCAGAGCGCGATGCTCTTCCACCGACAACCGCGTCGTGCCCACACGGAAGCGCATCTGGCTCAGCCGGGAACCGCGACGCACCCGTACGGGGAACGTGCGCGGCGAAATCTCGAGATAGAGCGGCCCCTTGTAGCCAGCGGGCAGCGTATCGAAGCCCCGCGCCTTGTCGCCAATCACGCGGGTGAACACGTCGAGCCGCCCGGTCGAGCTTTTGGGGTTGGCTCCGGCGCTCACGGTCGCGGGCAGGTTCAGCGTTTCGAGCAGCGGAACCAGATAGACGCAGCCGCGCTCGAGGACCGCGCCCTCGCGCAGGTCGAGCCGATGCAGCTCCAGCGACTTGATGCGCTCATCGACGGTCTGTTCGGGACCGGGCAGGAAGCTCGACCGCACACGGTAGGCGACGTCGCCCAGCCGCAGGTCGAGGCTCGCCGGCTGGACCTGATCCGCGTCGAATTCCGGCGCCACAATGCCGCCAGCCGTCCGCAGCCGCTCGATATAGCGTGCCGGAAATACTCCCGCCGACCAGAGTTCGCTGTCTGCCATGCCCCTGCCTAGCAACCGCCAGCGTTGACGCCAAGGCAGCTTGGGCGATATATCCCCGGCCAGTGGTGATTTGGCCGGTCTGATTGCAGCCACTTAAAACAAGTCGCTAAAGGGACCCGTGCTCGAACCGGCCGCACATTTGCGCGCCGGTTTTGTTTTGGAGCCACTGATGCCCGACAGGAAGAACCACCCGCTGAGCGATCCCAAGAACTGGTCGCCCGAAACGCAGCTCGTTCATGGCGGGACCAAGCGTACCCCGTTCAACGAGACGAGCGAGGCGATCTTCCTCAACTCGGGCTATTCCTACCCCAGCTCGCAGCACGCCGAGGATATCTTCACCCACAAGATCGAGGGGCATAACTACTCGCGCTTCGCGAACCCCACCCTCGACATGTTCCAGAACCGCATGGCGCTGCTCGAGGGCGCGGAAGCGGCGCGCGCGTTCGCGACCGGCATGTCGGCGGTCACCAACGCGGTGATGAGCCAGGTTCGCGCCGGCGATCACATCGTCGCGGCGCGCGCGCTGTTCGGCGGCTGTCGTTACGTCGTCGAAGACCTGATGCCGCGCTTCGGCGTCGCCTCGACTCTCGTCGACGGGCGCGATCCGGCGAACTTCGAGGCCGCGATGCGGCCCAACACGAAGGTCGTGTTCATCGAGACGCCGACCAACCCCACCATCGAGCTCGTCGACATCGAAGCCGTTGCCAAGATTGCGCATGCGCATGGGGCCAAGCTCATCGTCGACAACGTGTTTGCAACGGCGCTCTACCAGCATCCGCTGAAGCTCGGTGCCGACCTTGTGACGTATTCGGCCACCAAGCACATCGACGGCCAGGGCCGCACGCTGGGCGGCATCGTGCTCGGCAGCAAGGCACTCATCGAAGGCGATGTGCATACCCTGCTGCGGCAGACGGGCCCGTCGCTGTCGCCGTTCAACGCGTGGATCCTGCTCAAGAGTCTCGAGACCATGCCGCTGCGCGTCGCCAAAATGGCCGAGAGCGCGCTCAAGATCGCCACCTTCCTCGACGGCCATCCCAAGGTCGCGCGGGTCGCCTATCCCTTCCTCAAATCGCATCCGCAGCATGATCTTGCCAAGCGCCAGATGGCAAATGGCTCAACGCTGATGGCGATCGAAGTGAAGGGTGGCCGCGAAGCGGCGTTCAAGCTCTCGGACTCATTGTCGGTGATCCTGATCTCCAACAATCTGGGCGACGCGAAGTCGCTGATCACCCATCCGGGCACGACAACGCATCAGCGCTTCACCGAAGAGGTGCGTCTCGAGAGCGGCATTACGCCGGGCCTGTTGCGCCTGAGCGTCGGGCTCGAGAACGTCGACGACCTGATCAAGGATCTCGAGTTCGGGCTGGAGCAGATCTGATCACCACACGCCCGGCACCCAGCGATATTTTACGCGCTGGGTGTACGCGGTGTAGCCGGGCAGTTCGGCGCGAAGCGTGCGCTCCTCGAACAGCGTTCGCACCGCAGTGCCGAACACCGCGATAACGGCCGGGATCAACGCCCAGTACGAACCAAGCATCAGCGCCATGCCGAAGATCAGCAGCACGGCGGCGCTGTAGCCGGGGTGGCGAACGATGGCATAGGGGCCGGTGTCGATGACCGTTTGACCCCGGTCCTCTTGTATGCGCACACCCGGCTCGAAGTGGCGGTTGACCGACACCGGCCAGATCGACCCCGCATAGCCCAGGAGGAAAAGGACGAAGCCTGTCGCGACGAGCCAGACCGGCATCGCGGACCATCGATTGCGGAAGTCCAAGCCGGCGACCACCAGCACCAGCAGGAAGCCGCCGATGATCAACGCGATGAAGAAGTAGTCCCATGCCTTCGTGCCGGGCTGGATGCGCGAGCGCGCTGCGAAGATTTCCGGATTCACACGCCAGATTATGGCCACCGCAATCAGCGTGCAGACGATGAACGCTGCGGCGAACCACCACGCCGCCGGCCAGTCGAATGTCCCGGCCGGCCAGAACAGCAGCACGCCCATGACGCCGAGCGTCACAACGAGCTGGAGCAATGCTCCGGCGACGGCGCGAAAGGATGTGTCCATGACTCACCTCTGCGGTTCAGTCTAGACCCGCGGGGAGACGCAGCAAACTAGTGCTTGGTGTCTTCGAATTCGTGCGGCTTGAAGTGGTAGTCGGCCGAGCAGAACTCGCAGACGACCTCAATCTCGCCGTCGACCACCATGTCCGCACGCTCTTCGGCGGTGAAGTTGTCGCGCAGCATCGACTCGATGCGATCGGCCGAGCACGTGCAGCGCTCCTCGAGCGGCATCGGCTCGAACACGCGTACGCCCTGCTCGTGGAACAGACGGAACAGCAGACGCTCGGCGCTCACATCGGGGTCGGCGAGTTCGTCGTCGGCCACGGTGTTGATGAGCGCGCGCGTTGTCGTCCACTTGTCGCTCTCGGCAAAGCTTTTGTCGGCGGTCTCCGGATTGTCGAAGTCGCCGTCGCCAGGCAGGTCCGGCATCGTCCGACCGCCATGCGGCGGGAGATACTGCACCAGCGCTCCGCCGGCCCGCCAATGCGAGCTGCGATCGCCGCGGCGGCTGAGTTGCGCGACGGAGAGGCGGACAAGTGTCGGCACCTGTTCGGACTGCTGGAAGTAGGTGTGCGCCACATCCTCGAGCGTGCCGCCTTCCAGCGCGACGATGCCCTGGTAGCGCTCCATGTGCTGGCCCTGGTCCACCGTCATGGCAAGGTGCCCCTTGCCCAACAGCTGTCCCGGTGCCGTCTCGCCCTTCTCGATGGCCGCGGCCACCGCGTCGGCGTCGAAGCGCGCATAGCCGCGCAGGCCGTCAGGGGCGTCGAGGTCGACGACGATCAGGTTCACCGGCCCATCGGTCTGCGTCTGCAGGATGAACTTGCCTTCGAACTTCAGCGACGAGCCGATCAGCGCGGCCAGCACAACGGCTTCACCCAGCAGCCGCGCGACCGGAGCGGGGTAGTTGTGGCGCGTCAGGATCTGGTCGAGCGCCTCGCCCAGCCGCACCACGCGGCCGCGGCTGTCGAGCGTTTCGAGGGTGAACGGAACAACGACATCGTCGCCGGATTCCGGGCGATCGAGGCCGAAGTCGGTAAGCTGCAGTTCTGTCAATTCAGACCGTATCGATCCCGAAGCAATAGCACAGGATCGCCTTTTGCGCGTGAAGTCGGTTTTCGGCTTCATCGAAGACGACCGATTGCGGCCCGTCTATGACCTCATCGGTAACTTCGTCGCCGCGGTGAGCCGGCAGACAGTGCATGAACAATGCATCCTTGTCCGCTTCGGCCATCAAATTGGTGTCCACGCGGTACGGTTTCAAGTGCTTGCGGCGGTCGCTGACGTCGGTGTCGCCCATCGACACCCAGGTGTCGGTGATGATCAGATCCGCGTCCTTCACCGCCTCGTGCGGGTCTTCGCCTAGCGTGACGTTGGCGCCAGCCTCCTTGATGTCGGCGAGCAGCGCCTGGTCCGGACCGTACTCGTCCGGGCAGGCGATGCGGAAGGTATTGCCGAACACCTTGGAGGCATGCACCCAGGACTGGAGCACGTTGTTGGCATCGCCGACCCACGCCACCGTCGCGCCCTTGATCGGGCCGCGGTGCTCTTCGAAGGTCTGTATGTCGGCCATCACCTGGCAAGGATGGGCGCGACGCGTCAGGCCGTTGATGACAGGAATATCCGAGGCACCGGCGAGATCGAGCAGATCGTCGTGGTCGAGGATGCGGATCATGATCGCATCGACATAGCGGCTCATCACGCGTGCCGTGTCGGCCAGCGTCTCCTCGCGCGCCAGCTGCATGCTGTCGCCGCTGAGGAACATCGTCTCGCCGCCGAGCTGGCGCATGCCGACGTCGAAGCTGACACGCGTCCGCGTCGACTGCTTCTCGAAGATCATCGCCAGCATCTTATGCTTGAGCAGCTCGTCGCGCTCGCCGCGCTTGGTGCGCGCCTTGAGCTCGTTGGCCACGTTGAGCATGTTGCGCAGCTGGTCCTCGGTGAAGTCCTCGAGGGTCAGGAAATGCCGGACGTTGCTCATGCTGTGACGTGCTCCTTGGCGGCTTCCGCATCGAGCGCGCTGAGTGCCGCTGCGATCTTGCTTGCCGCTTCTTCGATATCTGCTTCGGTGACGATGAGCGGCGGCAACAGCCGCAGCACGTTGTCGCCAGCCCCCTGGCTCAGGAGCTGATGGTCGTCGCGGAGGCGCCCGACGAAGTCGCGCACGACGATCGAGTCCTTGAGCTTGATGCCCGCGAGCAGTCCCTTGCCGCGCAGTTCCACCACATAGCTCGGGAAGCGCTGCTGCAGCTGCTGCAGATGCCACTGCAGGCGCTGGCCCATCTTGTTCACGTTCTCGATGAAGCCCGGCTCGAGCACCTTGTCGAGCACGGCGTTGCCGATGGTGCAGGCGAGCGGGTTGCCGCCATAGGTCGAGCCGTGGGTGCCGGGCACCATCGACTTGGCGACCTCGCCCTTTGCGAGGCAGGCGCCGAGGGGGAAGCCGCCGCCGATGCCCTTGGCCACCGCCATGATGTCGGGCTCGATCCCCGCCCATTCATGCGCGAAGAACTTGCCCGTACGGCCATAGCCGCACTGCACCTCGTCGAGGATCAGCAGCATGCGGTGCTTGTCGCAGAGGGCGCGGAGGCCGCGCATGTACTCCACCGACATCGCCGTCACGCCGCCCTCGCCCTGGACGGGTTCGATCAGGATGGCGCAGGTCTTGGGCGTGATGGCCGCTTCGACCAGCTTGATGTCGTTGGGCTTGATGTGGGTGAAGCCCGCAAGCGGCGGGCCGAAGCCTTCCACATAGTGCGGGTTGCCGGCAGCGGCGATGGTCCCCAGCGTCCGGCCGTGGAACGAGCCGTGGAACGCGATGATCTCGTAGCGCTCGGTCTCGCCCTTGGCGAAGAAGTAGTGGCGCGCGGTCTTGATCGCGCATTCGAGAGCCTCGGCGCCCGAATTGGTGAAGAACACCGAGTCGGCGAAGGTATTCTCGACGAGCCGCTGGCCGAGCCGCTCCTGCTCCGGGATCGTGAACACGTTGGACGTGTGCCAGACCTTCTCGGCAGCGTCCTTGAGCGTCTTGACCAGGTGCGGATGCGCATGGCCGAGCGCGTTCACGGCGATGCCGGCGTGGAAGTCGAGATATCGGGTTCCGTCCTGCGCAAACAGGCGCACGCCCTCGCCCCGCTCGAAAGCGAGTGGCGATCTGGCGTAGGTGCCGTACAGCGCGGACATTTTGTTCCCTCGTGGGTTGGGTTTGATGAGCAGTTGGCGTCTGCCCCGAAAACCAAAAAACGCGCGGCTGTGAGACGCGCGTCGGGGCTCAATCCCCTATGCCCATCGAGGCTGACAAAGTCAAATTCGCCCGGCGTTCCGCCGCATTCTTGACTCACTGGGCGCGCATCTCAGCCGCCTCGCGCGGGCGCCGGGAACAAGACTTTCGGGCCGGGGTTTTCCCCGGTGAAAACCGGAACGGACTCTTGATCCCGGATTCGGCGCCCGTGTAGTATCTCGATCGTTGGGGCACGATATTTCGTGTGGCGGACCCTTCCGACCTACGATGTGTAGCGTATGAGGCTGTTGCACCTCCCGCGGCAGCCACGCGAAGGATTCTGACTAGAAGGCGGTTTGAACGATGGAATCTGCTGGCTGGACCGAGGAACGTGTCGAGCTTCTCAAGAAACTATGGCTGGAAGGCCTGTCAGCCAGCCAGATCGCCGGTGTCCTGAGCGAAGGTGTCACCCGCAATGCGGTGATCGGCAAGGTGCACCGGCTTAAGCTGACGGGGCGCGCCAAGCCGACCAACACTGCGCCGCGCGCCCGCACCGCGCCGCGTCCGGCGGGCATCCGGCGGGTTGCCGGAGCATCGCCGCGCCCGAGTTCGGGCATTGCGAGCATGATGAAGTCGCGTACGGCCTCGCCCGGCGCGATGACGCAGGGCGCGACGGCGCTCAAGATCGAAGAGAATTTCGAGCGCGAAGTCTATGTCGCGCCGCAGGTGCAGGAGTTGTTCATTCCCGAGGATCAGCGGCTCAACCTGCTGCAGCTCAACGAGCACACCTGCAAGTGGCCGATCGGCGATCCGCTGACGCCGGACTTCTACTTCTGCGGTCAGCATTCCGATGAGGGCAAGCCCTACTGCGAGTTCCACTCGCGCCGGGCGTACCACCAGATCGAGAAGAAAAAGCGCTGATCCGGTTACGACCGCGATCCCATCCAGAACGCAGAAGGGCGCCCATGAGGCGCCCTTTGTTCGTTCCGGATGGCCGATGCGTTACGCGGCGATGCCGACGGTCACTTCAGCGACATAGCCATTGCTGACATCACCGGTCACTGTCGGCGTCATCATCGTCATCTCGGTTTCGCTATTGTCGCGGAAAACGTTATCGCTGGCGATGCTGATGCGGGCGAAATTGGACACGCTCGCCTCATAACCCTGCACCTGGTCAAAGACCTCGTTGCACGCATCGGCCGGCAAGGCAAACTGCGATGTCAGAACGGCGTTCCGGTGATCGGTCGCGACGTCGAGGCTCGGGTAGATCTCGAAGTGGATATGCGGCCAGCGCCCATCGTAGCAGCCCGGGAAGATGGTGGTGAACGTCACATTTCCATCGGCATCGGCCACCTGTACGCCGCGCAGGTAATTCTCGTCCGGCTTGGTATAGAGCGAGTACTTGCCGTCCTGCGTCGCGTGCCAGAGATAGATCGCGTAACCCGGCAGCGCGGCACAGGCATTGTTGGCATTGCCCAGCTTGATCTTGAGCGTCAGCGGCACGCCGGCGGCCGTGTTGGTCGAGGTGCCGAAGCTGGTGGTGATGTCGCTGCGCACCACGCCGCTGTCGGTGAGGATATTGCTGGTGTTGCCGGACGACGTGTTCGAACCGTCGCCCGGGTAGGGGCCGGCCGTCTCGGTCGCATCGACCACGCAGATCGCGTCCTGTGCCACAGCACCGGTGGACAGCCCGCCCACCAGCGCGGCAACGCTGCCGCCGCCCAGGAGCGCGAGGAGGCCCCGCCGGCCCATGCGCTGGCGCGCGAGCGCCTCGAGATCGAATTCGAGGCCGTGCTTGTGGTCGTCGTGGTCGTGATCTGACATCTGGTCCCTGCCCTGTCGGTGACGGCAGCCCGAAAAGACTGCGCTGAATGACACCTAGCTATGGACGGGAGCCCAGGCGGGCAAGAGACGAACTCGGACAGGTAGATTACTTTGCCGTAATCTGCCGCAGTCAGTTGGCAGCAAACCGTTCGTCGAAGGCGTAGCCGGCGCCGCGCACGGTGCGGATGGGATCGGCCTCGCGGCCACGGTTGATCGCCTTGCGCAGGCGGCCGACATGGACGTCGACGGTGCGCTCGTCGACATACACATCGTTGCCCCACACGCCATCGAGCAGCTGCTCGCGCGAATAGACGCGGCCGGGGTGGCGCATCAGATACTCGAGCAGCCGGTACTCGGTGGGGCCCAGATGCAGATCGCGGCCCGAGCGGCGCACCCGGTGGCTTTGACGATCGAGTTCGAGGTCGCCGGCCTTCAGCAGGTTGGTGACAAGCTGCGGGCTCGAGCGACGCAGCAGCGCATGGATGCGCGCCACCAGCTCGGGCATCGAGAACGGCTTCACCATATAGTCGTCGGCGCCGGTGGCGAGGCCGCGCACGCGTTCTTCTTCCTCGCCGCGCGCGGTGATCATGATGATCGGCGTCCGGGCGGTTTCCTCGCGCGAGCGCCAGCGGCGGCACAGTTCGATGCCGCTGAGGCCCGGCAGCATCCAGTCGAGCAAAATCAGGTCCGGCACGCCGTCACGGATGCGCTCGACTGCCTCGTCGCCCGACTCTGCGGTCGAGATGCGGAAGCTCTCGGCCTCCAGATTGTAGCGCATGAGTTCGCGAAGATCGGCTTCGTCTTCGACGATCAGGATGCTGGCCGCCATTTATGCGTGTCCTAGAGCTGCTGCCGCTGCGACTCGTCCTGGCTCAGCTGCCGGCCGGTCTCGAGGTAGTAAGCGGCCTCGGCGATGTTGGTGGCGTGATCGCCCACACGTTCGAGGCTCTTGGTGCAGAACAGCAGATGGATGCACTGGGTGATGTTGCGCGGATCTTCCATCATGTAGGTGAGGAGCTCGCGGAATAGCGACGTATGCATCGCATCCACCTCGCTGTCGTGGCTGCACACATCGACGGCCCGCGCCGCGTCGCGCGCGGCATAGGCATCGAGCGCCGCCTTGAGCTGACGCGCCACGAGGTCAGTCATGTGCTTGACGCCGTTGTAGAATTTGGGCGCCAGAGCGAGGCTCTCGATCTGCAGGGCGCGCTTGGCCAACTGCTTGGCCATGTCGCCGGTGCGCTCGAGATCGTTGGCCACCTGGATGGCCGTCACCACCATGCGCAGATCCGACGCCATCGGCTGGCGCCGCGCAATGATCGACACCGCCATGTCGTTGATGCGGTCCTTCATCTCGTCGATCTGCTTGTCGTAAGCCCGCACATCCTGCGCGGCCTTATGGTCCAGCTTGAGCAGCGCGGTGGCTGAATCGGTAATCGCCTGCTCGACCATGCCGCCCATCTCTGAGATGGCGCGGTTGAGGTTGATCAGTTCGTCCTCGTAGGACGTCACAATGTGTTCGTTGAGCGCCGTCGCCATGTCGCGATCCTCTCCGGTCAGCCGATACGGCCGGTAATATAGTCTTGAGTCTGCTTGTTCCGGGGGTTCGTAAAGATGTCGGAGGTGTTGCCCTCTTCGATCAGGTTCCCCAGGTGGAAGAATGCCGTCTTCTGGCTGACGCGCGCGGCCTGCTGCATGGAGTGGGTCACGATGACGATCGTGAAGTTCTCGCGCAGTTCGTCGATCAGCTCTTCGATGATGGCGGTCGCGATCGGGTCGAGGGCCGAGCACGGCTCGTCCATCAGGATCACTTCGGGACCGACGGCGATGGCGCGTGCGATGCACAGGCGCTGCTGCTGACCACCCGAGAGGCCCGTGCCGGGTTCGTTCAGACGATCCTTGACCTCTTCCCACAGGCCGGCACGGCGCAGCGATGAATGCACGATCTCATCGAGATCGGCCTTGGAGCGCGACAGGCCATGGATGCGCGGGCCGTAGGCGACGTTGTCGTAGATCGATTTGGGGAACGGGTTCGGCTTCTGGAACACCATTCCGATACGCGCCCGCAGTTCGACCACATCGAGCTGCGGATTGTAGATGTCCTCATTGTCGAGCTTGATCGTGCCACCGACGCGGCACCCCTCGATCGTGTCGTTCATGCGGTTGATGCAGCGCAGGAAGGTCGACTTGCCGCAGCCCGAGGGTCCGATGAAGGACGTAACCGCACGATCGGGGATATCGATCGAGATGCCATGCAGGGCTTGCTTGGAGCCGTAGTGTACGGTGACGTCGCGGGCGGTGAGCCGGATGCGGCGTTCCGGGAGCTGGGCGGCGGCCGCAACGGCCGCGTTGGTGGTTTGCTGCGTCATCTTTGCCTGACCTGCGAGCGTATCCATGGAGTGATCCTCTGTGTTTCGCGCATCAGGCGCGCTTTTCAAGGCGCGAGCGGAGATAGATCGCGACGCCGTTGAGCATGATCATGAACAACAGCAGCACGAGAATAGCCGCCGCGGTGCGAGATTCGAAGAAGTTGCGGTTTTCGTTGCCCTGCCAGAGATAGATCTGGACCGGCAGCGCCGTCGCCTGGTCGAGCGGCGTGGCCGGCACCGAGGCAACGAACGCCTTCATGCCGATGAGCAGGAGCGGAGCGGTTTCGCCCAGCGCGTGCGCCACACCGATGATGGTCGCGGTGAGGATCGAGGGAAAGGTCACCGGCAGCACGTGGTGGAACACCATCTGCGTCTTGCTGGCGCCCATACCGAGGGCCGCCTGACGCAGCGCCGGCGAGACGCCGAGGAGAGCGCCGCGTGTCGCGATGATGATGGTGGGGAGGGTCATCAGCGTGAGCACGAGGCCGCCCACCAGGGCTGCCGACAGCGGCAAATGGAGATAGTTGATGAACACCGCGGCACCAAGCAGACCGAAGACGATCGACGGCACAGCGGCGAGGTTGTTGATGTTGACTTCGATGAGGTCGGTGAGGCGCGACTTGGGCGCGAATTCCTCGAGGTAGATCGCTGCGGCGACGCCGATCGGCACAGCCAGCAGGATGACGATCAGCATCATGTAGAGCGAGCCGACGAAAGCGCCGAGGAGGCCGGCAGCGGCGGGTGCAGCGCGGCTGTCGACATTGGTGATGATCGACCACGCAAAGCCGGTGGTGATGGTGCCGTTGCTGACGAAGGTGTCGATCAACGAACGCGCCTGCGGCGAGAGCTGTTGCTGAGCATCGCCGAGCGAGCGGTCGATGTTGCCCTTGATCCAGTTGTCTGCATTGGCCGAGGCGAGAACGTCGACTTTGATCGTCTGGCCGAGGAGCGCAGGGTTGGCTACGAACAGGGCGCGGATTTCATGCCGGGCATCGGTCTCGGATATCGTGAGGATCTGCTTGGCGTCGATCTCGTAGCCGGCGGGCGCGGCGGCGCGGAGCGAGGCTTCGACGATCTTGTTCCAGTTGAGCAGCGCGACTTCGCGCTGCCATTTGAGGCTCGCCGCCTGGTATTCGGCCTCGGAGGCGAAGCCGCTGCGGACAGGCGCGGGGTCGACCTTGATGACCGCCGGATCGAACGTCACGGTCAGATGCAGGTTGGACTGCATGAAGGCCGGCGCACCCTTGCGGATGATGTCGGTGAACAGCAGCGCGACAAAGCCCAGCGCGAGGACGATGGCGAGCAGGCCCAGTCCACGGAAGATCGCCTCGCCCATATGACGGCGGCGGAGGCTGCGGCGCACCAGTTCGGTGCGGGCGTTGACGGCGGGAGCGGCGAGGTCGGTCATTCGTACTGCTCACGGAAACGGCGGACGATGTAGAGCGCGAAGATGTTGAGGCAGAGCGTGATGGCGAACAGCGTCAGGCCGAGCGCGAAGCCCACCAGCGATTGGGGACCGGCGAAGTCGGTGTCGCCCGTCAGCTGATTGACGATCGAGACGGTGATGGTCGCGACAGGCTCGAACGGGTTGCCGCGAAGCACGGGGCTGTTGCCGGCGGCCAGCACCACGATCATGGTTTCGCCGATGGCCCGGCTGACGGCCAGAAGGAAAGCGCCGACGATGCCGGGGAGTGCAGCCGGGAGCAACACGTTGCGGATGGTTTCGGACTGCGTTGCGCCGAGGCCGTAGGCACCATCGCGCAGGGTGCGCGGCACCTGGTTGAGGATGTCGTCGCTCAGCGATGAGACGAACGGGATGATCATGATGCCCATGACCACACCGGCGGTCAGCGCGCTCGTTGCGTTGATGTTGAGGCCGACGAACGCGCCGATGTCGCGCAGGAACGGTCCGACGGTCACCAGGGCGAAGAAGCCGAAGACGATGGTGGGGATACCGGCGAGGATTTCGATGATGGGCTTGGCCACAGCGCGCAGGCTGCGCGGCGCATACTGGCTGAGGTAGATGGCGGCCATGAGACCCACCGGCACGGCGACCAGCATGGCGATCGCGGTGATCATCAGCGTGCCGACGAGGAGCGGGATCAGGCCGTACTCGCCCGGATGCGCGGTGCCGCCGGCATTGTCGGGCGCCCAGACGGTGCCGAAGAAGAAATCGAATGGATGGATGAAGGTGAAGAAGCGGAGCGCCTCGGTCAGCAGCGAGGCGACGATGCCGAGCGTGGTGAGGATCGCAACGGCGGAGCACGCCATCAGCAGGATGCCGACGAACTGCTCGACGCGATTGCGGGCACGCATGCGCTCGTTGATCTGGCTGCGCGTGTAGATCAGCGCGGCACCGCCAGCGACGGCAGCGGCTACCACCACGCCCGTGAAGGTGAGAAACTGGAAAGAACGAAGCGCCTCGGCTGCGGTCTGCTCGTACGGCTGAACGCCTCCGGTGACGCCGTAACCCGACGCAAGCGACTGGATGCGGGCAATGAGCTGGCTGAGGCCAACAGCATCGAGACCGGCGACGATATCGGCGGGCAACTGGCCCACGATGTAGTTGCTCGTGATGCTCCCGCCGAAGAAGCCCCAGAGCCCGAGGATCACGAGGGCTGGGATCATCGTCCAGATGGCGACATAGGACGCGTGATACTGGGGACGAGAGTGAACTGTAACGCCGTTCGCGGTGATGAGGCTGCGACCCTTGGCCCAGCCCGATTGGTAAGCAACACCGAGCAGAACCAGCAACAGGCCCGCAACGATCAGGGTGTTCATGAACCGCGCCCCCGCGCCAGAAACAAGAGGAGGGCCGCGCTCGTTCGGAGCGCGGCCCGAACTCAGATTACATCGCCGATCCGGCGGTGAAGGCTTCGAGCTGCTTGGCGGTCACATCGGCCGGCTGCGGGATGAGGCCGGCGGCTTCGAGCGTGCCACCCTCACCCGAGATGCCTTCCGACAGGAAGAACGCAACGTAGTCTTCGATGCCCGGGATCACGCCGATGTGCTGACCCTTGACGTAGAAGAACAGCGGACGCGAGACCGGGTACTTGCCGTCAGCCACGGTTTCCTTGGAGGGCACGACGCCCGAAACCGAAGCAACCTTCAGCGTGTCGGTGTTCTGCTCGTAGAAGGAGAGGCCGAAGACGCCCACAGTGTTCGGGTCCGACTTCAGGCGAGCCAGGGTCTCGGTGTAGTCGCCCGAGATCTCGGTGACGACGTCCTGACGGTAGGTGGTCAGGGCGGCGGTCTTTTCTTCCGGCGTCAGCGACTCGGGGAGACCGGCTTCTTCGGCACCGGCGGTCACGACCTTCTCCTGGAACACTTCGCGGGTGCCGTGGTTGGACGCCGGCACGGCGAGAGCGATCGGCTGGTTCGGGAGCGACGCGTCGATCTCGTTCCAGGTCTTGTACGGATTGTCGACGAGAGCGCCGTCAACGACGACCTTGGCGACGATGGCCTTGTAAACCTGCAGCGGGGTGAGCGCGAAGTCCGGGCCCGACGCGGCGGTGGCGAACACGATGCCGTCGTAACCGAACTGCACCTGACGGATGTCGGTCACGCCATTGGCGGTGCAGACTTCCTTCTCGGAGTCCTTCATCTTGCGCGAGGCATTGGCGATGTCGATGGTGTTTTCGCTGACGCCTTCGCAGAACTGCTTCAGGCCGCCGCCCGTACCACCCGAGCCGACGACCGGCGTCTTGAACTCGGGGTACGTGGCGCCGAACTCTTCGGCAACGATCGAGGCAAACGGCAGAACCGTCGACGAACCGGCGATCTGGATGGTGTCGCGCGACTGCGCAACGGCAGCAGACGCAAAGCTCACAAGGGCCAGGGCGGCGACGCCGGCGTAGAGAGCGGTTTTCATGGAATTTTCCCTTTCGGAAGTGGGCGGGCTCGTGCCCGGTCTGGTCGACCGGAATTGCCCGGGCGCCTGTTCACGAGGGCGCAACCTATTGGGCCTTCCCCTGTACTTTTATGTCAGTTGGCTGACGCTTATGTGACAGGTTAATTGCCTGATCGGATTATGGAAATCCGACAGCTATCGGTTGAGAAGCACCTCGACACGCGTCCCCTGCCCGGGCGTCGAGCGGATCATGAGCTGCCCTCTGTGGCGGCTCACGATGTGCTTGACGATGGCGAGTCCGAGCCCTGTTCCCTTCTTCTTGCGGCTCGACTCCGCATCGACCCGATAGAAGCGTTCGGTGAGACGCGGAACGTGCTGCGGCTCGATGCCGGCGCCGTGGTCGGTGACGCTCACCGCGTAGTCGTAGCCCGAGCGTCCGGGCTCGACGGCCAGGTCCACCCTGCCGCCGTCGCCACCATATTTGATGGCATTGTCGAGCAGGTTCTCGAACACCTCGTAGAGTTCGCTGCGGTCACCGGTGACCTCGGCCGCGGCGTCGGCGGAAATCGAGATCGACACCCCGGCATCCGCCGCCTGCGACTCGAGTCCTTCGGCCACCTCGCGCAGAAGCTGCGAGACGTCCACCGTGCCGGTTGGCCGCATGTGCTGGCGCATCTCGATCCGGCTCAGCGACAGCAGATCGTCGATGAGGTTCGACATGCGCCCTGCCTGTTGCTTCATGATGCCGAGGAAGCGCTCACGGGCCGCGGCGTCCTTGGCGGCGGGCCCGAGCAACGTGTCGATGAAGCCCACCAGCGATGTCAGCGGCGTGCGCAGCTCGTGGCTCGCATTGGCGATGAAGTCGGAGCGCAGCTGCTCGAGCCGCTTCTGTTCGGTGAAGCTCTGGAGAATGATCACCAGCGCCCCGTCGCTGTCGGGCAGCAGCGCCACATGCGCGCGATGCCACGTGACGTTGGGCACCGTCTGGTGCAGTTGCACGGCCTGGGCCTCGCCCGTCCGGCGCACCGTATCGATCGCCGTGAGCAGCGTTGGATTGCGGAGCGCCAGCGTCAGCGGGCTGCCTACAGCGAGGGCGGGAAAGTCCGTGGCGGCCGCGGCATTGCGATGAAGGACCATCGAGCGCCGGTCGAGGATGATGCACGGGTCGGGCAGCGCATCGGCAAAGCCGGCGAGAACTGCAGTCCGCTGTTGCTGGGTTACCGCGTCGGGCACCGGCGCATCTCCGCTAACCTAAGGTTGCGTCCGGGCCTTGCCACAAATACACGCGCGATGCACGCTCGACTTTGGAGGACATCATGGCCGACGAAAACAACGAAGCCTTCGATATCGAGAACCCAAAACTCCCCAAATGGGTGAAGAAGCGGGCGCTGACCTCGGGCGGCTTTCCGTATGACGAAAAGCTCGACGACGACGCCTATGAGACCGAACTCAACAGTCTCTACCTTGAGCTCGCCAAGCTCCAGGACGATCAGGCCAAGACCGGCCGCCGCATCGTCATGCTGTTCGAAGGGCGCGATGCCGCGGGCAAGGGTGGCACCATCAACACCTACCTCCAGAACCTCAATCCGCGCTATTCGGACTCCGTAGCGCTGTCCAAGCCATCCGACCGCGAGCGCACGCAGTGGTACTTCCAGCGGTACGTCGACTGGCTGCCCGCGGCCGGCGAACAGGTGCTGTTCGATCGCTCCTGGTACAACCGCGCAGGCGTCGAGCCCGTGATGGGGTTCTGTACGCCCGAGCAGACGACCAAGTTTCTCGCAGAGGCGCCGAACTTCGAGCGCATGCTCGTCAATGACGGCATCCATCTGTTCAAGTTCTGGTTGTCGATCGGGCGCGAGATGCAGATGAAGCGATTCCACGACCGACGCCACGACCCGCTGAAGCGCTGGAAGCTGTCGCCCGTCGATTTCGAGGCGCTCAAGAAGTTCGACGACTACTCGGAAGCCCGCACCCGTATGTTCCACGAGACGCACACCGACCATGCGCCCTGGACCGTGATCCTCAGCAACGACAAGTCGCGCGCGCGGCTCGCCGTGCTGCGGGTGGTCCTCCGATCGCTCGACTACGAGGGCAAGGACCTCGGTGCGATCGGGCCCACCGACGAGAAGATCACGCTCGACCCCGGACGCTTCCTCGCGGACAAGCAAGACCGCTGACCATTTGGTCAAATTTATCCACAGAGGCCCGGTTTCCGGGCCTTTGGCGGTTTGACAGACATGTAAAAAGCGAATCAACTGACGCCCTTCGAGCGGCGTTCCGGTGAGGTCCGGGGCGACGGGGGTTGCATGGGCGATACACGGAATCCACGGCAGAACGTGGATCTACTTGCGCCGGTCAGGACGATGAATGCGGGCGGCAGAGGGCCGTTCGCAATCGTGGTCGATCACGCGTCCAACCGCATTCCTCCGCGCTGGGGCGACCTCGGCTTGTCGCCACATGACCGGATACGTCACATCGCGTGGGACCCGGGCGCCCTCGCGGTATCGCTGCGACTGAGCGAACTGCTCGATGCGCCCGTCGTTCATTCCACGGTTTCGCGTCTCGTCATCGACTGCAACCGCGACCTCGATGCACCGGACCTCGTGCCCACCATCTCGGAGACGACCTCAATCCCCGGCAATGCGGCGCTGAGCGCCGAGGATCGGCAGTTGCGCATAGTCTCTGCGCATGCGCCGTTCCACGAGGCCATCGACCGCGTCCTCGATGCGCGCGCCGCCGCGGGAGTCGAAACGATCCTCGTCTGCATGCACTCTTTCACGCCCACCTATCGCGGCGTGGCGCGGCCTTGGCCGATCGGGCTTATCCATGCGCGCGACACGACCTACACGGCCGCATTGCGCGATGCGCTGGCGGCGGATGATCCCGGCCTCGATATCGGCTGGAACCAACCCTATTCGGCGCTCAATGGCGTCACCTACACGCTCGAGCACCATGGAGATGGACGCGGCATCGCGTCGACCATGATCGAAGTGCGGCACAACGAAATTCTGGAACCAAACGGCGTCGCCTTATGGGCGGCACGACTGGCCCGGTGTCTGGAGGCAGCGCGGGTCGCGCTCGAACCGGGCCCGGTCGTTACGGGGGCTACGACAGGTCAACTCAAGGGGGCTATGAATGGCTGAAACGACAGGCGGCGTGAAATACGCCAAACAGGACAGTTCGTACTTCGAAAAGCGCGGACTGCAGCGCTATGCCGGCATCTGGTCACTATGGGCGCTCGGTGTGGGCGCGGTGATCTCGGGGCACTTCTCGGGCTGGAACTTCGGCTTCGCCACGGGCGGCTGGGGCGGCATGCTGGTCGCCGGCATCATCATCGCCATCATGTATCTGGGCCTCACCTTCTCGATCGCCGAGATGAGCCCTGCCCTGCCACATACCGGCGCGGCCTACTCGTTTGCCCGCAGCTCGATGGGACCGTGGGGCGGCTTTATCACCGGCCTGTTCGAGAACGTCGAATACGTGCTCACCCCGGCGGTAATCTGTACCTTCATCTCCGCCTATTTCGGATCGATCACCGGGCTCGATACCGCGCTCTATCCAATCCTGTGGATCGTGTTCTATGCGATCTTCCTCGCTCTCAACATCTACGGCGTGGCGCTCAGCTACAAGGTGACGCTGGCGGTGACGCTGATCTCGCTGGCCGGTCTCGCCTTCTTCTACATCAGCGCCCTCGGCCACATGGACTTTTCACGCTGGGCGCTCAACATCGCGCCCGACGGCTCGGAACTGCCCAACGGCGGCGGCGAAATGTTCCCCAAGGGCATCGGCGGCGTGCTCGCCACCCTGCCCTTCGCCGTGTGGCTGTTCCTTGCCATCGAGCAGGTGCCCCTCGCGGCGGAAGAGTCGGTCGATCCCAAGCGGGACATGCCCAAGGGCATCATGCTGGGCTTTGCGACGCTGGCGCTCTCGGCATTCCTCGTCGTGCTGCTCAATCCTTCGATCGTCGGCGTCGGCTCGTTCGCCCTCGGCTCATCGCTCGAACCGGCGCTTGACGGCATCCGCGCCATGTATGGCGACTGGGCAGCACCGCTGTTCGGCGTGGTCGCGCTGATCGGCCTCGTGGCATCGTTCCACACCATCCTCTACGCGCAGGGCCGCCAGGTCTATTCGCTGAGCCGAGCCGGCTACTTCCCGTCGGGCCTCTCGGTCACCCATCCCCAATACAAGACGCCACATGTGGCGATGATCGCAGGCGCACTGCTCGGGCTCACCGTGATGCTGGTGATCTGGTTCGCCAATGGCGGTGGCGGGCCGGGCGAAACCCAGCTGGGCGATGACATCATCGGCTCGGTCCTGCTCAACATGGCCGTGTTCGGCGCGATGCTGAGCTATATCGCGCAGGCGACGAGCTTCATCCTGCTTCGTCGCAACCTGCCCAATATCGAGCGGCCGTTCCGATCGCCGCTCGGCATTCCGGGTGCGGCCGTGACGATCCTAATTGCGCTTGTAACCTTGTTCTACCAGATCCAGGACCCGAACTTCTTCAAGGGCGTGATCTGGGTGGTGGTGTGGTGCGTCGTGGGCATCATTTATTTCGCCCTGATCGGCCGCAACAAGCTCATCCTCTCGCCCGAGGAAGAGTTTGCGCTCGAGCACAAGAACAAAAGCCAGGCGTAAGCCGAACCGACCAGGGCCGCGGCAACGATCGCGGCCCTTTTCCTCCATTGGAGATAGAACCTTGAGCGAGTTGATTTCCAACTATGGTCTGTTCTGGAAACGCAGCAAGGTTTGGTGGGGCAAGCAAGGCGCCACGAACGCCGGCCACCTGAAAGGACTTCTGGCAACCAACGTGAGCGGCACTGCGATCGATTTTCGTGACCAACAAGGCGTCTATGTTCTTTACGACGACAATTTCAAGATGGTCTATGCGGGGCAAGCTGGCGGCAATGACAAGCAAAGAATATTCGACCGGCTAAAACAACATCGGAACGATGATTTAGCGGATCGGTGGACGAAGTTCTCTTGGTTTGGAATCCGCTCGGTGAACAAGACGGGTGAGTTGCGTGCGGAGAGAAACGCTGCCCATCCGGACACTGGATCCGTCCTCAACCATATCGAGGCAATTCTGCTCGCAGCTGCTGAGCCGCCACACAACAGGCAAGGGGGACGGTTCGGGGAAAGTGTCGATCAGTACCTGCAGTATGACGACCCACTTGCTCCTGACGAGGGCGAAATGTTGAAGGCCCTGTGGGATGATCTGCAAAGCAGAATAGCTTCCAAAGCACGAGCCAAATAGGAGTTCACCATGCCTGCCTACACGCTGGCTCAGCTCAAAGCAGATGTCGCGAGCGGCGCCATCGACACCGTGCTCGTCGCCTTTCCCGATATGCAGGGTCGGCTGATCGGCAAGCGCTTCCAGGCGGAGTTCTTCCTCGAAGGCGCCATCGATGAGACGCATGGCTGCGATTATCTGCTGGCCGACGACATCGATATGGAGCCGGTGCCCGGCTACGCGGCGGCGAGCTGGGAAAAGGGCTATGGCGATTTCGTCATGAGGCCCGACATCGATACGCTCATGAAGTGCACCTGGCTCGAGGGAACGGCGCTGGTGCTCGCCGACCTCGTCGACCATCACCATCACGAGCCGATCCCGCATGCGCCGCGCAACATCCTCAAGGCGCAGCTGGCGCGGCTCGAGAAGCTGGGATTGACCGCAAACTTCGCGTCCGAGCTCGAGTTCTACCTGTTCGACGAAGACTTCCGGACCATCCACGACAAGGGCTACCGTAACCCCAAGACCGCCGGGTACTACATCGAGGACTACCACATCTTCCAGACGACCAAGGAAGAGGGCGTGATGCGCGCGCTGCGCAAGCACCTTATGGCTTCGGGCATTCCGGTCGAGAACTCCAAGGGCGAGTGGGGTCCTGGCCAGGAGGAGATCAACGTCAAATACGCCGACGCCCTGACCATGGCCGACCGTCATGTCGTGCTCAAGAATGCCACCAAGGAGATCGCGCATCTCCAGGGCAAGGCCGTGACCTTCATGGCGAAGTGGGATTTCGGGCTTGCGGGATCATCGAGCCACATTCACATGAGCCTCGCCAAGAGCGGCAAGAACGTCTTTGTCGACGCCAAGGACCCGCTCGGCATGGCGCCGATCATGAAGCAGTTCATGGCGGGGCTGCTCACCTATGCCAGCGACATCACCTATTTCCTCGCGCCCTACATCAACTCGTACAAGCGGTTCCAGGCCGGCACCTTCGCCCCCACCAAGGCGATCTGGAGCCGCGACAACCGGACGGCAGGGTTCAGGCTTTGCGGCGAGAACACCAAGGGCGTGCGCGTCGAGTGCCGCATCGGCGGCGCCGACCTCAACCCCTATCTCGCCTATGCTGCCCTGATCGCGGCGGGTCTTGCCGGCATTGAGCAAAAGCTCGAGCTCGAACCCGTGTTCGAAGGCGACGCGTACGCCGCCAAGAAGATCCGAGAAGTACACAAGACGCTGCGGGACGCGACTGCCGCGCTGCGCAAGTCGAAGATGCTGCTCGCGGCGATGGGTCAGGACGTCATCGACCACTACGTCCACACCGCCGAGTGGGAGCAGTTCGAGTACGACCGCCGCGTCACCGATTGGGAGTTGAAGCGCGGGTTCGAACGGTCGTAAACACCGCCAGCTTTCAAGGACAGGTGGCCCATGACCGAGACGGTCAAGATTTATTCGCCCGTGGACGGGCGCGTGTATGCCGAGCGCCCGGTCGCATCCGGCGCGGAGATCGAGACAGCCGTCGTGAAGGCCAAGGCCGCGCGCAAGGCATGGGGCGAGGTGACGGTGCGCGAGCGCGCCAAGTTCCTCGGACATTTCGTCGACGCTTTGCTCTCCAAGAACGACGAGATCGTGCCGGAGTTGGCCTGGCAGATGGGGCGGCCCATTCGCTTCGGCGGCGAGAAGCGCGGCGTCGAGGAACGGTCGCGCCACATGATTGCGATCGCCGAAGAGTCGCTGGCCCCGTCCGAGCGGCCGGCCAAGGACGGCTTCAAGCGCTGGATCGCGCGCGAGCCGTTGGGCACGGTCATGGTGATCGCGCCCTGGAACTATCCGTTCCTCACCGCAGTCAACTCGATCGTTCCGGGCCTCATGGCCGGCAACGCCGTGATCCTAAAACATGCGTCGCAGACGCTGCTGGTCGGCGAGCGTTTCGCCGAGGCGATGAAGGCCGCGGGGTTGCCCGATGGGCTTTTCCAGAACCTCGTTCTCAACCACGCCGACACCGAAAAGCTGATCGGCTCGGGCCAGATCGACCACATCAACTTCACCGGTTCGGTCGAAGGCGGCCGCCGCATCGAGCGTGCCGCCGCCGGCACCTTCGCGACGCTTGGGCTCGAACTCGGCGGCAAGGACCCGGCCTACGTCCGCGCCGACGCCAAGCTTGATTACGCCATCGAGAACCTCGTCGACGGATCGTTCTTCAACTCCGGCCAGTCCTGCTGCGGTGTTGAACGGATCTACGTCCACGCCGACGTCTACGATCGCTTCGTCGACGGCTTCGTCGAAAACGCGAAAGGCTGGACACTCGGCAACCCGCTTGAGGCGGAGACTGTCGTCGGCCCGATGGCGGCACCCAAGTTCGCGGACCTCGTCCGTGAACAAACCGCCGAAGCCAAGCGCAAGGGCGCTCGCTCCCTCCTCAACACCAAGCACGACCTCGATGAAGCTTCGTCCCCCTATCTGGCACCCGAAGTGCTAGTCGACGTCAACCACCAGATGTCCGTCATGCGCGAAGAATCCTTCGGCCCCGTCGTCGGCATCATGAAGGTCGCCGATGACGACGAAGCCGTCACGCTGATGAACGACAGCCCGTACGGCCTCACCGCTTCGATCTGGTCGCAGGACCTCGATGAGGTGGCCAAGCTCGGCTCCCGCGTTGAGACGGGAACGGTCTTCGCCAATCGCTGCGACTATCTGGACCCTGCCCTCGTCTGGACCGGCGTCAAGGACACCGGCAAGGGCGGCGCACTGAGCGAGATCGGGTATCATAACCTCACGCAGCCCAAATCCTTCCACCTCAAGATCGTCTGAGGAACAAATGGCTATCCGCTCGAACTGGAACTATCCCACCGCCGTGCGTTTCGGCGCCGGCCGCGTCAGCGAGCTGCCCGATGCGCTCAAGTCCGTCGGCATCAAGAAGCCGCTGTTCGTGACCGACGCGGGACTCGCGAACCTGCCGGTCACGCAGAACACGCTCAAGCTGTTACGCGATGCCGGTGTCGAGTTCGGCGTGTTCTCGGACGTACAGCCCAATCCGCCCGGCGCGAATGTCGATGCGGGTGTAGCGGTGCTGAAAGCAGGCGGACATGATGGTGTCATCGCGTTCGGCGGCGGCTCGGGGCTCGATGTGGCCAAGACCATCGCTTTCATGGCGGGCCAGACCCGGCCGCTATGGGACTTCGAGGACATCGGCGACTGGTGGACGCGCGCGGACAGCAAGGCGATCCTGCCCATCGTTGCCGTGCCGACCACGGCGGGGACCGGATCGGAAGTCGGCCGCGCGTCCGTCATCACCGATGAATCGACGCACACCAAGAAGATCATCTTCCACCCGCTGATGCAGCCCAAGCTGGTCATCGCCGATCCCGAACTCACCGTCGGTATGCCACGGATGATCACAGTGGGGACCGGCTTTGATGCCCTCGCCCACTGCCTCGAGGCCTATTGTGCGCCCGGCTATCACCCGCTGGCAGATGGCATTGGCGCCGAGGGCACGCGGCTTGTGCTCGAGAACCTGCCCAAGGTGGTCGCCGATCCCAACGACATCGAAGCGCGCGGCAACATGTTGAGCGCCGCGCTGATGGGTGCAACGGCGTTCCAGAAGGGGCTCGGCGCCATCCACTCGCTGAGCCACCCTGTGGGCGCGCTCTACAACACGCATCACGGCATGACCAACGGCACGTTCATGCCGTATGTGCTTATCGCCAACCGCGACGCCATCGAAGCGCGCATTGCTCGGCTCGCGGCCTATTGCGGGCTGACACCGAGTTTCGACGCCTTCCTCAACACCATCCTTGCGCTGCGCGAGAAGCTTGGCGTGCCGCATACGCTCAAGGATCTAAAAGTCCCCTCCGATCGCCGCGACGAAATCGGCGACATGGCCGTTGCCGATCCCTCGACAGGCACTAATCCGGTGAAGCTCGACAAGGCGCTGTCGCTCAGGATCTTCGACATGGCGATGGACGGCAAACTGGCCTGAAACTTCGCGTATCGCTGACCAAAAGTTTCGCCCGGAGTCGCCTCAAAACTAAGGCGACTTCGGACTTATTTCTCGGACTTATCTACGTCCCCAAGAGCCGTGGTATCATCGCCCTCGTCGTCACCAACGACCGCGCGTACTGACGAGGTGCGGGGGACGATGATGGGACGGCTGCGGTCGCGCAGCCTGGGTTCCTCGCGGCAACGCCGTGGCAAGCAGTCCACGAACGCTGACTGCTGGTGCCGACACCCCCATCGCGGAGCGCGCGGAGGTGCCGAATTCGGCGCTCTCCATTTTCTTCGGAGGCGCTTTCCGCGCGCTCCGTCCGCGGAGTCGTTTGCTCCGCGGCGACAGTAGCCCGAAGCTACGAGGCTATCGGGCACTTCGTCATGCCCGCATGAACGACAATCCCCGCCGAGGCAGGGATTGCGCAATCAGCAGGAGCCGACCGGCGATCGCTCATCGACGGGCGAGATCTCAGCCGCCGGCGTATCGCCAGTGGGCGAGACAACTTCGAGGGGCACCATCACCACCGCGCCGCGCGGCTGCTTGGTGTCGCGCTGCGCGGCAGCAGTGGGGCCGCGCGTCGGAGCACCAGCACCCAGATCGGCAAGCATACCGAGGAGGCTCGTATCCTCAGCGCCACGCGTCCGCACGACGATGCCGCGCTGCTCGAGGAAGCTCAGATCCGTGAGGTCCTTGCCGCTCTCATTGACGACAGCGACGATGCGCTCGGCGGCACGGTCTGTGTCGTTGAGGTCGGCGATAGGCTGGAAGAGCTTGTCGTTATTGGCGAGGTGAGCCGTGCAAAGGAGAGTGATGCCGTAGTCGTGGTCCACGTAGAGCACGTTGAGATCGACGGCCTTGCCCGACTTGTTGGTCATGTCGACATAGAGCCGGTCGCCCGGGCGCACGATCGGGGTTTGCTCGGGCTCGAGCGCGGCGATGGCCTCGTCGCCCGCCGGCTGCACACCGAAGGTCAGGGTGAAGTCCTTGGGCTTGAAGGTCGAGACCTGGCTTAACCGCGAGAGGCTGGTGGCGCGGAAGATGGTGACCAAATTCTGCGACAGGTTGGAGGTGAAGTCACCTGTATCGGTCTGGCCAAGATCCATCGCAGCGGAACGTTTTTCAGGCTTCAGCGAAATGTCGCCCGTCGGCGGCAGTAGCCACAGCAGCGGCGTCGACGCATCGAGCGACGTTTCGTCGACCGAGGCGCTGACCGGCGCGATGGCTCCCGCGGCGCGATCGGACTTGAGCTCCATGTCGAACACCTCGCGCTCGGTGTAGAGAGCGAGGCGAACATCTGCAGGCTCACCGGGTTCCACGACGCGAATGGCGAGCGGCTTATCGGCGTCGCCAAGGATCGAGGCAAGCGCCTCATCGACGGCGGCAACCTCGCCGGCATCGGCGTTGGTCGGATCGGGTTTCGCGACGACGAGTTCGAATGGATAGGTCTGCTCCACGAGGCGCACATAGGCGCCCACAGGCACGTCAGCGACCTCAAGCGTCTTGCCATTGGCATCGGCGGTTGCGACGAGCTTGGACCGCATCTGGTCATTGCTCGCGACTTCGAGCATGCCCAGCGCCTCCTCGTTGGTCGCGGCCGGGCTCGGCAGCACGAGCAGCTTGGTGCCCTTCGAGAGACCATGCAACTGGCCCGCAGAAATCGTCAGGCTCTTGTCGCTACCGACAACCGTCGGCCACTGCGCCACATCGGCAACTTGGTCATTGCCGAACAGCGGCATGTCGAGCGCGCCCTCGAACAACGGTGTCGGCTTCAGCATGTTGGCGGCGGCGTAGCTCGCGAGCACCGATTGCGCGAGCTGGCGATAAGTCATCGCCGGATTCTTGGCCATCGCCGAGAAGATGGTGTGCGTGAACACGCCGTAGTTCTGCTTGACCGTGGTGCCGTCCTCGAGCGTGACGTCGTAGCCCTTCTCGGGCGTGGTCTCGGTCGACTGAGCCGCGAAGAAGGCCACCATGTTGCCGAGCGACGCGTCTTCCTCGAAGGATGCCGCGCTCAGGGGAGCCGCCCGCGTGGCGTCGCCGCTCTCATCGCTCGAGACTTCGGTAAAGGCGGACTCCGGAATGCCGAGGTCAGTGGGCTTGATCTCGCGCATCACGAGATCGTCCTCGCCGGGTGCACCGCGCGTGATGGTACCCGAGTGACAGGAGTCGAATACGAGCCAGAGCGTCGCGCCAGTCTTGCGGATTGCCTTGAAGGCTTCGGCAAACTCGTTGTCCGTGATGACGTTGGGCATATTGGAGCCGCCATCGGCCATCTTGGTATCGGCAGCGAGGAATATCTCGTCGCGCCCATCCGCCTCGGTCGTATCGTCCGGACCCGCAGGCTGATACGACCCATGCCCCGAGAACTGCAGGAATACGAAATCGTCCTTCGTCGCCTTCGCGGCGATGGCAGCCAGTTGCGCTAGGATCGCGTCGTGCGTGGCGAGCTCGAGTCCCTCACCCGACCCAAGCGTCGTGACGTTCTCGGGCTTGAACGGAACAGGCGAGCTTGTCAGCAAATAGTCACGGACCAGAACGGCGTCGTTCTTGGGGCCCTTGAGCCAGTATTTCTCATCGAGGTTGGGATAGTCGCTGACGGCTGCGATCAGCGCGTAGTTCTCACGCGCCAGCGTCGGCGTCGTCACCATAGCGCCCAGGAAACAGATTGGGGCTAGGGCGAGGATGGTTTTCATTCGCCAGGACAGACCAGAACGAGCAGCACGCATGCCGACCCCCCAAAAATCTCAATTGCTTTCGACAGTTAGACGAATGGACTATGGCTGCTTGGTGGCGGAACGCAAGCTGCGACGGGGTGTTTTATCGACCGTTAGCTCAACGGTGAGCCGGTCGAGGTAAACTCCTTGCGAGGGAGACGAGCGGCGCACTAGTGTCGCCGCGATTTGAGAGGAGGGCAGCTTTGGCTCAGCTTATTGTTCCCGTGGTTCTTGCCGGTGGTCAGGGGACGCGGTTGTGGCCGCTGTCCCGTTCCGCGCGGCCGAAGCAGTTTCTGCCGCTGACGGGAGCGCACAGCCTGTTCCAGGAGACGCTGAAGCGCGTCGCCGATCCGTCGCGGTATGCGGCGCCGATCATCATCACCAATGCCGAGTATCGCTTCATTGTCGCCGAGCAGGCGCAGGAGCTGGGCATCCATCTGGCTGGCGTGTTGCTGGAGCCGGTGGCGCGGAATACGACTGCGGCGATTGCGGCCGGTGCGGCTTATGCGAAGCAGCACAGCGGCGGCGACGCCGTGATTCACGTGCTCGCCTCGGATGCATCGATTAGCGCGGATGACGGGTACTGGCAGTCGGTGGACACGGCTGCCGCGGCGGCGCGCGGTGGACGGCTGGTCACGTTCGGCATTTCGCCGAGCGGGCCGGAGACGGGTTACGGCTATATCGAAGTCGGGGCCGAGCGCGGCGACGGCACGCGCGAGGTGGCGCGGTTTGTCGAGAAGCCGGACCACGACAAGGCCATCGCCATGCTGGCGCAGGGCGGGTTCTACTGGAACTCGGGCATGTTCATGCTGGGCGTGACACCGTTCCTTGACGAATGCCGCGCGCTGTCGCCCGAGAGTTTCGAGGCGGCGCAGGCGGCGGTCGAGAAGGCCAAGACCGATCTCGATTTCGTGCGGCTCGACGAGGAGAGCTTTGCCAAGGCACCGAACATTTCGGTCGACTATGCGATCTTCGAGAAATCGAAGCTCGTCGCGGTTGTGCCTGTAAGCTTCGCCTGGTCTGACCTCGGCAGCTGGGATGCGGTGTGGAAGGTGTCGCCGCAGGACGCCGCCCACAACGCGGTGATGGGCAAGGCGACGCTCAGCAACACCACCAACTCGCTTGTCCATTCTGACAAGGCGCATGTCGCTGTCGAAGGTCTCGACGACGTTGCGGTCATTGCGACGGAAGACGCTGTGTTTGTGGGCAAGCTCTCGGAGTCGCAAAAAGTCGGGGCGATGGTGAAGTCGCTCAGGGCCCATGCCGAGACGCAGGCGATCACCGAGATTCACAAGACCGCTTACCGCCCGTGGGGTGGCTATTCATCGGTCCTCAGCGGCGCGCGCTTCCAGGTCAAGAAGCTGTTCGTGAAGCCGGGTGCCAAGCTCAGCCTCCAAAAGCACCATCACCGGGCCGAGCACTGGGTTGTCGTGTCAGGCACCGCAGAGGTGACGATCGATGGCAAGGTGACGATGGTCAACGAGAACCAGTCGATCTACCTGCCGCTCGGCTGCGTGCATCGACTCGCAAATCCTGGTAAGATTCTCCTTGAGGTGATCGAGGTTCAGACGGGTTCTTACCTCGGCGAAGACGACATCATCCGCATCGAAGACGAGTTCGGCCGGGCCTAGGAGGGGAAACCTTCTTTGGGGGTTGACTCGCGCCATCAGTGTATTAGTTATGTAGCACACTAAATCGGACGACATGATGACCTCATTCAACGAAACACAGCCGATCTTCGTCCAGATCCGCCAGAGGATAGCCGCCATGATCCTGAGTGAAGCCGCCAAAGAAGGCGAGGCGCTACCGTCGGTGCGCTCAATCGCTGCCGATCTCAGCGTGAACCCGCTGACCGTCACGCGTGCCTATGACTCGCTGGTCGACCTGGGCGTGGTCGAGAGCCGCCGCGGCATGGGCATGTTTGTTGCCACAGGCGGACGCGACAAGCTGATGGCGCATGAGCGCCAGGTGTTCCTCAACGAGGAATGGCCGCGCATCCGTACACAGATCGAAGCGCTCGGCCTCGATATCAGCGCGCTGCTGAAGGGAGAGCAGAAGTGAGCAATTCGATCGTTTCCGTTCGCGCGCTCAAGAAGAAGTTCGGCGCCAACGAAATCCTCCACGGGATCGACTTCGAGATTCCGGCCGGCCGCATCTATGGCCTCGTCGGTCACAACGGCGCAGGCAAGACGACGACGCTCAATGCGATGCTCGGGCTGACCTCGTATGAGGGGGCCGTCGAGGTGCTGGGGCTCGATCCCTATGCCCACCGGGCGCGCTTGATGCGCGATGTCGCGTTCATTTCGGACGTTGCGAGCCTGCCGCGGTTCCTCAAGGTGCGCGAGCTGTTCCAGATGCTCACGGACATTCATCCCAACTTCTCCGGCGAGAAAGCCGTGAAGTTCCTTGAGGGCACCGACGTCAAACTCGGCGCGGTCATCGGCAATCTGTCGAAGGGCATGCTGGCGCAGCTCCATCTGGCGGTCGTGCTGGCGATCGACGCGAAGCTGCTGGTGCTCGATGAGCCCACGCTCGGGCTCGACATCACCTATCGCAAGCGCTTTTACCGCCGCCTCCTCGAAGACTACATGTCCGACGAGCGTACGCTGCTGATCACCACACACCAGGTCGATGAGATCGAGTTCATGCTGTCGGACATCATGTTCATCAAGGACGGCGACCTGATCCTCCATATGCCAATGGAAGACGTCCCTGCCCGCTTCACCCAACTCGTGGTCCCGACCGAAAAGGCCGATGCTGCGCGGGCGCTGAAGCCGGTGTTTGCGGAGACGCGCTTCGGCCAGACCGTGATGGTTTATGACGGCGCAGACCGCGGGGCTCTCGAAGCGCTCGGCTCAGTCACCACGCCAACCCTTTCCGATCTATTCGTCGCGCTGATGAGCCGCGACAGCGGAGTCAACTGATGACTGCACTCTCTTCATGGCGGGCGCTCTTCGTCCGCGAGTACCTCGAACATCGCATGGCGTTCCTGTGGGCGCCGATCGGGATCGTCGGCCTGCTTGCGCTCGCTGCGCTGTCGGCGATCGGGCTCAAGCGCATCCAGATCTTCGATGAGGTCCCGCTCCTTGCCGCGCTCAAGGTGTTCGAGCTAGGTTACATCGTGCTACTGGCGCTGTGGCTCGCCTATCTCGCCGTCGCGTTGTTCTTCTTCTTCGGCGATGCGTTCAGCGCGGATCGCCGGAACAATGCAATGCTGTTCTGGAAGTCCATGCCAGTCAGCGACGCCAAGATCCTCGCGAGCAAGACGCTTGCCGGCCTCGTCGTCTTTCCAGCGATGATCCTCGCTATCGGCATGGTGACGGGTCTACTGTTCTATCTGATGGTCAATATCGGCGCCTATCTGATGCCGGGCCTTGGCTTCCTCAACCCACTCGACGGGTTTGCTGCCTTCGCGCAGGTGACGTTGTTCGGCCTCGCGTTCTTCCTGATCACCATGGCCTGGTATGCACCATTTTTCGCCTGGGTCGGCGGACTGTCGACCGTCTTCGGGCGCTGGAGCCTGCCGCTGGCCTTTGTGATCCCCGGCCTGCTGGTTGTGATCGAGAACGTCGCCTTCTTCGGCCAGCCCGGCCCGCGTGGCGGCCACATCTGGAACTACATCGCGTCGCGCTGGAACAACAACGCGCTCAACGAGGCCGACTTCCAGCTGATGTTCATGAACAGCCGTCCGTTCGACGCGATGTTCTACATCAACCGCATGATCCATGGCACGGACTGGACGCAGCTCGGCATCGGCCTGGTGTTCGCAGTCGTCGTCATCTGGCTTGCGAGCGAGTACCGGCGCCGCCGCATCGCTTGATGCGGAATAGCGAACGAAGCCTTCGTTCCTGACGAACCCGAGCGGCATGGTCCTTGCGACCATGCCGTCCTATATGGGGCGAAGTTTTTGATGGAGGCGAAGATGATCTTCCCCGTCGAGTCCCAATCGACCGTTCGTACAAAGCCCGCCCTACCCCTCACGACCACCCTTGGACCGGTGCACATCGCCGTCACCGATCGCGACAAAGCGCTCGTGATCTGGAGCGATGTGGTGGGGCTCGAACTGCTGTCGGAGGATGGCAACGAGTTGCGGCTCGGCGCCGGTGGCAAGGTGCTGATCGTGCTTGAAACGGGCGCCACCCGTCCCGTCGTGCAGCGGACGACCGGCCTCTATCACGTTGCCATCCACGTGCCGAAGCGAACCGACATGGCGCAGTTTGCGGTTCGAGCGCTGCAGCGCGGGGTGCGGATCGCGCCGACCGATCACCTCGTGTCGGAAGCGATCTATCTGTGGGATCTCGACGGCAATGGCATCGAGATCACCTTCGAGACGCCATGGCGCGGCACGCTGGGCGATCCTGAATCCGGATCGTATGCGACCACTGCCGAAGGCAAGCCGCATTCGGGGCGCGAGCCGATCGATATGGACGACATGCTGGGCGAACTGAGCGAAAACCCGGTGCTCGAAGCGGTGATGCCGGCCGGCACACGGATTGGGCATGTGCATGTGCACGTGAACGACCTGCATTCGTCGATGCAGTTCTATCGCGACGGGATCGGCTTTGGCGGCCTCTTCATCATCCGCTCGTTCGGCATGGGCGACGTCGGTCTCGACTACACGCCGCACACCGTGGCCTTCAACATCTGGGCCGGACCCAATGCGACGCAGGCACCGGCCGGGTCAGCGGGTCTCCGCTGGTTCACGGTCATCGTGCCCGACGCGGCAACGCTCGACGATGTGCGGGCTCGCCTGACGGCTCACAACTACGCGTTCGGCGAGATCGCCGGCGGCATCGAGGCGCGCGATCCCTCGGGCAACCTGGTGAAGGTTGTCGTCGCGAGCTGAGTGGGCTCCGGCCGCTAGAGGTCGATCGACTTGGGTAGCGCTGGCGTGATGTCCTTGGCCACCTCCTCAGCGCCAAGGAGCCGGATGACGATGTCGACGCTTTCCTTGACGGTGTAGCTGATCACGGTGGTCTGGATGGCCGTGTCCTTCATGCCCTTTTTCACCGCGATGACGTAATCAGGGTTGATGAAGACCGGATTCTCGTCGGTCGTGAACTTGATCAGCTTCATGGCGCGTCCTTGCTCAGGCCATGACTCCTGCGCCGAATCCGTTAACATCGCCTGCATGAAGACCGCAGACGATGTGCTGAAGTTCTGGTTCGTGGACCATGGGCGTGCCGACTGGTTTGCCGGCACGGCGGCGTTCGACGCGGAGATCGCCGAGCAGTTCCCGGAGACACACGCCGCGGCGGCGCGCGGCGAAGCGTGGCGCTGGCGGATGACGCCGGAGGGACGGTTGGCCGAGATCATTGTGCTCGATCAGTTCTCGCGGCAACTGTTTCGGGGCAAGGCCGAGGCGTTCGCGAGCGACGCCATGGCCCTGGCACTGGCGCAGGAGGCGGTCGCCGGTGGACATCACAACTTCCTGCCGATGCCGCAGCGCATGTTTGTGCTGCTGCCCTTTATGCACTCGGAGTCCAGTGTGGTGCAGGCGGAGTCGATGCGGCTGCATATGGCGATGGGCGATCCCGAGCTTTTGAAATTTGCCGACGGGCACGCCAAGTGCATCGCCTGGTTCGGGCGCTTTCCAAAGCGCAACGCGGCATTGGGCAGGACGAGTACGCCGGACGAGGCAGAGTACATCGCCAACGCGGACGGCGTCTTTTGAGGGGCAATCATGATTAAGCGGAAGGTCGCACTGGTGACGGGCGGCGCGTCGGGTATTGGCGAAGCGAGCGCACTGGAGTTCGCGCGCCGTGAACTGGATGTGGTGATCACCGATCTGAGGCAGCCTGAGTTGGAGCGGGTCGCGACGGACATTCGGGCGATGGGACGCGAGGTGCTGCCGATCGTCTGCGATGTCGGCGACGATGTGGCGATGGCGATTGCGTTCGAGAGCATCAGGCAGCGGTTCGGGCGGCTCGACCAGGTGCTGGTCAATGCAGGCATCAACGGCATGTGGGCGCCGATCGAGGAGCTGACGCCGGCGGAGTGGGACACGACGATCCGCGTCAACCTGCGCGGCAGTTACCTCACGATCCACCACGCGGTACCGCTGATGAAGGATCACGGCGGGGCGATCGTGATCGTGTCGTCGATCAACGGGACGCGGACGTTTACGACAGCGGGGGCCACCGCCTACTCGGCGGCCAAGGCAGGGCAGTTTGCGATGGGGCAGATGCTGGCGATGGAGCTGTCGCGCTACAGGATCCGCGTCAATGTCGTGTGCCCCGGAAGCGTGCAGACGCAGATCGGCGACCGGACGTGGCGGCGGAAGGCCGAGGAAGTGAAGATGCCGGCGGTATTTCCGGATGGCACCATTCCCCTCACCCGCAGCAGCAAGGGCGTGTTGCCGAGCGAGATTGCCAAGACAGTGGCGTTCCTTTGCTCGGACGATGCCAGTCACATTACTGGAACGCCGGTTTATATCGACGGCGCGCAGTCACTGCTGATCTAGCTTGTCGTGCGGCACCAGTGCGCCTTTGTGGCCGATGACGATGGCCGCGAGGGCATGTGCCTCGGCGGCGGCCTCCAGCGGCGAGGCACCCTGGGCGCGGGCGGCGAGGTAGGCGCCGTTGAAGCTGTCGCCGGCGCCGGTGGGGTCGACGCTCTTTGCGCCGGGCTTAGGGGCGACCCAGCCCTGGGCTTCGCGCGAGGCGACGAAGGCGGGCTCGGCGCCGTTTTTCACCACGACCTCCTCGGCACCCCAGCTGAGGTAGCGGTCGGCGACAGCTTCGGGCGAGGCGTCGCCGAAGAGGTCCTTCTCGTCGGAGAAGGTCGGCAGCACGACGTCGGCGAGGATGGCCGCCGCACAGATGGTCGAGCCCATCACGGCCGGCGATGTCCAAAGGCGCGGGCGCTCGTTGGGATCGAAGGCGACGCGGGCGCCGCCTTCCCGCGCGAGATGAATGGCCTTCATCAGTTTGCCGCGGGCGCGCGGATGGAGGATCGCGAGGCTGATGCCGGAGAAGTAGGCGATGTCGGCGCCCTCGAAGGCTTCGTAGAGGGCCTCGGGGTCTTCGGCCATGAGTCTGGCGGCGGAGCGGTCGCGCCAGTAGGTGAAGTGGCGGTCGCCGTCCTTCTGGTGGATCATGTAGAGACCGGGGCGGCGGTTCTCGACCTGCTGGATGTAGCCGATGCCGATGCCGTTTTCGTCGAAGAAGTCGGCCATCTGCTCGGAGTACATGTCGTCGCCGAGCGCGGTGACGTAGTCGACGTCCCAGTCCTCGCCGAGGCAGGCGCGGGCGTACCAGGCGGTGTTGAGCGTGTCGCCGGCGTAGCCGAGGCGGTAGAGGCCGTCCTCGCCGCCGGACATTTCGATCATGCACTCGCCGACGCTGACGAACCGGGGCAATCGATACTCCTCACAAAGATGAAGGGCGGCCGAAGCCGCCCTCCTAACCCGTGACGCGCAGGGCGTCTACTTCTTGATTGTCATGCGGCCTTCGACCTTGGCCTCGATGTTCTTGGCAGCGGCGATGTAGTCGATCACGTCGGAAGCCATCAGGTGGGCCGCCGAGGCGTCGATCAGCACCGTACCATTCTTGAACGAGACGTAGCCGTCACCGCCGCCGAGCATGTAGTCGTTGGTCGCGACCTTGTACTTCTTGGCCGGATCAAGCGGCTCGCCGTTGACCAGCACCGATACGACACGGGCGCCCGCGGCCTTGGTGGCGTCGACGTCGATAACGAGGCCCGAGACCTGCGGGAAGCGGCCCGCGCCTTGCTCGATCTGGCTGAAGCCGTTCTCGAGGCCGGCGAGGAGATCGGCACCTGTAAGTTCGGTGACGACGGTCTTGTTGCCAAAGGGCAGTTCGGTGAACACATCCTTGCGGAGGAGTTTCGTGCCGGCCGGGTAAACCTTGTCGCCGCGGATGCCGCCGCCATTGGTGACGGCCACGTCAGCGCCGTTGGCGCCCTTCATAGCGTCGGCGATGATGTTGCCCCAGGCGCTCTCTTCGCCGCGTACGACCGCGCGGGTCGAAACGAGCTCATTGGTGGTGGTGCCGATCTCGACGTCGAGTTCGGCACTCAGCTTGGCCGCGAGCTTATCCACGATAGTGACCGTCTCGGGATCTGGCTCGATTGTCGCGGTGTCGATGATGCGGAAGCTCGGAGTCCAGGTGACGGTACGCTTCTTGTCACCTTCAGCCGGCGTCACCACGACATTGAGATCGACGATCGGAACGTAGTTCGCCTCAGTCGAGGTCTCGACGTAGGCGCTGCGGCCGTCATAGCCCATGCGCAGATCGTGGTCGTGACCCGAAACGATCAGGTCGAACAGGCCGCTCGACTGCATCGCGTAATCCTCGTCGTGGCCGCTGTGCGTTACGGCGATGACGATATCGGCGCCGGCGTCGCGAGCCATCTGAGCGGCATTGAACGCAGAAGCGACGGTGGGAGCGAAATTCCAGTCCTTGGTGGTGGCGAGGACCGGCGTCTCATCGTCTGCGAGCGGGATCAGCGCGACCTTGAGGTCTGTGCCGAACGTCTTCATCACTGTCTCGGAGCCGAGGCCTTCGACCGGCTTGCCATCGGGGCCGGTGATGTTGATGGCCGCCCAGGGGTACTTCGACTCGCCAAGGCGCTGCATGAACACTTCGGGTCCGAAGTCGAACTCGTGATTGCCTGGAACGGCGAGGTCGAACGGCACGACGTTGGTCAGCTCGATCGTGTTGGCGCCGTAGTCGAGCCCCGACAGCAGCGAGGGCGAGATCATGTCGCCGTCATTGACATAGATCGTGTTGGGGTTGGCCGCCTTCTCCGCCTTGGCGAGAGCATTGAGCCGCGTGAAGCCGCCGCGAACCTTGCCGCCGTCGAAGGCGTAGATGTCGCCTACCCCGAGCACAGTGACCTTGATATCTTCGGCAAGAACCGGGTGGGCAATGGCAATGCCGGAAATGCCCAGCAATGCGACCGCCGCCAGCCGCATGAGTGTAGATTTCATTGTTTTCTCCCTGGAGTCTTGTACGCCTTGAGGAAGTCGGCGAGCGATGACGCTGTCGTTCGCACTGCGGCGATTATGACAGTCCTGCCGCAGGTTTCCAGATCAGAGGCAGTAACGAATTGGGATAACAGCATTGCGACGCACCAGATTGCGGGCGAGCGGATGCGTAAGTTGGGCCGCCCCCTGCGCGGGGATGACACGTGGTGGGGGGTGTGCACTGAGGGCAGACTCCATCCCGGGACTTCCCTGCGAAAGCAGGGATCCAAGCATCGGCAGGCGCGAACGGTGAGTTGGGCCCTGCCAGCGCGGGAATGACATTTGGTGGGTGGTGGTGTGGGCGGAGGGCAAAACGCGCTCGGGACTTCCCTGCGGACGCAGGGATCCAAACTCCCGTCGGCACGAGGTGTGAGCTGGGTCCCAGCTTTCGCTGGGAAGGTGCTGGGGGTGGGGGTGCAGGGGGTGCAAGCACATCCCCAAAGGCAGAAGGCCGCGCGGTTGGCGCGGCCTTCGTTTCATAACAGAACTGTGTTCTTATTTGTAGTTGTCGAGGATGAACTGATAGTACGACTCGGTGAAGCGGACGCCATAGTTGACCTTGTCGTCCTCGGCGACATTGATGCCGCGGATGTAGAGGTCGCCCGACTTGTCTTCCCACATGGACGAGCCTGACGAGCCAGCGAAGGTGTCGCATTCGTGCCAGAAGATCAGGTCGCCGAACTGGTCCGGCTTGATCGAGCAGGTGTTGGACCACATCGTGCCATCGGGCTTGTCGCCCGGGTACCCGACGATGCGGGCGTCGAACTGCGAGGCATCGTCGACGCGGAAGCCGAGCCAGCCGAGCTGGTTGCCGGCATCTTCGGCGAGCGTGATGACGGCGAGGTCCCACGGCATGGCGGAGCCGTAGTTGGTGCCGTCATAGTTGTCGATGTAGCCCTTGAGGATGTTGATGTTCTCCCAGTCGAAGGCGCCGAACGGAGCACTTTCCGGGTCGGTGAGGCCGGGGAGGAACGTCATGGCTTTGACCCAGCCGTTCTTCTCGTGAACGTAGACGCAGTGGGCGGCAGTCACGACGGTGTAGGGGCCGATCAACGTGGCCGAGCAGGTCGACCAGGAGTCGTCCTGAGCCTGCGACCAGAGCCAGCCGACGACGCGCTCCGGATATTCCGACGCATCGGTGATCTGCTTGCGGTCATCGGTGCCGACGATGGCGCGATCGGCGCTTGCGGTCTGCGAGCCCTTCATTTCCTGCTCGAGAATGGCACGGAGCCCTTCCGAAGCAGGCTTGGATTCGACGGTGCCGTCACGGCTGAGCGTTTCGGTGCCCATGCTGTCGATGGCGGCGGCCGGATCGAGAGCGACCGGACCGCGGCTAAGCGTCGAGGCATCGATCTTTAGCGGCGGCATCGGGCTCGCCTCGCCCGGAAGCGAGAACGGAGCATCGCGAGTGGCCGGGACTTCGGCCGGGCCCTTGCTGCCGGCGGTCTGCGCCAGAACCGGGGTCGCAACGAGCGCGGCTCCGAGCAGAATGGCGGTGGTCATTGTGCGGAAGTGCATGTCAGACGTTTTCCCTTGTTATCCCAGTGGTGCGCAGAAAATCGGGAATCACCTGAGCCGTCAATGCAGTATTGACCACTGAGCCTGCTTCCCGGATGGCGGCGCGCCGGCCGCCATCTTGTTGATTCACATCAGTTCGCTGCCGTTTTGGCGGTGATCCAGTCCTTGAAACTGGCGACGCGGCTATAGACGCCATAGACGTCTTCATGGCCGCATTTGACTTCGGCGTCGGCGGGCCCTTCGCCCCAGCTCACAATGCCGAGCTGCACGGCTTTGCCGTCGACGGTGGCCACCAACGGACCGCCACTGTCGCCATAGCAGGAGTCGCGGCCACCAGCTTTGAGGCCGGCGCAGATCATGGTGTCGGTCAGTGGATTGGCGATATTCTGGGCGAGTTCGTCGCCGACGCGCTCGGACCGGGTCGCCTCGATGCCATAGGAACTGCCGAGGTCGACGATGGCCTGCTTCAGAGCCTTGGAGTAGATGGTCTTGATGCCGATGTTGCACTCGGCATTGGCAACGACGTCGATGTTGGATTCGAGCAGGTAGCGCGGGTACTCGCCGCTCTCGGTGAGGCCCCAGCCTATGACGACGGCCTTGTCAAAGGACGTGCCATCGAGATCGAGAGTGACCGGGGTGGCGGCGACCGGGGCCTCCAGTTCGATCAGCGCAACGTCGTGGTCCATTGTCCACTCGTTGTAGCTCTCGTGCGGGGTGACGGATTTGACCTTAGAGCGGGTACCTTTCATTAGATCGGTGCTGCCCGAAAGAACGGTCACCGCGTCGGGAGCGATGACTTCGCCATAGCTCGTGACGCAATGGGCGGCGGTCAGCACCCAATTGGGGGCGATCAGCGAGCCGCCGCAGAACTCGGCTTCATACTGAGATTCGGGATCGTCGCTGAGATAGTCGGAGCGAAGCAGCGCGACCTGGAACGGGTATTCGCCATCGTCGGCGGTCTTGCCGCCAAAGACGCGGTTGGTAACGTCACCGCTCTCATCGACGAAGGCGGTGCGGCCATCCGGGACGTTGTCGAATGGATTTGGCGCCGACTGGGCGAACGCGGACGTGACCGCGACAGCAAAGAGCGCCGCAAGGGCAAGCGGTTGGGCGAATGATTTCACGACGAGTTTCTCCCCAAGTCAGGACAGCCGGCGACCCGGGCCATGACGTTCCCGCGTTATGGCGAGACAACATGAACCCAATTTGAACACACCTCTATCATTGCGATGTTTTGCAACGCCGCAATGCCTCGGTTTCAGTTTGCGACTCTGCGTGGCTCTTTGGTCGGAATTCGGACCGGACTGCGAGCAATCCCGGCAGGATCGGCGCGGATTAGCGTTCCAATCTAGCCAAGAGCGAGGATGTATCCCAGCGCTTTTGCGTGCTTGCTATGGGTGTGCCATCAGGCGGCTTGGCGGGACTTTGCCTTGCGGTGTTCGTCGCGACGCTGGAGTTCGTCGGATGCGGCCTCGCACTGGCTCATCAGTTTTGTGCGCAGCTCGTGCAGGTCCTTGTCGCTGAGCTTTTCGGCTTGGACGAAGCGGTTGTCGGCGCCATTGACGGCGTAGATCAGCTCGTCGAGCTTAGCCTGCACAGCCTCGCCATCGCGATCCTGCGTATTCTGCAGGACGAACACCATCAGGAACGTGATGATGGTGGTGGCGGTGTTGATCACCAGCTGCCAGGTTTCCGAGAAGCCGAAGATCGGACCGCTCACCGCCCACAAGACGATCAGGCCGCAGGCCAGCGCGAAGGTCGCGGGCCTGCCGGCGAGATGCGAGACTTTGTGAGAGAATTGCGAGAACAGGTTACGGTCGGACATGGGTTTGCCGTCGGACTTGGGCGCTTCACACGAATAACCTCCGTCTCCCATCATTCGTTCCAATGCGCGCGGGCTCATCGACGATGCACAGAGCTATTCACATGCCCTGCTGGGCTGGGCTCTTTCAATGCCTTAGCGCCGGCGGCGTCGGCTTCTCTCGCTCGGCTCGGACGTGACCGTTCCAGTGGGGGGCTTTCGAGCTTCTGGAGCCGACGATGCGGCTCAGCCGGCCCATCTTCAAAGCACCAACGCGTTCTACAAGACCGGCGTTGTGTTCCTCGCTTGTCTCCATGGTCTTCAGGAACATTTCACGATGATCGGTGGACAGGAGTCCACCCGCTCACTGCTGCATCTTGCGGAACTCCTCCGGCTGGCGGACAAAGCAAGGGTCCTCTCGGATCCGGCGCGTGCGGTTGACCGGATGAGATGGGTGTTGGCGGTGCATGGAATTGCCTGAGCGCGTTCTATCTATGAACCTCGCGACCCTGCGTAACGGGTCGAACTTCGGGGAAATGGTCGATGATTGCCTTCGGCACGGCGTGACAGCCATTTCGCCGTGGCGCGACCAGATAGAGGCGGTGGGCCTCGCAGAGGCCGCGCGTATCGTCAAAGCCAACGGATTGCGCGTGACCGGCCTCTGCCGCGGCGGCATGTTTCCGGCGGATACGCAGGAAGGCCGGCAGAAGGCCATCGAGGATAATCTGCGCGCCATCGACGAAGCGGCGGCGCTTGGCGCCGACTGCCTGGTGCTGGTGGTGGGTGGTCTGCCGGGTAGCAGCCGGGATTTGACGACGGCGCGCCAGATGGTGGCGGATGGGATCTGGGCGATGGTGCCCTACGCCAAGGCGAGCGGCGTTCCACTGGCGATCGAACCGCTGCATCCCATGTACACCGCGGACCGGTCCTGCGTGACCACGATCGAACAGGCGCTGGACCTCTGCGACGCGCTGGGCGAGCAGGTGGGCGTGGCGATCGACGTCTATCACACATGGTGGGATCCCAACCTGGCGCATGGCATTGCGCGCGCCGGGCAGTCCAAGCGCATCTTCGCGCACCACATCTGCGACTGGCTGGTGCCGACCAACGACATGCTGCTCGACCGCGGCATGATGGGCGACGGCGTGATCGACCTCAAAGGCATCCGTGCGATGATCGAAGCGGCGGGCTATCATGGCCCTGAGGAGATCGAAATCTTGTCGCGCGACAATTGGTGGAAGCGGCCGGGGGACGAGGTGGTACGCGCCTGCGTCGAGCGGTTCGCAGCGATCTATCGGGAGCCGGGGACCGAGGTGATGGCGGCGCAGTAGCCGTCGCGCTTGCGGCTCTTCCCCGCGATGATCTGGTACTTGTGGCGACCCGCGACGGACCTATCGGCCCTGGGCGACGAGGCCGGCGGCAGGGAACTGACCGAGGTCGGTGAGGTATCCCCAATCGGCGTTCCACACGTCCCGGTCGCCGGCGATGACGAGCGAGGTGCCGGTGCGAATGGCCAGGAAGATGGCGTAGCTCAGCGCAGATTCGATCGACATGGTGGGGGCCGGCGGGGGATAGCCGCTCTCGACCAGCAAGGCTTCGATGCGGGCTGGCAGCAGGATGCGAGCGGTGCCGTTGGCGCCACCCGGCTGGAGCCAGACCGAAACGTCGTCCGGCCTCGGCCGACTGGAATAGAGGAAGCTCGCGATCATCGCCTTGTCCGACTGCTCAGTACTCAATGAGCCCACGACAACGTTATCTTTATCCCATAGACGTTTTTAGTACGCAGTTCCACTTATGCCGCGCTGCTGACGCGCCGGACGATCTCGGCCAGATGCATGGGAGACCGAGCGCCGAGCTTGTCCATCACACGTTGCCGATGCGACTGCACGGTTTTGAATGAAATGCCGAGCTTGCCCGCCACCTCCTTGTTGGAGAGGCCGGAGAGCAGAAGTTCCAGCACATCGAGTTCGCGTGCCGTGACGTAATAGGGCGCGCCGGTGAGTTGGAGATAGCGGCTCGCGTCGCCGCGCGGGCGACGCTCGGCGTTGGCGATGGCGGCAGGTTTGAGGTCGGGGTCCGGCGGCGTGGCTCTCTGGTCGGCCATGTCGAGGATGGCCGTCATCACCCAGCGCTCCTCGCTGGTGAGCGTGGGGAGCCGGTCGATCAGGCCGCGCACAGTCTGGTTCAGGGACATCGGTCCATCCCGTAAAATCGTTGACTGCGCAGTTCGTGGAACACATGGCGTTACAGCGGCGTGACAGAAGATGAACGGAGGCGGTTTCGCCCGGCCCAAAAGGGCGAGTTGGCGAAGCGGAAATCGGGCTCCGGACGATGCCGGGCGACGTCCCAGGCCTTCAGGGTTTCAACGAGATCGAGGGCATCGCGCGTCTTCTGGCTGACCCGGTTGGCGACGTAAATTGCGAGGAGATCCGGGGCCTTGAGGCGCTCGAAGATGGCCTCCACGGTGCGATCAGCGAAGAAGATGTCGCCCGCCGTGGCGGCGACGAGGCCGGCAGCGTCGGCGGAGATCAGGCCGCTCGCGGTGAGGTGCGCGAGGGTGGAGCGGACGTCGACCATGGGCTCGGTGAGCGGGGGAAAACCCAGCTCGGCCGGGCCGTTGGTGAGGGCGACGTCGGCGTCGTCGAATAGTTCGCCGGTGCAGTAGCGGGTGGCGATTTCGCCGACCGGAACCATGCCGAAAACCTCGCATTCCGCGGCGCGGAGGGCGCCCATCGAGGCGGCGCCGAAGACGGCGATTCCGGAGGCGAGGGCGTGGAGGATTTCTTTGTGCCAGACGGCCCCGACCTGCTGGTAGTGACCGTCGATGAGTCCAACCGCTGTCGCACCCGCCGCGACGGCGCGCTCAATGTCGCCCATCTGGGCGGGGCCGCGGACGAGGACGTCGCCGGGATCGTACTGCGCGCCGTAGAGGCTGGGGCCGGCGAAGACGATCTTCATAGCAGCGCCACCGCGTCGAAACTGCGCCAACCGGGACGCCAGTTGAGATTGGCGGCGCGGTCTTCGAGGTCGGCCGAGAGGATCTTCACCACGGCGTAGGGTTTTGCGGGATCGCTGAGGGTGATGGTGGTCGCGGTGATGTTGGCCCTTGCTAGGGCAGACAGCATCGCGGCGGTGAGGTCGGCAAGCGGCGTGCCGAGCGGCAGGCCAGACGGCGCTGGGCGTGCGGGCGCGGCATCGAGGAGCCGGAGGTTGACGTCGGTCGCGGCGCGGTCGAAGGCGGCGCTGTGGATGTCGTCGCGCGACGCGGCGATGGAGGTGACACGGCTCTGCGCCGCTTCAGTGATCGCGCGGACCGCGGCGCGGGCGGCGACGGGGTGAGCGCCGTAGCCGGCCGTGACGTCGAGCTCGCCGACGAAGCCCGTGCGCTGCTCGGGTCCGAGGACGGCCATCACGACGGGAATTCCGAGGTCGGAGGTTTGATCGAACAGACGAAGACGCATGCCGGACGCTGCGACCTGCTCGACGAGGCGGGTCACGGCGGCGTCGGCGAACGTCTCGGACGCAATGGCGGTGGCCATCGCGGCGTCTTCAGGAATGAAGCCCCAGAGTGTGGTCGCGTCGCGCTCGACGAGTTCGCAGAGGGCATGGAACGTGGCCTCTGCGACGCTGTTGCCCGAGGCGAGTCCGTTGGTGTTCTTGCAGACGCCTTCGTGTTCGCTGTGCTCGCCATCCATGTCGACGATGTCGGCGGGGAGCCAGCGGGGCGATTGGTCGAAAAGATCGGCACCGCGCATCCAGGTGATGCGGTGCGCGATGTCAAACATCGTTCCAAATGGGAGCCAGCGCTCGGGATCGAACCAGGCTTCGCCGGTGGCCGTCAGCTCATCGGCGCTGGCGACGCGGCGCGTGACGATTGGCGCTTCGGCGATAGCGCCCTCAACCGCTTCCATAGCGGCAGAGATGCAGGCGGCAGCGTCAGTGAGGCCTTTGCCCTGCGCGCCCGAGAGATGACGGGAGTTTGGGCGGAAAGCGGCCCAGCAGGCGATGCCGAGGCGATCCAGCCCGGTCTGCCGGGCGAGCCGGGTGATGCCCAGTTCGGACAAATGCGGCCAGACGCGACGCACGGACTCGGCGGCGGGAAACAGGCGGTCGGTGTACAGAGTCGCGTCGAGGCTGCCCGATGCAATGACTTCGAAATCGGGCAATGATCGTTCGGACAGCCTCAAACTAGTCGAATCCTCCGAGCGCAGACTAGACCTTCATCGCGGAGGTGATCCAGCCGGCGGGGCGGCGCTCCTGCGGGAGGGCGATGCTGATATCCTTGCCGGGCTTGGTCAGAACGGGTTCGCGGCGGGAATCGGCGACAGTGATGGGCTGGCCGTCGGGACCGGGGAACGTGATCTGCATCGGAGAATCCTTTCAAGGTAAAGACCCGGAAAGGATAGGCGACCCCAGCGCCCGACGCGTCGGTGCTTGGAACTAGGACGATGCCTCAGGTGAAGCCGGCGCGCCGGAGGCCCTCGAGATAGTGCTCGCGATCCGCCGGACGATGCGGAATGCCGTAGTCGGCTAGCCGGAAATCGGGATGCGACGCGAGGTAAATGTCGCGGTGGCGCCCTGCCTCCTCAAGGTTGCCGTTCATCGCCTCAACGGCGGCGATGACGCGGGCGGCAGGCTCGCGGTTACTCATTCGGGCAAGCATGTCAGAGGCTGCGGCGTATTCGCCAAGGAAGTAGTCGGCGGTCGCGCTGACCCAGTAGTAGACGTCGGGCGCGAGCGGATTGAGGCTCAGCGCCCGGTCCATGACATCGCGCGCCTCGCGCATCTGGCCGGCATGGACGAGACCATCGCCATAGTGGAAAAGCGCATCGGTCTGGTGCGGGCCAAGTTGCGCCGCAGCACGCAGCGACTCCACCGCTTCGTCGACGGCGCCGAGATAAATCAACGCGTGGCCAATTTCGCGGTGCGCGTTGGGGTCCATAGGGTCCAGCAGCGCGGCCTGGCGGGCCAGCGCCACGGCCCGCTCGATCGGCTCGCGCTCGTTGCGGTCGAGCAGCACCCATTCGAGGCTGTGCGTGCGAGCCAGCAGTGCCTTTGCGGCGACGAAGTCGGGCGACAGTTTCAGCGCATCGCGGAATTGGCTGCGCGCCCGGCGTATCGACTGCAGGTCGATCCCGTGCAGAGACTCGACGCCCCGCAGATAGTGCACATAGGCCGAGGGTGACGCCGAGTTCAGGTAGAGGTGACGCTCTGTGCGCTCGATGCCTTCGGCCAGGCGCGTGCCGAGGGCCGCGGCCAGATGGTAGTGGTGCGCGGCGAGGTCGCTTGGAGCGAAGGCAAGCTCTTCGGAGAGCAGCAGTTCGTGCGTCTCCATCCGCGTCAGCGAGACGCGCAGGCGGCTGACGCCCGGGCCGGGCGCGAAGCGCGTCGAGACGACGTAATCGGCGCCGTACGGATTGCCGCTCGGGAAGGGCGAGGCGACGACCTGACGCGCCGTATAGGGCGCAAAAACCGCGAAGGTGCGGAGGCGGCCGAGCGTGTGGGTGACTTCGTCGATGAGGCTGTCGCCCAGATGGCGATCCTCGACAGGCAGGCCGCCTTCGATCGGTGGCAGAATGAGCACGCGCGGCACGCTGTCGAGCGAGGCGACTACGCCGGACTTGCCGGCGTCCCCGCGAGGTGCAGCGGCAGCGAGCGAACCGCTCGTCAACTCTCGCAACAGATCCTCAGTGGCCGCATCGGGCGTGTGGCCAAGGTCGGCCGCGAGCCGTGCCGTGAAACGCGCATGGATGGCGCGGACCTGCGCGGCATCGCCACGCGACGCGACCATGGCGGCGCGCGCAATGGAGTCATCGTAGGGCGAGATTTCGGCGAGGCGGCGCAGCGCGTCCTCGGCGGCCGGGCCGCCGATGCGCTGAGCGCCAGCCAGCGCGATCCTGACGAAACGCTCCCGCAGCCAGGGACGCTGCTCGGCGATCCACTGACCGGTGAGCTCAGAGCTGTTGTCGGCACTGGCGAGAAACTCGCCGGCGAAGAGATCGGAGAAAGCGCGCAGTTCGGGCGCCGTTTCGAGTGTGTCGGTTGCGAGAAGCCTCGACAGGTCGGAGTCGAGATGGCTGTCGTCCCGCGATACCGCCGAGGGCGTCGCGCCCAACAGCGACGTGCCGTTCGCCTGCTCCCAGTCGCGGATGCGCTTGATGAGGGTGCGCAGGCTGGCGCTGGCTTTGGTGGCGGTCGCACCTTCCCAGAGGCGGGCGGCGAGGACTTCGCGCGCGAGCGTCCGTCCGGGGGCGAGGTCGAGCATCGCCACGGCCAAAAACGCTGCCTGCGGCAGCCCCTGCCCTGTCACCCCCGAAACGCGCGTCGGCCCAAACAGCCTCAGCATTCGTAACTGCACCTCTGTCCCTGATCAGGCGAGGCCCTAGGTTCTAAGGACTTTTGCCTAAGGCGACTAGTGCTTCTTGGGCCAATGGGTGGGTGTACCAATAGGCCTGTACGGATGTGGGGGCCGGGCGAGACGCTTGAGTTGGAGGGGAGTTGGATCCCAGCTTTCGCTGGGAAGGCGCGGGGGAGGCATTGGCGCCTCGCCGGGACGCTGGTTTTGGAGGTCAGTTCCGTCCCCGCCTTCGCGGATGACAAGGGTTGGGAGGCGCGATCGGAGGGCAAAGCGGCGGGGACGATGATTTTTGTATGGACATCGGTGGTCGCTGATGCCTACAACTCCCCATCCAAAGCGCCTTGACTGCAACTTGCAATCGATTTCATCCTGTGGGATCGATCTCTCAAAATGGGCGCGGGATGGGGAGAGATGGTCACGATTTCAGACGTGTCCAAGCGAGCGGGAGTGTCGCGATCGACGGTGTCGCGCGTGGTCGCCCGCAATGGCTATGTGTCAGAGGCGAAGCGCCATGCGATCGAGCGCGCCATCGCCGAACTCGGCTATCGCCCCAACACGCTCGCCCAGGCGCTGCGCTCCAACCGGTCCAATATGCTGGGTGCGGTGGTGGTGGACGTCGGAACGCCCTACTTCGCCAACATGGTCTATGGCATGCAGCGCGCCTCGCGGGCGGCGGGCAAATCGCTGCTGGTGACCTCCGGCTTTGCCGACCAGGATGAAGAGGCCCGGGCAGTGATCGAGCTGGTCGACCGCTCCTGCGACGGAATCGTGCTCTACCTCGAGCGGCCGATGCGCGCCGACGTGGTCGAGATCCTGCGCCAGGCGCGCGTGCCGGTGGTCAGCATCGGGCGCAACCACTACCCGATGTCGCGCGGCACAGTGACGTTCAACAATCTCGAGGGCGCGCGCGCTGCGCTGACATACCTGCTGAGCAAGGGCCACCGGAAGATCGTGCACCTCAGCGGCCAGGCCGAGTTCGGCGACGTGATCGCGCGCATCGACGGCATCGAGGCGGCGCTTAGGGATCATGGGATGAGCCTTGGCGACATTCACATCGTCAACGGCGTCTTCAGCCAGGAATTCGGCTACGAGGCGACGACGGCGCTGATCACGGAAGGCCGCGACTTTACGGCGATATTTGCCGGTGACGACGACATGGCGGCGGGCGTGCTGGCCGCGCTGCGCGACAATGGACGGCGTGTGCCGGAGGACGTGTCGGTGATCGGCTTCGACGACGCGTTCCACGCGCGCCACATGTGGCCGCCGCTGACGACGATGAAACAGCCTGTCGACACCATGGGCGAGGCTGCCGCCGGCATGCTGCTCAAGCTCCTCGCTGAGCCGGGCGGCGAGCCGCTGGAAACGATTATCGAAACACACCTGGTGGAGCGGGCAAGCGTGGCCGCCCCACCGGCGACGGAAAGGCAGGTCGCCTAGCGACGGGCCGAGCCGGCCAAGTGGTATGCTTGCCAAGCGCCGGTAACACGAGAAATATGGGATCGATCCCATATTGAGGTATCCACAGGAGGAGGAACGAAAGTGGACACTACCAAGATGAAGGCGATCAGGAACGTTGCCCTGTGCAGCGTCGCCCTGTCCGTCCTGACCGGCATGTCGCCGGCACTGGCCCAGGATCAGGAGGTTATCCTGCGCCTGCTGCCGTACCACACGGACGCAATGGTCGAGAATTACAACCCCAACAACCCGACCGGCCCGCAGCAGCGCTCGCGCGATTTCACCTATGAGCCGCTGTGGATCGACAACATCTGGCATCCGGGCGAGAACGAAGCCGCGCTGGCGGTGTCCTTCGAGATCGGCTCCGACCTAAAATCGGTCACCTACAAGCTGCGCGAAGGCGTGAAGTGGAGCGACGGCGAAGACTTCAACGCCGACGACGTGGTGTTCTCGTTCGAGTACGCCAAGGCGCACCCGGACTATCCGATGGGCCTCGACGTCTATAACGGCGAGACGGGCAACATCGTCAGCGCCGAAAAGCTCGACGACTACACCGTCAAGTTCAACCTCAACGAACCCGACGCGCTCGCCCGCTACGGCATTGGTGGTCTCTATCCGCTGCCCGAGCATGTGTGGAAGTCGGTCGACGATCCCAAGAACTACGCCAACCTCGACGTGGTCGCGACGGGCCCCTGGACGAAGCCGCGCAACTTCTCGCGCAACGGCTACGACATGTGCCGCAATGAGCTCAGCCGCTACAATGCGGACAACGCGATCGACTGCCTGCGCTTCCCGCAGATGAACGGCAACGAGCAGACGGTGGCGGCCCTGTCGGCCGGCGATCTCGACTGGCTCGGCGACGGCCTCACCGATCCGGACAAGACCTTCCTGCCGCAGTCGGAGTTCAACAACTACTGGCTCCCGGCCGGCTCGGACGTGAACCTGCAGCTGAACACGACCAAGGCGCCGTTCAACAACCTCGAGTTCCGCAAGGCCATGTCGGTCGCCATCGACCGCCAGACGCTGCTGGACGTGTCGACCTTCGGCCTGACGACGGCGACGAAGTTCCCGATCGGTACCGGTGAAATGTACAGCACCTGGTATAATGCGGAGGCTCTGCAGCCCTACACCTGGCTGATGGAGTACAACCCGGACAAGGCCAAGGAAATCCTCGATGCCGCGGGCATCGTGGACAAGGACGGCGACGGCTGGCGCGACAACGCCGACGGGTCGGCGATCAGCTTTGGCATCTCGATGCCGTCGGGCTGGACCGACTGGGTGAACACCGGGCAGACGGTTGCCGAGAACCTCCAGGACGTGGGCATCAACGCCTCGCTCAAGACGATGGACCAGGGTGCCTGGTTCGACGCGGTGCCCAAGGGTGACTTCGACGTCTATGTGATGTGGACCAATGGTGGCCCGACGCCCTACAACCAGTACTCGCCGATGTTCAACGAGCGCCTGATGGTGCCCGGCCAGATCGACTTCCAGGCCATGCACCAGATGAAGCTCAAGGCCGCCGAGGATGCGCTGAAGGTGTTCAAGGGCACCAGCGACGAAGCTGCGCAGAAGGCCGCGCTGCTCGACATCCACAAGGCTGTCGCCGAGAACCTGCCGACAATCTCGCTGTTTGCGAACCCGACCTGGTACGAATACTCCACTCGCCGCTTTACCGGCTGGGTGACCAAGGACAACCAGTTCGTCCGTCCGCAGGTGCATGACGGCACCCGTGAGCGCGTCTACCACGCCCTCGCGCTGAAGCCGATCGAAGGCGCAAAGTTCTAAGCTGAAGTCGCGTGGCGGGCTTCCTCGCAGGAGGGAGCCCGCCATCCACCTCCGAGGGGGAGTTCGGCCACATGGTCTTTCTGGCTAGACGAATCGCGTTCTATTTCGCGGCGTTCTTCCTCGCCATTACTTTCAATTTCCTGATTCCCCGGCTGATGCCGGGCAGCCCGGCGGACCGCATCATCGCGTCGTTTCAGGGGCGGCTGAACGAGTCGCAGATTGCGGCGATACGCCAGTCCTACGGGCTCGACGGCAATTTGTGGGAACAGTACATCACCTACGTCGAGAGCGTGTTCCGGCTCGATTTCGGCATCTCGACGGTGCAATTTCCCGAACCCACGGCCTCGCTGCTTTTCTACGGCGCGCAGTGGACCCTGGTGCTGGTCGGGCTCGCGATTTTCTTTGCCTTCTTCATCGGCAGCTTCATGGGTATTCACGCGGCGTGGAACCGCGGTGGCTTCTTCGACAGCTTCTTTACGCCCATCAATGTGATGATGAATGCCTTTACGCCGGCCATCGTGGCGCTGGTGCTGTTCTATGCGTTCTCGCTGCAGCTCAAGTGGTTTCCGCTGGGGCGTGCACACGATCCGAACCTGATGCAGAACTGGCTCGACCTCAAGTTCGTGGGGAGTGTGCTGTACCATGCGACGTTGCCGGTGCTGTCGATCTTCCTCGTGAGCTTTGGCGGCTGGCACCTGGGCATGCGCAACGTGATGATCAACCTGCTCAACGAAGACTTCGTCGTGCTGGCGCGCGCCAAGGGGCTGAGCGAAAACCGGATCAAGTACCGCTATGTGGCGCGGAACGCCATTCTCCCGCAGATCACCGCGCTGGCGCTGTCGATCGGCTTTGCTCTCGGCGGCGCGCTGGTGACCGAGCAGGTGTTCAACTACCCCGGTCTCGGCAAGTTTACATTCACCGCGATCGGCGCGCGTGACTACTCGTTCATCCAAGGGCAGTTGCTGCTGCTCACCTGCTCGGTGCTGGTGGCGAACCTGTTTTCGGACATCGCCAACGTCATTCTCGATCCACGGCTCAGGGGACGCTGATCATGAGTGAAGTCGCTCACACTCCGCCGTTTGGGCTTCGCGCGGAAAGCGCCTCCGAGCTGGCATCGCGGGCACCTGACCACGCGCAGCTGATGCGCGAGCTCGGCGTCAAGCCGCGGCCCGGCTGGACGGCGAAGCTGCCGCGCGGGCTCGCCTCGTTCGTCACCAACGGCAAGGGCATGACAGGCGTCATCATCCTGCTTGTCCTGATCCTGATGTCGGCGGCGGCGCCGCTGCTCAGCGACTACAACCCGAACCGTCGCGCCGGAAAGCCGCACGTCACGCCTAGCTACGAGCACGTGCTGGGCACGACCCGCCTCGGCAAGGACGTGTTCACGCAGCTGGTCTATGGCGGCCGCGTCAGCCTCAGCGTCGGCATCGGCGCGGGGGCGTTCGCGGCGATCATCGGCCTCGCACTCGGCATCTCGGCCGGCTATTTCGGCGGCCGCACCGACGAGATCATCAGTTTCTTCGTCAATGTGGTGCTCGTCTTACCAGGGTTACCGCTCATCATCGTGATTGCGACAATGGTGGAGGCGGCGTCCCCGATGGTGATCGGCCTTGTGCTTGCCCTCACCGGCTGGGGTTGGGCCGCGCGCACCATCCGAACGCAGACGCTGTCGCTGCGCACGCGCGAATTCGTGCTGTCAGCGGAGCTGCTGGGCGAGAAGAAGTGGCGGATCATTCTCATCGAGATCTTCCCCAACATGCTGAGCTTCTTCATGGGCGGCCTCGTGCTCGGCACGATCGCGGCGATCCTGGCGGAAGCAGCGCTCGAGTTCATCGGGCTGGGCGATCCGAACGCGGTGACCTGGGGCACGATGCTCTTCTGGGCGCAGAACAATCTCGCGCTGCAATCGGGCGCGTGGTGGGAAGTCTGGCCGCCCTGCATTGCGATCATGCTGACGGGCGCGGCGCTGGTGCTCATCAACTTCGCGGTCGACGAGATCACCAATCCGCAGCTCAAGGCATCGCGCAAGATCGGGCGCATCAAGCGTTTCCTGACCCGTCGTGGCCGAGGTGCCGATGTCTTCTGATCGTGCCTTACTCGAGGTTCGCAACCTCACCGTCGACTATGTCGGCGACAACTCGATCGCGCGTGCGGTAGACGGCATCGACTTCGATATTCGCGAGGGCGAAGCGTTCGGCCTCGCCGGGGAGAGCGGCTGCGGTAAGTCCACCGTCGCCTTTGCGCTCGCACGGCTGACGCGTCTGCCCGGCCTCGTCAGCGGCGGCGAAGTCCGGCTCGATGGGCAGGATGTGCTGAAGTTCGACAAGGCGCGGCTCAAGGCCTATCGCTGGCGCGAGGTGAGCTTCGTGTTCCAGTCGGCGATGAACGCGCTCAATCCGGTGATCCCGATCTCTGAGCAGATCATGGACGTGATCGAGACGCACGAGCCGGAGCTTGGCAAGGAGAATGCGCGCAAGCGGGCGGTCGAGCTGTTCGAGCTGATCGGCATTCCCCCTGCCCGGCTCGACGAATTCTCGCATCAGTTCTCGGGCGGCATGCGGCAGCGCATCTGTATCGCGATCGCACTGGCACTGAAGCCACGGCTGATCATCATGGACGAGCCGACGACGGCGCTCGACGTGGTGGTGCAGCGCGACATCATCGAGCAGATTGTCGAGCTCAAGAACCGGCTCGGCTTCTCGGTGCTGTTCATCACGCACGATCTCGGGCTGATGATCGAGTTCTGCGACCGGATCGGCGTGATGTATTCGGGCGAGCTGGTGGAAGTGGCGCCGGCGAGCTCGATCCTCACCAATCCGCAGCATCCCTATACGCGGGCGCTGGGCAACAGCTTTCCGCCGCTGACCGGACCGCGTGTGCGTCTCGAGGGCATTGCCGGGACACCGCCGCGGCTCACCGATCTGCCCCCCGGTTGCCGATTTGCGGCGCGCTGCCCGCACGCCATGCCCATCTGCCGCGAGATCGCGCCGGAGTTGCGCTTTTACCCCGAGCACCAGAGCGAGGCTGCATGTCACTTGCTGAACTAGACGCTGCAAGCGTGGCAATGCCGACCGCAGCGCCCGTCGTCGAGATGGACGGTGTCGACAAGGACTTCGTGCTCGGCGGCCTGCTGAAGCAGACGGTGCTGCGGGCGCTGTCCGGAGTGTCGTTCCAGCTGACGCGTGGGCGTGCGCTGGCGCTGGTGGGCGAGTCCGGCTCGGGCAAGTCGACTTGCGCGCGCATGATCGCCGGCGTGTACAAGCCGACGCGCGGGCATGTGCGGTTCAAAGGCGAAGACACGTCGCAAATGCGCGGCAAGCGCCTGCAGCAATATCGCTCGGAAGTGCAGATGGTGTTCCAGGACCCGTTCGGATCGCTGAATCCGACGCAGTCGATCGGCTACCATCTGGTGCGGCCGCTAAAGCTGCATCGGCCCGAGCTCAAGGGCAAGGCCGTCGAGGCGGAAGCGCTGACGCTGCTCGAGAGCGTCGGCCTTCATCCGGCAGAGGATTACTTCAAGCGGCGCCCGCATGAATTGTCGGGTGGCCAGCGGCAGCGCGTGGCGATCGCGCGCGCGCTGTCGGTGCATCCGGAGGTGCTGCTGGCGGACGAGCCGACGTCGATGCTCGACGTGTCGGTGCGGCTCGGCATTCTCAACCTGCTCGAAGATCTGAAGCAGCAGCGGCAGCTGGCGGCGCTCTACATCACGCACGACATCGCGACGGCGCGCTACTTCGCCGAGGATACGGCGGTGCTCTATGCGGGACATCTGGTCGAGCAGGGGCCGAGCCAGGAGATCACCGACCGGCCGACGCATCCCTACACGCAGTTGCTGATCGAGTCGGTGCCGAACCCGGCGCGCAAGATCGCCACAGGACAGGCGCGGCGGGCGACGGACATTCCGCTGTGGACGACAGACAGCAAAGGCTGTCCGTTCGTGTCGCGCTGTCCGCGGGCGTCGACAGTGTGCAAGGAAACGATGCCGGGGCCGACCATCGCGGCGAGTGGGCATACGGTGCGCTGCCACCACATTTGAGCGCGACGGCGTCTTGAGTCTGTAACCATCCAGCGGTAAACGCCTGAGGCACCCAGCGTTGCACGCGCGTGCACAGGGAGCCTGGAATTGGGGGAAGTCCGCGCCCGATCGTTCGTCAGCGCCCAGATGGTGGCGGATCGCGCAGGTGTGTCCCGCTCGGCGGTGTCGCGCACGTTCACCGATGGGGCAAGCGTTTCCGACGCGACGCGGCAGAAGGTGTTGAGCGCTGCCAATGCGCTGGGCTACCACGTCAACCACCTGGCGCGTGGTCTGATCCGCGATCGCAGCAACATCATCTGCCTCGTGGTGTCGGACCTCACGACGCCGTTTCGCGCGCACATGATCGACGCACTGACGCGGCGGCTGCAGACGATCAACAAGGTCGCGATGGTGATCAATACCGGCGGCGCCAGCGAGAGCGTCGAGGCGGCGCTGCGGCAGACGCTGCACTATCGTGCGGATGCGACGGTTGTGCTGTCCGGCACGCCGTCGGCGTCGCTGGTCGAGACGTGCATCGCCAATGGCCAGCGCGTGGTGCTGATCAATCGCGACGACCATCTGCCCGACAGCGAGAACCTCGCGGTGGACAACAAGCTGGCGGCGCGCGAGGCGTTCTTTCTGCTGCAAAGAGCCGGTTGCAAGCGGATCTCGGTGGTTTCGTCAGAAGCGCGGACGGCTTCGCTGCTCGAGCGTGAGCGCCATTTCGTGGCGGCGGCGCAGGGGCAGAAGATCAAGGTGGCAGTAACGCGCGCCGGTCCGACGACATATGCCTCGGGAGTGGAGGCGGCGCGGCTGTTGTTCGGCAGCTCGCGGAGTCCGGACGGCGTGTTCTGCGTGACGGACCTGCTGGCGCTCGGCTTCATGGATGCGGCGCGCAACGAATTTGGGCTCGAGCTGCCGCGCGATCTCTGCGTCGTCGGCTTCGACGATATCGAGCAGGCCAGCTGGCAATCGTATCAGTTGACGACGTTTGCGCAGCCGGTGGACGAGATGGCCGAGTATGTGGCCGACCTCCTCGCGGCCGAGACGGCGCCGCAGGGGCGCAAGGTGTTTGCGCCACGGCCGGTCTGGCGCAAGTCCGTGCGCCCGCAGGCAAAATAGCTCCCCTGCACAGCTGCGCACCGCATTGCACAGCGGCTTTCCGCAGCGGCGCTGGCGCACCGGCGCAAGAAGTGCAATGCTGTGCAAAGACTGTCACAAATCTCTGGCATAGAACCGGGGAAGGACAGTGAGGGAGAGGGAGAGCGCATGCTGTTCAGCAACGCGCCATGCTCGTGGGGAGTCGCGTATCCGACCGGCAATGCTGTCGGTTGGCGGCAATATCTCGATGAGGTTGCGGCGGCGGGCTATCGCGGCACCGAGCTCGGGCCGTTTGGCTATCTGCCCAAGGATGCCGGGCTGGTTGGCGACGAGCTGGCAAAGCGCGGGCTGACAGTGGTCGGCGCGACGCATGTGCATACGTTCGCCGATGCCGCGACGCTGCCGAAGCTGCTGGCGGATTTGCGCGAAGAAGGGGCGATCCTCAACAGCGTCGGAGCGAAGCATCTCGTCGTGATGGACGAGGACAATTGGTATCCCGAGAGCAGGAAGGGCGAGCTCGATGAGGCGGGCTGGCGGACGCTGGTCGACGGGGTCGAGACAGCGCGCAAGGTGATCGAGGACGAGCTCGGACTCAAGGCGTCGTTTCACCCGCATGTGGGGACCGGCGTGCAGTTCGAGGCGCAGATCGACCGACTGCTCGACGAGAGCGCGATCGATCTCTGTTTCGATACGGGCCACCATGCCTTCTGGGGGCAGGATGCCCTCGCCTATTTCGGCAAGGTGCGCGACCGCGTGGCCTATGTGCATCTGAAGAATGTCGATCCGACGGTGCGGCAGCGCGTGCTCGATGGCGAGCTGAGTATCGGACGGAGCTATGCGGCGGGCGTGATGTGTCCCCTGCCCGATGGCGTCGTCGATATCGCGCAGGTGGTGACCTTCATGGAGGGCACCGACTTCGACGGACCGGTGGTTGTCGAGCAGGACCTTGCCGAAAATAGCGCCGAGTCGCCGGTGGCGCTGGCGCGCCGCAACCTCAGTTTTCTGAAGAGGGCGGCATGACGGCGCGGCGTCATCGGGGTGTCACCGCCGGGCTCTATGCCGCCAGCCGGCTTTGGTGCGTCGCAAGAACGCCGCTCCAGATTCTCAATTCGAACAACCAGACTTCTAACCAGGGAGAATTCGTATGAAACGTCGCGCGTTTATGATCACTGTGGCGGGCGCCGCCGCAGGGATGGTGATGCTGCCCCGCCTGGCCTCGGCCGCGCCGGGCGTCATCGACTGGTACACCACCTCGGACCAGAACGTCCTCGACTTCTGGACCAATATCGTCAAGCCGAAGTTCGAAGCCGCCAATCCCGGCATCACGCTCAACCTGGTGGACGCCGGTGACAATGCGGGCGCCCAGGCGATCGCCGAACGTGCGCTCGCGGCGCTCGGCTCCTCGGCCGATCCGCAGGTCGACATGATCGAAGGTTTCGACGCCCGCCAGCCGGTCGGGGCGATCGACAAGGGCCTGTGGACGGACTTCAAGGCCGCGGGCCTCAGCAACTACGACAAGATCAATCCGCTCGCGCTGCAGCTCGACGGCCTGCCGCAGAACCTGCCCTACCGCGGATCGCAGGTGCTGCTCGCCTACGACACCACCAAGCTCGCCGCGGCGGATGTCCCCAAGACGTTTGCGGACCTGATCACCTGGATCAAGGCGAACCCGGGCCAGTTTATCTATAACCGTCCCAACAAGGGCGGTTCGGGCGGCAACTTCGTGCGCCGCGCGATCTACGAAGCCAACGGCAAGGACCCGTCGGTGTTCAAGGTGGACAACTATACGGCGGAAGCCGGCGCGAAGGCGCTCGACCCGGCATGGGCGCTGCTGCAGGACCTTGCTCCGTCGCTGATGGACCAGGGCGCCTATACCTCGGGCAACACGCAGTCGATCCAGTTGCTCGGCCAGGGCGCGGTGACGATGATCCCGGCCTGGTCCGACCAGACCCTCGCTGCCATCGCCCAGGGCGCGCTGCCCGAGACGACCGGCATCGTGCAGCTGCAGGACCTCGGCTTCCCCGGCGGCTTCTCGCGCTTCACCGTGCCGACCAACGGCGTCAACAAGGATGCGGCGCTCAAGCTCGCAGACTTCGTGCTGAGCGAAGAAATCCAGTCGGCTGTGCTCACCGAACTCGGCGGCTTCCCGGGCGTGTCGTGGGACTATGTGTCGGCTGACCTCCGCGAGAAGTTCAAGGACGTCATCCCCGTCTCGATCCCGGTGTTCCCGGGCGGCGACTGGGAGAAGGCGATCAACGAGGGCTGGTATCGCGCCGTCGCCCCCAACATCGATCCGGCATCGTGACGGACGCGCCCGCGGGCAATGTCGCTCAGGCGAATTCGCCCGCGGGCGACATCGTCGGCACGAGGAACAGGTGGTATCTCGGCCTGCTCCTCGTGGCGGCACCGGTGTTGCTGGTCTGCTGGCTGATCATTTATCCGATCCTTGCCGCCGTAGTGCAGACGGTCTGGCTCCCCGACGGAGCCGGCGGCACCAGGCTCAGCTTCGAGACCTATACGTTCTTCTTCTCCGACGGCTACAGCCTCAACAATCTCTACATCACGCTGTGGACGACGTTCGTCTGCGCGATCCTGCTGCTGATCGTCTGCTTGCCGATCGCGCTCTATCTCCGCTTCTCGGAAGGACGGCTGCCGGCCTATGTGCAGGCGCTGGCGATCTTTCCGATGTTCGTGCCCTCGATCATTTTGAGCTATGCGTTCATCCGCGTGCTTGGGCCGAACGGGATGGTCGATATCATCCTCAATGCAGTGCATCTGCCCAAGATACGCTCGCCCTATCTCACGCCATGGGGGCCGGTGATCGGGCTTGTGTGGGACCATATTCCGCTGACGGTGCTGATCCTGCTGGCGGGACTGGGCAATGTATCAAACCAGTCGATCGAGGCGGCGCGGGACGTTGGGGCGCGGCCGCTGACGGTGCTGTGGCACATCATCCTGCCGCGGATCGGCAACTCGATCCTGGTTGCGGCGTCCTTCGCGGTGCTGGGAATCTTTTCGGCGTTCACGATCCCCTATGTGCTCGGGCCGGCGGCGCCCGAGATGATGGGGCCGTATATGCAGCGCACGTTCCGCGAGCTCTACGATCCGACCAACGCGATCACGCAGGCGGTTGTCTCGTTCGGGTTCTGCATCATCTTCGGCCTGTTCTATGTGCGCTCGGTCGCGAGGAACCAGAAAACATGAGCGCCTTGGTCGAACGCAAGCGGATCGACTGGACAGGCATCTTCTTTGCCGTTGTCCTGACGCTGGTGATCATCTTCCCACTGATCGTGGTGGCGACGTGGGCCTTCGCCAATGTGTGGCGCTACCCGGCGATCATCCCGCAGGAATTCGGGCTGCGTTACTGGGGCACGACGCTGGCGCGGCAGGATGTGTGGAGCTCGATCTCGATGAGCCTCAGCCTGTCGCTGATGGTGACGTTTCTCAGCTGCGTGATCTGCCTGCCGGCGGCCTATGCGTTTGCACGCATGAACTTTCCGATGCGCAACCTGCTGTTCTTTTCGTTCCTCGCGGGACAGGCATTTCCGAAATTCGGCCTGCTCGTGGCGATTGCCGGCATCTTCCTCGGGCTCAACCTGATCGGCAATTTCTGGGGCGTGGTGCTGATCCAGCTGGTGGGCACGCTGCTCTATATGATCTGGATCCCGGTCGCGGCGTTCCAGTCGGTGGATCGCCGGATGGAAGAGGCGGCGCGCGATGTGGGCGCGTCACCGTTCCGCGTATTCTGGTCGATCACGTTGCCGCAGGCGGGACCGACAATCGCGGCGGCGGTGCTGCTGAGCTTCGTCGGCACGTTCTATGAAACGGAAGGCGCGTGGCTGATCGGTGCACCGGCGATCCGAACGATGCCGGTGCTGATGATCTCGTTCATCAACAACCAGCCGGTAATCCAATATGGCGCCGTGCTGTCGGTGTTGCTGTGGGTGCCGTCGTTCTTTGCGATCCTGTTCGCGCGGCGCGTTGTCAATTCCAGTTCCTTTGCACGAGGCTTCGGCGGCTAATGGCTGTTCTCGACCTTCAGAACGTCACCAAGAGTTTTGGCGATGTGCGCGCCGTCGACAGCTTCGGCCTGACCGTTGGCGATGGCGAGCTCGTGTGCCTGCTCGGCCCATCGGGGTCCGGCAAGTCGACGCTGCTGCGCATGGTGGGCGGGTTCGAGACGCCGACCGGCGGGTCGATCCGCATCGACGGCGAGGACGTCACCAAAGCGCCGCCAGAGAAGCGGCCGACGGGAATGGTGTTCCAGAGCCATGCGCTGTGGACGCACATGAACGTGTTCAAGAACCTTGCCTTCGGCCTGAAACTGAGAAAGCTCCCGACCGACGAGATCAAGCGGCGAGTCGAGGCTATTCTCGAGCTTGTGGGGCTCCCCGGCTACGGCACGCGCCTGACGCACCAGCTGTCGGGCGGCCAGCAGCAGCGCGTGGCGCTGGCGCGCTCGCTGGTGCTGGAGCCCAAGATTCTGCTGCTCGACGAGCCATTCGCGTCGCTTGACCAACATCTGCGCGAGCGGCTGCGCGAAGAGGTGCGGGACATTCAGCAGCGGCTGAAGATCACGACGCTGTTCGTGACCCATGGGCAGGACGAGGCCCTGGCGATGGCCGACCGCATCGTGGTGATGCGCGATGGCAAGATGGAACAGGTGGCGGCGCCCGATAGGCTCTATCGTGAACCGCAGACGCCGTTTGTCGCGGGCTTCATCGGGACGATGAATTTGATCGAGGGGACGGTCAGCAACGGCACATTCACGCGGGGGCCGTTCAGCGTGCCGCTCGCGGTGGGCGACGGGCCGGCTACGCTTGCAGTGCGACCCGAGGCGCTGGGCCTTGCGCAAGGCTCGATGGCGGCGATCCACCGCGTGACGGATTTCGGTACGCACGGCATCGTCGATGTCGATCTGCCGGATGGCCACCGCGTCAAAGCGATGGTGCAGGAGGCGCGCGACTGGAAGGCGGGGCAGACGGTCGACCTCAAGCCGCGCGCGTTCTCGGCGTACCGCGACAACGCGGTGATCTTCCGGTCGCAGGCGGCGTCATGAGCGACCCCGTTTCGGTGATCCGCAGCGGTCACCGCACCTTTTTCAAGTGGCACCGCGGGCGGCGGCGCGCGAGCGATCCGGTGTTCACCGGCCGGCGTATTCTCGAAGGCATGGCGCTCGGGGCCAGCGTCGAGGTCGACCTGGTTATCCACGGCGGCAACGGGTTTGCGGTGCTGCACGACCATGAGCACATCAACCGCGAGACCACCGGCAGCGGCCCGACCAAGGCGCTGACCGGCGCAGAGATGCGCGCGCTGCGGCTGCGGGGCAATGACGGCGCGCCGATCGACGATCGCGTGATGCTGCTGGAGGATCTGTGCGAGCTGCTGCGCGCGAAGCCGCCGGCCCCGGGGGCGCTGCTGCAGCTCGACTTCAAGGAGAACCAGGGTCCGCTGGAGCCGGAGACCATCGCCGCGTTCAACGCGGCGGTCACTCCCGTCGCGGCCAACATGATCCTCTCGTCGGGCGAAGCCGAGTCGGTGGCGGCGCTCGCGGCGAACACGCCCGGCCTCCGTATCGGCCATGACCCCTGCCACAAGGGCGCGCTGGAGCGGCTTGCGGCGACTCGCGATTTCAAGGGCTTTGTGGCCACGGCGATTGCCGACGCGCCGCGGGCGGAGATGATCTACCTCGCCTATCCGATGGTACTCGCCGCGGGCGATGCCGGCATCGACGTGGTGGCGATGTTCCACGCGGCGAACCGCAGGGTTGATGCCTACACCATCAAGACCGCCGATGCCGCGACGCTGGTCATCGTCCAGCGCCTGCTCTCGCTCAAGGTAGACCAGATCACCACCGACGATCCCGAAGGGCTCACGGCACTGCTCGAGGCTAATCCATGAACTACAATGCGGTGCTTGCCGACATGGTGCAGGTGGCGCGCGATGCCGGGGCGCTGACGCTCAAGCATTTCGCGCGGTTTCGCGAGCTCGATATCGGCATCAAGGGGCCGGCCGACTTTGTGTCGGACGCGGATCGCGAGTCGGAGCAGCTGATCCGCGACTATCTGTTCGCGCGGTATCCGGACTGGAGCTTAACGGGCGAGGAGTTTCCGCCGGTCGATGGAGCGGACCGCGAGCATCGATGGCTGGTCGATCCGATCGACGGAACGACGAACTTCATCAACGGGCAGCACTATACGATCTCGATTGCGCTGCGGCGGGGCAACGAGACCGTGTGCGGAGCGCTGTATAATCCCGTTTCAGACGAGATGTTCACGGCGGTCGCTGGCGGCGGCGCGTTCCTCAACGGTGAGCGGCTGAATGTGAGCCGGCAGACCGAGATCGGGCTGATGATGGTGGGCACCGGCTTGCCGACGCCGAACCTGTCGCTCTATCCCGGATCGTATGCGCGGCTCGATGCGATACGCGCGCCGATCGGGGCGGTGCGCATTGTCGGCAGCGCAGCGAATTCGTGCGCCTATGTCGCGATGGGGCGGCTCACGGGTTACTACGAAGAGACGGGGTTTGTCGACACTGCGGTGGGCATCCTGCTGGTGCAGGAAGCGGGTGGCGTGGTCACCGACTGGTGGGGACGCGGGCCTGACGTTTATGAGCGGACGGGATGCCTGATCGTCGCCAATGCCGCGACGCATGCCTACCTGCTCGACAAGCTCAGAGACGTGCCGAGGAAGGACCCGAGCTAGGGCTACATGCCCCAGCGCAGGGCGGCGGTGTGGACCGGCTGATCCCACAGGGCCGCCAGTTCGTCGTCGAGCAGCGTAAGGGTCACCGAACAACCGGCCATATCGAGCGAGGTGACGTAGTTGCCGACGAGCGAGCGGGCGATGGTGACGCCGTGCTGCTCGAAGACGGCGCGGGCGGAATTGTACATGAGGTAGAGTTCCATCAGGGGCGTGCCGCCGAAGCCGTTGATGAACAGCAGGGCGCGTTTGCCACTGACGTCAAAGTCGTTGGCGATGGCGGCACAGATTTCGGCGGCGATCTCGTCGGCGGATTTGAGCGCGTCGCGACGGCGGCCGGGCTCGCCGTGGATGCCGACGCCAAATTCCATCTCGCCATCGCCGATGTCGAACATGGGCTTGCCGGCGGCGGGGACAGTGCACGAGGTGAGCGCGACGCCCATCGAGCGGGTAGCCTTGTTGACGCGCTCGCCGAGAGCCTTGAGGGTCGCGAGGTCGGCGCCATTTTCAGCAGCGGCGCCGACGATCTTTTCGACCACGAGCGTGCCGGCGACGCCGCGGCGGCCGGTGGTGTAGAGCGAGTTCTCGACGGCGACGTCGTCGTTGACGATGACACGCTCGACCGGACCAGAGGTCATCTCGGCGGCCATCTCGAAATTCATCACATCGCCCTCATAATTCTTGACGATGAGCAGCACGCCGGCGCCCGTGTCGACCTCGGCGGCGGCTTCCAGCATCTGATCGGGCGTGGGCGAGGTGAAGACCTGGCCGGGGCACGCAGCATCGAGCATGCCGTGGCCGACGAAGCCGGCGTGTAGCGGTTCGTGACCGGAGCCACCGCCGGAGAGCAGCGCGACTTTTCCGGGCTTCAGCGTCTTGCGGCGAACGAATTTGTGGCCACCGCCCAGTTGCACGATGTCGCCATGCGCGCCGACGAAGCCATCAAGGCTTTCGGTCAGCATGGTGTCGACGCTGTTCATGAACTTCTTCATTTGTCCCCTCCCCTGCGCATGAGCTCGGCGAGCCGCTGCACGAAGTCACTGATGGCCTTGTCGAGAGCCGCGTTGGATTTGTCGTCGCCGAACTCGGGCACGAGCAGCGAGAGATGGCGCATCTTGCGCTCGGCGTCACCGAGCTCGAGCTTGCCGCGATGCGCGGCCTGATAAGCGGTTATGAACGCGTTACGCTCGGGCACGCTGAAGTGGCAGACGGCAAGAAGTGTTGCGAGGTGGCGCTGCGGGATCGGCGTGGCGTAGCTCGGGCTGATCATCTGCGTGATGAAGCTGCGATGCTTGCCCAGTGCGTCGGCAAGACGCTGGCGGGTGCCCGAAGGGCGCGTTTCGAGGACATGCGAGAGGATGAGCTTATAGGCCCGGATGAGGTCTTGGGCAGTTTGCGGGGTTTTGGCCTTAGGCATGGCCAGCGCTCGAGCCGGCGATCGCGACCTTGGCAAGGGGCAGCTGGGATGGCGTGACCGAAAGCGCGCGGAGGCCTGTCGCGATGAGCGAGGGGATGACGCGGGGGTCGCCACCGGCGTCGCCGCAGAGGCTGACTGGAATATTGTTCGCCTTGCCGAACTCGGCGACGTTGCGGATGAGACCGAGGACCGCAGGGTTGCGCGGATCGCCAAGGGCGGCCACAGCGCCGTTGTCGCGGCCGGCGGCCATCACATATTGGGTGAGGTCGTTGGAGCCGATCGAGAAGAAGGCGACGTTGGCGAAGGAGGCCGGATGGATCGCGACGGCTGGGACTTCGACCATGATGCCGAGCGGCGGGACAGGCAACCGGAGCTTTGCGGCTTCTTCTTCGAAGATGGCGCGGGCCGTGGCATATTCGCCGGGTACGCCGATCATCGGAAACATCACCTTGAGGTTGCCCGATGGCGCGGCGCGCAGCAGCGCGCGGACCTGCACCCGGAAGATGTCGAGCCTGGCGAGCGACAGCCGGATGCCACGGAGGCCGAGGAAGGGGTTTGTTTCTTCGAGCGTGAAGCCGGGCACGGGCTTGTCGCCGCCGGCATCGAGGGTGCGGATGGTGACGGGTTTGCCGGCAGCCCACGCCAGCACTTTGGTGTAAGCGGCGAGCTGCGTCTCTTCGTCGGGCAGGCCGGCGTTGAAGAGGAATTCGGTGCGCATGAGGCCGACGCCGTCGCAGGTGGCGATGTCGATGCCGTCGGTGTCGCCGGGCTCGGCAATGTTGACGTAAACCTCGATACGGACGCCGTCCGACGTAGCAGCAGACTGGGTGACCGATGCGCGGGCTCGGGCGAGCTGTTCGACATGCGCGCTGGCGGCGGCAAGGAAGGCGTCGCGTTCGGCCGCATCGGGCTGGACGGTGACCGCGCCACGTTCCGCGTCGAGCAGCACGAAGTCGTGATTGGCGGCGTCGAGGAACACGCCGACGAGCATGGGCACACCGCGGGCTCGAGCGAGCATGGCGACATGACTTGCGGCGCTGCCTTCGCGGAGGACGATACCGCCGCCCTTGCGCCAATCCATCGACAGGAACTCGGACGGAGTGAGGTCGCGGGCATGGAGAACGGCACCCGAGGGGAGTGTGTTGCCGGCGTCGCCCGAGAGGGCGCGCAGGACGCGATCGCGGATGTCGCGCAGGTCGGCGCTGCGCGCGCGGAAGTAGGCGTCGGCGGCGGCTTCGTATTCGATGATCTGCGTGTTGAGCGTGGTGCTCCAGGCGGATGCGGCGTCTTCGCCCTGCCCGATCAGCTTGATCGCCGGATCGCTGAGGCTCGGGTCGTCGAGCATCGCAGACTGGAACTCGACGATCGCGGCGCCCTCGCCTTCGGCAGCATCCATCAGGGCCCGTACGCCGTTGAGGGCGGTCGCGATGGCTTCGCGCAGGCGCTGGGTCTCGACAGCGGCGTCGCCGCTGGGCTGATAGGCGGTGATCTTGCGCTCGACGATGTGGAGCGGGCCTGCCGCGTAGCCGATGGAGGCGACGGTGCCTGTCGCCTTAACCGGCATGCGAGCTGCCTTCGTCGAAGTCGCGTTGCACCAGGCCGACGAGAGCGGCGATCGCGTCGGTCGCGTCTTCGCCTTCGGCGCGCAGATAGAGCACGGCACCCTTGGGGGCCTTGGCGGCCATGACCTTGACGATCGACTTGGCGTCGAGCCAGGGCCCGCCCTCCTGCACGGCGAGATCGATACGCGCAGCGAAGGTCTTTGCGAGCTTGGTGAACTTCACCGAGGGCCGGGCGTGGAGCCCGTCGGCATGGGTGACGAGGACGTGAGCCTCGGCGGATGTGGACGGATTGCTCATCCGGTGTAGAGCTCCTCGGCAGTGGCCTGCACTTCGGCGAGCGATGCGCCGCCGGACGCTTCGGTCGCGGCCATGACGGCGCCTTCGACCACGGGCGCGTTGCAGACGACGACCTTGCCGGCACGATCGGTATCGAGCATTTCGACAGCCATCTCGGAGTTGGTTTCGGCGCCGCCGAGATCGACGAGGATGGCGACGCCCTTATCGGACCAAGCTCGGTCGATGGCCTTCATGATGGCTTCGACCGAGGTGCCGAGGCCGCCGTCGGGATTGCCACCACACCAGGCGAGCGGCACTTCGTCGCCCACCATCTGGCGCACCATGTCGGCGGCGCCTTCGGCGACGAGTTTTGAGTGCGAGACGATGACGATGCCGACATTGCTCATGAGAGCGCTCCCGCGATGGCGTCGATGAGCAAGGCGCTGGACCGCGCGCCCGGATCGATGTGACCGATCGAGCGATCGCCGAGGAACGAGGCGCGGCCACGGATGGCTTTGCGGTCCCTGGTGCCCGCGACAGCGTCGTTGGCGACGGCGATGATGTCGGCTTTGGACTTGCCGGCGGCGAGCGCGTCCGCAACGGGATAAAGGACGTCGAGCATGGTCTTCTGCCCGATGGCGGATTTGCCGCGCGCCGCGACGGCGTCGACGGCCTTGCGGAAGACGGCGGCGAAATCGTCGGGCGTGATGGCGAGTTCTTTGCCCAAGGCGAGGAACAGTGTGCCGTAGAGCGGGCCGGACGCGCCGCCGACGGTCATCACCAGCTTGGTGCCGATGGCTTTGAGCGCATCTGGCAAGGGCTTGTCGGCAATGGTGGCGGCTTCGGCGGCGAGGGCATGGAAACCGCGCTTCATGTTGGTGCCGTGGTCGCCGTCGCCGATGGCCGAATCGAGCGCGGTCAGCTCTTCGGCATGGGCCGCGACGGTCGCCGCGGCGGCATCGATGGCCGCGCGCAACTGCGCTGACGTGATCAACAGACACTCCTCCACAAGCGCGAGACTATGTTTAGTCCTGTGTTTAGTGTTTCATCAATCACTAAACATGGTCAAGCTGTTGTGGTCGTCGGCGATGCGGGTGCTAGGCTGAGGCATGAGCGAACTGCTTACCGACTTCACGGCGCCGGGCCGCAGCTACTCGACGGACGTCGAAGGCGGTGCGCTGGTCGCCGTGCGGATGCGGATCGCAGGGCGGTTCGGGACGGATTATCTGGCGTTCATTGCATCGCGGGCGCGGTGGCTGAGTCTCGATGGCTGGGCGCGGATCCTTGGTGCGGGCCGAGCCGAAGTGGTGGTAGCGGGACCAGAGGCGCTGGTTGGCGCGCTGGAGATGGCGTGTGTGCTCGGGCCGCTCGACTCGCTGGTCGAGACGCTCGACAGCGAACCGTTCCATGATGCGGTGCAGGATGGATTTGCGGTGCGCGGCTAAAAGTAGTCGGGGATGCCGGGCATGCCGATGAAACCCGGCAGCTTGCGGACGCGACGCTGCCAGAGGTTTATCGCCGGATAGTCCTCGTGGCCGACGCCGCTGTCGTGGCTCAGCATCACATGCGGGAAGACGGCGATGTCGGCGATGGTGGGCGCAGTGCCCACGAGCCAGTCGCGGCTGGCCATGTGGCGCTCGGTGAGCGTGTCCTCGAGGAGGCGCAGCGCGTCGCGGCCTTTGGCGTTGAGCGCGTCGAGGTCGCCGTCGAGGCTCATGATAGCGACGCGGCGGGCTTCGGCGAGCGGCGGGAGCTTGGCGGCGGTGAAGGCGAGCCACCCGGCGATCTCCTGCGCGTCACCTGATGGCAGCCACTGCGGACCGTGGGCGCGAGCGAGGAAGGTGAGGATGAGGCCCGGGTCGCGATGGACGTCGTCGCCATCGATCAGCACGGGGCACGGTTCGCCGCCGGGATAGGCATCGACCGCGATCTTCTCGTAGGGTACGCCGAGCAACGCGAACATCAGGCGCACGGTGTAGCACTCGGCGCTCAGAACGTAGTCGTGGAGCTTAAGCAACGAGGTCGGTCCGCTTCTCGGTGCCGTAGGTCAGCTGCTTCTCCTTGAGCCAGCGGCGGTAGAGGACGCTCGAGAGATCGGCGCGCGTCGGCGTCTCGCGGCCGGGCTGCAGCGGCAGCAGGCTTGGACGCTGGTTCTCGAGCACGATCTTGTCCTGGAGGAAGATCATCTGCTGGAAGCCGATGAGCTCGGCATCGGTAGAGGTGTCGTCGATCAGCAGCATGTAGGGATGGGCGATGGAGATCGCCTCCTCCACCGGCTGCACGAAGAGCGCGATGACGTCCCAGCGGTTGGGCGCGGTGGGCGGGGTCTTGTAGAGCATCACGTTGAAGGGGGTGACGACGCGATACATGTACTGGCTGATCTGGCCGCCCTCGGACGATGCCGCGGCCTTGGGCTGGAAGAACTCGCATTTGGTGGCCCAGAGTTCGTCGACATCGCGGCGCTGCTCGACTTCGTACTTGGCGACTTCGGGCTTTGCTTCGGTGCCGAGGATGTCGGTGTGGACGTAGGGGAAGTGCGCGAGATCGAGGAAGTTCTCGATGAGGCGGAGACCAGATGCGCGCACGCGGACGGCGCCACAGTAGACGGCGCGGCGATCGGGCTCGCGCGACTCCGGCATGTCGAAGAAGCGCTCGGGGGCACCAAGCGTAACCCAGAGGTGGCCATAGTCGGTGCGGAGCTGCGCGCCGGCCACGGCAAATGTGTCACCGGTGCGGGTGATGGCGAGATCGGTGCCGAGCAGCCGGCGCGAGGACGGGCCTTGCGGGAAGTCCTGCAGGGCGCCGAGTGTGTACCATTGATCGAGAGCGGCGGCTTCGGTCATGCGGCGACCTTTGCTTCGGCGGCGGCGCGGATCTTGTGGAGGGCGCGAAGTACGCGGGTCTCGATGTCGCCCGGATCGACCGCGACGGCATGGAGCATCAGGCGGTCGGGGCCGACGACGTGCCAGCCGAGGTTGACGGTGATGCCGTCGAGCGTCGTGCTCAGGCCCTGGACATCATCGAGCGGCGTTCCAGTCACGAGCTCCTTGATGCGGGACTCGGTGGTGGCGATCGCGAGGCTGGCGATGGGGCGGCCGGCGAGAAGCAGCGGCGCGGGTGTTGGCGTTACGTCGAGACTGGTGAAAATGAAGCCGCCGGTCTCGGCACTGGCGAAGGCGTTGGGGCGGATGGTGGGCGGAACGCTGAGATCGGGATGGGCGGGGATGCGCTTGCACGGGCCGTCGGCGCCGTACTGCCAGCCGTGATAGAGGCAGTTGAGCGCTTCGCCACGCACGAAGCCGAAGCTCAGCCGCATGCCGCGATGCGGGCAGCGATCTTCCCAGACCTGAATGGGGCCCGTCTCGCTGCGCCAGGCCACAAGCTCCAGCCCGCCGAGGACAACGGCGCGGGTGACGCCCCTGGGCACGTCGCGGCTGAGGGCGATGGGGATCCACATGCTAACGCGTCTCTCAACCAATTGTATGCAATAGACCATCGGATGCCTACCCTTTAGGCAGCGCAGAATATTTAAGCATCGGGTCGGTCGGGCTGGCAAGGGCCTCTGCTCGCAAGTGCCTGAAATTCAAGGCGGAGCGACACTGGCACATGGATTGCATCGTGGTCCACGGGTGCAAACAGGGGAAGAAACTCCATGTCCTTCGTCAATCTTTCGCGTCGCACGCTGCTCAAGGCAGGCGCTGCAACGCTGGCAGCCAGCGCGCTGCCCTTCGGCATCGCGCGGGCGCAAACCGCCGTCGTCCTCGGCATCGTCTATGTCGGACCCAAGGACGATTTCGGCTGGAACCAGGCGCATGCCGTGTCGGTCGAAACGCTCAAGGCCCTGCCGGGCATCACCGTGGTCGAGGAAGAGAACGTCCCCGAGACCGACGCCGTCGCCAAATCGATGGAGTCGATGATCAACCTCGATGGCGCGAACCTGATCCTTGCGACCTCGTTCGGCTACTACAACCCGTTCGTGATCGACCTGGCGAAGAAGTATCCCGACGTCACGTTCCGCCACGCGGCGCCACTGTGGAACAAGGACACCGATCCGCCGAACGCGGGCTCCTACTTCCCCTATCTCAACCAGGCGCACTATGTGGACGGCGTCGCCGCCGGCCTCAGTTCTCCGACCGGCAAGATCGGGTTCGTTGCGGCCAAGCCCATTCCGTCGGTGCTGTCGAACATCAACTCGGTGCTACTGGGTGCGCGGTCGGTGAACCCGAATGCGACAGTGCAGGTGATCTTCACCGGCGACTGGTCGCTGCCGGTGCGCGAAGCCGAAGCCACTAACGCGCTGGTCGATGCAGGCTGCGACGTCATCACCTGCCACGTGGACAGCCCCAAGGTCGTGATCCAGACGGCCGAGGGCCGTGGCGTCAAGACCTGCGGTCACAATGCCTCGCAGGCGCCGCTTGCGCCGACCGGGTTCATCACCGGCGCCGAGTACAAGTGGGAGACGATCTACAAGATCTACGCCGACGACATCGCGGCCGGCAAAACGCCGCCGAACTTCCTCGTGGGCGGCTACGACACCGACATGCTGCGCAACACGGCCTATGGCGCGGGCGCGACGCCCGAGGCCATCGCGGCGGCCGACGCCGCCATCGCCGAACTCAAGGCGGGTACGCTCAAGATCTACAAGGGCACGCTCAAGGACAACGCCGGCAACGTCGTCGTCGACAAGGAATACGACAATTACGACCCGTACCTCGACGGCATGAACTGGCTGCTCGAGGGCGTCCAGGGCTCGATTACGTGAGGTCCTGCACCTGACACGAAGAGCTTGTGGCGCGGGCGGTGGGTGCACATCGCCTGCGCTGCAACCCAGTTTCTGTTGCGGGGACTAGCCGATGGCCGCTGAGACTGCCGATATTGCCGTTCCGGTGAAACGCGTTTCCAATGTGCGGCTGTTGCGCGTGGCCGAGACGATCGCGATCCCGCTGGGGGCGATCGTCGCCTCGGCGCTGGTGTTCTCGATTTTCCTCCTCATCATCGGCAAGGACCCGATCCAGTTCTGGGGCCTGATGTGGACGGGCGGTTTCGGCTCGTCGTTCTCCATCCAGAATTCGCTGCAGCGCGCGGCGCCGCTGATCCTCACCGGCCTTGCCTTTGCGATCCCGGCGCGCATCGGCCTCACGATGATCGGCGGTGAAGGTGCGCTGGTGCTGGGCGGTTTCGCTGCGGCGGCTATCGCGATCCCGCTGGTGAGCAATGTGGTGCCGCCGGTGGTGACGCTGCCGACGATGGCACTGGCGGGGATGGCCGCAGGCGGGCTGTGGATCGGGTTCGTGGGCTGGCTGCGCCACTATCGCGGCGTCAACGAGACGATCTCGTCGCTGCTTCTGAGCTACATCGCGATCGCGATCATGAACTTCTTCGTCGAGGGCGCGCTGCGCGACCCGGCGTCAGCCAACAAGCCGTCGACGATGCCGATCGGCGATACGTACCGGATCGGCTCGATGCCCGGCACCGAGATCCATTGGGGCTTTGCGGCGGGCATCGTACTCGCACTGGTGCTGTGGGTGCTGATGAGCCGCACGACGTTCGGCTTCGCGGCGCGCATGACGGGCGGCAACGCGCGCGCGGCGAAGGCGCAGGGCCTGCCCGTGGGCTGGCTGATGGTGGTGTGCTGCGTGATCGCGGGGGCGTGCGCGGGACTTGCCGGCTTCTTCGAAGTCGCGGCCATTCACGGGCAGGCCAACGCGTCGCTGGTGGCGGGCTACGGCTTCACCGGCATCCTGGTGAGTTTTCTCGCGCGGCATAACCCGCTGGCGGTGGTGCCGGTGGCGATCCTGTTCGGAGCGATCGCCGCGGCCGGCGGCGTGATCCAGCGGCGCATGGGCCTGCCGGATGCGACGGTGCTGGTGCTGCAGGGCGTTTTGTTCATGGTGCTGCTCGTGAGCGAGACGTTCTACGGGCGGTTCACGATCTTCCAGGTCAAAGGCAGCGGGGACCGCGTCTGATGGATCAGGTGACGACGGTTCTCATCGCGATGCTGGGCGGCGCCATCCGCGTGTCGACGCCGTTCATGTTCGTGGCGCTGGGCGAGACGCTCACGGAGAAATCGGGGCGGATCAACCTCGGGCTCGAGGGCAACCTCGTGCTCGGGGCGATGATCGCGTACGCGACCTCGTATCTCACCGGCAGTCCGTGGCTGGGCGTCCTCGCGGCGGGCGGGTCTGGCCTCGTGCTCGGGGCGCTGCATGGCTACATCTGCAAGCTGCCCAAGGTGAACGATATCGCCATCGGCATCGCGTTCATGTCGTTCGGCACTGGACTGGCGTTCTTTTTCGGCAAGCCGTTCATTCAGCCGAGCGCGCCACAACTCGACGCCATACATCTGGGCGACTGGACGGGAAATGCGGCGCTGGCGCAGGCGCTGCAGGTCAATCCACTGTTCTTCGTCGGCATTGTCATCGCCGTCGTCATGTGGTGGGCACTCAAGAACACCAAGTGGGGACTGATCGTTCGGATGGCGGGCGACAGCGCGGCGTCGGCGAAGGCGATGGGCGTGTCGGTGGATCTCGTGCGGTTCATCGCGACGACAATCGGCGGCTTCATGGCGGGGATCGGCGGCGCGTTCCTGTCGCTGAGCTATCCAGGCATCTGGAGCCAGGGGCTATCGAGCGGCCAGGGCCTGATGGCGGTGGCGCTGGTGATCTTTGCGCGCTGGCATCCGATCCGGGCGATCCTCGCGGCGCTGCTGTTCGGCGCAGCGGGCGCGATCGGGCCGTCGCTGCAGTCGGTGGGCATCACGCAGGGCTACTACTTCTTCAACGCGGCGCCCTACATCCTGACGCTGATCATCATGATCCTGTCGGCGGGTAGCAAGGCTTCGGCGCGCGAGGCGCCGGGCGAACTTTCGATCACCAAGTGAGTGAAGCCATGACGACGATGGACGAACGGGTCGATGCGGCGATGGTCAAGGGTGGGGTGACGGTGAACTCCGAGCCCTACTCCTGGCCGTTCGACGGCGACCTCGGACCGCACAACACGGCGCTGGTGGTCATCGATATGCAGACCGACTTCTGCGCGCCGGGCGGTTATGTCGACTCGATGGGTTATGACATCTCGCTGACACGCGCGCCGATCGAGCCGATCCAGAATTTGCTGAGGGCGTTTCGCGTCAAGGGCTACACGATCATCCACACGCGCGAGGGGCATAAGCCCGACCTCAGCGATCTGCCCGCAAACAAGCGGTGGCGGTCGCAGCGGATCGGTGCAGGGATCGGTGACCAGGGGCCGTGCGGGCGCATCCTGGTGCGCGGCGAGAAGGGCTGGGAGATCATTCCGGAGCTCCAGCCGGAGCCTGGCGAATTCATCATCGACAAGCCGGGCAAGGGCACGTTCCTCGCGACGGATTTCGACCTGATCCTCCAGAACAAGCGCATCCGCAATATCGTGTTCACGGGCGTGACCACCGATGTTTGCGTGCACACGACGATGCGCGATGCGAACGACCGCGGCTACGAGTGCCTGCTGCTGAGCGATTGTACGGCGGCGACGAAGGTCGAGAACCATCTGGCGGCGCTCGATATGGTCAAGATGCAGGGCGGCGTGTTCGGGGCGGTGGCAACGTCGGCGCAACTGATCGAGGTGCTGCCGTGATGGATTCCCTGAGTAAGAACGCCGGTCAAGAGCCGGCTATGCCCCCCCGCGCGCCATCCCTCGAAGCGATCGGCATGACCAAGATCTTCGGGCCGCTGGTGGCGCTCGACGATGTGTCGATTCGCGTCGAGGCAGGATCGTTTCATGCACTGCTGGGTGAGAACGGAGCGGGGAAGTCGACGCTCGTCAAATGCATCATGGGCTTCTACTCGCCCGACAAGGGCAGCGTGCTGCTCGATGGGCAGGAAGTGTCGATCAGGACGCCGCGCGATGCACGGGCGAACGGCATCGGCATGGTCTATCAGCAGTTCACGCTGGTGCCGTCACTCACGGGAGCTGAGAATCTGGTGATCTCGCGCGCCGATGCGCCCAGCGTGATCGACTGGGGCAAGGAGAAGAAGGCGCTCGATGCCTTCATGGAGAAGATGCCGTTCCGCGTGCCGCTCAACACGCAGGTGAGCGGGCTGAGCGCGGGCGAAAAGCAGAAGCTCGAAATCCTGAAGCTGCTCTATCTCGACCAGCGCTTCATGATCCTCGACGAGCCGACCTCAGTGCTGACGCCGAGCGAGGCCGACGAGATGCTCGGGCTGCTCGGCGGCATGGCGGCGCGCAAGGAAATCACGGTGCTGATGATCTCGCACAAGTTCCGTGAGGTGAAGGCGTTCTGCGACCACTTCACGGTGCTTCGGCGCGGCCGGTTCACCGGCTCGGGCGATGCGAAGTCGGCGACCGTTTCCGACATGAGCGCGATGATGATCGGCGACACGGCGATCCGCGAACGCGCGGCGCGCGTGAAGCACGAGGCCAAGGCCGATACGCTCGAACTCGCGGGACTGTTCGCCGAGGACAATGAGGGATTGCCGGCGATCAAGTCGGTGAACCTCAAGATCAAGGCGGGCGAGATCGTCGGCATTGCGGGTGTGTCGGGCAACGGACAGTCGGCGCTGGTCGAAGCGCTGAGCGGACAGCGGCCGCTGTCGGATGGCGCGATCTTCATCAAGGGCGAGCAGTTCGAGCCGAAGCGCGGGCACTTCGACAAGTACAAGGTCTTCGGCCTGCCCGAGGAACCGCTGAAGAATGCGACGGTGCCCAAGATGAGCGTCGCCGAGAACCTCGCCTTCCGCTCGTTCGACAAGCCGCCGGTGGCGACGCTCGGATGGTGGATGTCGCCGGGGCCGATGCGCGAGAAAGCGCGTGACCTCATCGCGAAGTATCGCGTAAAGACAACATCGCCGGACTCGCCGATCGAGACGCTGTCGGGCGGCAACGTGCAACGTGCGGTGCTGGCGCGCGAGCTCGGCGGCGACGTGGATGTGCTGATCGTCGCCAACCCGTGCTTCGGGCTCGACTTCGCGTCAGTGGCCGAGATCCGCAGCCAGATCATGGAGCAGCGCAATCGCGGAGCGGCGGTGCTGCTGGTGAGCGAGGACCTCGACGAGATCCTCGAACTCGCCGACCGGGTGGCGGTGATGAGCGGCGGGACGATCACCTATGTGTCGCCGATCGAGGAGACCGATCGCAACACCATCGGCCAGTATATGGCGGGCCACTGATGGTTGCGGTTGCGGCGCGTCCCTATCCGTTCGAGTTCGACCCTGAGCACACCGCGCTTGTCGTCATCGACATGCAGCGCGACTTTATCGAGAAGGGCGGCTTCGGCGACAGCCTGGGCAACGATGTGGCGCGGCTCGAGGCGATCATTCCGGCGACCGCGCGGCTGATTGCGCTGTTCCGGCGCAAGGGCTGGCCGATCATCCATACGCGCGAGGCGCACAAGCCCGACCTCAGCGATTGTCCGCCCAGCAAGATCAGGCGGGGCAACCCGTCGCTGCATATCGGCGAGACCGGCGCGATGGGGCGGCTGCTGGTGGCGGGCGAGCCGGGCAACCAGATCGTCGACGCGCTGCAGCCGGTGGAAGACGAGATCGTGATCGACAAGCCGGGCAAGGGCATGTTCTGGGCGACGGGGCTACACGAGGGGCTGCAGCGGCTGGGCATCACGCATCTGGTGTTTGCCGGTGTGACGACGGAAGTGTGCGTGCAGACCTCGATGCGCGAGGCCAACGATCGCGGCTATGAGTGCCTGCTGATCGACGAGGCGACCGAGAGTTATTTCCCGCAGTTCAAGGCGTCGACGATCGAGATGATCGTAGCGCAAGGCGGCATCGTGGGATGGGTCGGACATCTCGATGCATTGGAGGCAGCTTTCGCATGACGCAGGTAGGACGCTGGGCCGGACGCAACGAAGGCAAGGATGCGGTGCGGTCTGAGGTCTGGCATTCGCTGGAGACGACCGGTACGGCGGTGGGGCCGGCGTGGAGCATGATCCCCAATTTCGTCGGCGCCGATGTGGCAGCGTGGCGGCTGGCACAGACCGACGAATGGAAGCGCGCGCGGACGGTGAAGACAAACCCCGACGCGCCGCAGATCCCGATCCGGCTGCGGGCGCTGTATGAGGGCAAGATCGTCTATGCGCCGGTGCCGTATCTGACGAAGTCGTTCCCTTATCTGCGGATCGACCCCAAGAAGATGATCGAGAAGGGCACTTCGTTCGAGCTCGCGGCGACGTCGCAGGGCTTTGTCGAGCATGGCGAAAAGCTCGAGTTCGAGGATGTGGAGCCGCTCGATTTCTGCGTCGTCGGCTCGGTGGCGGTGAGCCGGCAGGGCGGACGCACCGGCAAGGGCGCGGGGTTCGCGGACCTCGAGACGGCTATCTTTCGCGAGCTGGGGATCGTGACGGGCGAGACGCCGGTGGTGACAACGGTGCATTCGACGCAGCTGGTGGACGATACGCGCGTGGTGATCGAAGCGCATGACACGCCGCTCGATATGATCGCGACCGAGGCTGAGCTGATCCGTACGAACCATGCGGGCCGCATTCCCGGTGGCGTCGACTGGAATCGCGTTCAACCGGATCAGTTCGAGTCGATCCCGTTTCTCGCGAGCCTCCGCGACCGGATGCTGGCGCGGACGAAGGGATGACGGTGGAGATCAATACGCCAGAGGTCGTCGCCGAGGTGCGGGCGGTGTTCGACGATTACGAGCGCGCGTTTGTCGCCAACGATGTCGACGCGCTCGATGCGTTCTTTCTGCAGGAGCCGACGACGATCCGCTATGGCGCGGTCGACATGCAGCTCGGGATGGAGGAGCTGCGGGCGTATCGGCGCACGGTCTCGCCGGTGGGGCTGGAGCGCGAGCTGCGCGAGACGGTGATCACGACCTATGGCGCCGACCTCGGGATTGCGTCGACGCTGTTTTTCCGGGCGCGTCATCCGGGCAAGACCGGACGGCAGATGCAGACGTGGATACGGACGCCAGACGGGTGGCGCATCGTCGCCGCGCATGTCAGCCTGATCGACAGTCCCGCGTAAGACGGGACGGAGGAGAGATGCTCAAGCGGACTTCGGTCGAAGAGATCCGGCAGAAGCTGGCCCAGCGTATCGTCGCGGGCGAGCTGCCGCCGGGCACGGCGCTCGACGAGACCAGCCTTGCCGCAGAGTTCGCGGTGTCGCGCACGCCGGTGCGCGAGGCGCTGCGGCTGCTCGCGGCGAGCGGGCTCGTGGACCAGCGGGCCCATGCCAAGGCGCTGGTGGCCAAGCCCGACGAGAACGATCTGCGCGGCATGTTCGACGTGATGGCGGAGCTCGAAGCGCTGTGCGCGGGCCGCGCGGCGCTGGCGATGGGGGCGAGGGAGCGCGAGGCGCTGGACAGCCTTCACGCGTCGATGGCGAGTGTGGTGCGCGATGGCGATGCCGTGAGTTACGCCGAGGCGAATGATGCGTTCCACTCGGCGATCTATGAGGGCGCGCACAATGCGTATCTGTGCGAGATCACGCGCACGACGCGGGCGCGACTGCAGCCGTTTCGGCAGGCCCAGTTCGGCGCGCGCGGACGCCTCGGCAAATCACACGCGGAGCACGCGCTGATCGTCGATGCGATCATGCAGGGCGATCGCGTTGCGGCGGAGGCGGCGATGCGGTCGCACATCTCGATCGTCGAGACGGCCTACCAGCACCTCAAGACGAATTAGCGCGCGAGATAGCCACGCCAGCCGCCATAGCTGCTGATGTCCTCGGCGCCGCGGACGGCTTCGGCTTCGACAAGGAAGCCCTTGGGCGACGTGCCGTCGGCGAGACGCAGCGTGCCGATGCCGAGCGGCGACGGGATGCGCGCGACGAACGCACCAAAGGCGGCGGCATCGAGCGACCAGATTTCGGTGGCGATCGGTGCCCCTGCCCCATCGGCGACGCGCAGCATGCCGGGCTTGGGGGGCGTAGTGTTGGGCAGCGCGAAGAAGCGGTAGTCGGGCGACGTGTTCACGGCACGGAGGAAGACACCACCGGCGGTGGTCAGCTCCTGGTTGAGCGGCAGGCCGGAGAGATGCGCGCCGACGACGGCGATCTCGACGCGGCCAGCGGTAGCAATGACGGGCGCGGCCGCGCGTGCACCGGACTCGATCAGCTCAGCAATCGACGCGAGGTGGCCGTCGCTACCGGCACGCCCGATGAGCGTGAGGCTCGACGGGAGGCCGTCACTGCGCATGCCGGCGGGGACGCTGATGGCGGCGAGGTCGAGCAGGTTCACGAAATTGGTGTAGGTGCCGAGGTTGGAGTTGAGCGTGATGGGGTCGGCTTCGACTTCGGCGACAGTATACATGCGCGGTACCGTAGCGACGGCGAGACAGTCGACGCTGTCGAGCATCGGCAGCGTCAGGCGCTTGAGGTCGGCGAGCTTGTAGATGGCCTCGAATGCGCTGACGGCGGTGAGCGATCTGGCGCCGGAGATGATCTTGAGCGTTACGGGATGGAAGGTCTCGGGCTTGCTCTCGATCAGCGACTTGGTCGCCGCGTAGCGCTCGGCCACCCACGGGCCTTCGTAAAGCAGGCGCGCGACGCGATGCAGCGGTTCGAAGTCGAGTTCGACGAGCGTGGCGCCGAGCGACTTCAGGCGTTCGAGGTCGGCCTCGTAGGCGGCTTCTGCCGCGGTGTCGCCGAAGAACAGGCGCTGGGCTTTGGGCGATATGCCGACGCGGAAGGCGGGTGGCGCCGTGCCGGTAACGAGCGCGGGGAGCTTCCGCGAGAAGGCGTCGGCCGCATCATAGCCGGCTGCCACGGCCGTCACTTCGCGGGCGAGCGCAACGGTGCGGGCGAAGACAGATATCGTGTCGAGCGTGCGGCAGGCGGGCACCATGCCCGATGAGGAGAGCATGCCGAGCGAGGGCTTGATGCCGACGATGCCGTTCATGCCGGCGGGGATGCGGCCGGAGCCGGCGGTGTCGGTGCCGAGCGAGAAGTCGACGATGTCGGCAGCGACGGCGACCGCGGAGCCGGAGCTCGACCCACCGGGAATGAGGTCGTCGCGGAGCGTGTTGCGCGGCACGCCATAGGGCGAGCGGACGCCGACGAGGCCGGTAGCGAACTGGTCGAGGTTGGACTTGCCGATGGCGATGGCGCCGGCATCGACAAGGCGCTGGACGACGTAAGCGGATTTCTCCGCGCGATAGGCGAAGGCGGGGCAAGCGGCGGTGGTTTCGAGGCCGGCGACGTCGATGTTGTCCTTGACCGCGAAGGTGAGCCCGAACAGCGGTTTGCCGGCGGGGCCCGCCGCCTCGAGCGCGGCCGCTTCGGCGAGCAGCTGCGCTTCGGATTTGAGGCTGATGAAGATTGCGGGGTCGTCGACCGCCTTGAGGCGCGCAAGCGCATGGCGGACTGACTCGGTCGGGGTCAGACGGGTCACGGGGAACTCAGAATGTTTGCACCGCCGGCATCTGACTATACCCCGCCGAGGGGTGCAAGCTTGGGCGCGCATCGCTGGCCCTGCCAAAACTCTTGACTGCGACAGGTTTTTGACCAAACGATCAAATATTGGTCGATGAGGTCTGAGCATGCGCTTCGGGTACAAGGCATCGGCAGAGCAGTTTGCTCCGAGCCTGTTGCTGGACTTCGCCGTCGAAGCGGAGTCCGCCGGCTTCGACTCGGTGTTCGTCAGCGATCATTTTCAGCCCTGGAAGCATACGGACGGGCATGCGCCGTTCGCGCCGGCCTGGATGGCGGCGGTGCTGGCGCGGACCGAGCGGATCGTGCTCGGCACGTCGGTGCTGACGCCGACATTCCGGCTGCATCCATCGGTGGTCGCGCATGCGTTCGGGACGCTGGGCGCGATGTTCCCGGGTCGCGTCATTCTGGGCGTCGGGACCGGCGAGTCGCTCAACGAGGTGCCGGCGACCGGCATGGAATGGCCCGAGCTCAAGGAGCGGTCGGCGCGGCTGCGCGAAGCCGTCAAGCTGATCCGCCAGCTGTGGACGGAAGACCGCGTGAGCTTTGAAGGCGAGTATTACAAGACGGTCAGCGCGACCATCTACGACAAGCCGGCGCAACCGGTGCCGATCTACATCGCGGCGGGTGGACCGCTGAACGCGAAACATGCGGGACGTGCCGGCGACGGATTCATCTGCACGTCGGGCAAGGGCGCGGAGCTCTATGTCGACGAGCTGCTGCCGAACGTCGAGATCGGGCGCAAAGAGTCCGAGCTCGCTGGAATGCCGTTCGAGCGAATGATCGAGGTCAAGGTGTCGTTTGATACCGACCCCGAGCGCGCACTGAACGATACCCGTCACTGGGCAGCGCTGTCGCTGTCGGCGGAAGAAAAGCACTCGGTGCAGGACCCGGCGGAGATGGAGCGGCTGGCGGCGGCGCTCCCGATCGAGCGCGTGGCGAAGCGCTGGATCGTGTCGAGCGATCCGGACGAGCATGTCGCGGCGATAAAGACTTACATCGACTACGGCTTCGACCATCTGGTGTTTCATGCGCCGGGACCGGACCAGAGCCGGTTCCTGAAGCTTTATGCCGAGCACATCCTGCCGCGGCTGCGGGCGCTGGACTCATGACACTCCCGCGCTATTCGGTCTGGGCCGTTCCGGGCATCCCCGAGGTTCATGCGGGCGACGATCTTGCCGCGATCATCGTCGAGGCGCTCGCTGCGCAGAGCGCTGGTGATCCCGAGCTGGCGCTGGCGTCGGGCGATATCCTGGTGGTGGCCAGCAAGATTGTGGCCAAGGCCGAGGGGCGACTGGTGCCGGCGACCGATCGCGACAAGGTCATCGCGGACGACACGGTGCGCGTCGTCGCCGAGCGCGTGACGCCGAACGGGCTGACGCGGATTGTCGAGACGCGGCAGGGCCTGATCATGGCGGCCGCGGGCATCGATATGTCGAACGTGCCCGATGGGTATGCGCTGCGATTGCCCGAGGATCCCGACAAATCGGCGCGAGAGCTGTGCAGCGTGATGCGCGAGCGACTGGGGATCGAACTCGGAATTGTCATCACCGATACGTTCGGACGGCCGTGGCGCGTGGGGCAGACGGATGTTGCGATCGGCGCGGCGGGGCTGAAGCTCAGCGAAGACATGCGCGGCGGGACCGATGCCAATGGCCGGCCGCTGCATGCGACGATCGCGGTGCTGGCGGATGAAATCGCGGGGGCTGCGGACCTCGTCAAGGGCAAGGCCGAGGGGCTGCCGGTGGCGGTTGTTCGCGGGCTGTCGCGCCTCATCCGCGGTCTCGACGCGCCGGGCGCGCGGTCGCTGGTGCGGCCGCTCGAGGAAGACATGTTCCGCTTCGGCAGTGCCGAGGCCTATCAGCTTGGCTACGACACGGCGCGCGCCGAAATGGGCGCGACGCAGCCGACGCCGGTGCCGAGCAAGCAGAGGACCTGACGATGCGCATTGCCACCCTCGCCTTTCTCGCCCTCGCTATCGTGCCGCTGCCGGCTGCTGCGGCGACGGTCTATCCGCTGACCGTCGACAATTGCGGCGTGAGTGTTACGTTTTCGAAGGCGCCGGAGCGGGTGGTGACCATCAAGTCGACGGCGACCGAATTGCTGCTGTCGCTGGGGCTCGGCGAGCGCATTGTCGGCGTCGGGTTCCAGGACGGGCCGCTGCCGGACGATCTCGCAGCGGCGGGCGCTAGCCTCAAAGTGCTGGCCGACAAGCTGCCGGCGCAGGAAGTGGTGCTGAGCACCGAGCCGGACTTCATCTATGGCGGCTGGGAGAGCAATTTCTCGGCCGATGGCGCGGGTGAGCGGTCGACGCTGGCGCAGCTGGGTGTCGCGACTTATGTCGCGCCCGCCGCGTGCCGCACGATCAAGCCGCCGAAGCTGACGTTCGACGGCGTGTTCGGCGAGATCGCCGAGATTGGAACGATCTTCGACTCGGAGGCGCGTGCGACCGCTTTGATCGAGGCGCAGAAGGCGAGCCTTGCGAGCGTTAAGCCAGATCCGCGCGGGCTGACGGCGGTGTGGTACTCGTCCGGGACCAAAGCGCCCTATGTCGGCGCGGGCAGCAATGCGCCGTCGATGATCATGGAGGCGCTAGGGCTCAAGAACGTCTTCGGCGACGTCGACGATGGCTGGATTTCGGCAAGCTGGGAAGCGGTGGTGGACGCCAATCCCGATGTGATCGTGCTCGTCGATTCGTCGTGGAACTCCGCGGCACAGAAGAAGAAGCTGCTGGCCGAGAACCCGATCACCAGCAAGCTCGATGCCGTGGTCCATGGACGGTATCTCGTGATCCCCTTCCCTGCCTCCGAAGCGGGCGTGCGCAATGTGCCGGCGGTGATCGATCTGTCGGCCCAGTTGGCGGCGCTCGACCTGCCGACGCCGTAGCGGTGCGCGGCACGTCGCGGACGATCGCCTATCTGGGCCTCGCCGTCCTTCTCCTCGCGAGCGCAACCGTCGCGATCACGCTCGGGCCGGCGGACATCGCCGCCACGGAAGTGTGGTCGACGGTGCTGCATCATCTCGGCCTCGCGCCCGAGAGCCCCGTGTCGGTGCTGCGCGATGCGATCGTCTGGGAGCTGCGGTTGCCGCGCGTTCTGGCGGCGCTGGGTGTTGGAGCGGGACTGGCGCTGGCGGGCACGGTGATGCAGGTGCTCACGCGCAATCCGCTGGCCGACCCTTACCTGCTCGGCCTGTCATCCGGGGCGGCACTTGGGGCGGTGGTGTTTCTGCTCGCAGGGCTCGCATTGCTGATGCCGCTGGGGGCGTTCATCGGCAGCCTCGCGGCGCTGGGGCTGGCGCTCTTGATCGCGCAACTGCTGGGTGGCACGACACCTTCTCGCGCGATCCTTGCCGGCATCTGCATCGCGGCGCTCGCTTCGGCGGCGACGTCGATGCTGATCTTCTGGTCGGCAACAGGCGATTCTTATCGCGAAATCCTGAGCTGGCTGCTGGGGTCGCTGAGCGGTACGATCTGGAGCGATGCGGCATTGGTCGGCCTGGCGCTGCTCGTATGCGCGCCGGTGATCCTTGCGTCAGGACGCGGGCTCGATGCGTTCGCGTTCGGCGACAATGCAGCGGCGAGTCTCGGCATCGACGTGGCGCGACTGCGCTGGGTCCTGCTCGGTGCGACGGCGCTGCTGACAGGCGTCATGGTGGCGATCGGCGGCGCGATCGGCTTTGTGGGGCTGGTGGTGCCGCATGCGGTGCGGCTTGTGGTCGGGTCGCGGCACCGCGATCTGCTGCCGATGTCGATGCTGGTGGGCGCGATCTTCATGCTGTGGACCGACACAGCGGCACGAACGCTGTTCGATCCGCGCGAACTGCCGGTGGGAATCGTCACCGCGCTGATCGGCGCGCCGGCGTTTCTCCTGATCCTCCTCCGCTATCGGCGCGTCACGTGAGCGGGCTCGTGATCAGCGACGTGAGTGTGACCGCGGGGGATCGCAAGATCCTCGACAGCGTCAGCATTTCGGCGGCGACCGGTGAGGTCACGGGTCTGATCGGGCCGAACGGCGCAGGCAAGTCGACGCTGATTGCCAGCGTGCTCGGGTTGCGGCCGCTCGTGGCGGGCACCGTCAGATATGGCAATACGGACCTGCTCGCCATGCCCGCGGCGGAGCGGGCCAGGCTCTGCGCGCTGGTCGAGCAGTTCGCGACGACAAGCGAGCGGCTGAGTGTGCGCGACGTCGTCGGACTTGGACGATTGCCGTTCCAGTCGACATGGTCGACGCTGGGGCCGCGTGACGACGCCATTGTCACCGACGCGATCGCCGAGCTTGGGCTCGCCGCGTTTGCGGAGCGGCTCTATCACACGCTGTCTGGCGGCGAGCAGCAGCGCGTGCAGCTGGCGCGTGCGCTGGCGCAGGAGCCGAAGCTGCTGCTGCTCGACGAGCCGACCAGTCACCTCGACATCCGGGCGCAGCTCGTCGTCCTCGAGCTTCTGCGCCGGCGGGCGCAGACCGGTTGCACAGTGGTTGTGGCACTTCACGATCTCAACCTCGCGGCGCGCTACTGCGACCGGCTGGTTGTACTGTCGGCGGGGCGCGTGGCGGCAGCCGGCACGCCCGCCGAAGTGCTCCGCGAAGACCTGCTGCGCGAGGTCTATGGGATCGAG
>JBGAKM010000017.1:0-69949 GCA_044224395.1 Devosia sp.
CTCCTCGAGACGCACGGTCTCCTCGATCATGTGCTCGCCGCGAACCAGTTCGGGATAGGCCTGGCCCATCTCGCGCACCAGTGTCGGCACGATCTTGTGGATCACCGGATCGGTCGCGCCGAGCAGCGTCGCGTGACGCATGGCGCGGCGCATGATGCGGCGCAGCACATAGCCGCGGCCCTCGTTGGAGGGCAGCACACCCTCGGCGATGAGGAACGACATCGAGCGCAGATGGTCGGCGATGACGCGGAGGCTCGGCGTCGCCGGATCGCCGCTGAAGCCTGTCGCCTGCATGGTCGACGCGATCAGCGTCTTGAACAGGTCGATCTCGTAATTGTTGTTGGTGCCCTGCAGCACCGCGGCGATGCGCTCGAGACCCATGCCCGTGACGACGCTCGGCTTGGGCAAGCGCGTACGAGACCCGTCCGCCGCCTGCTCGTACTGCATGAAGACGAGGTTCCAGATCTCGATGAAGCGGTCGCCATCTTCCTCGGGCGAGCCCGGAGGGCCGCCCCAGTACTTGTCGCCGTGGTCGTAAAAGATTTCGGAGCACGGACCGCAGGGACCGGTGTCGCCCATCTGCCAGAAGTTGGACTTGGCTCCGAGGCGGACAATCTTGTCGTCGCTCAGCCCCGCGATCTTCTTCCAGAGGTCGAACGCCTCGTCGTCGTCCTGATAGACGGTCGCGCTGAGCTTGGCCTTGGGCAGGCCCCACTCCTTGGTGAGCAGCGTCCAGGCGTAGTCGATCGCTTCGGCCTTGAAGTAGTCGCCGAACGAGAAATTGCCGAGCATCTCGAAGAAGGTGTGGTGACGCGCCGTGAAGCCGACATTGTCGAGGTCGTTGTGCTTGCCGCCCGCTCGGACCGACTTCTGCGCCGTCGTCGCGCGCTTGTAGTCGCGCTTTTCGACGCCGGTGAAGACGTTCTTGAACTGCACCATGCCCGAATTGACGAACATCAGCGTCGGGTCGTTGCGCGGCACGAGCGGCGATGCGGCCACGGCTTCGTGCCCGTTCTTCGTGAAGAAGTTCAGGAAGGAAGACCGGATGTCGTTCACGCTCTGCATGGCGAAGGCTCGTTCACAAGAAAAGGGCGGCCACGAGCCGCCGGGTTTAGTCGGAAATGCCTTCTATCGCGGGGGTTACGGAGATGTCCAGCAAATGGGCGGTTGCGAGCCTGCGGCGATCGCGATTGGGGCCCGCAAGACTTTTGCCGACGCGTCGAGACCGTCTCGGCGGTGCCAAATTGGTAGTGTCTCAGTTTGATGGCTGCCGGGATCGACTCGACCGCGCATGACATGGACTGGATCGTCGGCATGATCGACGCAGTTGCCGCCAAGCCGGTTCGCCCGCTTCGCTACAAGCAGCCCAAGGCGATTGATACCGCCGATTTCGTCAATACCGGCGTGTCGCTCGACATGGCCGATAGCCGCAAACCGCGCGGCTGAAAGACAATTTCAAACTGAGACACTACCGCCAAATTCCTCTTGACGATTTGGAAACGAAATGAGAACAAAGTGCGTACATACACCGCACGCTTTCCCGCCGTCCCGGCGCATGGAATAAGGAGATTCGACATGGCTGCAGCAGCCGCACCGCTTCGGGTTATCGAGGGTTCCATGGATAAGGACAAGGCGCTGGCCGCAGCGCTGAGCCAGATCGAACGCAATTTCGGCAAGGGCACGGTGATGAAGTTCGACCAGGGTGCGATCACCCAGGTCGAAGCGATTTCCACCGGCTCGCTGGGCCTCGATATTGCGCTCGGGATTGGCGGATTGCCGCGTGGCCGCATCATCGAAGTGTTCGGACCGGAGAGCTCGGGCAAGACGACGCTGGCGCTGCATGTGGTGGCCGAGGCGCAGCGCAATGGCGGTATCGCCGCGTTCGTCGACGCCGAGCACGCGCTGGACCCGGTGTACGCCAAGAAGCTCGGCGTGAAGGTGGACGAGCTGCTGATTTCGCAGCCGGATTCGGGCGAACAGGCGCTCGAGATTGCCGATACGCTGGTCCGCTCGGGCGCCATCGATGTGCTGGTGGTCGACTCGGTGGCGGCGCTTACGCCCAAGGCCGAGCTTGAAGGCGAGATGGGCGATGCCCTCCCCGGCCTCCAGGCGCGCCTGATGAGCCAGGCGATGCGGAAGCTGACGGCCTCGATCTCGAAGTCGAAGGCGATGGTGATCTTCATCAACCAGATCCGCATGAAGATCGGCGTGATGTACGGCTCGCCGGAAACGACGACGGGCGGCAACGCGCTAAAATTCTACTCCTCGGTGCGCCTCGACATCCGCCGCATCGGCGCGATCAAGGAACGCGAAGAGGTCATCGGCAACCAGACCCGCGTGAAGGTGGTCAAGAACAAGCTCGCCCCGCCGTTCCGGCAGGTCGAGTTCGACATCATGTATGGCGAAGGCATCTCCAAGACCGGCGAACTGCTCGATCTGGGCGTGAAGTCGGGAGTGGTCGAAAAGTCGGGCGCCTGGTTCTCGTACGACAGCCAGCGTCTCGGCCAGGGCCGCGAGAATGCGCGGCAGTTCCTCAAAGATAACCCGCAGGTCGCCGACGCGATCGAGGCCACCGTGCGCGAGAGCTCGGGCCTTCTCGGCGAGGCCCTGCTCGCCGGACCGGAAGGCGACGAAGCGTCGGAAGACTGATCGCTCGCGCGGACACCGGCGAGCAACGCCGGGATGCGAAAGCGAGACGCATCGGAGGCGTCAAAGAATTGAGGTCGTCACGGACCTCGGTCGAGCCCGGCGGCACCGCACCGCCGGGCTCTTTGCTTGACGGAATGTGATAAGACGAAGGGCCAAGCCGGCGGCGGACGAAAAGTCATACTTATGGACTTGCGTTCACGTGCCCCATTGGCAATGAAGGCGGCGAGCGGAGGAGACATCCCATGAACCTGATCCAGTTCCTGAAGTCGGACGGCAAGCGCGCAGTGGGCGCCATCGACGGTGGCGCAGCGCATATCGTCAAGAATGCCACGAGCGTTTACGCGCTGGCGCTGAAGGCGGCAGCCGACGGGGTCAAGCTCAAGGCACTGGTCAAGGACAAGGGGCTGGGCAAGGCGATCGATCCGGCGGCGATCCTCAAGGAGGGCCGCATGCTGCCGCCGGTGGATCATCCCGATCCGTCGCACCTCCACGTCACCGGCACCGGTCTCACGCATCTGGGGTCTGCCTCGACGCGCGACGCCATGCACAAGTCGGACCAGCAGGCCGCCGAAGCGCCGCTGACCGACTCGATGAAGATGTTCCGCATGGGCCTCGAAGGCGGCAAGCCTGCCAAGGGCGAAGTCGGTGTGCAGCCCGAATGGTTCTACAAGGGCAACGGCCACATCGTTGCGGCGCCGGGTGCGCCGATCCCCTCCCCCGCCTTCGCGCAGGACGCCGGCGAAGAGCCCGAGATGGCCGGCATATATGTGATCGGCAAAGATGGAACGCCGTTCCGGCTTGGCTTTGCGCTGGGCAACGAGTTCTCAGACCACGTGACGGAGCGCGTGAACTATCTCTTCCTTGCCCACTCGAAACTTCGCTGGTGTTCGTTCGGGCCGGAGCTGCGCCTTGGCGAGCTGCCGGGCAACGTGTCGGGCACCTCGCGCATCCTGCGCGACGGCAAGACGATCTGGGAGAAACCGTTCCTGTCGGGCGAGGACAACATGTCCCACACGATCGCCAATCTCGAATACCACCACTTCAAATACCGGCTGTTCCGCGAGCCCGGCGACGTGCACGTCCATATGTTCGGGACGGCGACGCTGAGCTTTGCCGACGGGATCAAGACGCAGGCGGGCGATGTGTTCGAGATTTCGGAGAGCCAGTTCGGCCTGCCGCTGACCAATTCGGTCGCGTGGGACAAGGCCGAGAAGGTTAAGGTCAAGGCGCTCTAAGTGGCAAAGCTCAAGGTCATCTACGACACCGATCCGGGCGTCGACGACGCGATGGCGCTGTTGCTGCTGGCGCGGCACAAGGACGTCGACCTCATCGGCATCACGACCTGCTTCGGCAATGCGACGATCGAGACCACGACGCGCAACGCGCTCTACCTCAAGCAGTTGTTCGGCATCGCCGCTCCCGTAAGCCGCGGGGCGCCCGGGCCATTGGCCGAGCACGCGGCGAGCGAGCCGCCGACCTTCGTCCACGGCGACAATGGCCTGGGCAATATCCCGATCCCGGAGGTGACCGCCACCGCCGATCCTCGCCCCGCCGCGCAACTGATCATCGATCTCGTCCGCGCCAACCCCGGTGACGTCACGATCATCGCGGTCGGCCGCATGACCAATCTGGCGCTGGCGATGCGGCTCGATCCGGGCATCGTGCCGCTGGTCAAATCCGTGTCGGTGATGGGCGGCGCGTTCGGCCGCAATGGCCATGGCGGCAATGTCACGCCGGTGGCGGAAGCCAACATAGCGGGCGACCCGGCGGCGGCCGATATGGTGTTCGGCGCGGGCTGGCCGCTGACCATCGTCGGCCTCGACGTGACGCATGAATCGGTGATGACCGACGACTACGTGCAGCAGCTGGCGCGCGATGCCGGCCGCGACGGGCAGTTCCTGTGGGACGTATCGCGGTTCTATGCCGGCTTCTACACCTCGACCGGCCAGACCCGCTCCGGTTTCGCCGTCCACGATTCGAGCGCCGTGGCCTACGCGCTGCACCCCGAGTTCTTCACCGTCCAGCGCGGAGCCGTCCGCGTCGTGTCGGAGGGCATCGCGCGGGGTCAGACGATCCTCCGCCCCGAGGGCTATTTCGATCACGCCCGCGACTGGGACGGACGCCCCTCGGTCAATGTCTGCGTCGGTGTCGACGCGGCCGCCTTCCTCAAATTCTATCGCGACACCGTGCTGGGCAGCTGATGTACGGACTGATGGGACGCATCATCGCGGTGCCCGGCAAGCGCGGCGACCTTGCGGCCATCCTCGTCCCCGGCGAGGACGGCATGCCCGGGTGCCTCAGTTATGTCGTCGCCGAAGATCCGCAGAACGCCGACGCGTTGTGGGTCACCGAAGTCTGGGTCGATCAGGCTGCGCACCGCGCCTCGCTGCAGCTCCCGTCGGTACAGGCCGCGATCGCCAAGGGCCGGCCGCTCATCGCCGGCTTCGACAACCGCACGGAGACGAACGTGCTCGGCGGCATCGGCCTGCCGCGGCCATAGACCGCTGGCAATGCCGCGCAGGTTGCGCCCATCGACAAGCTCAGCGTCGCCATGGTCGCGATCATCGCGCTGTTCCTGGGCGAGAAGCTCTCGCTCGTAAACTGGATCGGCGTTGCACTAATCAGTATTGGGGCGGTGCTTGTGGCTATGCAGATTTAGCAAATTTCCCCGAAAAACCTCTGGCCAGCGCCGGATGCTCAACTCGATTGACTGCGCGGCCCTTTCGAAATACTGGCCGGTGGGATCACGTTTGTCGCGATTTGGCGGCATCCATATTGAGGATTACTGCATTGGCAGATCGCAACGGAGATTTCGACGATCCGTCGGTACGCGAGTTTTCTCGCGGTCACTTCGGGTACGTTTCGGACCCCGCCGAGCGGGTGTCGTCTCTGTCAGATGCCAAGACGCCCGACCCGGGTGTGAAGCTGGTCGCCCTCTACCTCCCTCAGTTCTACCCGATACCCGAGAACGACCTCTGGTGGGGGAAGGGTTTTACCGAGTGGACCAACGTGGCGAGGGCCCGACCGCAGTTCGTCGGTCACTACCAGCCGCGGCTGCCCGCCGATCTCGGCTTCTATGATCTGCGTCTCCCCGGAATCCAGGAGCAACAGGTTGCCTTGGCCAAGAAGGCGGGCATCTCGGCGTTCTGCTTCTACTTCTATTGGTTCCACGGCAGAACGCTGCTCGAGGCGCCGATCAAGAGCTTTGCAGAGAACAAGAATATCGACTTCGATTTCTGCCTCTGCTGGGCGAATGAGAACTGGTCGAGGACGTGGAGCGGCAACGCCAACAACATCCTGCTCGAGCAGACCTACAGCGAAGCAGACGACTACGCTTTCATCGCGCATCTCGCGCCATATCTGCGCCATGAGAGGTATCTGCGCATCGACGGCAAGCCGTTGATCAACGTCTGGCGCTCGGCGATGATGCCTGATCCAGAGGCGACTGCTGGGCGCTGGCGCGCCTGGTGCCGTGACAATGGGATCGGCGAGATTCACATCTCGCGTTCGGAGAACTACGAGCGGATCGATCCGGCCGAACACGGCATGGACAGCGCGTACCACAACTCGCCCTGCGACACGCGGTGGATCGCGCCAAACCTCGCGCGAGTTACCGCACCGCCCCCGCTGCTCAATCCCGACTTTGCCGGCCAGTTATTCGACTACGCCGACCTGGTCCGCCATGCGCGCGAGTTCAAGCCATTGGGCTATCCAGTTTTTCGTTCGGTGTGTCCGTCGTGGGACAATCAGGCACGACGTCCAGGTGCGGGGCGCGTGCTCCTCGGCGCAGAGCCGGGCACCTATCGCGAGTATCTCGAGACCGTTGTCGACCAGACGGCTCAATCAGACGCGCTCACGGACACCAAGCTGGTCTACATCAATGCCTGGAACGAGTGGGGCGAGGGCGCGCATCTCGAGCCTGATCGTCGTTACGGATTTGCCCACCTCGAGGCAACCAAGATGGCCACTTTGCGCGTGGCGTTGCGGCAGACAACGATCCCCGAACCGCGGCGGGTCGCTGTGGTGATCCATGCCTACTATCCCGAGATGCTCGGGGAATGCCTTGACTGGATCGACGACTTCGACGTGCCGCATGACGTGTTCATCACGACATCCGAGGCGACACAATCGGAGGTGGAACGGTTCGTTGCGCAACGTCAGCTCTCAGCACAGATCTATACCACCGAGAACCGGGGGCGGGACATCGCACCGTTCGTGAAGGTGCTTCAGCAACTCGACTTCGAGCGGTACGGCTACGTCCTCAAGCTTCATACAAAGGCGACGAAACCCGACACTGGCGATGCCTGGCGACGCGGGTTGCTAGGCTTCCTCACCGAACCTCGGGTACTCAACCGTGCCCTCGACTTGTTTGACCAGCACCCAGAAATCGGCGTGCTGGGTCCCGCCGATTTCCTCCTGTCGATGCGCTCCTACCTTGGCCGCAACGAGCCGACGGTCCGCCGATTGGCAAAACGAATGGGCGTCGTTCTCGACCATGTCGATACGGACACATTCTTTGCTGGAACGATGTTCCTGGCGCGCACGAGGGCACTGTTGCCGCTCGCGGCGCTCGGAATCACCGTCGAAGACTTCGAACCAGAAGCCGGTCAGCGCAACGGCACGATGGCTCACGCCCTAGAGCGTGCGATCAGCTACAGTGCGAAAGCGGCCGGGCTTTCACTGGCGGCGTTCGAGGACGTCGGGCCGGGGCGCTCGGCGGAGCCGCCACGACTAGTCGTCGACGGCAGAAAGACGTTCCGCTTCATCGACGAGAGGCCGCTCGACGTCATCTGACGCCTCAGCGGCGCACGACGACAACGCCCTCACTATCCAGATCTAGTGGGGACCTGCGGGTGCGTCCTCAGTCGTTCCGCAGGGGCCGCCATCCATGTTCACCGCGATGTCCTGTTTCGTGCCGTCGAAGCTTAGGGCTTCGTACCAGTGGCTCATTTCGACGGTGCTCGCGGGGACGTAGTGGAAGATCAGCGAGCGCCGGAAGCGGTCGGTGCTGGTGTTGGGCGTCGAGCCGTGGATGACGTTGCCGTTGAAGAACAGCACATCGCCGGCTTTGAGCCGCATCATTTGTGGCTCTAGCCCGGCCGGCGGCGTGACGTGCTCGACGGTGAACGACATCGCGGGGTCCGCTTTTTCGGGACACGCGATGTCGATCGCAGCGGTCTGCGGCACACACATCATGCCGCCATTGCCTTCATCGGCGTCATCGACCGCGACCCACGCGGCCATGCAGGTGCCCGGCTTCACGCGCAGGTAGAAATTGTCCTGGTGCAGGTCCTGCTCGCGGGCGCCCGGCGGCTTGAAGTAGAACATCGACTGACAGGCAAACGGCTCTTCGCCGAAGAGATCGGCGAGGATCGGCCGCAGCCGTGCGTCGCGCATGTAGCGCATGGCCAGCGGGCCGACCGGTTTATCCGGATGCTTATGTGGATGCATCATGCGCGGGTAGAAGGCGAGCGGATCGCTGGCGAGCGCCGGCGCACCTTGGCGCGACTTCGGCACATCCGAGAGGCCGGGCACCGGGCCGTCCTTCGCCTGGCCCATGAACGTGTCGCGAATCTCGGCGATTTCGGTCGCATCGAACAGCCCGCGCACGGCTAGAAAACCGTCGCGATCGAAGGCGGCGCGCTGTTCGGATGTCAGGTTGGGAACGTGCATCTCTGTTCTCCTCAGTGCGAGCAAGGATACCTGAAAGCCGACTTCCGCCCATAGAACCATCCGCCCAAGGCATATAATATCCTGCTATGGCCACGACCTCGCCCAACAGCTACTTGCCGGTCCTCGAGCTGCTCACGGGCCATTTCCATGAAGGATCGGGCTATCGGATCGTGCGGCGCGAGGGCGTCGGCGATTGGCTGCTGATCGCGACCTTGAGCGGCAAAGGCCGGTTCGGACACGCGGGCGGCGAACTCATCACGGAGCCTGGCGATTGGGTGATGATCCGGCCGGGCACCTTCCACGACTACGGAGTCGAAGCCTCGCTGCGGCAATGGGAACTGCTCTGGGTGCATTTCCAGCCGCGGGCTCATTGGCTGCCCTGGCTCAACTGGCCGGCGGTCGCTCCGGGCCTGATGCGGCTGAGCCTGCCACGGGGGCTGGAACAGCGTTTCCGCGACGTCCATCGGTTCTTCGGCAGCGACCTGCAGCGCCGGGAGGCCTATGCCATGAATGGACTGGAGGCTCTGCTGCTGGATTGCGACCGGCACAATCCGCTGGCCACCGTGTCGACCTATGACAGCCGCGTGCGAAAGGCGATGGAGTATCTCGAGCGTAACTTTGCGCGCAAGACGATGCTGGCCGATGTCGCCGAGGCGGCCGGTCTGTCGACGTCCCGGCTCTCGCATCTGTTTCGCGAAGAGACCGGCCAAACGCCGCTGCAATACCTCGAGAATGTGCGCCTGCGATACGCCACCGAACTTCTCGAACGCACCGGGTTCAGCGTCAAGCAGATTGCCGACGCCGCCGGTTTCGAGAGTGCATTCTACTTTTCGCTGCGCTTCAAGGCGCGCATGCGGCTCAGCCCGACCGCCTGTCGGGCGCAATCCGTGAAGGGTTAGAGCGGCTTTCTATATTGATAGATGCCGACGTCGATCGAGCCTTCGTCGAAGCCCGCTTCGCAATAGGCCAGATAATAGATCCACTTGCGCCGGAACTGTTCGTCGAAGCCCATCTGCTTGATGACCTGCCAGCGCTCGAGGAAGCGTACGCGCCAGCGGCGCAGGGTTTCGGCGTAGGAGTGGCGGAACGTCTCGACGTTTTCGAGGATGAGGCCGACGCGCTTCCCCTGCTCTTCCATCGCCTTCTTAGTCAGCAGCATGCCACCCGGGAAGATGTAGCGCTGGATGAAGTCGGGGCTCGACCGGTAGCCCTCAAAGTCCTGCTCGGAGATGGTAATGGCCTGGATCGCCGCCGTGCCGCCCGCCTTGAGGCGATCGGCGAGGGTCTTGAAGTAGCTCGGCCAGTTCTCCTCGCCGACCGCCTCGATCATTTCGATCGAGCCGATGTGGTCGTACTCGCCGGTCGTGTGGCGATAGTCCTCGAAGTGGAAGGTCGCGAGATTGTCGAGTCCCTGCCGCGCGATGCGCTGCTGCGCGAAGGCTAGCTGCTCCTTGCTGAGCGTGATGCCGTAAAGCGTCGCGCCGTATTCCTTGGCGACCGTTTCGGCGAAGCCGCCCCAGCCGCAGCCGATCTCGAGCACGCTGTCGCCCTGCTTGACGCCGGCCATGTCGGCGACACGACGATATTTCGCGCGCTGCGCCTCATCGAGCGGCTGGTTCGCAAGGTCGGCAAACAGCGCCGAGGAGTAGGTCATCGTGGGGTCGAGCCACTCGGCGTAAAAGTCGTTGCCGAGGTCGTAGTGCTCGGAGATGTTCTCCTTGCTGCCATCGACGGTGTTGGCGCGGCTCAGATGGTAGGCGATGTCGGCAGTGGCGCGGCCGAACCAGCCGGCGCCCTTGGGCTGGAACTCGTTGCGGTTCTGGAGGAAGTAGCGGAACAGTTCCGTCAGATCGTCGACCTCGACGTCGCCGCGCACATAGGCATGCGCGAAGCCGATGGTGCCGCGGCGCAAGGTTTCGGGGATCATCGAGAAATTGCGGATGACGAGGCGCGGATGCATGCCCGTGCCGGGCTTGCCGAAGGTGCGCGTGCTGCCGTTGGGGAAGGTGATCGTGATGGCGCCGACTTTCGGGCGGCCCACCAGGCGCTCGACGAAGAACGCCGCGATCGCCGACGTGACATGGGTCCAAAGCGTCGGGTTCGGCAACCTCGGTTCGATCGCAGACTTGTCCATACCGGCTATCCACTATTGCCGACCTGCGCCCCGCCGGTCGGCCCTTGTCCCTGATCTGCGCGTGGACGGCTTTCGGTCCATCGCCACTGCCCGATAATTTAGCGGCGACAAGGCGATATGCAAGCCCGAAGCCCTCAGGCGACCGGCTCCGCGACATCGCTGACGCGCAACTGGACCTCGGCCCTGCCCTGATAATGATCGAGGCTCAGTGACCCGGCAAAGTGCAGCTTACCGTCGTTGCCGGCCCGCAGGATTGCGTCGCCCAGCGGCGTCCCGGCGGCACGGAACGCAATCGCCTTGAGGCGGGCGCCGTCGTCGGAGGTGAGCTGGAAGCGGATGTGGCCGGTGGTGCTGACGACCTCGGCGAATTTGGCGCGATGCGCCGGAAAGACGAAGACCGGACCCGGATTACCCGCGCCGTAAGGCCCCGCGCGCTCGATATCCTCGACGAACTCGACGGTCGCGCCGCGGGCCGAGAGGGCGGCGTCGACCTTGATGGCGGTTTGAGCCCGGGCAGTGCCGACGTGGCCGGAAAGGCGCTCGCTGAGATGGGCGCGGAAGGCGGCGAGCTGGCCCGGCTTCACGGTGGCGCCGGCAGCCATCGCGTGTCCACCACCCCGCACGATCAGACCGGCCTCGACGGCGTCGATGACCGCATGCCCGAGGTCGACACCGGGCATCGAGCGGCCAGAACCGACGCCTGTGCCATCGGGCTGCAGCGCGAAAATGAAGGTCGGGCGGTCGAAGCGCTCGCGGATGCGGCCGGCCATGATGCCGATGATCCCGGGGTGCCAGTTGGCCGAAGCGAGCACCAGGACAGGCGGCCCCTCGCCTCCCCCAATCTCCGCTTCCGCCGCCGCTGTGGCTTCCTCGAGTGCGGTGGTCTCGATGCGCTGGCGCTCGACGTTGAGCTCGTTGAGGCGGGCGGCGAGGACCAGCGCCTCGTGTTCGTCGTCGAGCGCGAGGAGGCGAGTACCGAGCGCCGCGTCGCCGATGCGGCCGCCGGCATTGATGCGAGGGCCGATGAGGAAACCGAGATGGTACGGATTGAGCGGGCCGGTGACGCGAGCGGCAAGCGCCAGCGCGCCGATGCCGCGATTGGCAGCGCGGCGCGCGACCTCGAGGCCGCGAACCACAAAGGCGCGGTTGAGCCCGACGAGTGGAACGACATCGCAGACGGTGGCGAGAGCGACTATATCCAGTAGCGCCATGAGGTCGGGCTGGCCGGTGTCGCCGCGCTGGCGGAGCAAGCGGTTGACGGCCACGAGCACCATGAAGGTAACGCCGGCGGCGCAGAGATAGCCGAGGCCGGAGATGTCGTCGGGGCGGTTGGGGTTCACCAGCGCGTCGGCCGGCGGCAGGTCGTGGTCGCTGAGGTGGTGGTCGATTACCAGCACGTCGAGGCCGCGCGAGCGGGCGTGGGCAATCGGGCCGTCGCTGACCGTGCCGCAGTCGAGCGTGATCAGCAGCGTGGCGCCATTGTCGGCAAGCTTGTCAATGGCCGTGTTGTTGGGGCCATAGCCCTCGAAGATGCGGTCAGGGATATAGACTTCGGGGTCGAGTCCGAAGTGCCGGAGGTAGCGCACCATCAGCGCGCAGGAAGCGGCGCCGTCGACGTCGTAGTCGCCGAACAGCGCGACCTTCTCATTGTTGGTGACGGCGGCGACAATGCGCGCTGCGAGCTTGTCCATGTCGGCAAGCGTCGACGGGTCGGGCATCAGCCCGCGGATCGTCGGGTTGAGATATTCCGCAGCCTCATCAATGCCGACACCACGCGCTGCGATGATGCGGGCAACGATCTCGCTCGCCGTTCCGCGCTGCGCGATGGCCTGCGCCGTGCGAGCCTGCGCGTCGTCGAGGCGCGTGACCCAGGCCCGGCCGGTCGCGGAGGCGGTGACGTTGAGGAAGGGCTCGGCCATGGCACGGACGTAGGCGGGTTTCCTGGACGAGTCGAGGGCACGCAGCGGCGGCAAAAGCGACACGAGCCCGGTTTCAAGACCTAACACGCCGATTTTTGGTCCCCATATCTGCGACCGTTTCAACATGGGGACTGCGATGTTCGCCTCTCGAGGCTTCCGACTTTCTGCTCTGTTCGTGGTGCTGCTCTCGATGTTCAGCATCGTGGCCGTGGATACGGCTGAAGCGCGTCGCGGCGGCAGCTTCGGTAGCCGCGGCACGCGGACGTACCAGACTGTTCCGGCGACTCCGACCTCGCCGGGCATCACAGCGCCGGTACAGCGCTCAACGACGGCCGCGCCGACGAACCGTGGCGGCATCGCCTCGACGACGGCGGCGCAGCGCGCCGGCTGGTTCGGTGGCGGCATCGGCGGCTGGATGCTCGGCGGCCTGCTGTTCTCGGGCCTGTTCGGCATGATGTTCGGCGCGGGCTTCGGTGGCTTCGGCGGTTTCCTGTCGCTCCTGTTCCAGATCGTCATCATCGCGATGGTGCTGAGGTGGCTGTTCGGCCGCAGGCGGCAACCAGCGATGGCTGGTGGCGGTAACGCCTCGCCCTACACGGCGCGCCAGGACTGGCAGCCGGGCGGCGGTTCGGCGCAGCCGCGTCCGGATGCTTCGGCCGCATCGCAGCGCGCCGGGAGGCGCGACGAGGTGGGCATCGGCAACCGCGATCTCGACCAGTTCGAGCGGGGTCTGGTTGACCTGCAGAACGCATATGCCCGCGAGGACTACGAGGCCCTGCGCCACATGACGACCAACGAGATGATGGGCTACCTGTCGCAGGAGCTCGGCGAGAACGCCAGCAAGGGCGTCCGCAACGAAGTGTACGACGTCAAGCTGCTCTCGGGCGACATCGCGGAAGCCTGGCGCGAAGGCTCGGACCAGTACGCGACCGTGGCGCTCAAGTACGAGAGCCGCGACATTACCCGCGACCGCTCCACCGGCCAGATCGTGGCTGGCGACGACCGGGTGACGACAACCACGGAGCTCTGGACGTTTGTCCGACGCGGCGCCGGCCAGTGGCTGGTGAGCGCGATCCAGGAGAGGTAGAGGTTTCAATTGGTTGCCAGGCGGTTTTCGGATCGCCTGCCGTGGTATTACCAGTTTCGCGAAAATGGTAATAGCAACTGAGGAGCAGGCGTGTTATTACCATATTCGCGAAAGTGGTAATAACAGATGCAGCTCGTCCCCCTCACATACACAACTCTCTACGCGGAACTGGCCCAGCGCGCGCTCGACGGCTCGTTCACCTCCGAGTTTTCTACGGATGGGAGGTTCATCACGCAGGAAAGTCGCGGCCGGCGTTACTGGTATTTCGATACCGGGTCCGGCCAGGGCAAAAAGCGGCTCTATGTCGGACCGGTCGACGATCCCGAGATTTCCAGACGCGTCGACGACTTCAAGAATCTCAAGGCCGATGTGCGGGCCCGTCGTAAGCTCGTTTCGACGCTGGTTCGCGAGGCCTATCTACCGCGCCCGGAGCAAAAGTCTGGCGAGGTGGTTCGGGTGCTCGCCGAGGCCGGTTTCTTTCGTTTGCGCGGCGTGCTCGTGGGGACCGTGGCCTACCAGTGCTACCCCGCTCTACTGGGCGTGCGGCTCCCGGATACGGCCATGCAGACTGCCGACGCGGACTTCGCGCAGTTCCATGCGATTTCCTCGGAGGTCGGGGACGCTACCGAGCCGATCGTCGACAAGCTGCAGGAACTCGATCCGACGTTCCGCGCCGTGCCGCATCGGCACGATGGACGCTTCTCGACGCAGATCGTTTCGCAGGACGGCTACCGTGTCGACTTCCTGACGCCCAACACCGGGTCGGACGACTACACTGGCCACCCTGCCCCCATGCAGTCGCTTTCCGGAATGTCTGCCGAACCACTGCGCTATCGCGACTTCCTCATCCATCAGCCGGAACGGGCAGTCGTCCTGCATGCTGAGGGGATTCCGATTCTTGTCCCCGCTCCGGAGCGCTTCGGCGTTCACAAGCTGATTGTCGGAACAGAACGGCGAACTCTCGGCACCGCCTCGGTCAAATCCGGCAAGGACCGTGCGCAGGCGCTCAGCATCTTCATGGCAATGATTGAGACGCGGCGAACCGACGCGCTCGCGGACGCCTACATGGAGGCCTGGGATCGCGGGCCGAAGTGGCAGAAAGCAATTGCCACGAGCATGCGCACATTCGAGGTTGCCGCGGTAGACGAGATCGGCGCCGCGCTTTCGGAAGCCATCCGCCACCTTGGTGGCGACCCGGCACGGTATGGCTTCTGACTAGCGATGATGTTCCGCTGTGATCCAGCGGACGGTGCGGCTCCAGGAGCGCATGACGACGGTGGAGGTGCGCACGTCGTTCTTGCGGAAGCGGACGCCGTCGAGGAGGAAGCCGTCGGTGACGCCGGTGGCGGCGAAGAGGACGTCGCCGGAGGCCAGTTCGTCCGTCTTGTATTTGCGGTTGGGGTCGGTGATGCCCATGCGGCGGGCGCGCTCACGCTTGTCCTCATTGTCGAGCATCAGCCGACCCTGCATCTGGCCGCCGATGCAACGAAGCGCTGCGGCGGCAAGGACGCCTTCTGGTGCGCCCCCCGAGCCGATGTAGATATCGATGCCGGTCTCGTCGGTGTTCACGGCGTGAATGATGCCGGCGATATCGCCATCGCTGATCAGCTTGATGGCGCAACCGGTGGAACGCAGTTCTTCGAGCAGCGCGCCGTGGCGCGGGCGATCGAGCATCACGGCGGTGATCTCATTGATCGCGACGCCCTTGGCTCGGGCGAGCGAGGCAATGTTTTCGCGCGGGCTCATGTCGAGATCGACAGTGCCCTCGGGGTAGCCAGAACCGATGGCGATCTTTTGCATATAGACGTCGGGGGCATTGAGCAGGCCGCCGCGCTCGGCCATCGCGAGCACGCAGATCGAGTCCGGCTGGTTCTTGGCGCAGAGGGTCGTGCCCTCCAGCGGGTCGACGGCGATATCGACGGCCGGCCCCTTCCCGCTGCCGACGCTCTCACCGATGAACAGCATCGGCGCTTCGTCGCGCTCGCCCTCGCCGATGACGATGCGGCCGTCGATGGCGACGTTGCCGAGCTCGGTGCGCATCGCTTCGACAGCCGCACGGTCAGCCGCCTTCTCGTCGCCCTTGCCGCGCCAGTCGGCCGAGGCGATCGCCGCCCGCTCGGTGACGCGCACCAGTTCGAGCGTCAGATTGCGGTGCAGGGCTGGTGAGGCAGTATCAGGCTCGGCGAGCTTCATCACAGACTCTCTATGCGGATCAGCTGGGGCTCCCCGACAATGAAGCCGTCGGCGGCGATGAGGGCAAGGGCCTCGCGCACGGATTGCTCCATTGTCGAGTGGGTAAGCAGCACGATGGTGCGGATGCTCACATCGGAGGCGGCGTCGGTCACACGCAGATCCGGCCGCTGAATGACGCTTTCGAGGGAGATGCCGGCGGCGGCCATACGCGAGGCAATAGCAGCAAAGGCGCCCGGCACATCCTTGGCATTTAGTCGGATGTAGTAGCCGCCCTCATGCGCTTTCATCGGCGCCTGGCGGTAGGGCGCGAGCTCCTGACTCGGGACACCGAGGGGCGGAACGCGGGTGCCGCGAGCGATGTCGAGGATGTCAGACAGCACCGATGCCGCCGTCGGCGGGCCGCCGGCGCCTGGGCCGGCGAGCAGGAGCTGCTGGATGTGATCGGTCTCCAGCGCAACCGCATTCAGCACGCCGTCGACGCCCGCAATGGCCGACGCTTTGGGCACGAGCGTGGGATGGACCCGCTGCTCGATGCCGTCGGCGGAGCGCTGGGCGACGCCGAGCAGCTTGATCTTGTAGCCGAGGTCCCCCGCAACCTTGATATCGGCCTGAGTGATCCTGGTGATGCCTTCGACGAAGATTTCGTTGGGCGCGATCTCGGTGCCGAAGCAGAGCGAGGCGAGGATGGCGAGCTTGTGCGCGGTGTCGAAGCCGCCGACGTCGAAGGTCGGGTCGGCCTCGGCGTAACCCAGCTTCTGCGCATCCGCGAGGCATTCGGCAAAGCCGATCCCCTCATTGCCCATGCGGGTGAGGATGTAGTTGCAGGTGCCATTCATGATGCCATAGACGCGGGCGACGCGGGACGACCCGAGCCCCTCGCGGAGGGTCTTGATGACAGGGATGCCGCCGGCCACGGCCGCCTCGAACCCCAGTTGGGCGTTGTTTTCCTCGGCGAGCCGCGCCAGCGATACGCCGTGCTTGGCGAGCAGCGCCTTGTTGGCGGTGACCACCGGCCGGCCCATTTCCAGCGCGGCGCGAACGGCGGCGTTGGCGGGACCGTCCTCGCCGCCCATCAGCTCGACGAAGAGGTCGATGCCGTCGGATTTGGCGAGGGCGACCGGGTCGTCGAACCACTCGAGCCTGGAAGCATCGATACCGCGGTCGCGCGAGCGGGATCGGGCGCTGACGGCCGTCACTACGACCGGACGGCCGCCCTTGCGCGCGACCTCACCACCGTCCTTCTGGAGGATACGGACGAGCGTCGCGCCGACATTGCCGAGACCGGCGACGCCAATGCGCAACGGCGCGGCGGCAGGCGCCTCGGCCTGGTCCTGCATGGCCTTGAGGATGCGCGTGCGGGTGTCCGAGCGTGGTTCGCGGCCCTCGCGAAGATCGAAGACGAATAGCGGGTCGCCGGCCATCTGGCGGCCGAAACGGGTGGCGGTCCAGCCGCGCGACGAGATGAACGCCTCAACGGCTTCGCGGAAGGACTGAAGATCGGACATGACGCGGCTCCTGTTGAGGTCGCGTCATGCTAGGAGTTTTCCTACAGGTCAATAGGAAACACCGACCGGCTCATGTCCGGACCAGCAGCATCATCAACTCGTAGTGGTCGGTCTGGGGAAACATGTCGAACACGCGGACCCGGCTTGGAGCATAGGACGGCATCGCGGCGATGTCGCGGGCGAGGCTGACGGCATTGCAGCTCGAATAGATGATGGTCCTGGCGCCCGACGCTTCCAGCGTTGCGCAGAGGTCCTCACCAAGGCCGCGACGGGGCGGATTGACGATGATCGCCTCGGGAGTGCTGGAAGTCGTGAGGGCTGTGGCGTCGCCGACTGCGAAGGTGACGTCGGCCAGCCCCGCTTCCCGCGCGCTCATCCAGGCCGACTCCACAGCGGGGGCGCTGACCTCAATGCCGTGGACACGGCGGCCGGGCGCGGCGACATGCAGGGCGAAGCCGCCGACGCCGCAATAGAGGTCCCACACCGATGCGGGTGCGAGTTCGTCGATCCATTCGCGCGCCTGGGCGTAGAGAGCGGCCGCGATCTCCGTGTTGGTCTGGAAGAAGCTGCCCGGCCGCAGGTGCAGCACTCCGTCGCCGAGGCGCATGGGGAGCGTTTCGCCGAGGAGCGGCAGCTCGTGCTCGCCTTCGACCAGCGCCACATGCTCCGGCAGCAGGTTCACCGAGGCCACGGCGATCTGTGGCAGGTCGGACAGCAGGTTCGGTAGCTCTGCGCGGATGCGGTCGATCATGGCGGTGGAGCGCAGGACGAAGCGGACCATGAGCTTGCCATCTGGCGACTCGGTGAGCAGCACGTTCTTGAGCTCGCCGCGCCGTTCCGGAACGTCGTAGGGCGTGAGACCGGCGCGCGTGATGAAGGCGGCAATCGGCGCGAAAGCGGCGCGGAGTCCTTCGGACAGGACGCCGCAGCCGGTGAGATCGACGCCGTGGCGCGAGGCGTCAAGGATGCCGAGGGTCGGCGTCTCGATGGTGCCGCCGACCACCATCTTCGCCTTGTTGCGGAAGGCCTCGGGGCGGCTCGCCACGGGCGGGAGCCAGGCGGCATCTGGCCAGGCGGCGAGCAGAGCCTTGGCGTGCTCGACTTTCCCGGCGAGTTGAGCGTCGTAGGGCGTGCCCATGAGGGTACAGGAGCGGCAGACGCCGGCATCGAAGTAGCCGCACTGCATGGCGGTGGCTTTAGTCACCGTGATCCTCATACGCCACCGGGTCATCCCCGCGAAAGCGGGGATCTCCGTTTGCCGACCACCCAGTCGGCACGGCGGGGAAGAGCCGGGCGACGCCCGGCCCGAGCCATTGTGCGCCATTGGTCACCCAGCCAACGGAGATTCCCGCTTTCGCGGGAATGACCCCGTGGGAAGGCGGGTGACGCCGTGACTGCTTGCCTCACCGCAACTGCCCGCCTCGTGAGGAAACGAAGCAGCCGCTACTTCGCGGCGGCAAGGGGAACCACGTTCCCTTGCCCTTGCAGATTGCCGCTGAGGAACTTCTTGATGTTTCGGGCGGCCTGACGGATGCGCTGCTCGTTCTCGACGAGGGCGAGGCGGACGTACTGGTCGCCATACTCGCCAAAGCCGACGCCCGGCGCGACGGCGACCCCGGTCTCCTGGATCAGCAGCTTGGCGAATTCGAGCGAGCCCAGGTGCGAGTACTGATCTGGAATCGGAGTCCAGACAAACATTGTCGCCTTGGGCGACGGAATGTTCCAGCCGGCGCGGGCGAAGCTCTCCACCATCACGTCGCGGCGGTCCTGATAGATTTTCCGCACGTCCTCGATGATCGAGTCCGTACCGTTGAGCGCCGACGCCGCAGCGACCTGGATCGGGGTGAAGGCACCGTAATCGAGGTAGGATTTTACGCGGGCAAGCGCGGCGATCAGCCGCTCGTTGCCGACCGCGAAACCGACGCGCCAGCCCGGCATCGAATAGGTCTTGGACATCGACGTGAACTCGACGGAGATGTCGATAGCGCCCGGAACTTCTAGGATGGAGGGCGGCACTTCGCCGTCGAAGTAGATCTCGGCATAAGCGAGATCGCTCAGGATGAAGATGTTGTGCGCCTTACAGTAAGCGACGACCTCTTTGTAGAAGTCGAGCGTCGCGGTGTAGGCGGTGGGGTTGGCCGGATAGTTCAGCACCAGCGCGATGGGCTTGGGGATCGAGTGGCGCACGGCGCGATCGAGCGAACGGAGGAAATCCTCGTTCGGCTCGGCCGGCATCGAGCGCACCACGCCGCCCGACATGATGAAGCCGAAGCTGTGGATCGGATAGGTCGGGTTCGGCACCAACACGACGTCGCCCGGCGCGGTGATGGCGGCCGCCATGTTGGCGAAACCTTCTTTGGAGCCCAGCGTCGCGACGACCTGGGTGTCGGGATTGAGCTTCACGCCGAAGCGGCGGCCGTAGTAGCTCGCCTGCGCCTTGCGGAGGCCGGGGATGCCCTTGGACGACGAGTAGCGGTGCGTCCGCGGGTCCTTTACCGTCTCCTTGAGCTTGTCGACGATGTGGTCCGGAGTGGGCATGTCGGGATTGCCCATGCCCAGATCGATGATGTCGGTGCCACTGGCGCGCAGCCTGGCCTTGATCGGATCGATGTGCGCGAAAACATAGGGCGGGAGACGGCGGATGCGATGAAAATCGTCGTTCATGGTGTCCTCGGAGAGGCTTGGCGAGTCCGCCGCGCACTAGGTGCAAAATCAGACGGGGAATATCGCCGAATTATGGTGTGTGGCTGGTTAAGGGTGGCAACCCTGCCCGGCCGGCTCGACTGTTCCGCTCTCTCCGGTCGCTCGGCGACCCGTGGAGAGAGCTAGCGAGCGGGGGCGGTCGCTGCCCGGGCGGCAACGACTCCCAATGCGGCGGCGATAACGGCGCGCGAAACCATGTCTCGGTGATACGGGGACGCCGGGGTGATTGTCCAGCCCAGTCTGGTGTGAGCGTGTGTCGGACCGACACGGGCATCGACACAGTCCACTTTATAGGGTACCCCCCTATATTATGAGCCATACCGATAAGCATAAGGCGAAGCTGCTCGCCCGCGTCCGCCGCATGAAGGGCCAGATCGCCGCGCTCGAGGCGGCGCTCGACTCCGGCATCGACCACGCCGGCCTTCTCAACGTCGTCGCCTCAGTCCGTGGCGCGATGAACGGGCTGACGGCCGAGCTGATCGAACTCCACATCCGCGAGCATGTCGCCGATCCTGACTCCGACCCCGACCCGCGTCGCGCCGAGGGCGCAGACGAACTCATCGAAATTATCCGGATGTACCTCAAGTGACTGATCTGACCGCACCCCACCCTCACCTGTTTCTGAGTACCAGCCACAGCCGCAACGAGCGGCGGACGTGGATCGTCATCGCGCTGACGACTACGATGATGGTGGCCGAGATCGTCGCCGGAACGGTGTTCGGGTCGATGGCGCTGCTCGCCGATGGCTGGCACATGGCGACGCATGCGGGCGCGATGCTCATCGCCGCCCTCGCCTATCTCTACGCGCGACGCCGTGCTGCGGACGACCGCTACAGCTTCGGGACGGGCAAAGTAGGCGACCTGGCGGGCTTTGCCAGCGCGTTGCTGCTGGCGGTCGTCGCGATCCTGATCGGCTGGGAAAGCATGCTGCGTTTCTATGCCCCGATCCGCATCGACTTCGCGCAGGCGACGCTGGTCGCGGTGATCGGACTGACCGTCAATCTCGTGTCAGCGTGGTTGCTGCGCGACGATCACGATCACCACCACGGCCACCATCATCATCATCATCATGACCATGACCATGACCATGACGATCACGACCATCACGAGCATCACCACACGACCGGCCGCGACAACAATCTGCGCGGCGCGTACCTTCATGTGCTGGCAGACGCGGTGACATCGGTGCTGGCGATTGCGGCGCTGTTGCTTGGTGCCCTGCTCGGCTGGTCGTGGCTCGATCCGGCCATCGGCGTGCTGGGTGCGCTGGTGATTGCACGATGGTCATGGGGGTTGATGCGAGATACCGGCCGCGTGCTCGTCGACTATGCTCCGCTCAGCTTGCGCGATGAGATCAAGGCAGCAATGGAAACGTCCGGCGATCAGATCGCCGACCTCCACGTCTGGCAGCTCGGGCCCGGTCACCACGGAGCGATCATCTCGCTCCGCACAGCGAACGCGCTCCCCCTGGCGTTGTATCGCGCGAAGCTCTCGCACATCGACGCGCTGTCGCACGTCACGATCGAGATCGATCGCAAGGCCGCATAGGCGCCGTCAGTTGCGCGCGGGGTCGAGCGGATGGCTGCGGGCGTAGGCGAGGCTGTAGAGGCTGGCGATGATCATGGGCAGCAGGAACATCGCGATGATGGCGACGAAGAGCCAGAGCCCGACCGGCAGCAGGATCGTCGCCGCAAGACCCGCCAGGCCGCCGATGATCATCAGCACGCCGCCGAGCCGGTGTGTGGCCTGCCAGTTGGCGGGATCGGCGAGCGTGGTGGGGATACGGATGCCGGCGACATGGTTTGGCTGCGATTTCGGGAGCGCGTTGCCCAGGGCGATCTGAAGCAGCGCGAGGCCCACAAGCACTGAGCGCACGACATCGACCGCTACGCCGAGGCCGACGAGAACCACCAGCACCTGGATCAGTACGAAGAGCCCGGTGATGGCGGTCATCGCGACGTTCATCACATGCGTCGAGGCCTGCTTGCGATCGCGGTTTCCCCAGCGCTGGATGGCGTAGAAGATCACCCACACGGCGGCGATCACGGCCGGCATCTGCAGCAGCGCCCAGGTGCGCGGCAGTGTCATGTCGGGCTGGCCGTCGAGTCCCCAATGGGCCGGCAGCGCGAGGCCGGATGGGATGAACAGGAAGCCCGCGATGGTTGCGAGCACGCCGAGCACCACGAAGGCGATGTTGAGGGGCGACCGGAAGCGGATCATTCCTTCTGCTCCTTGAAGCTGAGGAAGCCCGACAGCGCCTCCTCGAGGATGGACATGTTGAGGTGGTAGATCAGCGACGTGCCCCGCCGCTCTACGCTGACGAGTTCGGCGTCCTTGAGCTTGGCGAAGTGCACCGACAGCGTGGGCTTGGCGATGTCGAAATGCGCCGACAGATCGCCGGCGCTCATCGGCCCCTTGCGCAGAAGCGCGAGGATTTTCCGCCGCACCGGATGCGACAGCGCCTCGAACACGGCGTTGATGCCCATGGCAACCTCATTCGTTCATACGCTAATTAGTTATTGCACTAATTAGTGTCAAGACGAATGAAAGCGGGTCTTACGCCTTGTTTTTCGCGAGGCGCTCGAGGGAGTCGACGATCAGGTCCGCGAATTTAGGCCAGTCGAGCTTCATGGCGACGTTGTGCCGGAAGTTCATCTGCTCCATCGCGGTGCCGCCGAAATGGTGCATGCCGCCCATCTTCTCGAAGTTGATCACGGTCATGCCTTTGCTCCACCGGCCGGCAAGCTCGACGCGGATGTCGGCTTTCTCGGTGGTGAAGACGGTGGGGTCGATCATGTAGGCCACGCAACAGGCGTCGTGCACTGCGGGATGCGGGATCTGCAGCAGCCCGCCATGCGTCGTGTGGATGAACTCCCAGATGTCGAGAATGAACTTGGCGATCGGCCCGCCGACGGCGCGGACACGGTCCTGCAGTTCGGGTGTCGCGAGCGCCTGGTGGGTGAGGTCGAGGCCAACCATGGTCACGTGCCAGTTGGAGCGGAACACGATGTCGGCCGCTTCGGGGTCGCCATAGATGTTGAACTCGGCGGCCGGCGTGATGTTGCCGCGCGTGTAGGCGCCGCCCATGCAGACGACCTTTTTCACGCGCTCGACGATGCGCGGCTCCTTCCGCGCCGCGAGGCCGATGTTCGTATAGGGTCCGACGGGCACGAGGGTGACGGTCCTGGGCGCGTGCGACATCACAGTGTCGATGATGAAATCGACGCCGTGGCGCGGGTCGAGGTCGAAGGTCGGTGCGGGAAGCTCCGGGCCATCGAGGCCGGTGTCACCGTGGATCTCGACCGCAAGCACCTGGTCGCTGAGCATCGGTCCGGGCGAGCCCTTCGCCACCGGCACCTTGATGCCATAGGCGGCGCAGGTCGCGAGCGCGTTACGCGTGGTGTTCTCGACATTGTGGTTGCCCGAGACGGTGGTGATCCCGAGCAGGTCGATGCTGGGATTGCCCGCAGCCAGGAGGATCGCGATCGCGTCGTCATGGCCAGGGTCGCAATCGAGAATGATCTTTTCCACGGGCAGTCCTCCTTACTGGTCTTTTGCCCGTTACAGCCCTCGGCTGCACGCGCGTCAAGAAGGCCAGCGTCGCAAAGCAAACGGGGCCGGAGAAGTGTTCTCCGACCCCGTTCAACCTATTCGGTGGGCGACCGTCAGTTGATGTTGGCCGTGAGGCTGATCGATCCACGCGTCGTGAACGCATCACCAAGCACAATGCCACCCACGCCGGCGTCGGCGCGGAACGTCGCGCCGCCCGGCAGCGCGAGCGACAGGCTGATACCTGCGCCGTCGCGCAGCCCGCTGAAGGCCCAGCCGGCGCCGTCGTTGCTGGCCGATGCGGCGAGCTGCAGATTGCCACCGAGGGTGAGCGCCATGCCGTCGAGGTCGAAGCGGCGCGAGATCGCAGGCGAGAGCGTGACCGTGACGGTCCCCATGCTCATGCTGGGGATCGCGTTGCCCTGCCCGTCGGTGAAGGCCTCCATGGTTTGATCGAAGTAGGTGACGCTGCCACTTGGATTGATGATGTAGTCGCCGACCTGGATCGTGCCCACAAGGGAGCCGGAGAACACCTTGCGATCGCCGTTGATCACGTCGGTGTAGGTGGCGCCGAGCGGCGTCACCTCATTGGTGACACGCCCGTAGCCCGCCTGGAGCTTATAGGCGAGGCTGTCGGTGATGTTGCCCTTGAGGTACGGCGTCGCGATCCAGCCGTTGCCGATCGTATCGGTCCCGTTGCGATCCGTGAGCGTCACGCGATCGAACATCAGGCCCAGACCGCCGATCAGCTGCGGGCTGAACATGTAGTCGGCACCCAGCGCGCCGCTGACCGTCCAGCCGCTGGCATCGCTCGACGAGATCGTCCCTGCCTTGCCGCCGAGCCAGAAGTTGAAGGCACTGCGCTTCTGCGCACCCGACGCCTCCTGGATTGCCCAGAGGCTCGCGTTGAAGGCGAACCGGTCGGGGAAGAACGCGTTGCCTGTATCTGGCATGTCCGCACTGATTGAGATGTCGGGGTTGTCGGAGATATCCAGAGCCGTGACGATGGCGACCTGCTGGACCTTGAACGTATAGGTCGACGATTGCTGAACCGCCCCTTGGACCTCGTGGGAGACCCCTGCAACTCTTGAATCTCCAACCCGTCCTTCAATGCCGTAGGTGTCCGCATCATCGAAGGTGAACTCAAGGGATGCTTTTCCGTCAACCAAGTTGCCGCTGACCCGCCAAATCCTGCCGTATTCATTACCATCTCGAATCTGCAGATTGATTTCGCCGGTCGCGTCGGTGGAGGTCACGTTTATCGTAACCCTCTGCCCCGGCAGCGACGGGTTGGGTGACGTGACCACAGATACCACCGGAACTGCGGGTGCGCTGGATGGGACCGTCAGCTCGACGCTCGCATCAGCTTCGGCGAAGTCCCCATCGTCGGGGACGAAGTGGGCAGAATATTCGTGAGTACCTTCGCCAGGAGCCGTGATGTCGATTGTTGCCTCGCCGTCGATGACAGGCACTGGATCGCTGGGCGATCCCTCGCCCGTGAACTCGACATACCCTTCGAGTGGAACGCCATCGTAGCCAACGGACGCCGTGAGCTTGACCAGGGACCCCGCCTGCGGAGACGTCTGCGAGGATGAGAGCGTGAAATCCGGATGCTTTCGGGCGGGAGCAACCTTTACCTTGATGACATCCCAGGCGGGGCTGTAGCGATCGTTGCCCAGATACTCCACCCGTATTGTCTGGCCGGACTTCAGCTTAACCCTGGACTTCAGGGTGGCTCGTCCGCTCGACGAAAGGCGCTCAGAGGTGGCTTGCTTGCCATCGACAGTCATGACCACTGTGCCCGTGGGTCTGCCCCCCCCGAAAGCGCCTTCCACCGTTACATTGACTTCTATCGGTTTGTTCACCTTCGATGCGAGCTTCGCGGACACCTTCGCCCTAATGAGGCTCGGAGAGAGAGGGGCATCCATCACTTGCGAAATCGCGTTCGATGCGCGGCTGTAGCCGGTATTCTCGAACACGGCATAGATCGCGTTCGAGCCCTCGACGAGGTCACTCGTGGAGTATGTCGCAACACCATTCTGTAGCGGGACCGAGCCGACTTCTGTTCCACGGATGGAGAAGTCGACGTTGCCGGACACAGGATTGCCATCGCCGTCGAGAACGGTCGCGGTGAAGGTGACTGCCTCGCCGACCGTACCCGGGTTCCTGCTCGACGCCAGCGTCAGTGCTGTATCGATGTCTTTGGGCTTGACGATCTCCTGAGAGATCGCCGACGCGAAGGAGCTGTCGAATGTCGATGTGCTATCGGAGAACTCCGCCTCGATCGAATGGACGCCCAGCGACAGGTTGCTCAACTCGAGCGTTGCGACATTCCGGTTTACTTTGGCAGTCCCCAGAACCGTGCTGCCCTCGGTGAACTCCACGCTGCCCGAGGCATTGCCGGCTCCGAAAGTGTTGACAGTGGCGGTAAGCGTAACCGGCTCACCAAGGACGGCGGGGCTCGCACTGGTGCTGAGCGAGAGCTTCGTCCTACCTGTGATTGTGTACCAGGCGGTTCCGTTGCTGGCCGGGAACCCGTCCCCACCACTATAACGCGCCTCGATGGAATGCCCGCCCTTCGCAGGCGACCACAGGAACAATGCTCGCCCGTTCGAGAGGGTCTGGGTGTCTACCAAACTCCCGTTGTCGAACAGCGTGACCGAGCCGGTAGGATGAACGTTGGGGACGGAGCCTGTGACCGCAACTGTCACGAAGTCCTCGTCGATGTTTTCGAAGGAGATGCTAGCCGTCTTGGCCGGTGGGGCCGCCTCCACGACCTGCGAAAGAGTTTGCGACGAACCGGCGTAGCCAGTGCCCTTAAACGCCGCAGCGATGTCATGTGTGGCGACGGAAAGTGAAGTCGTCGTCAGTTGCGCGACCCCGTTGATAAGGGAAGCGGAGTCTAGCTCCGTCTTGCCGTCGAAAAAGGTCACCGTACCGACGGCAGGCTTACTCTTGTCGTCGAGTACGGTCGCAGTGAACGTGATTGAATCGCCGTCCGTCGCGGGATTCTTGCTCGATGTCAGGCTGACGGTCGTGGGCGCATCCGGCACCGTCTCGGCGATATCGGTGACGGTAACGGCGAGCCGCAACGACGCCGCCTCAAAGCCGCTGTCCGTGACGGTGACCTCGACATTGTAGACATTGTTTCGACCGTCGTCGGCGGGAGACTCGAAGTCCGGTGCGGCGATGAAGGACAGTGCACCGCTGCCTGAGTTGATCGTGAACAGCGCGGAGTCCTTGCCGCCGGTGATCGAGTAGGTCAGCCCGTTGCTCTCGCTGTCAGTGTCGTCGGCTGCGTCCACGTCCACCACGTAGGTGGTGTTCTCGGCGACGGAGGCGGTGGAACCTGTTGTGATGGTCGGCGCCTTGTTGGGCGTAACTTCGAGGACGTCGGTGACCGTAACGGCGAACCTTTGCTTGTTGGTCAGCTGGCCGCTGTCGGAGACCGTGACCTCAAGCTCATAGACGTTGTCGCCATCGGCGTCGGACGGCGACTCGAAGTCTGGCGCGGTCCTGAACGTGAGAGCGCCGCTGCTTGAGTTGATCGCGAAGAGATCCGCGTCGGCTCCTCCGCTGAGCGAGTAGGTCAGGCCGTTGCCCTCGCTATCGGAATCGTCAGCTGCGTCGACGTCGGCAACAGCAGTCGTGTTCTCTTCGACCGAAACGGTGCCGCTCGTGGTGATGCGCGGCGCCTTGTTGGCTGGTGGCGCTGCCGCGACGGAGAAGGTCTCGCTGACCGACGAGCCGGCAAAGGTGCTGTCACCGGAATAGACCGCCTTCACGACCTTGTTGCCGATACTGTCGAACGTCACATCGATGCTGGTGAAGTTCATGAAGACGTCCGCCGGGTCGCCATAGGGGACGTTATCGACAAAGAGCTGCATCGACCCGCCGGCGGACGCACCGCCCGCGTTTACGGTAAGCAACAGCCCAACCGGCACTCCGACTTCGGCTGCCCCACCCTCGGGCGACATAGTGATCGTCGTCGGCGTCGTGCCGCCAGATGGACCGGTCGGCCCGCCGGGTGGGAAGGGCGGATTCGGGGGTTGTGACTGAGTGCAGAGCGCCTTGGCGTCGGCGTACAGGTCGAGGTCGTTCTGATCGAGCGATAGGGACACCGACTGAGCCGCGAGTCCGGTGACGTTGACCAGAAGCGGAATGCTGTAGGTGGTCGCGGACGGCGACGACACGCTCACGCCGACCGACACGAGTTCGCCGGTGTTGTCGAAGGTGGCGTTCGCCGAGGCACCCGATCCACTCCAATAGTCGGTCTGATATTGAGACTGGCCCTCGCCCTCGGCCGTGGCGATAAACGAGCAGCCATTGGACGAATTGGCGTCGACGGTGAGGGACACCCCCTCGAAGCGGGAGTCGCCGGTAAGACTGGCGGCCTGTGCAGACGCTGCAGCGGTCAGTCCCGCCAGCAACACGCCCGCGGCGAGCCAGCCGCTGAACCTGGATGTCGTCTTCTCAGCCGTCGCCGGACGCACATCTGCACCCAGCGCATTCCGCGCGATCTTCACCGAAAATGCCCCCGTAGTCCCAAGTCAAGGACACGCGCTCAGGGGCAATGGCGTCGAGCATGCGCTCCCAATGGGAGTAGAACAGCAGCTGACCGGCGCCTTCGACCATCTCGACGGTGGTGCCCGGAACATCTCGGGCAAAGGTCATCGTGTGCGCCGGGTCGATGATCTTGTCGTCAGCGCCGTGAATCATATGGAATTTGTGCGGCGTCGCCCTCGCCTCTTCGGTGAAGTCGCGCACGATGTTCTCCATCGCCGCGATGAGACCGTCGAAGCCGGCGCGGATCGCGTCGACCGAGCCGCGCGCGATGAGGTCGACCGTTTCCTGATTCTGCGCAGCTCGCGAGTCGGCCGCGCCATCGTCGCAATTGTAGCGGACGAAGTCGTTGGCGCGGTTGCTCTCCATGACGGCGCGCATCGCCCAGGCGACCACCGGCAGGAGCTGCGGCGCCTGCTTGACCAAGCGCAACATGAAACGCTGGCGCTGCGGCATCTTGGGCAGCCACTCATCCTTCCAGGCGGGCGGCTGGGAAACGCCGACAAGCCGCGTCACCAGGCGTGGGTAGAGCCGCGCGAAGCGGAGGGCATAGGGCGCGCTGGTCGAATGGCTGACCGCAGTAGCCCGCCGGATTCCAAGCTGCTCCAGCAGCTCAGCGGCATCCTCAGCCACGCGCGTGACGAGTTCGTCGCCGCGATCCGCCACCATGTCTGAGCCACCGAATCCAGGACGGAGAGGCGCAATGAAGCGCAGATTGCACGCTTCGGCGGAGACGTTGGCGGCGGCAGGCAATTCTATGCCGTAGGGAACGTTGTGGAACAGCAGCACCACCTCCCCATCGGCGGCGCCCTGCTCGAGATATTCGAGGTGACGGCCATCGCGCAGCTTGACGCGATGCATGATGCGGAGCGGCCCCGCGCGCCTACGCGACGCGGGCATCTGTCGCGCATTGGTGGGAGCGAGAGCGCCCGCGTTGAAGCCGTACATCAGGCGGACGAGCGCCGGGATGTCGGCCACGCCGGTCTTGTTCTTGATGAGCTTGATCTGCGTACGAACGGTGTCGATGGATACGTTCCGCTCGGCGGCAATGTCCGGCAGGCGCATGCCGCTTGCGAGCAGGACGGCGACCTGCGACTCCGCTTCGGTCAGTTCAAAGGCGTCGCGGAAGAGCGCGACGGCATCGTCGTCAAAGCCGAGATCGACGATGGAAACGAGGAACAGCTGCTCGGCGCCGGCCGGCAGCAGGCCCGGGTCGACGCGCTTGAGGAGGATGCTGGTCGGCTCTCCCCCGCCGTCGCGTTCCAGACCGGCAATGGCCAGCAGGCGTCCCGTCTTGTCGCGTGACAGGAATTCGCTGACGCGGCGACGCGTGGACTCGTCGTCGATAAAGTCCTCAAGCCGTGCCGGCGTGCGCACGTCGCGAGCGATGGCCATCGCGTTGGCCGCGGCCACAGTGCCCCGCTGCGTGATGAGGTAAGAGGGATTGGGGACGGCTTCGAGAATGGTCTCGATCTGCTGCTCAAGCGACGGCGTGCGGCCCAGGCGGTCCTGGATGCTGCGGGCGTTGTCGATATGCGGCAGCGTACTCGGCTCGAGCACGCCGGGCGCCTGCCCTTCCTCGAACAGCAAGTTGTCGAGGTCGTCGAACTTGCGGTTGAAATCCTCGGGAACGAGCGTTGCCGCGTAAATCGCCGAAATGAGCTCGTTCGTTTTGGTCATTTACGATCGCGGTAACGGTCCCGTTACCATAAGCATCGGGTCCGGCCGGCCTCAAGCGAATTGCGGGCCGATGGTAACTTGTGATCCACGACAGACGCATTTCAGAAAGACAAAGGCCGGGATTGCTCCCGGCCCTTGGATTCTGGCGATGTCGAGGCGCTTAGCGCTTCGAGAACTGGAACGAACGGCGAGCCTTGGCGCGGCCGTACTTCTTACGCTCGACCACTCGGCTGTCGCGGGTCAGGAAGCCACCCTTCTTGAGCACGGCACGCAGTTCGGGCTCATAGTGGGTCAGCGCCTGCGAGATGCCGTGACGGACCGCACCGGCCTGGCCGGAAAGGCCGCCACCGGAGACGGTCGCGACGACGTCGTACTGGTCCTTGCGGGCGGCGGCGATGATGGGCTGCTGCAGGATCATCTGGAGCACCGGGCGGGCGAAGAACGCGTTGAAGTCCTTGCCGTTGACGGTGATCTTGCCCGAGCCGGGCTTCACCCAAACGCGCGCGATGGCGTTCTTGCGCTTGCCGGTCGCATAGGCGCGACCCTGGGCGTCGAGCTTCTGCACATGGACCGGAGCGGCCGGAGCAGAAGCGACCGCCGCGGTGCCGAGGTCTTCGAGGGAGTTGATGGTCTCGGCCATTAGTTGGCCCTCACGTTCTTGGTGTTCATCGAAGCGACGTCGAGCACGGTGGGCGACTGGGCTTCATGGGGATGCTTGTCGCCGGCATAGACGCGCAGATTCTTCATCTGCTGGCGGCCGAGCGGACCAGCCGGGATCATGCGACGGACGGCGTTCTCGAGCACGCGCTCCGGGAAGCGGCCGTTGAGCAGCTGGCGCTGCGTCCGGTCCTTGATGCCGCCCGGATAACCGGTGTGCCAGAAGAACTTGCGCTGATCGAGCTTGGCGCCGGTCAGCTTGACCTTCTCGGCATTGATGATGATCACATTGTCGCCCATGTCCATGTTGGGCGTGTAGGTCGGCAGGTGCTTGCCGCGCAGGTGGAGCGCCACGATGGAAGCGAGACGGCCGACGACGAGATCGGTCGCGTCGATCAAAATCCACTTCTTCGTGATGTCACTCGGCTTGGCCGTGTAGGTCGACATCGAGATTTCCCTAGAATTTCTGGCGTTTCCGCCGGTTTTGGTGGGCGCTGTTTAGCAGGGAGAATGTGGGTGTCAAGCGGTGTGAAATTATGGTGCAAAAACAATGCATTGTAGTTTTGGTATTATAATACCGCATGGTGGTATTATAATACCGGCGCCGGGATGCCTGCATCTATTGGTACTACGCGACACACCACAACGCGCGGCACGCGACGAACCACAAGTGTCATCCCGGCGAAAGCCGGGACCCAAGCACCCACATCCACAAGACGTCATCCCCGGGCTTGACCCTGGGGACCCAGCATGACGCGCACTCGGTTGGGTGGCCGGGTCTTCGCCCGGCAATGACGGACCGAGGGTATGGTGTTCGGGAGAGTTGGGTCCCAGCTCCCGCTGGGACGACAGCGGGGGTGGGGTGCGCGGGGGGTTCAAGTCCCTCCCCCACTACCAAGGCTAGCTCCTGAGTCCTGGAGCCTCGTGCCCTGTGCTCTGCACATACTCCGTATAGCCGCCGCCGTAGGCGTGAATGCCCTCGGAAGTCAGTTCCAGCACGCGGTTGCTGAGCGCGGCGAGGAAGTGGCGGTCGTGGCTGACGAAAAGCATCGTGCCGTCGTAGTTGGACAGCGCCTCGATCAGCATCTGCTTGGTGGCGATGTCGAGGTGGTTGGTGGGCTCGTCCAGCACCAGGAAGTTCGGCGCGTCGAAGAGGAGCTTGGCCATCACGAGGCGGGCCTTCTCGCCACCCGAGAGCACACGGACGCGCTTTTCGATGTCGTCGCCGGGGAAGCCGAAGCAGCCGGCAAGCGCGCGGAGCGGCGCCTGCCCGGCCTGCGGGAAGGCATCCTGCAGGGTCTCGAACACGGTGCGGTCGCCGTCGAGCAGGTCCATGGCGTGCTGGGCGAAGTAGCCCATCTTGACGCTTGGGCCGCGTGAGATGCTTCCCTGATCGGGAGTGGTCGCATCGGCGACGAGCTTCAACAGTGTCGACTTACCGGCGCCGTTGACGCCCATGATGCACCAGCGCTCGCGGCGGCGGACGTGGAAGTCGAGCCCCTCGTAGATCGAGCGCTCGCCGTAGCCTTTGTGGACCTGCTTGAGCATGACCACGTCTTCGCCGGAGCGGGCCGGCGGCTTGAACTCGAACGTGATCTTCTGCTGCCGGCGCGGCGGCTCGACCTTGTCGATCTTGTCTAATTTCTTGACGCGGCTCTGGACCTGCGCGGCATGCGAGGCGCGCGCCTTGAACCGCTCGATGAAGGCGATCTCCTTGGCGAGCATCGCCTGCTGGCGTTCGTACTGGGCCTGCTGCTGCTTTTCGCTCAGCGCACGCTGCTGCTGGTAGAATTCGTAGTTGCCACTGTAGGTGGTGAGCGCGCCGCCGTCGATCTCGACGATCTTGGTGACGATGCGGTTCATGAATTCGCGGTCGTGCGAGGTCATGAACACGCCACCCTCGTAGCGCTTGAGGAAATCCTCGAGCCAGATGAGGCTTTCGAGATCGAGGTGGTTGCTCGGCTCGTCGAGGAGCAGCGCGTCGGGGCGCATGAGCAGGATCTTGGCGAGCGCAACGCGCATCTTCCAGCCGCCGGACAGGGCGCCGACGTCGCCGTCCATCATCGCCTGACTGAAGCCGAGACCGTCGAGGACTTCGCGGGCGCGGGCGTCGAGGCTGTAGCCGTCGAGTTCCTGGAACTTGCCCTGCACTTCGCCATAGCGCGCGATGATTTCGTCCATGTCGTCGGCGCGATCGGGGTCGGCCATAGCGGCTTCAAGCTCGGCGAGCTCGCCCATCAGCGCGCCGGCCGGACCGGCACCTTCCATGACTTCGGCGACGGCGCTGCGGCCATGCATCTCGCCGACGTCCTGGCTGAAATGGCCCACCGTGATGCCGCGATCGATCGAGACCTGCCCCTCGTCGGGCTGCTCCTCGCCGGTGATAAGACGGAACAGCGTGGTCTTGCCGGCGCCGTTGGGACCGACGAGGCCGATCTTTTCGCCACGCTGCAGGCCAGCGGACGCTTCAATGAAGACGATCTGCTTGCCGTTCTGTTTGCCGATGCTTTCGAGGCGGATCATCGGGCTAAGCGTGGGCCTTCTTGCCCATGTCGGCGAGCCACGCGGTGACGGCACCGGCGAGCATGAAGGCGAGCGCCTGGTGGCCGAGGGCGAGCGAGAGCGGGACGTGCATCAGCAGCGTGCCGATCCCCAGCATGACCTGCACAAGAACCAGCAGCGCGATGCGCGGCAACCAGCCACCCTGCCCGCGCCGCCAGAAATAGAGCGCTCCTGCGTAAAGGACGATGACGTAGGCGATGGTGCGGTGGATGAACTGTACGGTGAGTGCGTTCTCGAACAGGTTCTTCCACCACGGGTCGATAACGCCGAGACCGTTGGGCACAAGCGCGCCATCCATCAGCGGCCAGGTATTGTAGCCCATGCCGGCATCGAGACCGGCGACAAAGGCGCCGGCGGCCACCTGCAGGACGACGAGCAGCAGCAGGATGATGGCGGCGGGACGATCGTCACTGTTCGCCGGAGCGAGCGTGGGGGTGAGACGTCGCGCAACCCAGACGAGCGCGATGAAGAGGAACAGCGCGGCGCTGAGGTGCGCGGCCAGGCGATACTGCGAGACGCTCGTCAGCTCGGTCAGCCCGGAGGAAACCATCCACCAGCCGAGCGCGCCCTGGAAGCCACCGAGGACGAAGAGGCCGGCGAGCGGCGCCGCGAGACTCCAGTTGAAACGGCGCTGGAACAGGAACACCAGGAACGGCACCGCAAAGACGAGTCCGATGATGCGGCCGAGCGCGCGGTGGAACCACTCCCAGAAGTAGATGAACTTGAACTCATCGAGGGTCATCCCGCGATTGAGCACCTGGTACTGCGGGATTTGCTTGTAGCCGTCGAACTCGGCCTGCCAGTCAGCATCGCTGAGCGGCGGGATGATGCCGGTGATCGGCTTCCACTCGGTGATCGAGAGGCCGGACTCGGTGAGGCGCGTGAGACCTCCCACCACGACCATGGCGAGCACCATGAGCGCAATGACATAGAGCCAGATGCGGACGGGCTTCAGCCGATCGGGCGCGACGTCGGCGACGGATTCGGCGGCAGTGAGGGAGACCAAAGGATTGACCGGCAGTGTGATTTGCGGCGAGGGAATAGACCCGCGCCCGCCCCGGCGCAACGTTTGGAGTGACGCAGGGCGATGACCCGCAAGACCCGCAGCCTTCTGGGCACGATCGGCATCATCGTGGTGACGATCGGCTATCCGCTTGCGATTGCGTGGTTCTTTGCGGATACGCTGGCCGCCCTGCCCGCCTGGGGCTCGATCCCGATCTTTGCCGTGCTCGGCGTATTGTGGTGCCTGCCCATGGCCGTGCTGATCCGCTGGATGGCGCGTCCGGACTAAAGCGGCTTTTGCGGGTGCTGGATTTCCCACACGCGATAGGCAACCCCCATCAGCAGTGCCCACGCAATCCCCAGCGCCCAGCCGGCCAGGACATCGGTGGGGAAGTGTACGCCGAGATAGAGTCGGCTGATCCCGACGATCAGCGTCAAGAAGCCCGCGACGCCCAGATAGAAGATGCGGAGCGAGAGCTTGTCGGTCGACCCGGCAAGGATGGTGCCGAGAGTGAGGTAGACGACGGCCGACAGGGCCGCATGACCACTGGGAAAGCTCGCGCTCAGAACGCGAGCGGGATCGGTGAAATCCGGCCGGGTTCGGTTGAATATGTTCTTGAAGATGGTGCTGAGGATTTCACCGCCAACAACTGAAATCGCAACGATAACCGCCGCGCCCTTCCTGCCGCTCATCGCGAGAAGCGCGACCGCGAACAGGAGAATCATTAGAAGGATCGTGAAGCTGCCGAGCGCTGTGACGTCGCGCACGGCTTCCTCGAACCATGCCGGGCCGAGCGGATCGGTGGGATTACCGGGCTCGCGGAACCACAACAGGACCGCATTGTCGAAGGCTTTGGTTTCGCCCTCGCTCATTTCTTCCGCGACGATGCCGAAGACGCCCGCCAGAGCGGCGACCGCGAGGAGGCTGACGTAGAGAGGCCAGTGCTTGATGGGTGGGAACGGCTGACGCATCTGTGCGAAATGCCTAACGCATTGGAGAGTTGCCGACTACCTGCCCATCAGCGTGAAGACGGTGGGTGTCGCGAAGACGTCGACGTAGCGCCGACGCTGGAAGAGGCCATTGAGCGAGACGCGAGGCAGGCTGTGGAGCGCGTTGCGGTGCTTGCGGTAGATGCCGCCGGGGATCGTGGTGACGGCGGAGCGGAGGCCGAGTTCTTTGGCCATCTGATACTCGCGCGCGTTGGCAGATGAGAGCCCGCCGATCGGATAACTCAAATGGATCGGGCGCTTGCCGAACTGCGCTTCGATCACCTTCACCGACATCTCGATCTCGCTGCGCGCCTGCTCTGGAGGGAGCTTGGCGAGCTCGTAGTGATGCACCGTGTGCGCGCCGATGGTGCAGAGTTGCTCGTTGGCGAAGATGCGCAGCTCCGACCAGTCCATGATCAGGGCGCGACACTGTGCCTCGAGGTCGTATTTGTATTTGCCGGCGAGGTCGCGGATCAGCGCGACGCGCGCCGGCTCCGGCATCGCACGCATGCGCGCGTAAAGCAGGTCGTAGGTCTCGCGCTTTTCCGCGAGCGTGCCGGTCGGCAGATACTCGTTCTCGCCCTCGCCTTCCGTCACCGCGATCGCGGCCTGGTTGGCAATGATGTCTTCGAGCGCCTGCCACCAGATCTCACCGACGCCATCGACGAGAGCCGTGGGCACATAGAGCGTGAACGGGCACTGATGCTTGCGGAGGATCGGCAGCGCGTATTTGAGGTTGTCGCGATAGGCGTCGTCGAAGGTGAAGACGGCGAAGCGCCTTTCCTGAAACTCGGATTCGATACGGCGGAGCCCCTCGCTGAGATCGACGATCTCGAAGCCGAGTTTGCGGACACGCTGTATGGCGAAGTCGAGAAACTCGGGTCGCACCTGCAGGATCGAGTTGGGCGAGAAGTCCGCGGGATCGTCGGGCAACACACGGTGGAGCGTGAAGATGATGCCGCGCGCCCGCGATGTGGCGCGCAGCAGCGAGGTGAGCCGGGTGGCCCACAGCAGCTCGAACATCCCGGAGATGGCAGCGTAGCGCAGAGCGCCCATCAGGCCACTGCGGCTTGCGACTCGGGGGCGACGACGCTCGAGACGGTGGTGAAGCCAAGCGATGCCGCATCGGCGGTAACAGCCTCGACAAGCCCTTCGGGCGTCGACGGCTGGCGGACAATCACGAGCCTACCGTGAGCACCACCGAACAGCGGCAGCGTCGAGTTGAGGCCGACGCGCCCGGTGGAGACGATCACGACTTCGTAGATATCGGCCAGCGCTTCGATGAGCGTCAGCGGCTTCATGGAACGACGATCCAGCGCAGCCGTCTCTCCCCACGGCACTTCGGCGAGCCCTTCGCGAACGCGATGGACCACATCGCCAAAGCTCGCCTTGTCGGTGCAGAGGTCGGTCAGGCCGGGGGCGGACGATGCACGACCCGAGCCCGCATCGACGCGGCAGACACTGAGGCCGTTGCCAAGCGCTTCCTTGACGAGAAGATCGGCGACAACGGCAGAGTCCCGAGCGTCGGAGACGCCTGCGAGCAGCACGATGCGCGTGCGGCCCAGCGCCATGTCGGCGACGAGTGTGCCGAGGCCGACGGCCCCCGAGACCGAAGCGGCCGGCCTTTGCTGCTGCGGCGGCGGCGCAACTGGAGCGATGGGCGCAACGGGAGCTACAGGGGCGACTGCCATTACGGGTTCGGGCATATCGGCAAGATCGGCCTCGACCTCGGGCTCGGTCTCAACGGTGTCCGCTTCGAGGTCGGCGACGTGAGTTTCCGCTTCGTCGTCAGCGACATCCGCATCCGTGTCAGTCTCGGCCTCAAGAGCCGGCTCGACCTGGCGAACGCTGTTCCGGTCGTACACGGCTCGCCCGGACATCAGTTCACCAAACAGGACCATGCCGACCTGCAGCGCCAGCGCGACGAACCCGACGGCTCCGAGGATGAGCGCGGTCTTGGGAGATGCGGGGACGACGGCGGGTGCCGCCTGTGTGATGATACGCACGTCGGGGAGCGCGGAGCCAGTCTCGGTCCGGCCGGCGGCGTCGCGGTACTTGATCAGGTAGGAGTCGAGCAGGTCGCGCTGGGCCTTGGCCTCGCGGGTGAGGCTGTCGAGCGTGACGCTGTCCTTAGTCTGGGCGGACGCCGCGAGGCGCGCGCGGCCAAGGTCGTCGTTGAGGGACGCGATGAGGCCGTCCTCGACGGTGACCTGCGCACTGAGGCCGTCGGCGATGCGCTTGGCCTCGGCGTTGATCTGCGTGTTAACCTGCTCGATCTGCGCATTGAGGCCCTTGATGGTGGGGTGAGCCGGCAGCAGCGTGGCGAGCTTTTCGGCGAGCGTCGCCTGATAGGTGGCGCGCGACTGCATCAACGACTGAATGACCTGGCTCGAACGCACGTCTTCGACGCCCTCGACGGGTTGGCCGGACTTGAGCAGCGAGCGGATCAGCGCAGCGCGCTGTTCGGCCGTGTTGCGGCGACCTTGCGCGTCGGTGATCTGGCGACCGATGTCTGAGATCTGCTGGTCCGGCAGGCTGGTGCCATTGACACCGGTGAAGATGCCGTTGTCAGAGCGGTACTGTGCGACCGCGGCATCGGCTTCCTGCACCTTGACGCGCAAAGCTTCGATCTGCTGCTCGAGCCAGGCGCTGGCTTCGGCGGTATCGGCGAGCGACTGCCCTGCCCTGCGCTTCACGTGCTCGCTGGCAATCGCATTGGCGAGGCGCGCGGCGAGATCGGGGTCCCCCGAGCGGACGAAGATGGAGATGACCGCGGAGTCGCGCTCGCGGATAACGGTGAGCCGCTCGTTGAGATTTTGCAGCACCGTTTCGTCGATGCTTTTGGGCTCGGGGTTGCGGCCCATCAGACGGAGCAGCATCGTCATAGGGTTGACGGCGCTGCCGTTGAACTCGGGAATGGTGCGGAGCTTTTCGGCGTCGATGACGGCCAGCAGCGTATCGCGCGATCTGATCAGCTCGATCTGGCTCGACATCATCGCATCGATGGTGATGCCGGTTCCGGCCGAGGTCGTCGTTGCCGCCGACTGCGTGAAGCTGCTGGTACGATCTTCGACCAGGAGGCTGGCCGAGGACTCATACATCTTGGGCACGAACATCAGGATGCCGAACGTCGCCGCGAGAAGCAGCGCTGTGACGAGCACGATGCGGAGCAAGCGCGCCCACAAGGCGCCGAACAAGGCGCCGACATCCATCCGCAGATCCTCGGCGGGCGCCGACTCAACGCTCATTGTGAGACCTTTCCCAGTCGCCGAACTATCGATGGATCGTGGTCAACAATCGGTTAAGGCAGACTCGCAAACCGCAAGACCACCGGGCTCGCCGTGAGCACATTGTTAACCATAAACACCCGAAACTAGCGTTCGACTCTCTTTGACCCGGTTGTCGAATGCGCTGGCTGCAGCTTTGCCTCCTCCTGCTTCTCCTGCCCCTCGCCGCCTGCGCGGTGACGGGCAAGACGACCACCTATTCGATCGAGCCGCGCGGGATCTACACGCTGGGCGGCGGCGATGTGTTGCGCGTGAAAGTCTATGGCGACGAGACGGTGACCGGCACGTACAAGGTGGACGACGCGGGCACCGTGTCGATGCCGCTGGTCGGTTCGCTGCGAGTGGCCGGCAAGACGACATCGCAGGCGGCCGGGATCATCGCCGCGGCGCTCGCCAACGGCTTCGTGCGAAGCCCGGATGTTGCAGTCGAAATCGAATCTTACCGCCCGTTCTTCATCCAGGGCGCAGTCCGCACCGGTGGCCAGTTCACCTACGTATCCGGCATGACCGTGCGCGCTGCAGTGTCGACCGCCGGCGGCTACAGCGATACGGCCAACCGGATGCGGGCGACGATCTACCGCAAGGTCGGCGAAACCATGCAGAAGACGGTCGTCGATCTCGACTACCCGATCTATCCGGGCGACACGATCGTCATCTCCGAGCGCTGGCTCTGAGGCCGTGGCGACTTCCGGTCCGCCGCTTCGTATCCTCCAGATCCTCAGGGCTCCGGTCGGCGGACTGTTCCGTCATGTCCGCGACCTGACCGAGGAACTGTCGCGTCGCGGGCACCAGCTGGGCATCGTTGTCGACAGCCTCACTTCGGACGCGCTGACGGAGGAACGGCTCACGGCGCTGGAACGCTTTGCCAAGCTCGGCATCTCTCACCTGCCCATGCCGCGTACGCTTGGCATGGGAGACCTGACGACGCCGTTTGCCGCGCGGCGCCTGGCGCGAAAACTCGATGTCGACGTGCTGCACGGGCACGGTGCGAAGGGTGGCGTAGTGGCGCGTATCGCGCGTGGCAACGGACAGATCGCGCTGAACACCCCACATGGCGGGGTGCTCAACTACAAGCCCGGTTCACTGCAGGGTCGGCTGTTCCGAAATGCCGAGCGCGCGATCGGCAAGATCACCGACGCCTACATCTTCGAAAGCGGTTACGCGCAGCGCGCCTTCCACGCACAGATCGGCGAGCCGCCCTGCGCCGAGGCGGTGATCCATAACGGGCTGAGTGCAGCCGAATTCCAGCCGGTGCCGCTCGATGCGGACGCAAAGGATTTCGTGTTCGTCGGCGAGTTCCGGGATGTCAAAGGCATCCCCGTGCTGATGGAAGCACTGGTTGGCGTGCAGCGTCCCGACGGCAAGCCCGCCACCATCGCGATGGCCGGCGGCGGTCCCGACTTCGATCGATGGCAGGCGCATATCGCCGAGCGGGGGCTGACAGAGCGGATTGAACTTCTCGGCGTCCGGCCAGCGCGCGAGGCGATGAAGCGCGGCAACGTCATGGTGGTGCCGTCGCTGGCCGAGTCCCTGCCCTACGTCATCCTCGAAGGGACGGCAGCGGGGCGGCAGGTGATCGCAACCGATGTCGGCGGGGTTGCCGAGATTTTCGGGCCGACCGCCGCAAGCCTCATTCCGGCCAACGATGCGCTGGCGCTGATGGCGGCGATGCAGCGGGCGCTCGACGACCCCAATGGTGCCTGGCTCGAGATGGAGGAGCGGCTGGCATTCGTGCGCCCGCGCTTCTCGATTGCCCATATGACCAACCAGATCGAGCTGCTCTACCGCGAACTGCTCGCCGAACGGCGGAAAACCTCCCCGAAACCGGCGCGATAGGGTCAACGAGACGGGCCGTTTTCACTCGGTCTTCACCCCTTCCTCCGTATGTTTTCGGGTAGTTACGACCGTTTTCGGACACGTCCCGCCCATGTTCCGCCTCGACGCCAAGCAAGCCGTCCTCGATCACGTCGCGCGCAAGAGCGCAGCGGGGCCGGGCGAACTCAGCCCGGAAGCCAAGGCCATCGCCTCGGCGCCAATCGAGGCGAGCTATTCGGGCGCGGTGATCATCGGCATCGCGCAGGCGATCGAGGCGCTGCTGCTGGCAACACTCGGTTTTGCGATTTTCGCGACCTATGTCGAGCCGGGCCAGCACGCGCTGTACCTGCCCACGATCTTCCTCGCGACGCTTGCGGCCAATGTGCTGTTCAATGCGGCGCGGACGCATCGCATCGTCGCCTACCGCACGGCCGTGCAGCAGACCGCGCGCGTGCTCGCAGCATGGACGCTGGTGTTCATCGTGCTGATGACCATCGCGTTCCTGTTCAAGAGCTCGGACATGGTCTCGCGCGTCTGGGTCGTGAGCTGGTTCGCGGCGGGCGTGGTTGTGCTTGTCGTCTTCCGGCTCTCGCTGCGCCAGTTGATCCTGCAGTGGACCGCGGAAGGCAAGCTCAAGCGGAGGACCGTGATCGTCGGCGGTGGGCACGATGCGGAAGTGCTGGTCGACTCGATTTTGAAGAGCGCCGGCGCCGACGTGCGGCTGCTCGGGCTGTTCGACGATCGCAACGACGAGCGTTCGCCGGAGTCGGTGGCGAGCCTGCCCAAGCTCGGGCGCATCGCGGACCTGCTCGAATTCGCGCGGCAGACGCGCGTGGACCTCGTGATCGTGTCGATGCCGCTGAGTGCCGAAAAGCGCGTGCTCGAGATGCTGACGCAGCTCTGGGTGCTGCCGGTCGATATCCGGCTCTCAGCGCATATGAGCAAGCTGCGCTTTACGTCCAAGGCCTATTCGTATGTCGGCGACGTGCCGGTCTTCGATATGGCCGACCGGCCGATCTCAGACTGGAATCTCGTTTTCAAGTGGCTGTTCGACAAGATCGTCGCGCTGATCGCGCTGACGCTGCTGTCGCCGATCATGCTCGTCACGGCGATCGCCATCAAGCTCGACAGCAAGGGGCCGGTGTTCTTCAAGCAGAAGCGCCATGGCTTCAACAATGAGCTGATCGAGGTGTTCAAGTTCCGCTCCATGCGGACCGACATGCTCGATGCCAATGCGAGCAAACTTGTCACCAAGGACGACCCGCGCGTGACGCGGGTCGGCAAGTTTATCCGCAAGACGTCGATCGACGAGCTGCCGCAGTTCTTCAACGTGCTGCGCGGCGAACTCTCGGTGGTGGGACCGCGGCCGCATGCGCTGCAGGCGAAGGCCGACAACATCCTCTACTACGAGGCCGTCGAAGGATACTTCGCACGCCATAAGGTGAAGCCGGGTATTACGGGCTGGGCGCAGATCAATGGCTGGCGCGGCGAGACCGACACCGTCGACAAGATCATGCAGCGCGTGCAGCACGACCTCTACTACATAGAGCACTGGAGCATCCTTCTGGATGGCTACATCGTGCTGATGACGCCGTTCACACTGTTCTCGAAATCCGAGAACGCCTACTGACATGACCGTCGCCGACGCCAGCCTTTTCGACGGGCGAGCGCGCGGCGGCGCTTATGTGCAGGCACGGATCGGCACCCTGCTCAAATGGGCTGTGGCGTTCTGGATCTTTTCGGGCAGCGTGGTCATCACGGAGCCCTCACCCTACGAGCTGAGCTTCCTGCTTGTCCTCGCGGTGTCGGCCTTTGCCGGCAGCTTCGCATTCCAGCGCACGACGCTGGGCCTGCTGGTCCTGTGGCTCGCCTTCATCCCCTTCGCCCTCATCGGCGCCTTCCAGGCGACGTTCACGCCGCTCCCCGACGCGCTCATCTTTCAGGCCGTCACCATCTTCCTGTTCTTCACCAGCTACTGGGTCGCCAACTATGTGGCGCAGGCCCCGCAGCAGCGCATGCGACTGATCATCGGCGCCTACACCGTCGCCGCCGTGCTCTCGGCGCTGATGGGCACCTTGGGCTATCTGGGCCTCATTCCGGGCGGCGACCTGCTCACGCGATACGGCCGCGCCAAGGCGCTGTTCAACGATCCGAACGTCTTCGGCCCGTTCCTCATCCTGCCGGGCATGTATGCGCTGCAGCGCGTGCTGCTGGGATCGCCGAAGCGGGCCGTCTGGGGCGCGGCCGTCTTCATGATCATCACGATCGGCGTCTTCGCCAGCTTCTCGCGCGCCGCATGGGGACACCTAGCCGGCTCGGCGATCGCGGTCTATCTGCTGTGCTTCTTCTTCGTCGCCCACGCCCGCGAGAAGGCGCGCATGCTCATTCTCGCGCTGCTCGGCGCGCTGATGATCGTGGTGGCGATTGGCGGCCTGCTGTCGATCCCCTCGGTTCAGCGTCTGTTCGAGACGCGCGCCACAGCGCAGAATTACGACGAGGGCGAAAGCGGCCGCTTCGGCCGGCAGGGCTATGCCTTCGAGCTGGCCCTCAGCCATCCCTGGGGCCTGGGTCCGCTGGAGTTCCGCAATCTGCGGATCAAGGAAGAGCCGCACGACGCCTACGTCAACGTGCTACACGTCTATGGCTGGGGCGGCGGATTGGCGTTCATCCTGCTCATTGCAACTACCATCTGGCGCGGGCTCAGTTTCGTGGTGAAGTCGTCGCCCAACCGGCTGCTGCTGATCCCATTGATCTCGGTGTTTGTACCGCTCTCGATCGAAGCGGCAATCATCGATCTCGACCATTGGCGACACTTCTTCCTCGTGGCGGGACTGATCTGGGGCGTCACCGCCGGATACCGAACAACGAACAAGGGCGAAGAGGCTCGCCTCTCCGCCCTGGTGTGATTTTGCCGGTCGCGCTTTCGGTTCTGCTCCAGTCCTTGGAGCTATTTTCTTAAGCAGTCCTGCGACGGCGTCACGACGATGGCTGCATCCTCGTGCGGATCGTAGTGGTAAGTGAAAACGCGCTTGGCGGTGACGGCAGCCAGGGTGACGCTGTCGCCGAACATGTTCACCCCAATGCGAAGCTGTGTCCCCTCGGGTGCGCAAATCCTGGCAGCGTCGAGATCGGCCAACGGTGCGGTTGGGACGTTGACGTAAGACAGTCCCTGCCGGCCCAGTTCATCCTCGATCACAATGCGCAAGGACTCGAAGTCGTCGTCGCGGGCGAAGTAGTTCGTGTTCTTGCGCGCATATTCCGCGGCAGCCGAATAAGCGACCCGAACGATCTGCTCGAGTTGGGCATCGGACGGCCGCGGCCAGTCGGCCCACCGTGCCAAAGCCGGCTGGGCGAAGCTCGCGGCGGCGATCGTTGCGAGGGCGGAGATGAAGCGCATGGCGGCCGGAATCCTCATGCGAGGAGCCTAGCCGACGGCGATGGAGGGGAGAATGGTCGGAGTGGCCGGATTTGAACCGACGACCCTTTGTCCCCCAGACAAATGCGCTACCAGGCTGCGCTACACCCCGACTCTGGCGCCTATCTAGTCGGTTGCCCCAAAGGTGGCAACCCTCAGTCCGACGCAACAGCGCGGAGTGGTTGCGAACGCGCTAAGGTGACCGTGTCGAGCACGACCAGCGTGAAGTCGTCGTCCAGGAACGGCTTGGATATCGCCGGCCGCGTCGCGTGTCGCCCTTCGATTTCTGCCGCTTCCGTGCCGGAGGAAAACAGGAACGGCACACCGGCCGCATCCAGCGCGTCGGCGACGGGCATGCTGCTGCCATCAGCAATCCTCAGATCGAGGATTGCGCAGTCGAGCGGCTTGGTGCGCACCACGTCGATCGCCGACTTGGTGTCGGCGCAGATGTGGACCTCGGTCGCTCCGAGCGAGCGGAGCAGGTCTTCCATCATCATCGCGACGATCATTTCGTCCTCGACGATAAGGACACGGCGTATCCCCTCTTCGATTTCGACATGCATCGATAGTCAGCCTTTCTGAGCCCGATTCAGGTCGTGCGCCGAGGTGGGCGGCATGTCGAACTTATTCGCAGTGGTGGGATGACTGTGTGCTAGCAAAGTGAGCGCGTCACTCACTTGAACCATTCTGCGCGTTGAGCGTTAATTAGGCCGCTAGAATGGGCGAGATGAGTAATCATCTAACTTGCTATCGCAAGTGATAGGGCAATGGCGGAAAAGACAGCCAAGGGCAACGACTTGCAGCGCGGAGAGCGGCTGCAGATCATGCTCGATGAGGTCGAACTGAAGGCGCTGGACGACTTCCGGTACAAGAACCGGATGCCGAGCCGGGCGGCGGCCGTGCGCGAATTGCTGCGCCGCGGTCTGGCCGGTATTGGCTATGGCGCGGACATCACAGGTGCGCGATCCGAGGCGTTCGGGGTCATCAACGCGCCGGATGGCACGCCGGACAGGACGAACGACTAGCCTTCGCGCGCCCGCTCCAGCAGCCGCTTGCATTCGAGCAGGTCACGCAGAACCGCGCTCAGACGCTCGCGATCCCCACCGGAAATGGCGATACCCGAAGGCGGCGTGAAGTTTTCGTCGCGGGCCCGGATGGGTTCGGGCACGACGTCCGGCACCGGCTCATCCTCGAACTCCGGTTCCGCTGACGGCGGCGGCAGGGCGTCGACGCTTCCGCCATTGCCGATCGCCGCGACGTGACGAGGCCCCTGATCCTTCAGTATCTTCTGGACGCCTTTGATCGTGAAACCCTGATCATAGAGCAAATGCCGAATGCCCTTGAGCAGCAGCACGTCTTCGGGCCGGTAGTACCGTCGGCCCCCGCCCCGTTTGAGCGGCTTGATCGTTGAGAACCGCGTTTCCCAAAAGCGCAGCACGTGCTGCGGCAGATCGAGCTCTTCGGCGGCTTCGGAGATGGTTCTGAAGGCGTCGGGAGACTTCTCCACCCCGAATCCTCATCGCTAGAAATGCTTATTTTCCAGCGCGAACCATAGATTTGTTGATCTTGGATTTCAACACGTTGCTGGGTTTGAACACCAGAACTTGCCGGGGCAGAATTGGCACTTCCTCACCCGTCTTGGGATTGCGTCCGATGCGCTGGTTCTTGGACCGGACCTGGAAGGACCCGAAAGAGGAAAGCTTGACGTTCTCTCCCGACACAAGTGCGTCGCCGATCAGATTGAGGAACCGTTCAACGAGTTCGGCCGACTCGGTACGGGACAGGCCGACGGACTCGTAAACGGCTTCCGCAAGGTCCGCGCGAGTGACTGTTTTCTGGGCCATGCCGCTCCCCCGTTTCGCCAAACTGGATCCGCAGTCCCGCTAGGCGCCCCCGCCTCGGAATTGTCAGAAACCTTAGACCCCAGAACCAATTATGGCAACGCCTTGAACGGCTTCTCGCCTACCAGCGGATCAGCGACGCGCCCCAGGTAAATCCGCCGCCCATCGCCTCGATCATCACCAGATCGCCGCGCTTTATGCGGCCGTCCGTTACCGCTTCGGTGAGCGCGAGCGGGACCGATGCAGCCGAAGTATTAGCGTGGCGGTCGACGGTGATGACGACCTTCTCGGGTGGAATGCGCAGTTTCTCGCCGGCGCCTTCGATGATGCGGCGGTTCGCCTGATGCGGAACGAACCAGTCGAGGTCGTCGACCGTGTATCCGGTGGTGGCGAGGACGTTCTCGACCACGTCGGTGATCTTGCCCACGGCGTGACGGAAGACTTCCTTGCCTTCCATGTGGACGAAACCGATCGAGCGGGTCGTCGATGGCCCCCCCGTGGTGTTGAGCTTGTCGGCGAAATGGCCGTCCGAGCGAAGCGATGAGGCAAGGATACCGCGCTCGCCGTCGTCCGAGAGCTCGAGAATGGCTGCACCCGCCCCGTCACCGAACAACACCGCGGTACTGCGGTCGGTCCAATCGAGAATGCGTGTCGCGGTCTCGGCGCCGATGACGAGGGCGCGCCGGGCGATGCCGTTCTTGAGATAGGAGTCGGCGGTGACCGTCGCGTAGACGAAGCCGGAGCATACGGCCTGGATGTCGAACGCAGCGCCATGATGCATGCCCAGTTTCTGCTGCACGATGGCGGCGGTCGCGGGGAACGTCAGGTCCGGCGTGGTGGTTGCGACGATAACGAGATCGATGTCGTCCGGCGTCAGCTGGGCATTGGCGAGAGCCCGGCGCGCGGCATTGACCGCGAGGTCGGAGGTGTATTCGCCTTCGGCCGCGACGTGGCGCTGCTTGATGCCGACTCGCTGCTGGATCCACTCGTCGGATGTATCGAGGGTCTTGCTCAACTCGTCATTGGTGATGATGCGCTCGGGCAGGTAGCTCCCCACGCCGCGCACAATGGACCGCACAGTACTCACGCGGGTTTCGCCTCTCTGTCTTCGGTGGGAAGGGGCGCGGGTGCCGCGGCGGGGAACGCCGGGAACCGCTGCATGCCTTCGGAAATCTTGTCGATCAGCCGGGAGCGCGCCATTTCGTAGGCGAGCCCCAGCGCGGCCTTGAAGCCAACCTCGTCGGTGCCGCCATGCGACTTGATGACGATGCCGTTGAGCCCGAGGAACACCCCGCCATTGACGTTGCGCGGGTCGAGTTTGCGGCGAATGGCATTGAGTGCTTTGCCTGCAAGCATCGCCCCGATCATGGAGAAGATGTCGTTGCGGAGCGCGGTTCGCACATAGCTGCCGATCTGGCGTGCCGTTCCCTCGGCGGTCTTCAGCGCGATGTTGCCGGTGAAGCCCTCCGTGACGACGACGTCAACCGTGCCCTTGCCGATGTCGTCGCCCTCGACGAACCCGTGATACTTGAACCCGGCGCCGCTTGCGGCGGTCAGCATCGCGGCAGCCTCGCGCACCTCGTCATGGCCCTTCATGTCCTCGGTGCCGACATTGAGCAGGCCGATCGACGGCGCATCCATGTCGAACAGCGCGCGGCCAAGCGCGGCGCCGAGGATCGAGAAATCCACCAACTGCTTGGCGTCGCCACCGATCGTTGCGCCCACGTCGAGCACGATGATGTCGGCCCGCAGCGTCGGCCAGATCGCGGCGATCGCGGGACGCGAAATGCCTTCCATCGGGCGGAGGCAGAACGTCGCCATCGCCATCAGCGCGCCGGTGTTGCCGCCCGATATTGCGACGTCGGCTTCGCCGTCCTTCACGGACTGGAGCGCCTTCCACATCGAGGAGTTGCCCCTGCCCTTGCGCAGCGCCTGCGAAGGTTTCTCGTCCATCGAAATGACGTTGTCGCAGTGGATGACGCGGCTGACTTTCTTGAGGTCGGGGAATTTGTCGAGAAGAGGCGTGATGTCCGCTTCGCGCCCGTGGAACAGGAAGGAGGAGTTGCGCAATTCGCGCAGAGCGAGCGCGGCACCCTCAATCGCCACCCGGGGGCCTATATCGCCGCCCATGGCGTCGACGGATATGCGGATTGTGTCTGCCATCTTATCCGATATTGGCCCGGTTGAGCGGGCCGGGTCACCTTAGCCAAACGCTCTTGCCGTTCAAGTGCACGGCCCGAAACGCTTACTTTTCCTTGGGTTTTAACGTCTTGAGAACAGCGAAGGGCGATGCAGTGTCGAGATCGGGTTGGAGGCCGGCATCGTCAAGACTCGCGCCGGGTTCGCGGGGGTAGAGATCGACCGAAAGCGCAACGGTCTCGACGATGAGGTCGCTGAGGTCGGCTTCATTCCCCTCGAAGTGGTCAGGCACGTCGTCGCCTTCTAGGTCGACGAAGACTTCTGCGTTGGCCGGACCGGCATATTGCTTCTCGCCGCCGGGCAGGAAGATGCGGTCGATCGGCTCGGCGATATCCTGGGTAAGCGGCTCGAGCGTCACGACAGAGGGCTGCGTTACCCGGCCCGTCAGCCGGCCGGTGACGCGGATGCCGCCGCGGAAACGCACGGCGTGCAGGTGTACGGTGAGCGCATCGACCGACGACAGTTCCAGCTGGGCGGCAATCGCGGCTCGCTCTTCGGCGGTCGGCGTCACGTCCACGTCGCGACCGGCTACGGGCATCGAGTCGAGCCGGATGCTCGCGTCGTGCAGATGGATGCGTTGCGGGGCGCTCAAGCGGCGACTCCGCGCGATTTGACGAGGGTTGCAGTCGGCTCGCCAGCGAGGCGCCGCGACTCGTCGATCACATAGCCGGCGAGCGCTGCTGCCCCGGCGTTCGGCTCGCCATAAACATTGCGCACGAGGACGGTTTCGACGTTGGCGGGAAGTCCAGAATCGATGGCCGGGTCGAGTGCAGCGACGAGCCCGTAGAAGACGGTGCCCATCTTCTTGACCCTGCCCGGAACACCCAGATCGGTGACGCCGAGCTCGCGGATCGAGTGGTCCATGTCCTTGAAGAACAGGTCGACCAGGGCCTGCGTGAATTCCTTGGCGCCTTGTTCATTCTTGAGGCGGTACAAGTAGAGCGCGAGATGGAGCGACACCATGTCGAAGCGGCCGGTGACGGTGTCCTCGACTCCCCACTCCGCGTAGAACTTGGGCTGCCGGGATTGCGCCACAATAGAACGGTAGGCCTCTTCCACTGCCTCGGGGGCGACAGTTTTGCGGAACAGATTGAAAATCATGGACGTAGGGCTCCGGGGCCGGCGATCGGAAGCGGATCGTGCCAGCTTGCCAGCGGACGGAATTCCTCGCTAAACAAGCGGCGCTCTGCCGAGAGCCCGCGTCTTATTCGAGAGGCAACGTGAAAGTCAAATCTATGCCCCAGCGCCAAACTGCCCCAGTCTTTCTCGCGGTGGCAGCGGCGGGCCTGATGGCCGTGAGCCTCTCGGCCTGCAGCATGGGGTCCGGACTCGCCTTCTCGAGCGCCAAGGTGCAGGGCTACGCCCTGTCGCAGGACGCCCTCGCGCAGATCCGTCCCGGCCAGAGCCAGGACCTGGTGGTTGTCGTCCTCGGCTCGCCGCAGACGGTGAACACCTTCACCGAGGGCGTCGCCTGGTACTACGTCGAGACGAAGGTCGATCAGACCGCCTTCGGCATGACGACGGTGCGCGAACGGACGGTGCTCGCGATCTACTTCGACAAGAACAAGAAGATCGTCGACAAGGCCGTCTATTCGGCCAAGGACGGCAAGGTCATCACCATCGAGGGCCGAAAGACCCCATCCTATGGCGAAGACAAGAGCTTCATCGATTCCCTGATCGAGTCGATCTGAGTCACCACACTCCCGATGTCATCCCAGCGAAAGCTGGGACCCATCTTTCATCCCGCGCTATTGGACAATTGGGTCCCAGCTTTCGCTGGGATGACAGTTGTGGGGATGCGAGATTGTGCCCGCAAACAGCGGGCGACACCCTTACGCCGCCGGCGCGACCTGCTTGGCGATTGTGTCGAGCACGCCGTGGACGAGCTTGGGCGCGTCGTCCTCGTAGAAGGCCTTTGCGATATCGACGTACTCGCTGATCACTACGCCCTGCGGGATGTCGCGGCGGCGCAGCAGTTCGAACGCCGCAGCGCGAAGAATGGCGCGAAGCGTCGCGTCGATACGCCCGACCGGCCAGTCGTTGGTCAGCGACTTGTCGATGGTCGGATCGATGTCGAGCTGGCTCTTGATGACGCCGGTGACGATCTGCCGGAAGAAATCGGCATCGGCGGGCAGGTACTGCTCGCCCTCGACCTCGCGGCCCAGCATGTGGGCACTGAACTGGCTGAGCGTATCCTCGAGCGTCTGCCGCCCCACATCCATCTGGTAGAGCGCCTGCACGGCGGCGAGCCGCGCGGCACCACGCTGGTTGGCGGGACGCGCGCCAGGAGATGTGGGTTCGGTGGACGACATGGATGCTCGGAGGCCTACGAATTCGGGCGACCTTATCTTCGGCCTGAGCCCGCGGGTCAACCTTCGGCGCGCTGAACGCCATTGCTCGCCAGGCATGGCTTCTTGTTTGTGTACACAAATGTGCTACGTAATTTCATGCGCATCGACTGGGACGAAGGTAACTGGCCGAAGTGCGGCAAGCACGGTGTGTCGAAGGCTGAGATCGAAGAGGTCTTCGCTAACGACCCAGCGATCGTCGAAGACCCTGACCATTCGAAGCTAGAGGTTCGCTTCAGAGCGGTCAGCGCAACGTCACAGGGGCGGTTCGTGTTCGTCGTCTTCACCTTCCGCATGAAACAGGACGAAGTTTACTTCCGCCCCATCAGCGCACGCTACATGCATCGCGACGAGGTTGAGTTCTATGAAAAAGCCGGCTCTTAAGCGTCTCCCGATTCTACACACCGATGAAGAGGCGGAGGACTTTGTCGCGAACGCCGACCTCACGCAGTATGACCTTTCGCACCGCATCACGCTGAGCGAACTCGAGCGCCGCTTGAAGGATGCGAGCATCCACTTGCGCCTGCCGCAGGGGCAGCTCGACTACATCAAGGCCGAGGCGGAGAAGCGGGGTATCCCCTACCAGCGCTTCATGCGGGAATTGATGGAACGCGGGATGCGGACGCTCACCCCTTAGTCTTCGTCCTCATCGAGCGTCGGGGTTTCGCCGTCCTTGAGCTCGCTCAGGAAGGAGCGGAAATCGTCGGCGGCGCCGAAGTTCTTGTAAACGGAGGCGAAGCGGACGAAGGCGACATCGTCGAGGTTCTTGAGCCCGTCCATGACGAACTCGCCGATCTGGTCGGAGGTAATTTCCTGTTCGCCCAGGCTCTCGAGCTGACGAACGACACCGGAGATCATGCGCTCGACGCGATCGGGCTCGACCGCCCGCTTGCGCAGCGCAGTGTTTACCGAGCGGGCGAGCTTGTCGCGGTCGAACGGGACCTTGCGGCCCGACTTCTTGACCACGGTCAGTTCGCGCAATTGCACGCGCTCGAAGGTGGTGAAGCGGCCGCCGCAGCTGGGGCAGATGCGGCGGCGGCGGATAGCCGACGAGTCTTCGGTCGGACGGCTGTCCTTGACCTGCGTGTCGTCGTTTCCGCAGTAGGGGCAGCGCACTCAGTAGACTCCGGTTCTGGTGGCGAAGGCCCCTCATCCGGCCCCTGGCGGGCGGATGAGGGAGCCTTGTAACGGCATCAGTTGTAGATTGGGAAGCGTGCGGTCAGGTCGCGGACCTTGTCGCGCACCCGGGCCTCGACGGCGGCATTGCCTTCGTCGGAGTTCGCTTCGCGCAGGCCGTCCAGCACCTCGACGATGTACTCGCCTATGAGCCGGAATTCGGCTTCGCCAAAACCACGCGTCGTGCCGGCAGGGGTACCGAGGCGGACGCCGGAGGTGACGAAGGGCTTTTCGGGGTCGAATGGAATGCCGTTCTTGTTGCAGGTGATGTTGGCGCGGCCAAGGGCCGCCTCGGCCCGCTTGCCCGTGGCGTTCTTCGGACGCAGATCGACCAGCATCAGGTGGTTGTCGGTGCCGCCCGACACGACGTCGAGGCCGTGCTCGCGCAATGAAGCCGACAGTGCCTTGGCGTTGGCGACGATCTGGCGCGCATAGGCCTTGAACTCGGGCTGCAGCGCTTCCTTGAGCGCCACCGCCTTGGCGGCGATGACGTGCATCAACGGACCGCCCTGGAGACCGGGGAAAACCGCCGAGTTCATCTTCTTGGCCAGTTCCTCGTCGTTGGTGAGGATCATGCCGCCGCGCGGACCACGGAGCGATTTGTGGGTGGTGGTGGTGACCACATGCGCATGCGGCACCGGCGAAGGATGCGCGCCACCGGCGACGAGGCCCGCGATGTGGGCCATGTCGACCATCAGGTAGGCGCCGATTTCGTCGGCGATCTCGCGGAAGCGTTTCCAGTCCCAGATGCGCGAGTACGCCGTACCGCCGGCGAGGATCAGCTTGGGTTTGTGCTCGCGCGCCTTGGCGGCGACGTCGTCCATGTCGAGCAGGTGGTCGTCCTGGCGAACGCCATAGCTCACCACCTTGAACCATTTGCCCGACATGTTGACCGGCGAGCCGTGCGTGAGGTGGCCGCCCGAATTGAGGTCGAGGCCCATGAAGGTGTCGCCCGGCTGCAGCAGCGCGAGGAACACCGCCTGATTCATCTGGCTGCCGGAGTTGGGCTGCACGTTGGCGAAATTGGCGCCGAAGAGCTGCTTGGCGCGCTCGATCGCGAGGTTCTCGGCGATGTCCACATACTGGCAGCCGCCGTAGTAGCGCTTGCCGGGGTAACCCTCGGCATACTTGTTGGTCATGATCGAGCCCTGCGCCTCGAGCACGGCACGCGACACGATGTTCTCGGACGCAATCAGTTCGATCTCGTGCTGCTGGCGGCCTAGTTCGAGCTTGATGGCATCGGCGATCTCCGGATCGGTGTCGGCGAGGCTGGCGGAGAAGAAGTTTGGAAAGAGCGGAAGGGTCGCAGCGGCGCTCATGGGCGGTTCCCCTGGTGACGAGACGAAATGGTCCGGCAGAGGCCGGGCTCTATCACGCGGCCAATAGCGATTCCAAGGCCGGCAGGTCGTAGGCGAATGGGTGGCATGATGGGCTCCCAATGGGTTCGAGGGGTGCCCAGGCGAGCGGCATCTAGGTTCGCGTTCCCCGATGGTGTCCCATCTCTTCTCGCCAGTCGCGCGAACCCGGGCAGTATCGCAAAGATTGGCCCCGGACGGAAGCCCCTGCCCCAGTTCCGCCTTCTCGGAACGATGCCGGACGGTGTGAGTTAGGCCGGGGTCAGGCTGGTGCGCTGCACGCGCGCCCCAGGGGCTCGGCGATCAAAACGTAAAAAGAATCAAGGAGATCATTGATGGTCATCACTCCCGTCATCGCCGCCATCATCGTCGGTTCGTTCTGGACCGGCGTGGGAACGACAGCAGTCCTCAGTAACTCGGACCTCTTCGAGCGCGACAGCCGCTCGGACGTCGTGATCACCGCGGAGGCGGTGGGCGATGACGACCACGTTGCCGCGTGCCACGCCAAGTATCGCTCGTACGATGAAGACACGGACATGTATCTGAGCTTCGGCGGCGAGTGGAAACGCTGCAGGCTCTGAGCACATGACGAGGCCCGCTTCGGCGGGCCTTTCCTTGTTTCAGACGTCCTGCTCCAGCCGGCGCTTCAGCTTGGCGAGAGCCAGCGTCTGCATCTGAGTCTGGGTCGCGGCCAGCGGCGCGATGACGATCACCTCGATGCCGGTCCTGCCGTCGATGGCGGCGACCCGCATCTGGCCGCCCAGTTGCGTGAATTCGAAGAAGACTTCGTTGCTGCCGGCCGGTTTGTCGTCCGCCCGCCAGCCCACCGTTCAACCCTGCTCGAAGGTGACTTTGCCGGCCGCGTCGTATTCGTAGATGTCGTCGCGGAAGCTGACAGTGCCCTGCCGGTTGGCCCAGGCCGTGATGTAGGTCGTGTGCAGCGGCATCTGGAAAGTCAGCGGTACGTTGACGTTCTCGTTGGTGTCGAACATCGCGTGGACCTTATCGATATCCCAGCCGCCATTGCCCTGGAGGAGCCAGTTGGCGACGGTGTCGATGCCCTCGACGCGCACACAGCCCGACGAGTGGAAGCGCGAATTCTGGCCGAACAGAGCCTTGGCGGGCGTGTCGTGCAGGTAGCAGTCGTAGGGGTTGTAGAAGTCGATCTTGCAGTGGCCCATGGAGTTCTCGCCGCCGGGGTCCTGCCGGAACGTGTAGTTCAGCGCGTCCATCGACTGCCAGTTGATCGTCTCGGGCGAGACTTCGTTGCCCTTCCCGTCGAACACGCGGATGTGGAAGTTGGTCAGGTACATGGGGTCTTCGTTCATGTACCGGATGAGGTCCTTCTCGATGATGCTCTTGGGCACCGTCCAGTAGGGGTTGAATTTGATCTGGTGGACCTTGGAGCTCATGATCGGCGTCTGCCGATCGATCTTGCCGACGACCGCGGTATGCCGCGAGAGCACGATTCCCCCCTCGACGGTCTCGATTGAGGCCGCGGGAATGTTCACGAGCAGGTAGCGCTCCTGCAGCGAGCCGGCGAGCTGCTCGATCCGCATCGAATTGAGCTGCAGCTGCGCGAGGCGCTGTTCGGCCGGCACGGCGAGCGCGTAGAAGGTCGGCTCGTCGACCTTGCCGGTCGGGATGATGCCGTGACGCACCTGGAAGCGGCGTACCGCCAGGTCGACGGAATCGTCGAAGCGGTCGTTTATGCGATCGGCGCGCTCGAGGTCGCCTACGAGCATGAGGTGCCGCTTGAGCTTGGCCGCGGGGCGGCCGTCCTTGCCGTTCTCGAGGCCAAAGGTCTGGCGAGTCGGGGCTTCCCAGCCACCGGCGGCGACCACCTGCTGGTAGTAATTCATCGCCGTCTGAATGTTGTAGGCGGTGTCGTAGCTCAGGATCGGCTCGGGCGTGTCGATGATCGACAGCGCCTGAACCGTGTTCTGGTCGGGGTTCACGTCCTTCTTGCGCGCATTGCGCGTGAGGATGTCCCAGATCGACGGCTCGCTCTCGTCCTGCGCCTGCGCCCAGCTGGGAAGAGCCATGCCGGCGGCCAGCGCGGCTGCCGAGGAGAGAAGCTTACGCCTGTTCAGAAACATCCGGTCACCAAGTCCCAATTCGCCTTTGAGCGAGCATCGCCGAAATACATCGGCGCCCAGTTCACCACAACGCCCGTCAACGAGCTGTGAAGCCCGCTTGCGGAGGATAGTCATGAAAGGACGCCACGCGCGAACGGGAGGACGTTCGCGGTCTCACTCAATCACTGGATTTGCGGCGCAAATAAGAAACGCCGGCCCTGAGACCGGCGTTCGCTTTGTCCTGTGGCGTGAGCGCCACAATCCTCGATGCTGCGGGGATTGCTTTGGAGGTCAGGACGGTAGGGTCTCTGTTGGGGCGCGCTGGAACGCCGAACCGGCGCGCGCGCCCTAGAGCTTATAAAGGATCTGGTCGACCCAGAAGCGTTCGAGGCGGCCGAGGGCCTTGTTGAGGGACTCGAACGAGCCTTCGTCGAGGCCGCCGACCTTGTCGATCGACTTGAGGTGACGGTCGTAGAGCTCGTCGATGACTTCGGCCACTTCTTCGCCCTTGGGCGTCAGGCGGATGCGGACCGAGCGACGGTCGGCGCGGCTGCGCTCCTGGAAGATGTAGCCGGTCTCGACCAGCTTCTTGAGATTGTACGAGACGTTGCTGCCCAGATAGTAACCGCGGGAGCGGAGCTCGCCGGCGGTCATCTCGGCATCGCCGATGTTGAACATCAGCAGCGCCTGGACCGGGTTGATGTCGTCCCATCCCATCCGATCGAACTCATCCTTGATGAGATCGAGCAGCCGGCGATGGAGCCGCTCGACGCGGCTGACGGCTTCGAGATACTGCGGCTTCAGGCTGCCCGCACTGCCCGGCGCCTCTGCCTCAACGGCATTGGATTTGGTTGCCATAATTGCCTCACTGTTCCTGTCGGTCCGGGCGATTGTTCGCCTCTCGTAGGACCCAATCTAGACACACCCAAATAAGATCGACTTAAGCCGCACGCTTAAGATCATCTTACTGAAAATGTTCGGGATTTTGGGTTCACGAGAGGTTACGCAGGTAGTGAAAATCGTAACCTAAACAGCCCGTAACCGGGTCCTTATGGACGCGCTTTCGAACCGGGAAACCGGCTGCCACTTTCCCTGAAAGCGCTCTTGTCAGTCGTGCGCCCGCTCGCGGAAGCGGAGCGAGAGGACGAAGATCAGGACGATCGAGACCAGCAGGACTAGACGCACGGCGAAGCCCAGCGGCGGCATATCCACGCCACCGCTGCGGGTGACGTACATGATCAACTCGAGGCCCGTAGCGCCGACAAGAAGCACGGCGCCCCAGCTCGCCTGAATCCAGAGGCCGACGGCGGCAAAAAGGCGAGCCACCGCGAAAATGGCCAGGTAAGTGAACCCGGCACCGCCCAGCGTGTAGATCGGACTCACGCCCGGCACGCCAGCGACGCCGAGAAGGCGCGCCGCGTCGGACAGGCCGAGCAGAAGCGCAATGATCGCGACGATCCGGACGTAGCGCCCGGCGATGGGGGAAGTCAGATCCATATCCACCGATACCGCCAACTTCACCCGGTGGAAATCCCCTGATACACACCGCCCCATGAGTGATTGGCCCAAATACGACATGGATTTCCTCGGCGGGCGCCGGCAACGGCGGCTGCGGCGGAGGGGGTGGATGCGCGATCTCGTGCGCGAAACGACGCTGACGCCGGCGGACTTCATCTGGCCACTGTTCGTGATCGAGGGACAGAACGAGCGTACGCAGATCAAGACCATGCCGGGCGTCGAGCGGCTGAGCGTCGACCTTCTGGTGCAGGCGGCGAAGGACGCGCGCGCGGCCGGCATCCCTGCCCTCGCGATCTTCCCCAACACGCCCGACCACCTGCGCAATCCGGACGGGTCGGAGGCCTACAACCCGGACAATTTGATGTGCCGGGCGATGCGCGCCATCAAGGACGCGGTGCCCGAGATCGGGCTCATCGCCGACGTGGCGCTCGACGAGTATTCGAGCGACGGGCAGGACGGCCTCGTGCGTGACGGCGACATCCTCAACGACGAGACGGTCACGGCCATGGTGCGCTCGGCGCTCGTGCAGGCCGCGGCGGGTGCCGACATCATCGCGCCATCGGACATGATGGATGGGCGCGTGGCGGCGATCCGGCAGGAGCTCGATGCCGAAGGCTACGAGAACGTCGCGATCATGAGCTACTCGGCCAAGTTCGCGTCCGCCTACTATGGGCCGTTCCGCGAGGCGGTGGGTTCGGGACAGCGGCTGCTCGGCGACAAGAAGACATACCAGCTGGACTTCGCCAATTCCGACGAGGCTATGCGCGAGGTCGAGCAGGATATCGCCGAGGGCGCCGACATGGTGATGGTCAAGCCCGGCCTGCCCTATCTGGATATCGTCCGCCGGGTCCGGGACAGCTTCAACGTGCCGGTGTTCGCCTACCAGGTGAGCGGCGAGTACACGATGCTCAAGCTCGCGGGCGAAGCCGGTGCAATCAATGGCGAAGCGGCGATGATGGAATCGCTGTGGGCGTTCAAGCGCGCCGGCGCCAAGGGCGTGCTGACGTACTTCGCGCTCGAGGCCGCGCGGAAGCTGGGCGGCTAATCCGATTTTCCTGGGCGCAGGTCTTGCGTCCGGACAGCTAGGGGCCATGTTCTGCTCATGAGCATGAATGGCCGATCGTCCCTGCCCGACCCCAGCACCGCGCCCGAACTGTTTGACGGCGTGCTGACGCGCCGCGTCATGGCGTACATGCTAGACATCTCGATCCTCGTGTCGGTCGTCGCCCTGTTCAGCTTGATCAGCGTGATCCTCGGCTTCTTCACCCTCGGCATTCCGTGGGTGCTGCTGCCCGTCCTGATCCCGGCGATCATTCTGGGCTACTACGCGATCACGCTCGGCTCGCCGATGCGCGCGACGGTCGGCATGTCGGTGTTCGACATCGTGCTGGTCCCGACGCGCGGCTACCCGCTCGATGGCTGGAAGATTCTCATTCACCCGATCGTGTTCTGGATCACTGTGTGGGTGGCCTGGCCGATCTCGCTGGCTGTCGCGCTGTTCACGCCGCGCCAGCAGATGGTGCAGGACCTGGTGACCGGCACGCTGATGCTACGCCGCTCGCCGATGGTGCGTCATTGGTCGGGGGCTCGCGCCTAGCCCAATTGCGGTCATAGTCGGCGGGGCATAAGCTCCGCATAGATGACCGAGCATGCCCCGGAAAACACCCAGCTCTTCCTGACGGCCCCGATGCCGTGCCCGTATCTGCCGGGCAAGATGGAGCGCAAGCTCTTCACGCATCTGACGGGCCGCCGTGCGCCGGTGCTGCACGCACTGCTCAGCGACAACGGCTTTCGCCGCAGCCAAAACCTCATTTATCGACCCGCCTGCGAAGGCTGTGCCGCGTGCCAGTCGGTCCGCATTCTGGCGCGCGAGTTCGAATTCAGCGGGCGCTATCAGCGTATCCTCAAGCTCAACGACGATATCGAAGTCGCCGTGCGGCAACCGCGCGCAACGGCGGAGCAGTTTGCGCTGTTCAAGCGCTACCTCGACTCGCGGCACACGGGCGGCGGCATGACCGCCATGAACTTCGTCGACTACGAATACATGGTCGAGGATACGCCGGTGCAGACCGTGCTGGTCGAGTACCGGCTCGGCAGCGATCCCGACAAGCCGCTGATCGCGGTGGCGCTCACCGATGTGATGCCGGACGGGCTCTCGATGGTCTATTCGTTCTTTGCGCCGGAGCTATCGAAGCGCGGCCTCGGCAACCTCGTGATCCTCGACCACGTGCGGCAGGTGCGGCTCGCGGGCCTCAGCTACGTGTATCTGGGCTACTGGGTGCAGGACTCACCCAAGATGGCCTACAAGGGCACCTATCGCCCGCTCGAAGTGCAGCGCGGTCCGCTCGGCTGGCGGCGGCTCGACTAGGTTGGCGACGTTTCTCCTCGGCCTTGTGCGCCTGCTGACGGCGCTGCTGATCCTTGCCACGGCGACGCCGGCGATCCTGGCCGTGTTCGGCTACTGGGTGCCGTTTTTCGACCTGTTCAATCACCTGCAGCTGTTCCTGTTTTTCGGCACGCTCGGCGCGACGATCGCGGCGCTGCTGTTCGGCAGCGGCTTCCCGTGGAAGGTGTTCGCAGTGCTGGGTTTCGCGCTGTCGTCGTGGACGTTCGTGCCGGAATGGCTATCGAGCTTTTCGCCGCGGCAGGCTGTATCCGACGTGACCACGCTCAAAGTGATGACGCACAACATCTTCGGGCTCAACTACGACATGGGGCGCGTGGATCGCGCGATCCGCGAGGAGGACCCGGACATTGTTGCGTTGCAGGAGTTCTTCCCCGAGCAGGCCGGGCTCGGTGAGCTGCTGAAGAGCCGCTATCCCTACAGCGTGCGCTGTCAGGGCGGGAAGCGGGCCAATCTCGGGCTGTACTCCAAAATCCCGTTCTCGACCGAGATGGCCGAGGGCGAATGCCCCGAGAACGCGCAAGGCACGCAGCGAACGGCGCACATCATCGTCAAGTTCGAGCTCAGCACTGGAGTCTCGTTCTCCCTGATGACGACGCATATGGACTGGCCCTACCCGATCGAACGCCAGCGCGCCGAGTTCGCGTCGGCCGCTGAAGCGGCCAACGCCGTGAAGGGGCCGCTGGTGGTCGTCGGCGACTTCAACTCGACGCCGTGGTCCTATGCGATGAAGCGGTTCGAGGCAGACACCGGGCTGCGCCGAGAGACGCGCAATTTGCTGACATACCCCGAGCTGTTCACCGTGCCGCGCGGACTGATCCGGCTCGAGCCGTTCCTCGCGCTCGATCACGTGTTTCAGCGCGGCATGATCGTCAGCGACCTGCACCTCGGCGAGCAGACGGGCAGCGACCACCTGCCGGTGATCTTCACGATCTCCGTCGCGCCCTAGCCGGAGACTTCGAGATCGAACGGCAGCACGCCGTCGAGACCGCCTTCGCACAGCGCGACGAGCTTGGCGCCGGCCGCCTGATGGTCGGGATGGGCGAGATAGCGGTCGCGCGAATCCGCGTCGCGCAGGTCCATCACGAAGCCATCGCGGAAGCCCTTGCTCAGACCCTCGGGGCTGACGTTGGGGCCGAACTGCGCGGTGAGCAGGCCGTCGATCTTGCCAACCAGCGCGCGTAAGTCGCCATAAACCTCGGCCTTGTGCTCGTCGCTCACGTCGTCGCGGAAGCGCACGAGCACGATGTGACGGATCATTGCCTACCCCCTGAACTTGTTGTTGCGCGGGAAGCCCTGCGGCACCTGCCGTCCGGCCTGCGCGCGCTCGCCGACCCACTCCTTGAGCTCGCTCATCGGCTTTACGAACGTGCGGCCCGAGGAATCGGTCCAGCTGAGGCCATCGCGCGCCGTGAAGAGGCTCGCATCGGAGATGCCGCCGTCCTTGTACTTCTGCAGGCGCACGCCCTTGCCGCGCGCCATCTCGGGCAGTTCGCTCGCGGGGAAGATGACCATCTTGCGGTTCTCCCCCACCACCGCGACCGTGTCGCCATCGGCGGGGACGATGAGCTTGGCCTCAGCACCGCCCGACACGTTGAGCACCTGCTTGCCCTTGCGGGTGTTGGCGAGGAGTTCGTCCTCCGAAACGACGAAGCCGTCGCCGACTGTCGAGGCGATCAACCGCTTGGTGCCGGGCACATAGACCCAGAGGTCGACGAAGTCCTGGCCTTCTTCGAGGTCGACCATCAAACGCAGCGGCTCGCCCTGCCCGCGGCCGCCCGGCAGGCGATCGGCGCCGAGCGTGTAAACCTTGCCCGCAGTCGAGAGCAGCAGCAGCTTGTCGGTGGTCTGGGCGTAGAACGCCAGTTTAAGCCGGTCGCCGGCCTTGAAACCCTTCTCGTCGTTGACCTCGGGCGTGTGGCCCTTCATGGCACGGATCCAGCCCTTTTCGGAGAGGATCACCGTGATCGGCTCCTTCTCGATGAAGGCAGCCTCGGCTTCCTCGGCATAGTCGGCATGCGGCGCGTCGGCGAACTCGGTCTTGCGTCGGCCAAGCGGCGTGTCCTTGCCGTAGGTTTTCTTGAGCTCGCCGATCTGCTTGGTGATTTCACCCCACTGCTTGCGCTCCGACGCCAACAGCGCGTTGAGGTGCGCCTGCTCGTCGCTCAGCGTCTTGTGCTCAGTGCGCAGTTCGATCTCTTCGAGCTTGCGCAGCGAGCGGAGGCGCATGTTGAGGATCGCTTCGGCCTGTCCGTCGGTGAGCTTGAAGCGCTTCATCAGCCGCGCCTTGGGATCGTCTTCCTCGCGGATGATGCGGATCACCTCATCCAGGTTGAGGTAGGCGACGATGTAGCCATCGAGGATTTCGAGGCGGCGCGCGATCTGTTCGAGGCGATGGTTCGTGCGGCGGACGAGCACATCCTTGCGGTGATCGAGCCAGGCGACAAGCGTCTCCTTGATGCTCATCACACGCGGCACGACGCCCTTGTCGAGGACGTTCATGTTGAGCGGGATGCGCTGCTCAAGATCGGTGACCTTGAACAGCTGCTCCATCAGCACCGCGTCTTCCACCGTGCCGGCACGGGGCTCGAGCACGACGCGGACGTCGTCGGCGCTTTCGTCGCGGACATCCTTGAGCAGCGGCAGTTTCTTCGCCAGCAGCAGTTCGGCAATCTTCTCGATCAGCTTGGACTTCTGCACGCCATAGGGGATTTCGGTGACGATCACTTGATAGACGCCGCGGCCCTTATCCTCGCGATGCCAGCGGGCGCGGAGGCGGAACGAGCCACGACCGGTGGAATACGACTCCAGGATCGACGCACGCGGCTCGACCAACACACCGCCCGTCGGGAAGTCCGGGCCGGGGAGATGGTGGACGACTTCTTCGATCGTCGCGCTGGGCTTGGCGATCAGCGCCAGCGCCGCCTCGCAGATCTCCGCCACGTTGTGCGGCGGGATCGAGGTCGCCATGCCCACGGCGATACCGGTCGAGCCGTTGGCGAGGAGGTTGGGGAAGTTCGCCGGAAGGACGGTCGGCTCGTCCGTCAGGCCATCGTAGGTCGGCTTGAAGTCGACCGCATCTTCTGTGATGCCCTCGAGCAGGCGCACCGCGACGTCGGTCATCTTGGCTTCGGTGTAGCGATAGGCCGCGGCGCCGTCGCCATCGATGTTGCCGAAATTGCCCTGCCCGTCGACGAGCGGGTAGCGCATGGAAAAGTCCTGCGCGAGGCGCACCATTGCGTCGTAGATCGACTGGTCGCCATGCGGGTGGAAGTTGCCGATCACGTCGCCGACGATCTTGGCCGACTTGCGGTAGGCCTCGTCCGGATCGAGCCGCAGCAGCCGCATCACATGAATGATGCGCCGGTGAACGGGCTTCATGCCGTCGCGGGCATCGGGCAGCGCACGCTGCATGATGGTCGAGAGCGCATAGGAGAGATAGCGCTCCTCCAGCGCCTTGCGCAGGTCAACGTCGTCGGCAGGCGGGAGGCTCTTGGCGTCAGCAGTCATCAGGCAGTCCAGAACGAATCACGACCGGACTATAGCGGGACCGACGGATTAAGCGCTCGCGGACATTGCCCACCCACCGTCATGGCCGGGCTTGACCCGGCCACCCGGGCCACACCTGCTGCTTACCGCCAGCTCAGTTGGGTCCCCGGGTCGAGCCCGGGGATGACGGTCCGGTGGACAGGTCCTCGATCAGGCTGTCGCGGATGGCTGGGGGTTCGATCTGACGCGGGTCCCACACGTGCATGTGGAGGAAGTGGCCGGTGAGCCGGAAGGCGTGCATCAGGTCGCCCGGCTGGAGTGGAGCGTCGGCGATGAGGAACTGCGGGAGAACCAGCAGGCGATCGCAGTAGGGCTTGGCAGGCTCGCGGGACACGGCTCGTCCGGTCTTGGGCGACACGTGGGTCAAATCCTCGGTCGTGCCGGTAACGGCACAGGCGCTAAGGTCGAGGCCGAAGCCCAGCTCGTCGAGCAGCGCGAGCTCGAAGCGCGCGAGATCGATCGCGAGGTCCTGCTTAGACTTGTCGTCGAGCGCGTTCACCGCGAGGGCGAGCAGCCGGTCGTGCGGATCGCGTTCCGGCAGCAGGCGCAAATGTTCGCAGAGCAGTTGGCACGCATAAAGCCTGATGCGGTTGGTGATCAGCTCTGCCGCACGCGCATCGATCAGTTCGACCGCAAAGGTGCCGAGGTGCTCCTGCAGGCGGGCGCGCCATGACACCTGCACCGTGTTGCCGGGCTGCAGCGTCGCTGCGAGCTTGGTCGAGCGCCCGCCGCGCACGAGCCCGAGCGTCCGCCCCTTGGTCGCCACCATCACTTCAGCGATGACGCTGGTCTCGCCGTGGCGGCGAACGCCGATCAGCAGGCCCTCACCGTCCCACTGCATGGATCATTTCGTCCATTCGAGCCCCATCTCGCGATAGCGCTCGGGGTCGTCGGCCCATTTCTCCCGGACCTTGACGAAGAGGAAGAGGTGCACGGGCACCTCGTACATCTCCATCAGCTCTTTGCGGCTGTCGGCGCCGATCGCCTTGATGGTCTGTCCGCCGGCGCCAAGAACGATCTTCTTGTGCGTGTCGCGCGTGACGTAGATCACCTGGTCGATCCGGTAGGAGCCGTCCTTCTGGATGGTGAACTTCTCGGTCTCGACGGTGGCGTTGTAGGGTATCTCTTCGTGAATTCGGAGGAACAGCTTTTCGCGCGTGACTTCCGCCGCGGTGATCGCCAGCGTCAGGTCCGTGAGCTGATCTTCGGGGAAGTGCCAGGGGCCGAGCGGGATGCGCGTGGCGGCCCAGTCGAGGAAGTCCTTCACCCCATGGCCACGCAGGGCCGAGAGCATAAAGGTCGCCTCGAACTTCAGCCGCGCATTGAGGTCGGCGGAGAGGCCGAGAAGCTTCTCGTGCGGGATCAGGTCGATCTTGTTGAGCACGAGGACGCGCGGATGGCGGACATTCTCCAGTCCTGTCAGCAGGGCCTCGACTTCGGCGTTGATCCCGCGCTCGGCGTCGACGATCAGCGCCACGAGGTCCGCGTCGCCGGCGCCGGTCCAGGCGGACTCGACCATGGCGCGATCCAGTCGGCGCTTGGGCGCGAAGATGCCGGGCGTGTCGATGAACACGATCTGCGCCTCGCCTTCGGTGACAACACCGCGGATTTGCGCACGCGTCGTCTGCGCCTTGTGCGTGACGATCGAGACCTTGGTGCCGACCAGCGAGTTGAGCAGCGTCGACTTGCCGGCATTGGGCGCACCGACGAGCGCGATGAAGCCGCAGCGGGTGTTTTCGGGAGCGACCTCGCTCATGGCGTCGCCTCCTTCCAGACTTTTTCGCGCACGAGGAACGCCTCGGCGGCCTTGTGTTCAGCAAGCTTCTTGCTGGGGCCGGTCGCGCTGAGGTCGGCATAGCCCGAAAGCTTCACTGCTATGGTAAATTCCGGCGCATGATCAGGGCCGGTGCGGCCGGTCTCGACATAGGCAGGCGGCTCGAGCCCCCTGCCCTGCGCCCATTCCTGCAGTGTCGTCTTGGCGTCGGCGCGCTCGGAGCCCGTGTCGCCGATCCGTTCGCCAAACAGCCGCTCGATCAGATCGCGCGCCGGGGCCAGACCGCCATCGATATAGATGGCGCCAATAAGCGCCTCCATCGTGTCGCCTAGAATGGCGTCCTTGTCGGCGCCGCCGGTGCGGGCCTCGCTGTCGCCGAGATTGAGATCGGGACCGAGCTGCAGTTCCCGCGCGATCATCGCGCAGGTTTCCTTGCGCACCAGCGTAACCAGCGAGCGGTTCAGCTCGCCCTCGGGCGACTTGGGAAACCGGCGGTAGAGCAAATCGGCGACGACCAGCCCGAGCACGCGGTCACCGAGAAATTCGAGCCGCTGGTATGACTGCGCGACGCGCCTGGCCGGCGCGATGGCGCTCGAGTGCGTCAGCGCGCGGTCGAGCAGGTCGGGGTCGGCGAACTTGTATCCCAACCGGGCCTCAAGCTTGCCATGCCCCTTGCTGCGTTGACTCATGTGGGTGTGTGCGTGATCGGCACGTACACGGACTGGAACATGCGATCCCAGCGGACATTCGCCGGCCATTGCCAGATCTGCCACGGCGCGATGTTGTCCCTAATCGAGAAGAAGCGCACCTCGCCCTTGCCGATCAGGTTGGTCGCGGGCACGTAGCCGACCTGCCGCAGCACGCGGCTGTCGGCCGAGCGGTCGCGGTTGTCGCCCATCATGAAGTAGTGGCCGGGCGGCACGACATACTCCGCCGTGTTGTCGAGGGGCTGGTCGTCGGAGATTTCCTGGATGGTGTGCACGACACCATTGGGCAACGTCTCGCGATAGAGCACCACGGGGACCGACATCATGCTCGAGTCCGTGTCTTCGCCGGTGCCGATCTCTTCGCGCTCGAGCATCACGCCGTTGATGTAGAGGCGGCCCTCTTTCATCTGGATCTTGTCGCCCGGCAGGCCGATGACGCGCTTGACGTAATCTTCGCCGGTCGGCTCATTGCGGAACACCGCGATATCGCCCTGCTGCGGCGCCGAAATCTGCAGGATCCGGTCGCCCAGCGGCACCGGGAACGGGAACGAGTACTTGCCCAGGCCCCAGGTGAATTTGGAGGCGAGGAAGTAGTCGCCAATCATGAGTGTCGACTGCATCGAGGCGGTCGGAATAGAGAATGGCTGATAGAGGAAGGTCCGGAAGACGAGCGCAATCAGCAGAGCCTCGATGATCACCACGACGGTGTCGCGAAACTCGTTCTTGTTGGCTTTTTTGCCGGCCTTGGAGTCGATCTGGCTCATAAATGTCCCCGGGTCCGCCCCGCGGGGCAGTGGTTATGCGCTTGCAGCGGGCCGGTCAACCGGCAACGCCTCGATGATCACGAAGGCCTGAGCCATACCGCCATCGTCGGTGATGGTCAGGTGGATGTGCGGCTCGTGTCCAGCCGGAACCAGCCGGGACAGCGCCCTGGCAGCGCCGTTGGTCAATTTCATGGTGGGCTTGCCGCTCGGCAGGTTTACCACCCCCATGTCGCGCCAATAGACGCCCCAGCTGATGCCGGTGCCGAGAGCCTTTGAGCAGGCCTCCTTGGCCGCGAAGCGCTTGGCGTAGGATGCGGCACGCTGGGCGCGGCGATCGGACTTCGCCCGCTCGATTTCGGTGAAACAGCGATGCGTGAAGCGGTCGCCGTATTTTTCGAGGACCTCCGCGACGCGGGAAATATCGCAGAGGTCGTTGCCGAGGCCGACGATCATTGGAGCCCCCGGCTACCGGGCTTCACTGCCGGTATCGCCGCCAACTCCGGCGGCAGAGCATCGGCGGGATAAGCCGGGACCTTGTAGTTGATCAGGGCCACCAGCGGGACGCCGACATCGGCTTCGCCCGCCGACCGGTCGACAAGGCAGGCCGCAGCTACGACATTGGCGCCGAGGTCCTTGAGGCAGTCGATGCACTCGCGGATCGAGAGGCCGGTGGTGACGATATCCTCGACGACGATCACCTTTTCGCCGCGCGCCACTTCGAAGCCGCGGCGCAGCTGGAACTTGCCATCGACGCGCTCGGTGAAGATCGCCGGCACGCCCAGGTGTCGGGCGGTTTCGTAGCCGGGGATGATCCCGCCCACCGCGGGCGAGACGATCTGGCTGACGTCGCCGTAGCCGGATGTCCTGATCTTGTCCGCCAGCGCCCGGCACAGTGTCTCGGCCTTGTCCGGATGCATGAAGACGCGCTGCTTCTGCAGGAAGATCGGCGAGCGAAGGCCCGAGGACAGAATGAAGTGGCCCTCGAGCAGCGCGCCGCACTGGCGGAAGATGTCGAGGACTTCGTCGGTGGTCATGAGGTTGCCTTTTCGTCCGCTTCGGCGCCCGTCCATTCGGCGATTGCCACGCTCTCGGCCTCGGCCACCGTGGCGCGGCGCACCTGGCTGAGGCCGGGGGTGAGTTTTAGCGAGGAGAGTACATCGGTGAGCTGACCGAGGTCGCGCACTTCGAGCTCGAAGATGTTCTTGTGGAAGTCAGGAGCGACGATGCGCATCACGAGATTATGGATGTTCGCCTCCGCAGCGGCAATGGCGGCGGAAATCTGCGCCAGCACGCCGGGCTTGTTCTGCACCAGCATCGAGATCGCCACCTTGTAGCTGCGGTCCTCGCGGCCGGCGATGTCCCAGCGAACGTCGATCCAGGCCAGGTCCGAGTCGTGCAGGCTCCCGAGCGCGTCCGAGTGGACGGGGTAGATCATGATCGGCGCGTTCGGCCGCATGATGCCCACCAACCGGTCGCCGGGCACGACGCCCTCGGGCGAAATCTCGACCTTGGTGCCAAAACTCAGATGCGCGAGCGCCGCCTGCGTGGCGGGGCCGGCCGACTGGCCGCCGGGCACGCGGAAGCGGAACAGGTCCGTGTCGCGCAACGCAAACCAGCCCTCGTTCTTGTCGGGCAGCGGCAGATCGAGGGGCTTTTTGATGCGCTTCTTGATGCCCTTGACGGTCGCAAGTTGGATGCCGAGCGGCTCGGACTCGACTTTGTCATCGCCGACGGCAATGAGCAGGTCGCGCTTGCTCTGGTACCCAAGCGCCTTTGCCAGCTGCTCGCCTTCGGCCTCATCGAGGGTGACGTCTTCGCGTTCCATCAGCGAGAATAGCAACCGTTCGCCGAGAGCGTGGGCACGCTGCTGCGCAGACAGCCGCACGGCACGACGGATCGCGGCACGAGCCTTGCCAGTCGCCGCGATGGTTTCCCAGTTCGCGGGCGGCATGTGGTTCTGGTCGCGCAGGATTTCGACTTCGTCGCCCGACTGCAAATGCGTCACGAGCGGCACGATGGCGCCGTTGATTTTGGCGCCGACGGTGGTATCGCCGATGTCGGTGTGGAGCGCGTAGGCGAAATCGATGGGCGTTGCGCCACGCGGCAGCGCGATCAACCGGCCGCGCGGCGTGAAGCAGAACACCTGATCCTGGAACAGCTCGAGCTTGGTGTATTCGAGGAAGTCTTCCTTGGTCGAACCACTCGTGACGTGTTCGATAGTCTGGCGCAGCCAGCTGAACGCCTGGCTCTCATGCGACAGCTTTTCGAGGTTGCCGCTGACCACCCCCTCTTTGTAGGCGGCATGGGCGGCGATACCCTGCTCGGCGACACGGTGCATTTCCTCGGTGCGGATTTGCAGTTCGATGCGCTGCCGGCCAAGCCCTACAATGGTGGTGTGGATCGACTGGTAGTCGTTATGCTTGGGGACCGAAATATAGTCCTTGAAGCGTCCTGGAACGACCTTCCAGTTGGTGTGGACGAGACCCAGCGCGCGATAGCAGTCCGCGACAGTCGGGACGATCACGCGGAAGCCGATCATGTCGGAGAGTTGCTCGAGCGCGATCTGCTTGCGTTCGATTTTGGTGGCAATCGACCACGCCGACTTCACTCGTGCCGAGACGCGTGCCTCAATCCCCTCGACCTTCAGCTTCGCGCTGAGCTCCTTCTTGATGGAGTCGATGGTCTCCTTGAACTCGCCCTGCATCTCGGAGAGGCGGGTGGTGATGGCGCGGTAGTGGTCGGGCTGAAGTGTGCGGAACGCGAGGTTCTCGAGCTCGCTGCGCATGTCCTGCATACCCATGCGGCCGGCGAGCGGCGCATAGATGTCCATGGTCTCCTGCGCGATGCGCTTCTGCTTTTCGGGAGCCATGTGGTCGAGCGTGCGCATGTTGTGAAGCCGGTCGGCGAGCTTGACCAGCAGCACGCGCACGTCGGCGGAAATCGCGAGCAGCAGTTTGCGGAGATTCTCGGCCTGCGCTTCTTCGCGCGTGACCAGCTGCAGCCGCTCGATTTTGGTCAGCCCGTCGACGATTTCGCCGATCTCGGAGCCGAACAGTTGGTCGATCTCGGCGCGCGTCGCATCCGTGTCTTCGATGGTGTCGTGGAGGAGACCTACCGCTATGGTCGCGTCGTCGAGGTGCAGGTCCGTGAGGATGGACGCCACTTCGAGCGGATGGATGATGTAGGGGTCGCCCGACGCGCGCTTCTGCGTGCCATGCTTCTGCATGGCATAGACGTAGGCCTTGTTGAGGAGCGCTTCGTCGGCGTCCGGGTTGTAGGCCTGAACCTTCTCGACCAGCTCGTACTGGCGCATGATCACCGGCCGCGGAGCTGCCGCGGCCTCAACTTTCCCAGGCCATGCTTCAGCCAGCGACATCGAGAGTCCGGAATGAAAAAGGCGCCCGAAAGTCCGGGCGCCTCAATACTATAGGCCGAGTTTCGACCGGATCAATCGTCGCGGCGCTCGGGCGGCGCCAGGCTTTCGATGCCGCGCAGCAGTTCGTCTTCCGATATGGTGTCGAACGTATCGCCATCGGGATCGGCATCCGCGTCGAGTAGCGGGGCGGCGTGTTTCTCCGGCTCGTCGACTTCGACATACTTCTGCAGGGAGTGGATGAGGTCTTCGCTCAGATCTTCAGGGGAGATCGCGCCGTCGCCGATTTCGCGGAGCGCAACGACCGGGTTCTTGTCATTGTCGCGATCGACCGTGATCGATCCACCGGCCGAGATCATCCGGGCGCGGTGTGCGGCCATCAGGACGAGGTCAAAACGGTTGTCGATCTTTTCGATGCAGTCTTCTACGGTGACGCGTGCCACGAACGTCTCCAGGATGGGGATGGGAGTGAGCGGTCCTGATACACGAGCCATCCCAGCGGGGCAAGGGCGTCGGATGCAAGGCCGCAACGCATAGAGTTGATACCTTCGGAAACTTGATTAAATCGTTGCCGGTACTCTGTTGGCTTGCTAGCTTCCAAAAGTGCGGGAATTGCTCGCTGGATAGATTGCCCCTTGGGTAGCTTTCAGCCAAACGTTTTTGATGTTCAGCCGGGCCCATAGAAGAGGCTGGTCCCGGCTTAGGAGAGGGCCTAATGTCCATCGATCCCCGGGAAAAGGTTGTACTTTTCATCGACGGTGCAAATCTTTACGCGACAAGCAAAGCGATCGGGATCGACATCGATTACCGTCGGCTTCTCGCGGAGTTCCAGTCTAAGGCGTATCTGCTGCGCGCCTATTATTACACGGCGCTGGTAGAAGATCAGGAATATTCCTCGATCCGCCCCTTGATCGACTGGCTCGACTACAACGGCTTCACGGTCGTGACCAAGCCGGCCAAGGAATTCACCGACGGCGCCGGTCGCCGCAAGATCAAAGGCAGCATGGACATCGAGCTGACGGTCGATGCCCTCGAGATGGCGCCGTTCTTCGATCACTTCGTTCTGTTCTCGGGCGATGGCGACTTCACAGCCCTCGTGGCTGCCCTGCAGCGCCGCGGCAAGCGCGTGACTGTAGCGTCGACGCTGACGACGCCCACGCCCATGATTTCGGACGAGCTGCGCCGCCAGGCCGACTTTTTCCTCGATGTGGCCGAGCTCGCCAAGACCGTCGGCCGCGCGATGGATCGCACGGTCGACCGGGGGATGGAGCGCACGCTCGAGCGCGCGGGTCATGTTGACCGTGCGCACGCGCATGCCGACGATAAGGTGAAGTGAGTCCCCTTCCCCGCCGGTCCTGATTGCCTCTCACCCAGCCGCCTCGCGACTGCCCGCTTTGTCCGCGGCTCGTGGCTTTTCGCCACGAGGCGCAGCGGCTCCATCCCGATTGGCACAATAATCCGGTTCCCTACTGGGGCGACG